>NZ_OY762269.1:600000-1200000 GCF_963665245.1 uncultured Paludibaculum sp.
CCGGGAGATTCTCAAAGTTGGCGAGATTGCGCCGGCCTTTGCGGCGCCGCACGCGGCGCACTTCCGAGTCCTGTGGCGTCTCGGGAGGAACGTCATCCGGATGAACCGGCTTCTGGTCCATCGATGCGGCGAAGTCGAACAGCATCTGCGCCAGATCGCCAGTTGATTGCAGCCGGTCGGCGCGGGGACCGTAATACCACTTCTTATAACGCTCCAATTCCAGTTGAAGGCGGAGCATTTCCACGCGGAGTTCTTCAGCGCGGCGAGTCTGTTCATCGGCACGCTGAGTCTGCTGTTCGGCACGTTGTGCCTGCTGTTCGGCGCGCTGGGCATGGTGATCGCACTCGGTCAGCAGGGAGAGCACCATCGCCTTCAGCGCTGCGCTGTCCCCGGGTAAGTCGATCAAATTCCCGCTGCCAATGGCCACGGATAATTAGATGCGATTTCCATATTAAACGTTACGCGAATAGTGATTTTTCTTGTGATTCAGACGACGCGCGCGCCGCGCTCGTAGCGGGCGACCCGTTTCAGCCGCGATACATCGATTCCATCCAGAACCATGGCCAGTTCACTGGCTCTCAGTTCCACCGAAGATGAGCCCGCTTCCACGCGGGGCAGTTTGAAAGTGCCTGCCTCGAGCCGCTTATACCAAAGAACAAAGCCGTCGCGATCCCACACAAGAATTTTTAGCCGGTCGCCGCGGCGCGAGCGAAACACAAACAGGTGACCACTTAAGGGGTCCTGCCCGATGACGGCTTTCACGCGTTCGGCCAAGCGGTCGAAACCGCAGCGCATGTCAGCGGCCTCGGCGGCGAGCCAGATGCGCGCGCTTTGCTCGCGGTCGAGCGTGCGCAGGCTCGGCAGACCGGTCAAACGCGGGACTCCAACACGGCCAACAAAGCGCGCAGATGATTGGGATCGAAGCCTGGCTCGACGAGCAGGCTCCGGCCGGTGGGCAGTCGAATCTCAATCGCCGATCCATGCCCAGCCGCCGCTTGAGTCGCCCTGCCGGCGTCCACCAAGTGGACCTCGACGAAGGGTTGCGGGCCAGCCAGGATCAGACGTTTCTTCCAGGCAAAGAAGTGCGTTGGAGATAGCCCACGTGCCCGGCAGAACGCCGCCACACTTTGACCGCTCCGCTCTTGCTCAGCGACCAACTCCCGCCACTTCGTCCAAGCCTCAGGTCCGCGTGTGCGCATGACTTCACAGTGGGGCACACGGAGCACGCATTCAAGATGGGGTTTGCGTAGCGCTCACCATAGATCCACATCCGCGCGTTCGCCGTTTTGCCTTTGCTCAGCATCGGCATGATGGTGTCGTCGGTGGCCACCACATGCGAGGACCGCACTCGCTGCGCCATCAATTGGTACAGCGGTTCGGCCAAGTCTGCCACATCGCCGCACCATACCGATTGGGTGGCGCGCGAAATCTCGAAGCCCTGCCGCGCGAAGATGTCTTCCAGCCGGTAGAGCGGCAGGTAATCGGAAAACTTGCTGGTCACGATGTAAGCCAGCAGGCCCGGTCCGGCCAACCCCTTGTCAATTGCTGCCTCGGGCTTGGCCGCCGTTTCGATACTGGGTTTGCCGCCGCTGTTCTCGCAGGCCGTACAGGCGTACTTCTTGCGCACGTGGTGGATGCGTTCGAAGTGACCGGGCAGATACTCGATCTGCCAGCTCTCGTCGGCGCCGATCTCCTGGCGCTCGGTTCCACAGCAGGGGCAGGCTCGCTGTTCCGCGCTCAGCTCGTGGACATGCGTGGTGGCCGGGAGATTCTCAAAGTTAGCGAGATTGCGCCGGCCTTTGCGGCGCCGCACGCGGCGCACTTCCGAGTCCTGTGGCGTCTCGGGAGGAACGTCATCCGGATGAACCGGCTTCTGGTCCATCGATGCGGCGAAGTCGAACAGCATCTGCGCCAGATCGCCAGTTGATTGCAGCCGGTCGGCTCGGGGACCGTAATACCACTTCTTATAACGCTCCAATTCCAGTTGAAGGCGGAGCATTTCCACGCGGAGTTCTTCAGCGCGGCGAGTCTGTTCATCGGCACGCTGAGTCTGCTGTTCGGCACGTTGTGCCTGCTGTTCGGCGCGCTGGGCATGGTGATCGCACTCGGTCAGCAGGGAGAGCACCATCGCCTTCAGCGCTACGCTGTCCCCGGGTAAGTCGATCAAATTCCCGCTGCCAATGGCCACGGATAATTAGATGCGATTTCCCTATTAAACGTTACGCGAATAGTGACTTTTCTTGTGATTCAGACGACGCGCGCGCCGCGCTCGTAGCGGGCGACCCGTTTCAGCCGCGATACATCGATTCCATCCAGAACCATGGCCAGTTCACTGGCTCTCAGTTCCACCGAAGATGAGCCCGCTTCCACGCGGGGCAGTTTGAAAGTGCCTGCCTCGAGCCGCTTATACCAAAGAACAAAGCCGTCGCGATCCCACACAAGAATTTTTAGCCGGTCGCCGCGGCGCGAGCGAAACACAAACAGGTGGCCACTTAAGGGGTCCTGCCCGATGACGGCTTTCACGCGTTCGGCCAAACGATCGAAACCGCAGCGCATGTCAGCGGCCTCGGCGGCGAGCCAGATGCGCGCGCTTTGCTCGCGGTCGAGCGTGCGCAAGCTCGGCAGACCGGTCAAACGCGGGACTCCAACACGGCCAACAAGGCGCGCAGATGATTGGGATCGAAGCCTGGCTCGACGAGCAGGCTCCGGCCGGTGGGCAGTCGAATCTCAATTGCCGGTCCATGCCCAGCCGCCGCTTGAGTCGCCCTGCCGGCGTCCACCAAGTGGACCTCGACGAAGGGTTGCGGGCCAGCCAGGATCAGACGTTTCTTCCAGGCAAAGAAGTGCGTTGGAGATAGCCCACGTGCCCGGCAGAACGCCGCCACACTTTGACCGCTCCGCTCTTGCTCAGCGACCAACTCCCGCCACTTCGTCCATGCCTCGGGTCCACGCGTGCGCATGACTTCACAGTGGGGCAGGCGAAGGACTCCTTCAAGATGGGGTTTGCGTAGCGCTCACAGAATATCCGTCCTTTCGGCTCAGTTCTCTCGCTCCTCCCGAACCATTACGGCCTGCCGTTCACGGAGTGATCGTTCCAACCCACCTCACGGGCCGAACCCTGCGCCATATCCGACAAAAAATACAAAGGAGTCGGCATTCAGCTCGCGGAAGACACCATTGGGACGGGTGCGTGTGTCCCTTCCTTGGTAAGCCTCTCGCCACCAGCCGCTGTCAGCCTCTGAAACCAGCTCGTCTTCACCTCACAACTCTCCCGTTTTGCCACATGAAGCTTTCTTAGTGACTCGCGCTCAAAATATATCTTCGCTTTCGGATCAATACTTTACAGCCCGAATCTCCAAAAACGCTTGGTCCACTCCAGTACAACATTGCCCAAGGAGCATAACTATGGAGATTTTCAAACAGACTACGGACGACTTCGTACCGTCGCGCCACTTTCTGAAAACCACCGGCGCCGAAAACGATCTCATTCTAGGAGACGACTCGGCCAGCCTCATCACCTGCATCGAGGACCAGTCCCTCTTCTCAGGATTGCGGGATGACGTCCACCAACACTTCACACCGGCCAACCGCTTCGAGCAGCACATGGCCGACTCCATCGCGGAGGAGCTCTGGCGCAAGGCCCGCTACTCGCTCCTCGAAACCACCGCCCTGTCCGCAGCCATCGAGCGCGACTGGGAAGCCGTCAAAAAGGAGTGCCCCAATGCCGATCCCGCCTACCGCACCTACGTCGCCTTCCGCGACATGAGCCCCCGCGATACTGCCTGTGTCCGCGCCGGCCAGGACTTCGAGTCGCGCGCCTGGCGCCGCAGCCGCGCCGACATCGCCGCCCTCCAAGCCCTCAGGAGCAAACCCCGCTGATGCCCAGCGCCGGGAACCATCGCCATGACGAAACCACCCATCTCCGAGCGCCGCCTCGCCGCCAATCGCGCCAACGCCCAGAAGTCGACGGGCCCTCGCACCGCCGAAGGCAAGCTCCGCGTCTCGCGGAACGCCAGCCGGCACAACCTCTATGCCAGCCTCCACCACCTGCCCGACGATGTCGAGCCGCGCCTCTACCGCCGGGCGTTGGAGGAGACCGCGGACATCACCGACCCGCGTTTCCGGGCCCTCTTCGTCCACCGCCTGATGCTCCGGGGCCACGAGCGTCGCCTCCTCCAATTGGAGGGCAAGCTCTGGGCCGAAGCCCTCAGCGTCAACAACGGAGTCATCCCCCACGCCTCGCTCTGGATCCGCGAGAACCACTCCGAGGTCGTCCAGGCCCTGGGCCGGTACCACGCCTGGATCTGCGTCCGGATCCGTGCCGTCCAGAAGTCGGCCTTCCCTTATCTCATAGGAGACGAGGCCCACCAGGAGGCCGTCCCCGCCAAGACCCAAGCCCTGTTCGCATCCGCGGCCGGCTCCGCCCGGCCGATCTCCCTCACAGCCCACACAGGTTCAGCCCTCACGATGGCCACCGGCTTCGAAGGACCGGTTCCACCCGCCGGCCATCCGAACTCCGCTCCTCCTCCAACGGGCCTCCAACTCCTTCTGAGAGCCCGAGGCGCGTGCCGCCCTGTCCGCCCGGTCCCGGCACCACAAGCCGTGAAGGCCATCCGCCCACCCACCGTACCCGGTCTCAGCCTTCGCTTCCTAAAGCAGAAGGCGAAACAGGAGAGCACCGCGTCGAATCCAACCCGGCAATCCACTCCGCGCGAGCAATCAAAGCCATCGCGGGTGCAACCCCAAGGTGGTCTCCAGAGAGTAATCGACGGACAAAAGGGCCAAACCCCGTCCCCGCCCCCACACCCACCCAGTCCCGGAGGGTCACCGACGGGCTGCACGGCCAAGCCCGAATCCACTCAGCCGGAGCAATCAAAGCCAACGCCGCCCGAGTCCCAAACCTCGCCCCGCAGCCAAACCCCGCCCCCATCCAGTCCCGGAGGGTCACCGACGGGCTACACGGCCAAACCCGAATCCACTCAGCTGGAGCGAACAAAGCCAACGCAGTCCGAGACCCAACCACCACCCCGCGCCCAAACCCCGCCCCCGTCCAGTCCCGGAGAGTCATCGACGGGCTCCGCGCCCAAGCCTCAATCCACTCAGCCGGAGCAATCAAACCCAACGCCGCCCGAGTCCCAAACCCCACCCCGCAGCCAAACCCCGCCCCCATCCAGTCCCGGAGAGTCATCGACGGGCTCCGCGCCCAAGCCTCAATCCACTCAGCCGGAGCAATCAAACCCAATGCCGCCCGAGTCCCAACCACCACCCCGCGCCCAAACCCCGCCCCCGTCCAGTCCCGGAGAGTCATCGACGGGCTACACGGCCAAGCCGCAATCCACTCAGCCGGAGCGAACAAAGCCAACGCCGCCCGAGTCCCAACCACGACCCCACGCCCAAGCCCCACCCCCGTCCAGTCCCGGAGGGTCACCGACGGGCTACACGGCCAAGCCTCAATCCACTCAGCCGGAGCAATCAAACCCAATGCCGTCCGAGCCCCAACCCCCGCCCTCCGCCCAAACCCCACCCCCGTCCAGTCCCGGAGGGTCACCGACGGGCTCCACGCCCAGACCCCAATCCACTCAGCCGGAGCAATCAAACCCAACCGACCCCGCCGGAACGTCCCAAAATCAGCGGCCTACACGCCAGACGCCCTATACTAGTAACTTAATGGTCCGAGTCCGATTCGCCCCTTCACCCACCGGGTACCTCCACATCGGTAGCGCCCGAACTTTTATTTTCAATTGGCTCTTCGCCCGCAAACAGAAGGGCACGATGATCCTGCGCATCGACGACACCGACGTCGAGCGCAACACCCAGGCCTCCCTCGACTCCATCTTCGACGGCCTCAACTGGCTCGGCCTCGGCTGGGACGAATTCTACCGCCAAAGCGAACGCGGCGAACTCTACGCCAAGGCCGCTTGGGCCATATTCGACAAGGACTTGGCCTACCGCGACTTCACGCCCATGAACGCTGCGGCTGACGACAACCCCGGCGAAGCCAAGGCCGCCTGGCTCTGCAATCCCGGCATGCGCGACCTCTCCCGCGAGGAGTCCGATCGCCGCGCCGCCGCCGGTGAACCCTTCGTCCTCCGCTTCCGCGTGCCCCGCGACCCCGAGCGCACCGTCGAGTTCACAGATCTGGTCTACGGCGATCAGTCCAAGTCCACCGCCGACATCGAGGACTTCGCCCTCCTCCGCTCCAACGGCGGCGTCACTTACCATCACGCCTCCTGCGTCGACGACGCCGACCTCCGCATCAGCCACATCGTCCGAGGACAGGACCACCTGTCCAATACTTTCAAGCACATCCTCATCTTTGAAGCCCTCGGGGTCGAACCGCCCCGCTTCGCCCACCTGCCGCTGCTTACCGCCCCGGATGGAGCCAAACTCTCCAAGCGCAAGCACGGCCCCGTGGTCTCCGTCACCACCTATCGCGACGCCGGCTTCCTGCCCCACAGCTACATCAACTTCCTCTGCCTGCTCGGCTGGAATCCCAAGGACAACCGCGAGAAGATGTCCCGCGACGAACTCGTGGAGGCCTTCTCCTTCGAGGGCGTCAATCGCGCCAACGCGGTCGTCAATTTCAGCGAAGAGGATCCCATCGACCCCAAGGCGCTCTGGCTCAACGCTCAGCACATTTACGCCCTCAGCGTGCCCGATCTGGCCTCCGCCCTTGCGCCCGTTTTCACCGCCGCCGGCTACCAGTTCGACGAGGCCAAACTCCTCAGGATCACGCCCCTCATCCAGGAGCGCATCAAGACCCTGAACGACGCCGTCGGTGCGGCCGACTTCTTCTTCATCGACGAACTCGCGCCCTACGACCCCGCCGAACTCATCCCCCAGAAGGGCGATGCCGCCATGGCCGCCCGCGTCCTCGAAGCCGCGGTCCCCGCTCTCGAAACCGCCGAATTCACCCACGATGGGCTCGACTCCGTCCTCCGCGCCCAGGCCGCCGCGCTCGGCGTCAAGGCCGGTCAGATGTTCCAACCCATTCGCGTCGCCGTCTGCGGCCGCAAGGTCGCCCCGCCCCTCTTCGAAACCCTCGAAGTGCTGGGCCGCGAAACCTGCCTCAAGCGCATCCATCAGGCCATACTCAAGTTGAAGTAACAAGGAATCACGACAAGCACCATGACCAACGACGACTCAGCAGGGAATACACCGGTGAACGGGAACGAAGGCGCCTCTGAAGCGCAGCCGCGCCCGTCCAACTTTATTCGCGACATCATCTTGAAGGACATCGCCTCCGGCAAGCACGACGGCCGTGTCCAAACGCGCTTTCCCCCTGAGCCCAACGGCTACCTCCACATCGGCCACGCCAAGTCCATCTGCCTCAACTTCGGTCTCGCCGCCGAGTTCAACGGCAAGTGCAACCTGCGCTTCGACGACACCAACCCCTGCAAGGAAGAGGTGGAATACGTCGACTCCATCATTGAGGACGTTCATTGGATGGGCTTCGAGCCGGCGGCCATTTACTACGCCTCCGACTACTTCGACCAGCTCCACGCCTGGGCCATCCAGCTCATCAAGGCCGGCAAGGCCTATGTCTGCGACCTCACCGCCGACGAGGTTCGCAAGTATCGCGGCACCCTCTCCGAACCCGGCACCGAGAGCCCCTATCGCAATCGCTCCATCGACGAGAACCTCGATCTCTTCGAGCGCATGGGCAAAGGCGAGTTTCCCGATGGAACCCGCACGCTCCGCTCCAAGATCGACATGACCTCGCCCAACCTCAATATGCGTGACCCGGTCATGTACCGGATCCTCCACGCCGATCACCACCGCACCGGCGGCAAGTGGTGCATCTACCCGATGTACGACTTCACCCACGGCCAGTCGGACTCCATCGAGAAGATCACCCACTCCATCTGCACTCTGGAGTTCGAAGACCACCGCCCGCTCTACGACTGGTACATCGAGAGCCTGGGCATCTTCCCGCCGCAACAGATTGAGTTCGATCGTCTGAACCTCACCTACACTCTGCTCAGCAAGCGCAAGCTGCTCGCCCTCGTGCAGAACAAGGTCGTCTCCGGCTGGGACGATCCGCGCATGCCCACCCTCAGCGGCATCCGTCGCCGCGGCTACACTCCGGAAGCCATGCGCACCTTCTGCTCCCGCATCGGTGTGTCCAAGACGAATGGCACTATCGAACTCGGCCTGCTGGAGCACGCCGTTCGTGAGGACCTGAACAAGCGTGCCGCCCGCGTCATGGCCGTGCTGAAGCCGGTCAAGGTCATCATCGACAACTACCCCGAAGGCCAGGTCGAGGAGATGGACGCCGTCAACAACCCTGAAGACGAATCCATGGGCTCCCGCAAGGTCCCCTTCTCCCAGGAAATTTACATCGAGCAGGATGACTTCCGCGAAGTGCCCCCCAAAGGCTACTACCGCCTCTCGCCAGGCAAGGAAGTCCGTCTACGTTACGCCTATCTAATCACGTGTACGAGCGTCTTAAAGAACCAAGCCGGAGAAGTGGTGGAAGTTCACTGCACATATGACCCTGCAACCCGTGGCGGCAACACGCCGGACGGGCGCAAGGTGAAGTCCACCATTCACTGGGTGTCCGCTCCGCACGCCATCAGCGCCGAGGTGCGGATGTACGGCAACCTGTTCAGCAAGGAAGACCCCAACGACGTCGCCGAGGGCAAGGATTGGATGGACAATCTCAATCCCAACTCCCTCGATGCCATCACGGACTGCAAACTTGAGCCCAGTCTGTCCGGCGCCGCACCGGGGAACCGCTACCAGTTCGAGCGCCTCGGCTACTTCTGTGTCGATCCTGACACCAAACCAGGCGGACTTGTGTTCAACCGGACCGTCGGACTGCGCGACACGTGGGCCAAGATCGAGAAAGCCCAGAAAGCGAAGGGCGCATAGACAGGAAGACGGAAGGCTTCGACAAGATGATCATCCTGGGAATCGGGGGCATCCTTAAGGACGCCGCATGTGCTGTCCTCGTGGACGGCGAATTGGTGGCCGCTATTGAGGAGCCAAAGGTCGCTCCCCACGGCCCGCGAAGTGGAATTCCATTTCATTCAGCTCTGACGGCTCTCCATCTCGCTGGAGTCGAGCCCTCTGACGTGCAAACGGTCGCGCTGGCTCGCCCCTTTGGCGAGAACAACGGCCGCCATCACCTGCACCTGGAACTGCGGGAGGCATTTCCGAGCGCGCGCATCGTCACGGTGGAACATCACCAGGCGCACGCCGCCTCGGCCTATTACGCTTCTCCGTTCGAGTACGCCAGCGTGCTGACGCTCGACCGTTCCGGCGATTTTCGCTGCGGCTCTCGCTGGCGCGCCGCCGGCAACCAGCTCCACCTTGAGAAAGAGATCTCATATCCTGACTCGCTCGGTGATCTTTATAGCCGCGTGACTCATCTGCTCGGCTTCCAGCCCGACGCCGACGAACATAAGGTCCAGTGGCTTTCCACCGCTGGGACGCCTGATCTGGCCGCCCTCTTCCGCGGCATCCTCGTGCAGGACGGAGTCGGTCTGCGCGTCGACCGGTCGTGGTTCGACAACGATCGGATGAACGGCGGCGGCTTCAGCGCGCGATTTTACATGGCGCTGGGACTGGACGACGGTGCCGAAATCCCGGCAGACATGAAGCCCCGCATCGCGGCGGGTTTACAGGCCGCCATCGAACGCCTGGTCGTCGAAATGGCCGGCGAAGGCGAGAACCTCTGCCTGGCCGGCGGCCTCGCCCTGAACGCTTTGCTGGTCGCTGCCCTCGAACGTAGCGGACACTGGAAGAACGTCTTCGTGCAGCCCGCCGCCGGCAACAGCGGCACGGCCATCGGAGCCGCTTATCACGCCTGGCACTCCGTCCATGGCCGCGACCAGCGGTCGCCCATGACGACCCTGGCTCTCGGACCCTGCTACACGTCCGAAGAGATCAAGAAGGTCATCGAGAACTGTAAACTCGGTTTCCGTTACCTGCTCACCACCGACGAAGTGCTCGACGCCGCCGTGTCGCAATTGGCCGCCGACAAGATCGTCGCCTGGATGCAGGGCCGCATGGAGTTTGGGCCGCGAGCCCTGGGCCAGCGCTCCATCCTCGCCTCGCCGCTGAATCCCTACTCGACCGAGAATCTGAACGTCTTCATCAAGCACCGCGAGCCGTTCCGCAAGTTTGCGGCCTCGGTGCCGGTCGAACTGGCTTCGGAGTACTTCGATGTCGGACGCAACGCGCGCTTCCTGGCCACCGTGGGCAAGGTCCGCGACGGCCATCGCAAAACCTTCGAGAGCGCGGTGTTGGGCGACGGTCTGGTGCGCGTCCACACGGTGGATGCGCAGGAGAATCCGCTCTTCCACAAGTTACTGTTGGCGTGGGGCCGGAAGACCGGCTTGCCGGTCCTCTACAACACGTCCTTCAACCTCTTCGGGGACCCTCTGGTCTGCACCCCGAGAGACGCCGTAAGAAGCTTCTACTCCTCGGGCATTGATGCCCTGGTAGTAGGCAACTTCCTGTTGGAGAAGTGACCTAGCCCAGCGGGTAAGGGCGCGGGACCATCAGAGTCCGGCTCCAGCGCGTCTTCGAGAAGAAGTGCGTAGCCAGGTCGAGCAGGTGGCTGACCGAGATGATGTTCGGGTCAGCCAGGGCCTCGGTGGGCGCATCGTACGACCAGAAAATGACCGCCGGCTTGCCGACGATGTTGTCGCGTGGGACGAAACCCCAGTAGCGGGAATCCAGCGAATTGTCGCGGTTGTCGCCCATGGCGAAATACGAGTTCGGCGGAACGATGATCTCGCCGTCCTTCAGGTTCTCCGACAGCATCCGAACCGCGCCCGGCTCCAACCGCATGTTGGGCTCAGTCGGGAAGTTGTCGCGATAGGAGTCCAGGTAGTTCATCTTGTGAACCACATAGGGCTCCGTCATCTTCTTGCCGTTGAGGACGAGTTCCTTGTTGATGAGCTTGATGTGGTCGCCCGGCACGCCGATGACGCGCTTGATGTAGTTCTGGCGGGGGTCCACAGGCCACTTGAAGACGATGATGTCGCCGCGCTTGATGGGCGTGTAGGGCAGCAGATACTTGCTGATGGCGCCCGGCGGAGAGAAGGCCAGCTTGTCGACGAACATGTGGTCGCCGATCAGGACCGTGTCTTCCATCGAGCCGGTGGGGACGACGAAGGCCTGCAGGATCGTGGTCGTGCCGAACAGCAGCAGGATGATGGTGACCGTCCATTCCGAGACGAACGCGCGCACCTGCTCCGGGAAGTCGGGCTTGAGTTTCGCGGTCTTCTGCGGTTCCTGCTGCTTGGGCGCGGGCTCGGCGCCGATGGTCTTTTTGGCTTTTTGCTTCATCGTCTCAGTTCTTTAGATCATAGCCGCGGATCAGCATGCACGTCCGCTTCCAGCGTGTCTTCGTAAAGAAGTGACGAGCAAGATCCAACAAATGTTCGAGATCAACGCCGGAATTGACAAGTCGCTCGGTGGGCGCGTCGTAGGACCAGTACACCAGCAGCGGTTTGCCGATGATATTCGTGCGTGGCACGAAGCCCCAATAGCGCGAGTCCAGCGAAGAGTCCCGGTTGTCGCCCATGGCGAAATAGGAATCCGGAGGTACAACGACCTCGCCGTTCACAACGCACTTGTCCAGCATCTCCAGCGCGCGGTCGTCCACGCGAGTGTTCGGATCCGTGGGGAAATTATCGCGGTAGGAATCGATGAAGTCGGTCTTGTTGAACTTGTACGGTTCGGGGACCAGCTTGCCGTTGAGAACAAGCTGCTTATTGACCAGCTTGATGTGGTCGCCCGGCACACCGATGACGCGCTTCACGAAGGTCTGGCGGATATCGACCGGATAGCGAAAGACGATGATGTCGCCGCGCTTCACTGGTGTGTAGGGCAGGATGTACTTGCTGATCACCCCAGCCGGCGCGAAGGCCAGTTTGTCCACCAGCAAGTGGTCGCCAATCAACAGGTTGTCTTCCATCGACCCGGTGGGGATGACGAAGGCCTGGATCAGGGACGTGGTGCCGAACAGCAGCAGCAGGATCGTGACAGCCCATTCCGAGATTGCTCCTCTCGGATGTTCAACGGGGCGACCCTCCTCAGTCTTGGGGAGTGTTTCAGTCGGTTCCTGGCTGAGTGAATCGGACTGGACGTCCGCCGACAGATTGTCGTCCTGCACTCTAGCTATTGTAACGGATCCACTCTACTTGGCGGCCTTGTTTGGCTTGGCGTCCTCCAGAATCCTCGTTTCCAGGGATTCGGCGACGCTGATCCGGTCGCGCGGAAAGACCTCCAGCTTGAACCGGACGTTGTTGGTCGCATTGCGATAGAGCACCCCGCCGCGGCTGAGATCCTCTGGCTTGAGTTCCACGGTCTTGCTGTTGTCGCCATCCTGGATGTGAAGTATGCCGCGCCGGGCGTTGCGGAACGCCAGGGTGTCGGTATTCCATTTCAGGTGAAGATTGTCGCCGAACTGAACGAGCGTGAGATCCAGCAGATAGGGGTCGGTTGCGGCGTCCGGCGCCTTCTGGCTCTTGTAGCTGAGCGCGATCTGGAAACCGAGAACAACACCCAACAGAAGGAAGATGAACGAGAGAGGAATCCAGATCCAGCCGCTGCGGTACTTCGAGCGGGGCAGCGGATCCGGCAGCGCTTCATCAATGGCAGACTGGCTGAACGGGCCTGTCGCCGCGAGGCCGTTCTGGCTGAGGCTAGCCAGCGTGGGCTGTTCCGCGAGATTGTGGCCGCCGGCCGCCGTCTCGGGTTCTGGCTCTTGGGCTTCCGCGCCCCTGGGACGACGGACCGGTTTACCTCCACCCAGTTCCTTGCGGCGGAACGGGAAGGTCATCTCGGCCGGCTCGCTGGAGAACTGGCCTTCCGCACGGGAGAAGAAGGTCGCTTCACTGGCGTGCGTGGCATAGGGCTTCACCAACAGACAGACCGCGGTCGGCATGGGGAAGCGTTGCTCGAGCAGTTGCAGGTCCTCCGGCGCCAACTCCATGGCATCCCGGGTGTTGCTGCGGTAGAAACCGACGACGTAGATGCGCTTGTCGGGTGCGGGCGCCCACTTCGCCAAGGCTTCGTCCAGGGTTTGCAGGTCGGCTTCCGACAGGATGTAGGACGGGCCGCGCATATGCTCGCAGGCGACGGGCACGAAGTCCTCAATCCGGAGGATGGTCCGCTCCCCCGTCTCGGCGGAGCCAAGCAGCAGGCCGCCGACTTCGGCGCCCCGGCGTGGCACGGCGCCAAAGCCGCGCATGATCTCGAACCCTAGCCGGTCTACCAGGTCGAAATCGACATAGATCGACTGTGATCTGCCTGGAATTTCATGGAGGTACGCTGTGCCGACGGATTCATCAGGATCCGAAGGGAACGATGCTGACTGTTGCTGTTGATCCATTAGGCTCGTCGCGGCAGGCCCGGCCTTCGAGCGGAGGCCATGCGACTGGCTGTTCGCTTTATCGTATGGTGCCCTACTAGATAACTCAAGCATAAATCATCCATTTCCCCTATCGGCAGCGGGGTGGTTTTCCTTCAGGCATACTAGGCAAGTAGTTAAGGGAAATCACTTTATGCCCGGCGTCCTGTACATTGTGGCCACACCCATCGGGAACCTGTCAGACATGACATACCGAGCTGTGGAAACCCTGAAAAGCGTCGACCACATTGCCTGCGAAGACACGCGGCAAACCCGTAAGTTGCTGGATCACTTCGGCATAGCGGCTCACCCGCTGAGCTATCACGAACACAACGAGGCGGAACGGACGGTCGATTTGTTGGCCCGCCTGGAGAGTGGGGCTTCGATCGCCCTGGTGTCGGACGCGGGGACTCCCCTGATCTCGGATCCGGGCTACCGGATCGTGAACGCGGCGGCGGAGCGCGGCATCCGGGTGGTGCCGATTCCCGGGGTTTCGGCCTTGATCACCGCCCTTTCCGCGGCGGGGCTGCCGACGGACTCGTTCCGTTTCTGCGGCTTCTTCCCGCGCAAGACCGGGGAACGCCGGCGGCTGCTGGAGGGGCTGCGCGATGAGGAGTGCACGCTGGCGTTCTACGAGGCGCCCCACCGGATTCTGGAGTCGTTGCAGGACGTTGAGGAAGTGCTGGGGGATCCGCCCGTGGTGGCGGCGCGGGAGCTGACGAAGCTGCATGAGGAGTTCCTGCGCGGACCGGCGTCGGCAGTGAGGAAGACGCTGGAGGCTCGCGACTCGGTGAAAGGCGAATTCACCGTGTTGGTGGGCAAGTCCGAGAAGAAGCCCCAGACCGATGAAAGCGTCGAGGATGCTGTCCAGCGTCTGGAGGCGTCGGGCTTGAGCCGGATGGACGCGATCAAGGCTGTGGCGCGGGAGCGGGGCTTGGGTAAGCGCGACGTCTACAGGATGCTGGAGCAGGGTTGAGTCATTCGTAGCGCAGGGCAACGGTGGGATCGACACGCGTGGCCCGGAGTGACGGCACATAGCTGGCCAGCATGGAGATGGCGATCCAGGCCAAGGCCGCGGCGGTGAAGGTGACCGGATCGAGCGGGCTGAGGCCGTGCAGGAAGTGTCGCAGGAGCCGGGTGGCGGCGGCGCTGAGCAGCAGTCCCGCCCCGATGCCATAGGCGGTGAGGCGCAGAGCGCGGGCGAGCACCATCCACTGGACGTCGGCGCGCCGGGCACCCATGGCCATGCGGATGCCGATCTCCCGGGTCCGTTGCGCGACGGAGTAAGCGACCACGCCGTATAACCCGATGGTGGAGAGCACGATCGCGAGGGCGGCGAAGACCCCGAGCAGCGACGCGTAGAAGCGGGTGTACCAGAGCGAGAGTGAGACCACGGATTCGAGCGTGTTCACCTCGCCGATACGCAGGTTCCGGCCGCCGGTGCGTGCGAGGGCCAGCAACGGCTCGACGATCTCCCGCGGTTCGCCTCGGGTTTGCACGATCAGGGCGAGGTAGCCGTTCCACCAGAATTGGCGGGTGGAGACGTAGTAGAGCGGCATGGGTTCCTCGTCCAGGGCTTGGTATTTGCTGTCCCGCGCGACTCCGATCACGTGACCTTCGAGCCGCTGGTGTTCCGACTCGCAGCCGACCCAGATGGACCGGCCCACCGCGTCCTGGCCCGGCCACCAGGTGCGGGCCATGGTCTCGTTGACGACCACGGGCAGGATGGGCTCTGGGTGGCCATCCGGTTGGAAGCCCGCGCCGCGGACGAGCGGGACCTGCATCATCTGGAAGTAATTGGGTTCCACGATGTTGATGTGGAGCTTGCGCGTGGGGACTGTGGGGCCCGTGGAGGCACAGTTGCGGTCCCCAAAGCCGAGGAGGGCGAAGGAGAGGGTGGCGTCCTGGACTCCGGGCAACTGGCGGGCGCTCTCGACGAGCCGGGTGAAGAGTTGGGTGGAGGCTTCGGGGGTGAAGTCGCGGCCTGGCGTGAAGAGGCGGACGTAGATCCGGCGGGCGGTGGCGAAGCCCGGGTCAATGGAGGCGGCGCGATCCAGGGCGCGCAGCAGCAGGCCCGCGGAGACAAGCAGGACGAGGGAGAGCGCGACCTGGGCGGCGGCATAGAGGTCGCGGCGGCGCATGGCGCGCTGCGAGGATCCGCCGCCTTCGCCTTTGAGGGCGGGTGTGCATTCGGTACGCGCGGTTTCAAAGGCTGGAGCGAGGCTGAAGAGCAGGGCCGAGATTATAGAGATGGCGGCGGTGAGGGCAGCGACGCGCCAGTTGATCTCCAGGAAGACGGTGCGCAGGGCGGCCTGAGGAAAGGATGTGGGGAGCCAGGCAGAGAGGGCCTGATTGGTCCAGAAACCGGCAATGAGGCCGAGCACGGCTCCACCGGCGGCGAGGACGAGGCCTTCGGCGAGCGTTTGGCGGATGAGGCGGCCGCGGGTGGCGCCGAGGGAGAGGCGTACAGCCATTTCCCGCTGACGGACGGCCGCGCGGGCCAGCAGCAAGTTGGCGACATTCACGCAAGCGATGAGGAGGACGATGCCGACCACGCCGGCGAGCAATAGAGCAAGTGGGGCGAGGCTGCGGCGGGCACGGCGCGAGACGAACCCAAGGATGGGTTCGACGGTGAGGGCGGCTTTCAGACGCGGATCGTCTTTGGACTGGGCGCGGATGTGGGCGTCGAAGACCGCGACCTCGGCGCGCGCCTGCCTGAGGGTCGTGTTGGGTGCCAGCCTGCTGATCACGGAGACGTCCGGGCCGGCCTTGTCGGTGGTGGAATCGAAGTCCGCGCGGTTGAGCGGGAAGCTGGCGAGCGGGACCCAGGCGTCGATGGAGATGGGGGAAGAGACTCCACGGAATTCGGGGCGGGCGACGCCGACGATGGTGTAGACCTGACCTTCGAGGCGGATGGTGCGGCCTAGCGCATTCGGCTCACGCTGGAAGTAGCGCAGCCAGAGGCGGTCGCTGATAACCACCGGGAGACCTCCGTGCGGTTGTTCGTCAGAAGGCGCAAACCAGCGTCCGATGCGCGACTTGGTCTGCAGTACGTCGGCATAGTTGGCCATGACGGTCTCGATGTAGACGGGTTCGTTGGCGGGGCCGACATCGAGGTACGTGTTGCGCGCAATCACGGCGACGGGCTTCACCAGGGACTTCACGGTCTTGCGAAGTTCGAAGTATTCGCTGATGGAACAGGGGGCGGCGCCATCGCGATCGAGGGTGACGATGCGGCCGGGGTCGGGCAGGGGGAGGCCGCGCAGGAACATGCCGTCGAGCACGCTGAAGACGGTGGTGTTGATGCCGATGCCGAGAGCGAGGCAGAGAACCGCGGCGAGGGCATAGCCGGGATTGCGGCGGATGAGCCGGAAGGCGTGGTGGACGTCGTAGTTCAGGTCGGGGATGAGGCGGCGATAAGGCGAGAGGCGCACCAGGATGCAGCTCAGCACCTGGCCCCAGTACCAGAGGACGCCGCCGCCGCGTTCCTCGTAGGACTCAGCAAGGTCGCCTGCGATGACCTGTCCGTCGCGGCCGCCTACGAGGCGGAGCAGGAGTTGTTCCGCGAGACGGGGTGGGTCAGGCACCGTGCTCTCCTTTCAGCCGGACACCTTTCCACATGTTGTCGAGCATGTCCTTGCTGCGGGCCAGGGCTTCGACGCCGGTGGGAAGTACGCGGAAGTAGCGTTTGGAGCGGCCACCGCGCTCGGGTGTCGGCTCGGAGAACCAGGAGGTGACGTAGGCTTTGGCCTCCAGGCGGTCGAGTGTCGCGTAGAGTGCGCCGATGGTGACCTTGCGGCCGGCGCGTTCCTCGATCTCCTGGCGGATGGGCACGCCGTAGGCAGAGTCGCCGAGGCGAAGGACGGCGAGGAGGACGATCTGCTCGAACTCACCCAGGTAGTCTGGCATTTGATCTACAGAGTAGATGAAATACTCCCGAGCCGCAAGAGAAGTTGTCGCCGAGCGGGCCGGAGTTTACTTCGTGGCGAGCGCCTCGATTTCGGTGAGCGCCCGGTGGAGGCTGCTTTGACGTGTTGCGTCGGAGCCCGTGAGGCCGCCCGCGTAGACTATGGTGACGTCCGTGATCCCGATGAAGCCGAGGACCAGTCTGAGGTATGGTGCCTGGGCGTCGGAGTGCGCCATGGGTTCGCCCGGGCTGAGGTTCGAAAGGCCGCGCGTGACGATGATGGTGACCTTCTTGCCCGTTACGAGCCCGGCGTATGAGGGGTAGTCGACCGTGCGTCCGACGCGGACCACCTGATCGATCCACGCTTTGAGAGACGCGGTTACGGAGAAGTTGTGCATGGGCGCTCCGATGACCACTTCGTCGGCCACCAGGAGTTCGTCGATGAGTTCGTCGGATACGGCGATGGCGGCGCGCTGGGCGGGGGTGCGGTCCGCGGGGTTGGAGAAGGCGGCAGCGATCCAGTCCTCACTGACCAAGGGGAGCGGGGTCAACCCGACTTCACGGTGGATGACTCGGCCGCCGCGGTTGGCGTCGCGCCAGGCGTCGACGAAGCGCGCCGTGAGTTGGCGTGAGTGGGAGCGGACGGCTCGGGGTGAGCTATCGATGTGGAGGAGAGTCTTCATAGAGAGTGTCCCGTTGGGGAATTTCGCCACGTTTTCGGATCGGACGGCACTCGGAGGTGGCGTTCGGCCTCATGATTGTGACGGACGAGGCGGACGCAACTCGACACTCCTCGGGAAGATTTTTGGGAGCAGGTGGAAGGGTGAGGCTCCGCCCGTCGGCGCACGGTTGGGCGTACCGACCGCACGGTTCGGCGCGCTTGGCCATGGAGGCGCTGATGTTGTGGGCTACAGTCTCGGGTCGACGGGTTCGGATTCGAGGGCGAGGACTCCGAAGGTGCATTCGTGGACGCGACGGAGGGGTTCGCGGGCGGCGAAACGGTGGAGGGCTTCGAGGCCGAGTGCGAACTCGCGAATGGCGAGCGAGCGCTTGCCGTTGAGGGCGCGGGCTCGCAGGCGGGGGAGTTGGTCTTCGGCCGTGTACTCGGGCCCGTAGATGATGCGGAGGTACTCGCGGCCACGGCATTTGATCGCGGGTTGGATGACGCCTTTGGGGCCCTTGGCGATGTAGTCGAGGGGTTTGACGACCATGCCTTCGCCGCCTCTTGCTGTGAGGCTCTCCCACCATTTCGTGGCTTCGGCGACGGCGGCGTCGTCCGTCAGATCGACTTCGAGGAAGGGCGTGGCGACGAAGAATTCGGGGTCGGCCGCCGCCAGGCGGTGGAGGGTCTCCATGTGCCAACGATGGGTCTTGTCCGTGTGGACAGCGCCTTCCGAGGCCAACAGGTGGAAGGGCGCCAGGCGGTAATCGCCGAGCGAGTTCACGGGCCAGCAGTAGCGGCGGTAGGCGTCACGGTATTGGCGGACGCGGCGCAGGCGGCGTTCGTAGGGCTCGGCGAAGTGGGCCGCGGCGGGACTGCGGCGCAGAGCTTCCACGACGACTTCAAGGGATGCGACTCCGGCGGCGCCGACCGGGGCGTACTGGCGTTGGAGGAGTTCGCGGGCCTTGGCGGACCATGGCATCAGCTCGCAGTCGAGGCAGAACCAGGTGGAATTGAATTCGTCCCAGAAGCCGGCCGTGGAGACGGCCGCCTGGATGCGGGCGATGAAAGCCGCCTCTTCGGCGGGTTCCGGGAAGAAGGGCCGGCCGGTGCGGGTGTAGCAGACGCCCTGGCGGCCGTCGGGCGCTCCGAAGCGCTCGCGGGCCGAGGGGGCATCGCGACAGACGACGACCACGGCGCGGGAACCCATGTGCTTCTCTTCGCATACGACGCGCTGGACCGCGTTCCGGCGGAAGTAGTCGAAAGCTTGCGTCGGATATTCGAGGTAGTCCGGCAGGGTGGAGGTCTCGGCCGGAGACATGGTGGGCGGCAGGTAGATGATCCAGCGCGGCTCGGTGGCGAAGCGGCTCATTACTTCGAGGGCAGCGATGGAGTTCTCTTCGCGGATGGTGACGGTGCGGTGGAGAGCGGTTTCGATGACGCGCTTGCCGGTGACGTCCTCGAGGTCGAGGACATCATCGAGGTGCTGCTGGCTGGATCGCTGCTCGGGCGCGGGTGGGCCGATGGGACGGGCGGGCACCGCATATTGAGCGGCGGAAGGTTGGCTCACCAGTTCGCGTTCCGGATAGCGCAGGGCCGTGAGTTTTCCACCGTAGACGGCTCCGGTATCGATGTTGATCGTGTTGTTGAGCCACTCGGGTTCAGGGACGGGTGTGTGGCCGTAGACAACGGTGGCCTTGCCGCGATACTCGGCGGCCCAGTTGTAGCGGACGGGCAAGCCGAATTCGTCGGTCTCGCCCGTGGTCTCGCCGAAGAGGCAGAATTCGCGGACGGCTCCGGAGCCGCGGCCGTGCATCTCTTCGCGCAGGCCGGCATGGGCGACGACCAGCCGGCCTTTGTCGAGGACGTAGTGGCTGACGAGGCTGTCGAGGAAGGCTGCGACTTTGGCGCGGTCCTCGGCGGGCCAGGATTCGAGCTCGGCGATGGTCTGATCCAGGCCGTGACGGATTTGGACGTTCTTGCCCTTGAGCCAGCGCATGAGCTTCATGTCGTGATTGCCGGGAACACAAAGGGCGTGGCCGGAGGCGTACATGTTGTGAACAATGCGGAGGGAGTCAGCGATGTGCGGGCCGCGATCGACGAGATCGCCGAGGAAGATGGCCTTGCGGCCTTCGGGGTGGATCCAGGATTCAGCGCCCCAGGGGGCTTCGGGCGACTCCAGAGTGTAGGGCTGCCAGCCGAGCCGTTGGAGCAGGGCACGGAGTTCGGCGGCGCAGCCGTGAATGTCGCCGATGATGTCGAAGGGGCCGGTCTCGTGCTTGCGATTGTTCCAGAGAGGGGCGCGGCGGATCTCGATCTCCTCGCCGGGTTCGACTATATGCACGTAGCGGAAGCCTTCGCGTTCGAGGCCGCGAAGGCCGCGCTTGAGTTCGCCGATCTGGCGGCGGACAACGTGGGGGCCGAAGTCGCGGTCGGGCCGCTGGCTGTTGCGGTCGAGGCAGACGCGCTCCGGTGTGTTGATGACGAGAGCGACGGAGATGCAGTGGTAGCGTCGGGCGTGCTCGACGAGGCGTTTGCGGTCATCGGGCCGGACGTTGGTGGCATCGACGACGGTGAGGTTGCCTCGGGCGAGACGCTTGCTGAGGACGTAGTACAGCGTGTCAAAGGCGTCGGCGGAGCACGTCTGGTCGTTCTCGTCGTCGCTCACGAGGCCACGGAAGAAGTCGGACGAGAGGATCTCGGTTGGCTTGAAGTGCTGGCGCGCGAAGGTCGACTTGCCGGAACCGGAGGCTCCGATCAGGGTGACAAGGGCGAGTTCGGGAATCTCGATGATCCTCATGCGGAGACCGCCTGGGGCAGGGTGAAGACGGCCATCTGGGAGGGCGCGCCGTGCTGCTCGTCGACCGGGCCGACGGGCTCGAAGCGGACCTGGTAGGCGAAGCGGACAGCCGTGGCCTGGGCCCAGGTGGTGAATTCGGCGCGGGTCCACTCAAAGCGGTGATCGCCGTGGCGGAGCTTGCCTTCGGGCAGGGTAGGGAACAAGACGTTGTACTCGCGGTTGGGGGTGGTGATGAGGACATGTTGGGGCCGTGCGAATTCGAAGACGACGCGCTCGAGGGCGGCGAGGCGCGGCGGGTCGAGGTGTTCGATGACCTCGACGAGCGCGGCGGCATCGAAGCCGGCGAGCCGGATGTCGCGATAGAGCAGAGAGCCCTGGAAGAGCTGGATGCGCTTGCGCTGGCGCTCGGACATGCGATCGAGGCGCAGGCGTGCGGAGGCGATTTCGAGAGAGCGGTGGCTGACATCCATGCCGGCGATGCGTTCGATGGTGTGGTCCGCCAGAAGGCGGCGGAGGAGTTTGCCTTCGCCGCAGCCGAGATCGAGAACGGAGCGGGCTCCGAGTTCCTTGAGGCGGCCGGCGACATGGTTGAGACGCTGGGTGTGGAGCGTCATGGGGCGCTCGAGGTCCTTCTCGGCCAGGGTAGATCGCTCGGTGCTGGTCTCATCGGCTTCGACGGCGGCGGACTCGTCGTCGAGGAGCCGGGCGAAGGCGGCGCTCATCAGCGTGGGCTTGCGGCGGAGATAACGCTGGACGATCAGTTGTCGGCGCGGGTGACGGCTGAGCCAGCCTTCGCCGTGACGGAGGAGTTTGTCGACCTCGGCGTCGCCGATGTAGTAGTGCTTGTGGTCGTCGAGGACGGGCAGCAGGACGTAGAGATGCGAGAGGGCGTCGTGGACCGTGACCTCCGCCCGGAGGGTAAGGGAGACATAGCGGCTATCGCCCCACTCGGGGAAGTGCGGGTCGAGCGGGAGGGTTTTGGTGGCGACGCGGTAGCCGAGGGGCTCGAAGAGCTGCGGGAGGAGATCCTGGTCGCCTCGGGCGCGGAGGACGGCTACTGAGATTTCGAGCGGCAGGGGTTGGGTGACGAGTTCGGGACGCTTCTGGCAGATGCCGGAAAGGGCGGTGCCGAAGACGCGGCTGATGGCTACGGTGAGGAAGGAGGACGAGACGTAGGGCCGGTCGTTCACATAGTCTTCGAGTTGCTGCGCGCCCCGGACGAGCTGCACGGGATCCAGCTCCAGGAGGAGGCAGGCGGTGCAGTGGTTGGGCTCGGCGTCGGTGTAGAAGACGTGGGCTTTACCGAAGGAAAGATTGGCTGAGTGTAAATTCGACGGGTTTTTGTGGAGGAGAAAGCCGAGGTCGGTGGCCGGTTCCAAGGTATTCGTAATGCTTATCAACACGCATTTCGATTATCGGATGAATGACGGGCGAATTGTGGTGGTGGGCGGGTGCGGGATCAGGGGATCCCGCGCGGACCTGGGGGTCCGCCCTCCTATTGACTGCCTGAATTACTCCCAGCGGAGGGCGATTTGGGGGTCGACGCGGCTGGCTCGGCGGGCTGGGAGGTAGCAGGCCGCCAGGGCTATCAGGAGCATTGCCGCGGAGATTGCGGCGTACAGGACCGGGTTTCCTGGGTCTGCTTCGAACACCAGCGTTTGGACTGCCGGGCGGAGGATTGCCGCCGCGAGTAAGCCAACGAGCAGGCCGGCGGAACTGAGCGCCAGGGCCTGACGGAGAGTCACGCGCTGGACCGCATGGGTGCCGGCTCCCAACGCCATTCGGATTCCGATTTCACGGGTACGCTGGGTCACCGACCGCGAGATCACGCCGTAGATCCCGATCAGCGCCAGAAGCAGGGCCAGGCTCGCGAAGGCGGTGAGCAGGGCCATCGTCGTTCGACGGGTGGTGGAGGTGTCCAGGACGATCTGCGGCATGGAAAGGATGTCGGAGATGGGGATGGCGGTAGGGATGATGAGGCAGTTCGCCGCGAAACTGGGGAGGTAGATGTTGTTCGTGGGCTCGGAGTCCAGGCCGAACAGGCGGACATCGCCACTTCGATTTCGTTACGGCAGGCTGAAGACGACGAGAGTGTTGTCCAGCTTGCCCAGGCTGGACTCGTGGCCTCCGGCGGCGACGGCTACGAACTGCTTGCCGCCGGTCTGGTAGGTCATGGGGACGGCCCGGGAACTGGCCGGGAGCTGGCCGCGCCAGAGTTCCTTGCCGGTCTCGATGTCGTAGGCCTTGAGGAAGGGATCGAGGGTGGCTCCGAGGAAGACGAGGCCTCCAGCGGTGGCGATGGGTCCGCCGAGAATGATGGAGCCGAACTTGGCGGCGACGGTCTCGGGCATGCCGGGGAAGGCGCCGACGGGCACCTGCCACTTCAGGGCTCCGGTGGAGGCGTCGATGGCGGCGAGGGTGCCCCAGGGTGGAGGAGTACAGGGCACGCCGCTGGGGGCTCGAAGCAGGAGGCGGGACATCGCGTAGGGAGCGCCTTTCTGCTCTGTGATTTCGGCTCCGATGCGATTCGTGCTGCGCGCCTGTTTAAAGTCGGCGGCGGGGATGAGCTTGATGACGGCGGCGAGGTTGTTGACGGGGACGATGAGGGTGTTGTGATCGCGATCCCAGGCGAGTCCGCCCCACTGCATGCCACCAATGTTGCCGGGGATGACGAGGGAGCCCTGGAGGCTGGGAGGCGTAAAGATGCCCTCGTTGCGGAGGGCGGCGATCTGGTCACGGCACCAGGTTTTGTCGGTCTCGTTCAGTCCGAAGGCTTCGTCGACCGGGAGGCTCTGGCGGGTCCAAGGCTTGGGCATCAGCGGCACGGGTTGGGTGGGCGACGCCTGCTCGCCGGGGATGTCGCTGGCGGGGACCTTGCGCTCCTCGACGTCGAAGAGGGGTGCGCCGTTGGTGCGGTCGAGTAGAAAGAGATGACCGGTTTTCGAGCCAAAGGCGACGGCGGGGATGCTCTGGCCGCGGCGCTGGAACGTGAAGAGAGTCGGCTGGTTGGCGACGTCGTAGTCCCAGATGTCGTGGTGGACAGTCTGGAAGCCCCAGACGCGTTCGCCGGTGGTGGCATTGAGGGCGACGACGGAGTTGGCGTCGCGATTGTCGCCGGGGCGGAGGCCGCCGTAGTAGTCGGGGCTGGAACTGCCGGTGGGGATGAAGACGAGGTTGCGCTTGGGGTCAGTGGAGAGGATGGACCAGGCGTTGGCGGCGCCGGTGTTGGCGGTATCGATGGGGTGCCAGGTCCACGTCAGGGCGCCGGTGCGGGCGTCGAAAGCGCGGACCTCTCCGGAGACGCTGCGGGCACGGTGGTTGTCGGCAATGGCGGAGCCGACGATGACGAGGCCGTTGATGACGGCGGGCGGGGAGGTCTCTTCGTACTCGCCTTTGTACTCGGGGCCGCGTTTGAGGCCTGTTTCGAGATTGATCACGCCTTTGTCGGCGAAGTCCGCGCAGGGGGCTCCGGTGGCGGCGTCGAGGGCGGTGAGGCGGGCGTCGATGCTGGAGAAGAAGATGCGGTGGCGGCAGGGGGCTCCGGCTTTGGCCTTGGGATCGGCCCAGAAGGTGACGCCGCGGTTGGCGAAGTCGCCGTAGTTGCCGGGGATGAGCTTGGCGTCGTAGGACCACTTCTGCTTGCCTGTGGCGGCGTCCAGGGCGAAGACGTGGCCGTAGGGCGTGCCGATGTACATGACGCCGTCGATGACGATGGGTGTGGCTTCGAAGGCAGGAGCTCTGCCCTGGCCGGGCGGCGTGAGGGGCTCACCGGTGGAGAAGGTCCAGGCGACCTTGAGTGAGGTGACATTGCCGCGATGGATCTGCTTGAGTGGGGAGTATTTCGATCCGCCTTCATCGCCTCCGTAGACGGGCCAATTGGTGTCGCCAGCGGAGAGGGTACAGCACACAAGGAGGGCGGCCCAGCGCCAGTGGGTAGACATGAAGGCAGTGTCGCAGGTTCGTTCGACGGGCTCAACGGCGGAGGAAGATCTCTTTGGTGGCGTCCACCCCCTCCCAGCCAGTGATCAGGAGGGCTCCGGCGGCCCAAAGGTAGTGGCCGATGAGTGGTCTGATGCTCTCGTGACTGAAGAGGACCCAGGTGAGAATCAGGCAAGCGAACGCGGCGTACAGCAGGAAGCGGCGAGCCCTGGGTGCCGAGTCAGTGAGACGGGCGCCGCAGTAGAACAGGACGACAACGTTCAGGAGCCGGCTGCCGAAGGCCAACGGATCCATTTCGGTCGGCTCGGCGATGCTGAACAAGGTGACTTGGGCACAGACCCAGCCGCGCAGATCGGAGTTTGCGACGTGGACTGCAGGCAGGAGAAAGCTGACCAGGAAGAGGGCCGAACCGATGATGAAGAGGACAGTGGAGGATTGTGGAGGTGAGGTGTCTACGACCTCAGGCAGCGGCTTGTCGAGCTGGGCCGCTTTGTCAGGTTTGGGTGCCATGCATCTTCCTTGGGGTCGCAGTGACAACTTTGTCCCCTAACTATGGCGCTCCGCGTGGATGGCCCGGCAACAGCAGGTCCGCGGATGTGATCAGGATTGCGCCGGCTGCCCAGAGATAGTGGCCGATGAGCAGCTCTGTCTTGTCCAGCGCGAAATACGTCCAGGTCAGGAGTAAGCAGAGGCCGACACAGGCCAGATGATACCTCCGAAATCTGCTGGTTGAGCGAGTGATCCGGCAATGGAAGTGAACCAGGATTACCAAGTTCAGCGATACGCCTGCGAGCAGCAGGAAGAACTCGAAATGGAAGGGTTGAGCCGTCGCGAGCGCCATGGCTCCCACCAGCGCGCACGCCCATCCATAGACGACCCCCATGGAGGTTTTGAGTGCCGGTAGGCAGAAGCTCGCGACGAACGATACGCTACCAAACCACAGGCAGATCGATGAGGCCCTGGTCGAGCGGAGCCGGAGCTCAGGGTCGTCGTCTATCCATCTGTCCGGTTGCGCTGGCATGGCTTGTGGCCTGACTAGAGTGCGAGCTTGCCGTCGTACACCATGTCCTTCAGCTTGAACTTGCGCTTGATTACGGTCTGGCCCAGCTTTGTGGCGAACTCCACTTCCTTGTCTTCCAGTTCGATGGCGTGGGTGCGCGGGAAGCTGTAGGTGAAGCCGAGGGTGCTGGTTTGAGAGATCTGGACGACGAGGGGCTGCACTTTGTCGTGGGCCTTCCAACTGAGCGTCGTGACTTCCTTGATTTCGGCTTCGAGTTTGGGCGTAAGCTGGCGCGGCCGTGCCGGGGCCGGCTCACCCTTGTGCGGCGGGCCGGATACCGAGAGGACGTAGAACTGGTCCTCTTTTTCCAGAAATGCCTTGGCTTGGAGTGAGGTCGCGGCTTCGGCGCCCATCTTGGAGTAGACGAGGGCTGTCCTCATGGGGAGAGCGCTCATCCAACGTACGGTGTAGATGATGCTGGGCGCGGCGATAGGGCCATCGTTGGTCACCCCGCCGCGTCCACCGGTGCCGCTGTCCATCGCACCGCCGCCCATGCCGGAGCTGTTGTCAGCCGAGGGCATACTGACGCCACCACCACCGCCACGTCCACCCCGGCCACGGCCGCCGCCACCTCCGCCCGCCGGTGGGGCCGCGGATCCGATTGTCACGGTGACGGGTTTGGCCCACGGTGAATCGCTCAGGATGCGCTGGAGTTCCTTCTCATTCCATTCCGCTGGCTTCTTCGCGACCCACGGATCTTCCGCCAACGCCGGCAAGGCGGCCGCACCAAGAAGCCAGAGTGCGTCACGACGATTCCAATTGGCCATACAGGACCTCCTGAGCACGATTCCCTCAGAAGCATACACCAAGCCCGGTGGTCCCGCTAGCGGAGTAACGGATCTGAAAGGCTCACGAGCACCTATTCAGTCGGTGTTGATTTGGCTGGCGCGTAGGCCCAGAAGTCCTCTTGGACGCGGTCCCGCAGTTCATCGAGGAGGTGTTGGACGCGTGTGTGTGATTCGTCCTTCACGATGAAGCCGACGTGGTGCTGCTTGTCCATGCGCCAGACGATCTCTGGGTATTGATAAGCCGAGGTGTCGGGGTGTTCCTGTTTGGCGAGAGAGACGAGCAGGCCGGCGTAGTCGTGGCGTGGCGTGGGGACCTTGTACTCCCGCTTGCCGCCGGCGACTTCGATGCGCGCCCATTCCGCCCAGAGGTTGATGCCGGTAGCGGTTTCGACCAACTCGGCGATGTGCGCGCCGCCGACGCGGGCGGCGGTTTCGAGGAAGTACACTTTGCCGTCGAGCTTGCCGATGATGTACTCGGTGTGCGAGACGCCCCGGACCAGGCCGAGGGACTTGAGCAGGTGTTGGTTGAGCTCGATCAGTTCCTTTTCCTGCTCGCTGCCGCGTTCCAGAAGGCGGGTGGTGAAGATGCCGCCGCCCTGGGCGACGTCGAGGGGCGGGCGGCCATAGCCGCTGGCGACGGCGAAGAGGATTTCGCGGTCGTTCACGATGGAGTCGACGTGGAAGATGTCGCCGGGGACATAGCGTTCGAGCAGATAGTTGGGCGCATTGTCGCCGAGTTCATGGATGAGGGACCACAGTTCCTCGGCGGTTTCGACCTTGCGGATGCCAATGGAGCCGGCGAAGCTGCGAGGTTTGAGAACCCACGGGGCGGGCGTCCGCTCGACGAAGCGCTGGATGCGGGCGTGATTCAGGATGTGGACGAACTCGGGTACGGCGATGGCGGCTTCGTTGGCGCACATGCGCATGGCGAGCTTGTCGCGGAAGCGGCGCACGGTGGTTTCGCCCATGCCGGGGATGCGGAGGTGTTCGCGGAGAGAAGCAGCGAGTTCCAGGTCGAAGTCGTCGAGGGGGACGATGCGGTCGAGACACTCGGTGCGGGCGAGGAAGGCCACGGCCTTGAACGTGTCCTCACGGTTCCACACCTTGTTGTCGTCGGGCATGTAGAAGATCTCGTCGACGGCGTCGCGAGGCCATTGATCCTTCAGGCTGAGCGATGTGAGCAGCAGGACGCGAGCGCCTTCGGCCTTGGCCTGGTGGAGGAAGGCATAGCCCTTCTGGTAGCTGGCGATGGCCAGGATCGTGGGTGGACGCATGGAGACTACTCGACCGGAACCTTGGTGCCCTTGGATTCGGGCTGGGAGAGATTCTCGATGCGAGCGTCAATGAGCGCGCGGATGCCTTTCAGGAACTCGATGCGCGCTGTGTCGAAGTGGTGTTTGGCGCCTTCGGGCGGGCCGATCTTGCGCAGGAATTCACTCATGGCTGGGCCGGCGCCGCTACAGAAGCAGTTGCCGCAGCTGGCCGAAGATGTCTTTTCATCCGTCATTGCGCTCCTCCATCCTGACACTCAGGATGCCACCATCCAGCTTCGCTTGCACGGGGGTGAGTGCGGCCATGGAGGCGGGCAACCCGATGTGGCGCCGGATGGTGCCGATTTCGACGGTCAGTTCGTCGCCCTTCTTGAAGAGACCCACCTCGCCCTTTTCCGTGAATGGGACGCGGAGGTGGACCTGATAGTAGCCGTCGTGCTTGGTGAAATCGTAAGGCCGTTCGGTGCGGGTGACGGCGGCCGGGTCGGACTGATCGGCGTACAGGACGCGTGCCAGGTCGGTGATTCTGGGCAGGCCCAGTACTTCGTGCGGGAACAAAGGCACCTGCGTGACGGGGACGGGGGCAAAGTAGGTTTCCACTTCCCCCAGGAAGTGCTGCTGAGAGGCGCGCCACTCCTGGAAGTAGGCATCCTGGACGGCTTCGGGGAGCACCCGATTCACGATCACCTGATCGACCGTGAGGCCATGGAGAGAGAAGTAGACGAAAGCACGCTGTGTTTCGCGGATCACCATCTTCTCGACGTTGGTGACGAGGCGGACGCTGGTAATGGAGGGATCCTCCATCAGAGTGTCGATGCCTTCGATTTTGTTGAACAGCTCCTTGACGTTGGCGAAGTAGGAGTCGGGTGGTAGTTCGACTGGGGAGACGCGGTTGGCCAGGGGCCGGACGGCGCGCAGGATGCCGCGTTGCAGGGGGAAGATGTGCTTCATGTACCAGTCGAGCGTGGTGGGCATGGAGACGAAGCGGAGGCTCTCGGCGGTGGGGGCGCAGTCGAGCACAACTACGTCGTAGCGCGACTCGCGGCGGTACTGGTTGACGTACATCATGGCGCTGAGCTCTTCCATGCCCGGGAAGATCGCCATCTCTTCGGCCTCGACGTCGTTTAGGCCCGAGGTGCGCAGGACGCCGGTGATGTAGCCGGCGATCTCGGCCCAGTGGCGTTTGATCTCCTTCTGGATGTTGACCTCGTGGATGGAGAGGTTGGGCAGGATCTCGAGGGGTTCCGAAGTTTTGGCCTGGAAGAGGCCGGATTCCATGTCGAATGCGTCGGCGAGGGAGTGGGCCGGGTCGACGCTCATGACGAGAGTGCGGTAGCCCAGTTCGGCCAGGCGGACGCCCGTGGCGGCAGCAACGCTGGTTTTGCCGACGCCGCCTTTTCCGCTGTAGAGAAGAATACGCATCTGCCTCTATGATGCTCCTGGCGGGCTGGGGGGAGGGTTAGATTACCATGAACATTCATGGAGCGTCGCCGGTGGTTCCAGCTCATGGCCGTACTTTCGGCCGCCCAAACCGCCCCTGCCCAGCAGCCCGAACGGCCGCCCGCACCGCAGTTTTCGCGGGACCAGGTGACGGCGGCGTTGCATTTGCTGGGGCTCGAGTTTACAGAGGGCCAGATCGACGCGATGCTGCCAGGGCTGGGTCGTGCCGTGCGTGACTATGAGCGGCTGCGCAAGATCGATGTGCCGCTGGATACGGAGCCGGCGATTAGCTTCCATCCCGGATTGCCGGGCCGGCAGCCCAAGACTGGCGTGGCACGATTTGCCCCGCTGGTGAAAGCGGCGCCGGCGAAGAAGACATGGAAGTCGTTGGAGGATCTGGCGTTCGCTCCGGTGACCGAGTTGGCGGCGTTGGTGCGCGGACGATTGGTGACGTCCACGGAGTTGACGCGGATGTACCTGGATCGACTGAAGCGGTTCGGGCCGAAGCTGCTGTGCGTCATCACACTGACGGAGGAGTTGGCTCTGGCGCAGGCCAAGGTGGCGGATGCGGAGATCCGGGCCGGCCGGTATCGCGGCCCGTTGCACGGCATTCCGTACGGGTTGAAAGACCTGTTCGCCACAAAGGGGATTCGAACGACCTGGGGCGCCGAGCCGTTCCAGGATCAAGTGCCGGAGTATGACTGCACGGTGTATACGCGGCTGAAGAAGGCCGGCGCGGTGCTGATGGGGAAATTGTCGATGGGGGCGCTGGCGCAAGGCGGGTTGTGGTTTGGCGGGATGACGAAGACGCCGTGGAATCTGGAGTTGACGTCCAGCGGGTCGTCGTCGGGGTCGGCCGCGGCGACGGGTGGCGGGCTGGTGGCCTTTGCCCTGGGTACGGAGACACGTGGGTCGATTGTCTCGCCGAGCATCCGCTGTGGAACGGTGGGGCTGCGACCGACGTATGGCCGGGTGCCTCGTACCGGTGCGATGGGTTTGAGCTGGACGATGGACAAAGTGGGGCCCATCTGCCGGTCGGTTGAGGATTGCGCGCTGGTCCTGAATTCGATTTATGGACCGGACGGCCACGATCGTACGGTGACCGCCGCGCCGTTCCATTGGGAGCCGCGCCTGCCGTTGGGCAAGCTGCGCATCGGCATCGCGCAGAAGTCGTTCGACCAGATGGCGGCCGGCGAGTCGAAGGACGTGTATGTGAAGGCGATTGAGGACTTGAAGAAGGCCGGGGTGAAGATGACTCCGGTGGAGGTGCCGGATTCCATGGCTGGGGCGCTGGGGCTTATTCTGACGGCGGAAGCGGCGACGGCCTTTGACGACATTACGCGAGACGGACGGGTGGGCCAGTTGAAGGGGCAGGCTCCGGGCGACTGGCCGAACACATTCCGGACGGCACGGCTGATTCCGGCGGTGGAGTATTTGAGGGCGCAGCGGGCAAGGACGCTGCTGATGGAGCAGATGGAGAAGTTCTTCGCCGATTGGGATGTGGTGGTGTGCCCACCGTTCTCGAGCCTGGGGTCGACGAACCTGACCGGGCATCCACAGGTGGTGGTGCCGTGCGGCTTCGTGAAGGGCATGCCGCAAGGGTTGAGCTTCCTGGGCCGATTGTGGGAAGAAGGGGCTCCGTTGCGTGTGGCACTGGCGTATGAGCAAGCCACGAAATGGCACCTGCAGAGGCCTCCGCTGGCGTAGCCCCCCTGAAGAATAATGCCAACTCTATCTATCATCGTTCCCGTTTACAACGAGGAGGAGTTTCTGGGCGCTCTGCTCGAGCGGGTTCTGGCGGCGCCTTTGCCGGCGGCCATGGAGCGGGACATCGTTGTGGTGGACGACGGTTCGGACGACGGTTCGTGGGAGATTGCCCAGCGGATTGCGAAGGACCATCCGGAGCGTGTGCGCGTATTTCGCCACGCAGTGAATCGAGGCAAGGGCGCGGCGGTACGCACGGGTCTGGAACACGTCAAAGGCGACTACACCGTGATCCAGGATGCGGATCTGGAATACGATCCACGCGAGTTCCCAAAACTGCTGGGGCCGTTGCTCAGTGGGAAGGCGGACGTGGTCTATGGGACGCGTTTCGCGGTGGGGACCGAGCGCAGGGTGCTGTACTTCTGGCATTCTCTGGCGAACTGGTTTCTGACGAACGCCGTGAACCTGATCAGCGACCTCAATCTGACCGATGTGTGGACGTGCTACAAGGTCTTCCGGACTTCGTTGATCCGTAGCATCCCGCTGCGCAGTGATGGATTCGGGTTCGAACCCGAGGTGACCATTAAACTGTCGCAGCGGCAGGTGCACATCTACGAGACGCCCATCAGCTATCACGGACGGACGTACGAAGAGGGCAAGAAGATTGGCAAGGGCGACGCGCTGCTGGCACTGTTGACCGTGATGCGGTTTGCGTTTCTGCGGGACATCTACAAAGAGTCCGGACCTGAGATTCTCGATACACTTTCCGGCGCCAATCGCTTCAACCGATGGATGGCCGATACGATCAGGCCGTATGTGGGGCAGCGTGTGCTGGAGATTGGGGCGGGGATCGGGAATCTCTCGCGATGCCTGGCTCCGAGACGTGAGCTGTACATGGCTTCCGACATCGACGAGGAGCATCTGGCCCGGCTGCGATCAAGGCTGTCGCACCGGCCGAACTTTCGCGCGGTGACCTGCAATCTGAGCCATCCGCCCGATTTCGACGAACTCGAAGACCAGGTGGATACAGTTGTGTGCCTGAACGTGCTGGAGCACGTGGAGGACGACCGCACCGGACTGCTGAACATGCGGCGGGCGCTGCGGCCGGGTGGGCGCGCCATCGTCCTGGTGCCCGAGGGGATGTCGGTCTATGGTGAGTTGGACCGCGTATTGGGCCACTGCCGCCGCTACTCGGAAGCCGAGCTTCGAGAGAAAGTTCTGGCCGCCGGATTTGAGGTCGAGAAACTCTTCGGGTTCAACCGGCCGACGCGGCCGGGCTGGTGGTTCAACGGGCGGATCCTGCGCAGGCGCAGCTTTTCGCGGTTCCAACTGACGGTATTCGACCGCCTGGTGTGGCTGTGGAAGCGCATCGACGGCTGGCTGCCCTGGGCGCCAACTTCGTTGATCGTGATTGCGCGGAAGCCCGAGTAGAGCTCCGGCCGGCGGCTACATCAAGTAGTCTTTGAGTTTCTCGAGGATGCTCTTCTCCTCGGGTTCGTTCTCGACCGGCAGCGTGTCGCGGAGCTGTTCGAGCAGTTTCCGCTGCTCCCGTGTGATCTTGCGCGGAGTGCGGACCTCGACGTGCACGATGAGGTCGCCGCGGCCGCCGCCGTTCACAAACGGCACCCCTTTGCCACGCAGGCGCAAGGTTTCGCCACTCTGGACGCCTTCGGGGACCTTCATGCTTTCCAGCCCCTCGAAAGTGAGTACGTGGATTTCGGTGCCGAGCGCGGCCTGGGCCACGTTCACCGGGACGGTGCAATGCAGGTCGTACTCCTTGCGCTCGAAGACAGGGTGGGCCGTAACCGTGAGGAAGACGTAGAGGTCGCCGGATGGGCCGCCATTGGCGCCGGGCTGGCCCTCGCCGCTGACGCGCATCTTCATGCCGGTGTCGACGCCGGCCGGGATCTTCACCTTCAGTTTCTTCGAGGTCTGGAGGTAAGCTTCGCCCTTGCACTTGCGGCATGGGCGGCGCAGGATCTTGCCGGAGCCTCCGCACTGACCGCAGCCCTTGCGGATGGAAAGGAAGCCCTGCTGATAGAACACCTCGCCGCGGCCGCGGCAGACGCTGCAGGTGGTCCAGCCGTCTTCGCTCTCGGCGCCTGTGCCCTTGCAGGACTGGCACGCCTCGAGACGCGGCACCTGGATTTCCGCTTCCAGCCCGCGGATGGAGTCCTCGAAAGAGATTTCTAGGTCGTAGCGCACGTCATCGCCGCGCTGCGCGCGATTGCGGCGCCTTCCGCCGCCTCCGCCGAAGAGGTCGCCAAAGCCGAAGAAATCGCCGAAGATGTCGGCGAAATCGGAGAACGCGTCGGGATTGAAGCCCTGCTGGCCCGCGCCGCTGACGCCCTGATGTCCGTAGGTGTCGTAGGTCCGCTTCTTTTCGGGGTCGCTGAGGACGCTGTAGGCCTCGGCGGCCTCCTTGAACCTCTCCTCAGCCTCGCCGTTACCCGGATTGCGATCGGGGTGGTACTTCAGCGCGAGTTTCCGATAGGCGCTCTTCAGCTCCTGATCGTTGGCATTCCGCTCGATGCCGAGCACCTCGTAGTAATCGCGCTTGCTCACGTTCAACCCTTCACCGCGACTTTCACCATGGCCGCGCGCAGCAGGCGGCTCTTGAAGACGTATCCACGCTGGTATTCGGCGACCACCGTGTCGACCTCGACATCGGGCGATTCGCAGCGGTCGATGGCGAAGTGGATATTGGGATCGAACGGCTTGCCTTCCGACTCGATGGGTTCGAGCCCTAGTTTGCGCATGGCCTCGGACATCCTCTGATAGATGAGGGCCATGCCGCGGGCGTATTCCGAATCGGCGACTTCCGTTTTCAATGCGCGTTCGAAATCATCGAGGATCGGCAGCAGCGCCTTGAGGGCGTCGTAGGAACCATATTCGATGGCTTCGGCCTTTTCGCGCTCAGTCCGCTTGCGAAAGTTGTCGAATTCCGCCGCCATGCGCAGCAGGCGGCTGTTCAATTCGGCTTTCTCTTTCTCCAACTGGTCTCGTTGTGAGGCCAATGCCTCGAGTTGCGCGGAGGCGTCACTCAGGGCTGCCACATCCTCGCCTTCGAGCGTGGGCAGAGCCTCGGCGTTCGTCGTGTCTTTCTCCATCTTTATCTTCCAAGTTTCAGGGTAACAGGGGTCTAACGTCTATTGTGGCAGAGTTTTCAAGACCAGCCCAACGTGCGTAACGGCGGCCAGCACGCGGGGGTAATTCATCCGCATGGGACCCAGGACCGCCATCTTGGTTTGGAGGCCCCCGGGCATCTCCACGGTAATTCCTATCAACGAGAAGTCGCGCATGGCGGGGTGGGCGTCACCCAGGCCGATCTGGACCTGAATTCCGGCCGTGCTGTCGGCGAGGAACTGGTCGAGGAGTTCCATCAGGCGCTTCTTCTCCTCAAGGGCACGGAAGAGATCGCGGAGGCGTTCCTTGGTCAGGTGCAGGTCGATGCCGACCAGGTTGGAGGCACCTTCGAGGTAGATCTGCGGCACCATTCCGATCTCGAGCAAGCCCTGCGAGTAGAGGACAGTGAGTTTCCGCAGCAGGGAGTCGTAAGCGGCACGTTCCTCCAGCAGCCGGCGTCCCAGTTCCCGGCGAATGTCCTGCAGGCTCCAGCCGCCGAACTCCTGGTTGACGTAGTTGCGGATGGAGATGAGCTCCTCGGGCGAAACCGGTTCCGTCAAGTGAGCCACCTGATTGCGGACGAAGCCATCGCTGGTGACGACGACCATCAGGACGCGAAGTTCCGACAACGGCACGAGTTCCAGGTGATCGAGGGATTGGGCGATGGCTGGGATGGCCGCGACGATGCCTACGTTGCGGGTGAGCTCGGTGAGCAGGTGGGAGCTGTGTTCGGCCCGTTCTTCCAGACTGTTGCGCTGGACGAGTTCCTCGCGCAGACGGTCGAGGTTGGCGCCGGGGACTCGGGAGGCGGCGATGCCCTGGGCGAAGTGTTTGAATGCCTTGGGGGTAGGCACGCGGCCGGCGGAGGTGTGGGGCTGGTCGAGGTAGCCCAGATCCGCCAGATCGGCCATGATGTTGCGGATAGTGGCAGGGCTCAGGTTGTCCTTGCGCAGTCGGGCGATGCTGCGCGAAGCCACAGGCTCTCCGGTCTCGATGTACATCTGCACGATGGAGTGCAGCACTTCGATGGTTCGAGGAGACAACATACCCCTATCACCAGATTATAATCACGACTGTGTTAACGCTACGTGCTTTTGCGGCGGGCGTCGCTCCGGCGGTGATTCCACCGGTTCCGGCAGATCCTAAGCCCGCGCCACGGCCGTCTGCCTGAACATAGCTTCGGTTTCCGGTTTGAGGAGGACCCAAAAGCCATAGAGCGAAATGGCGGTGCCCAAGGGGAAGTAGAGCAGGTTGATGGCTGCCAGGATCAGCCCAAGGATCCGGGCCCAGGGCCGTACGTAGTAGAGACCAAACCCGAGGACCAGGCAAGGTAGCGACATTACCAGGATCAGGCCGATGAGGATGGTGGCGCCCAATTGGATGACGTCGACCGGAATGGTGCTTGCCTCCCGGATGACATCGGCCAGAAGCAGGTGCAGGAACGAAGCGCCAGCAAATGTGAACAGGGCCGCGAACACTCCGATGGCACCTAGTACGATGTTGAACCACGCGAGTATTCTGACGTGTGTTGCTAGCGGCACCGGGCATCCTCCTCGGACCTACATAGTCCATCTTACGACCATGAGGGGTAGGTGGTTCCCCGAATGTATGCCCTATATTCGGCAGATAAAAGTATCAGCGGCCTGAGCCTGTCTTTGGAACGGAATGCGAAGAAAGAACGAAGACTGGTGAGTGTCGACAAGTCCTTATCCTCTACGGACAATTCTGAAAGAACAGAATGACAGGCTTTGATGTAAAATGTTGAGGTTGCGAGCGATAGTGGAGTCGTCCAGACCTTGCCGTCAGTGGGTGCCGCGCCTGTTTCGCCAGCACCGCAGTAGAAGGAAGCATCGCAACTCAGCGCACGGATGACGGGAGTGGGCGCAAACCTATGGATTTACTTGGTTCGTTAGCACTTTTCCTTGCCCCATCGAAGGTGGACCGTTGGACCCGGGCTCTGACCGACAACACGTTCTCGGGGATTCATCAACTGGGCTGGTTCGATTGGCTGCTGCTGCTCCCCTACTTCACGCTGCTGACCATTCTGGCGGTCTATGGAGCCCATCGCTTCGCTGTTGTGCGTGGCTATCTAAAGTATAGAAGCCGGGTGCCCAAGGTGCCGGCGAAGCTGTTTGACTCGCTGCCCAGGGTGACGGTTCAGTTGCCGCTGTTCAATGAACGCAACGTGGTGGACCAGTTGCTGGAATCGGTCCTCAAGCTGCGGTATCCGAAGGAACTGCTGGAGATCCAGGTTCTGGACGATTCGACGGATGATACGCATCCCTATACAGAGGCTCTGGTGGCCCGGTTGAAGGCGCAGGGGCATCCGATTGAGTATATTCACCGGATAGACCGGACGGGGTTCAAGGCGGGCGCGCTGCAGGCCGGGATGGCGCAGGCGAAGGGCGAGTTCATGGCGGTGTTCGACGCCGACTTCATTCCGCCCGAGGATTTCCTGGAGAAGACGATCCACTTCTTCTCCGACCCCAAGATCGGGGTGGTGCAGACGAGGTGGACCTATCTCAACCGCGATTTCAGTCTGCTGACCGAAGTGCAAGCGTTGATGCTGGACGGGCACTTCGCGCTGGAGCATGTGGCGCGGTTCGGCCAGGGTTTGTTCTTTAATTTCAACGGGACAGCCGGCATTCTGCGGCGGGCGATGATCAACGACGCCGGCGGCTGGCAGCACGACACATTGACCGAGGATTCCGACCTCAGCTATCGGGCTCAGCTCAAGGGCTGGAACTTCATCTATCTGCCGTGGATTGAATGCCCCAGCGAACTGCCCGTGGACACCTATGGGTTCCAGGTGCAACAGCAGCGGTGGGCCAAAGGCCTGACCCAGGTGGCGTTGAAGCTGCTGCCCACGATCTTCCGGGCCAAGATCGGTTGGCGCGAGAAGGCCGAAGCCTGGTTCCATCTGACGCCGAACCTGAGCTATCCGCTGATGGTCGTGGTTTCCGCTCTGATGTTGCCGGTGATGATCGTCCGCTTCTATATCGGTTGGGACCAGATGGTCCTGGTTGACCTGCCTCTGATCGTGTGTTCTTTCTGGTCGGTAGTCACCTTCTATCTTCTGGCCGAGCACGAGTTGTACCCGAACAACTGGAAGCGGGCGGTGTTCATCCTACCATTCCTTCTGGCGATGGGTGTGGCTCTGACGATTTCGAACACGAAAGCAGTGATCGAAGCCCTGATGGGCAAACAGTCGGCGTTTGTACGGACACCCAAGTACGCTCCGAAGGCGGTGGGCGGTGGCAGGGCCACTGCCTATAAGCGGAAGTCGGGCTGGTTGCCGTTCGCCGAGATTGCGTTTGGTTGCTTCTTTCTTTTCATGGCCTTGTATTGCATCGAGGTCATGAACTTCTTCGCCCTGCCTTTCCTGATGATCTTCGTCAGCGGCTATTTCTGGGCCGGTTGCTCCACGCTTTGGCAGGAGCACCAGGCGCGTCTCCGCTATGAACGGGACGCGGCGAAGGTGGAGATCGAGGCGGTCAGCTAGCCGGGCGCCCCGCCCTGTCACACACGCGCACCTACGTGGCGCGGCCCGGGACGTATGCCGGTGCCGGCAGGTTTCTTTTTTCACCGCATCAATTTTTTCGATGGCGTAACAATGTGATTGTCGATTACAATCACAGAACATCAGGCAGAAGATCGAGAACCGATTCTCCCGTCACGGTTCTCCTCGCACCTCCCTCCTTGCAGTACATCGCTATGTTGCGATACTAGCGCTCTCAAGTACTGAGCCCACCGAACTCAATCAGTCCAGTTCCGGGTTTGAATGCGCCCGGGATCCGAGTTACGTGAATCAGGGGAGATTACTATCCATGCAGTTCAACAAGTCTCTGGTAATGAGCGCATTACGGGGAATGCGAACATTGCCGCTATTGGCGGCAGTGCTTGCAACGACCATCAATCTTCAGGGGCAATCGATTTACGGCAGCCTTCGCGGTTTGATCGCCGATAGTTCAGGGGGCGCGATCGCAAACGCGAAGGTGAGCATGATCGACGAAGGGACGAACCAGTCCCGCGCGGTGATTTCGAACACCAGTGGCGAATACAGCTTTGCGTCGGTGACCCCGGCGACATACAAACTGGTGGCGGAAGCGCCTGGTTTCAAGAAGTTCGAGCGGACTGGAATCGTGGTCGCAACGCAGCAGGCGGTCGGTCTGGACGTGAAGATGGAAGTCGGTGCGGTCACAGAGAGCGTGATGGTGACGGAAGAGGTTCCGCTGTTGGAGACGGCGTCGGCGTCGCAGGGTCAGGTGGTGGATCGGCAGAAGTTGACGGACCTGCCGAATCTGGGCCGCAACCCGTTTATGATGTCCCGCCTGGCACCGACGGTGGTGCAGGTGGGCAATCCCGCGTACAACCGCATGCAGGACCAGTCAGGCTCCTCGCAGATCTCGATCAACGGCGGTCCGGTACGCGGCAACAACTACCTGATTGACGGTGTGCCGATCACGGATTTCTCCAATCGCGCCATCATCATCCCATCGCTGGAAGCGGTGTCGGAGATGAAGGTGCAGTACGCCACGTATGACGCGGAGATGGGGCGTACGGGCGGCGGCGTGTTCAATACACTGCTGAAGTCCGGTTCCAACCAGGTGCACGGGTCGTTGATGGGCTATATGCGCCAGACGGACTGGCTGGCGAATACCTTTTTCAACAACCGCAACGGAATTGGGATTACGGATCAGCCGTTCCGCAACTACGGCGGATCGTTCGGCGGTCCCGTGGTGATCCCGAAAGTCTACAACGGCAAGAACAAGTCGTTCTTCTGGCTTGGCTTCGAGGGCTACCGCGACACGCAGGCGGCTAGCCGCGAGCAGTACACGCCGACCGCGCTGGAGCGCGTCGGCGATTTCTCGCAGACCAAGAACAGCGCCGGTAACCTGTTGACGATCTACGATCCGCTGACGACGCTGGCCGATGGTTCGCGCACCGCCTTCGCGGGCAACGTGATTCCGCTGAGCCGCCAGGATACGGTGGGCAAGAACATCGCCGCCACTTACATGATGCCGAACAAGGCATCGGGCGGGAACTATTACGGTCAGAACAACCTGGCCGGCGCCGGTCCGCTGGCCTCCAAGGCGGATCAGTTGTTCGGAAAGTTCGACCAGCAGCTCACCACCTGGTGGCGCGCGAGTCTGAGCTACATGCGGTACAACTCCGCCGAACCGGGTGAGAATCCGTATCCGACCATCTCCTCGCCGGACCAGTGGCTGCTGCGGCGGTATGTCGACGCGACGGCGATCAACTCGACGATTACGCCTTCACCCACCTGGGTGGTGACGGTTCGTTACGGCTTCAACCGATTCCCGAACATCGGCACGCAGAAGTCGCAGAACTTCAACCTGGCGACGCTCGGTTTCAACAACGCGTTCATCAAGGATGTTCCTTCGCCGACATTCCCGAACGTCACGATGCAGAACGCGTACTCGCTGGGCACGAACAACAACTTCAACTATGTGCATCACTCGAAGAATTTCGGCGCCTCGGCGGCGAAGTACCTGGGTCGTCATAGTCTGAAGTTCGGGTACGACTATCGCAGAATGCACGATGACGGTCTGGATTTCGGCAATAGCGCCGGCGCCTTCACCTTCGCCAACACCTTCACCAGAGCCAACTCCAATTCGTCGACCAGCGCTTCGGGCGCTGACATGGCCGACATGCTGCTGGGCGCTCCGGCCGGAGCCACTGGGTTCATCCCGACGAAGCTGTATCAGTATGTCGACTACCAGGCTCTCTACCTGCACGACGACTTCCGTGTCAGCACCAAGCTGACCCTGAACATCGGCCTGCGGTGGGAGCGGGAAACCGGCCTGAAGGAAGTCAACAACAACCTCATTACCGGGTTCGATCCGAACGCAACGAACCCGATCACCACCACGTCCGGCGTGACGACGAAGGGTGTGTTCCTGTTCGCTGGCCAGCCGGGCGCGAGCACGACCACCGGCAATCCGAACCTGAGCAAGTGGTCTCCGCGTATCGGCGTGGCCTACCAGTGGAATTCGAAGACCGTGATCCGCGCCGGCTACGGCATGTTCTGGGCTCCGAACTTCGCATTGGGTTCGCCGTATAACAGTGAAGGCATCACGGCCACGACGGCTCCTTCAGCGTCGAACGACGGCAACAAGACTCCGCTGATCTCCCTTTCGAATCCGTTCCCGAACGGCCTGGATAAGCCGGTGGGCAACTCGCTGGGTGGTCTGACCGGCATCGGTAAGCCGATGACGATCTTCTCGCCGACTGCGACTTCGCCGCGCGTGCAGCAGTTCTCGATCGATATCCAGCGTGAGTTGGGCAGCGGCTGGGTGGCCTCCATCGGCTACTCCGGTTCCCGTTCCGCCCACCTGACCTGGACGACGGCATCGGAGAACATCAACCAGTTGGATCCGAAGTACTTCAGCATGGGTTCCGCGCTGAACGCCGCCGTGGCGAATCCCTACTACCAGAAGGGCGGCGTGTCGGCCATCGGCGGCGCCACGGTGGCGGCGAACCAGTTGCTGCGGCCTTTCCCGCAGTTTGCTTCGGTGAACTACACGAACAACGACAACAACACCGCCCAATTTGACTCCATGGTGATCCGGGCCCAGAAGAGCATGTCCAAGGGGCTGACTCTGGTGACGGCGTACACCTGGGCGAAGAACTTTGACATGGGCGGCGGCGGCCCGGGCAACAATCTGAACTCCGGCAATGGTGGACCTCAGGATGTCTACTCCATGGCCGGTGAATACGGCTTGGCGTACTCGAGCTCCCCGCACCGCTGGACGAACGCCGTGACCTACGAACTACCGTTCGGCAAGGGCAAGGCGATGCTTTCCGGCGTCTCCCGCGCCATGGACTACGTGGTTGGCGGCTGGTCCGTCAACGCGATTTCGACCTTCCAGACCGGTTACCCGCTGATGATCTACATGAACAACAACGGCAACTCGAGCCTGGGCACATCGCGGCAGCGTCCGAACGCCACCGGGGTGTCGCCGGAGGCGTCCGGTAGCTTCGGCCAGCGGATCGACGGCTGGATCAACAAGGCGGCTTTCACCGATGCGGCTCCCTTCACGCTGGGCAACGTGTCGCGCACGATCTCGATGCGCGGTCCGGGGCAGGCGAACTGGGACATTTCCGTATTCAAGACCGCTCAGATCTTCGAGAACCTCAAGGTGCAGTTCCGGGCCGAGGCTCTGAACGCCATGAACACACCTCTGTTCCGCGGGCCCAACACGGCCTGGGGCAGCGGTTCGTTCGGCACGATCACTTCGCAAGGCAACTTCCCACGCATGCTTCAGTTGGGCATGCGCGTATACTTCTAACCACCAACCGCGGGCGGCCGGGCCAATCCCCCGGCCGCCGGCATCGAAAGTCAGTCTACTGGGGACCTTTCAATGACCAACCTTCTCTCGCATGAACAGAAAGTCGAACTCGTCAAGCGCGGGTTCAGCCGGCGCAGCATGGGCCGGCTTGGGTTGCTTTTGGGCGCCGGATCGACGCTGCCCTTCTTTAACGAGCCGGCGTTGGCCCAGCTCTCCAACATTGGGCGGCTGTCGCCCGATGCGGTGAAGATCAACGCCAACGAGAACCCAATGGGTCCTTGCCCCGAGGCGGCGGAGGCGATTCACAGCGTCGTCCAGAAGGGCGGACGCTACCTGTACGAAGAGACGTTCGACTTTGCCAAGACGCTGGCCGACCAGGAGGGCGTGAAGCCCAACTATGTGATGCCTTTTGCCGGATCCAGCGATCCTCTGCACCGGAGTGTGCTGGCCTTCACCTCACCAACGAAGCCGTTGGTGATGGGCGACCCAGGGTATGAAGCCGGCCAGCGTGCCGCGGCCTTCATCGGCTCCAAGGTCATCACCGTACCGCTGACAAAGACTTACGCGCACGACGTGAAGGCCATGGTGGCGGCTTCGCCCGAGGCTGGCCTGTTTTACGTCTGCAACCCGAACAATCCGACCGGCACGATCACGAAGAAGTCGGACATCGAGTGGCTGGTGGCCAACAAGCCCGCGGGCAGCATCCTGCTGCTGGACGAGGCGTACATCCACCTGAGTGGTGAGGCGTTCGGCACGGACCTGGTGGCAGCGGACAAGGATGTGATCGTTCTCCGCACGTTCTCCAAGTTGTATGGCATGGCTGGACTCCGCGCGGGCGCGGCGATCGGGCGGCCCGACCTACTGGCCAAGATCCAGCACTACGGCGCCGGCGCACTGCCTGTGACGGGCATGATTGGGGCCCACGCGAGTCTGAAGGTAAAGACGCTGGTGCCGGAACGCCGCAAGATTATTGGCGACATCCGGGAAGATGTCTTCGCCTGGATGACGAAGAAGAACTACAGCTTCGTGCCGTCCGTGAGCAACAAGTTCATGGTCGATGTGAAGCGGCCCGGCCAGGAAGTCGTGAAGGCCATGGCGGCCGAGAAGGTGTACATCGGACGTGTCTGGAAGGCGTGGCCGACTCACGTCCGCGTCTCCGTCGGAACGAAGGAAGAGATGGCCAAGTTCAAGGTGGCGTTCGAAAAAGTAATGGCTTAAGCCATGCAGTTACCCAAACTCCGCTATACGTGGAAAACGATGGCGGGCGATCTGAGCGGCGGCTTCATTGCCGCCCTCATCGCACTGCCATACGGACTGGCGATGGCAGCCCTTATGGGGCTGCCTCCCGTCCTGGGGGTCTTTACCTCTCTGCTCACTTCGCCGATTACGGCGATTCTCGGTAGGAATCCTGTACTCATCGGCGGAACGTCTTCTGTCACCGTCCCCTTTATCGCCGAGGCCGTGCGAATGCACGGGATTGGCGGCGCCGCCAAAGTAAGCCTTGTCGCTTCCGTTTTCATGATGGCCTTTTCCCTAATGCGGCTTGGGCGGTATGTCTCCATGGTGCCTCACGCGGTGGTCACGGGGTTCTCCTGTGGCATCGGGGGCATGATGGTGGTTTCGCAGTTGTTTACTATTACGGGCATCAAAGGGTCGGGCAGCGGGTCGATGGTTGAGATCCTGGCGGTGATCGCGCAGCGGTTGACGCAGGCACGGTTTCAGCCCTTGTTTCTTTCGCTTCTCGTGATTGGGATGTGTGTGGTGATCGCGAAGCTGTGGCCGAGGCTGCCCGCGCCGCTGATCGGGGTCGGGGTGGCTCTGATTGCGGCCAGGGTGTTCGCCATGAAAGAGGCGCAGGTGGGCGTGCTATCCCTGGAACTGCCGCCATTTGCCGGATTCGCGTGGTCGCCGAAGGACGTATTCTCGGTGTTGCCGACGGGGTTCGCGCTGGCGTTCGTGTCCAGTGTGAATATCCTGATCACCTCCAGGGTGGTCGAGCACTTCCGGGGGCGTCACATCAAGATGAAGAAGGTGGATGCGGACGTTGAGTTGGGCGCTTACGGCATTTCCAACGTGATTGCCGGCATGTTCGGAGCACCCATGAGCGTCGGCATTCCCGCCCGTAGTCTGGCGAGCATCCGCTGTGGAGGCACGACCCGGATGTCGAATATCTTCCACGCGGCCGTGCTGGCGGCGGTGATCGGATTTGGCTCCGGAATCCTTGCGCAGATTCCGCTCGCCGCGCTGGCCGGAGTGACCGCCTGGATGGGCTTCTGTCTTTTGGATTGGTCGGCCTGGCGCCGTATCCCGAAGATGCGGATGATCGATGCGGCAGCGTTTCTGTCGACCGCCCTGCTGGTGCTGTGTGTCAACGCAGTGGCCGCGGTGGGCGTCGGCTGTGCGTTCTACGGCGTCGAATTCCTGATGAAAAAGTGGAAGGTCGCCGGAGGAGACGCTCCCTTGGGGGAGTTGCACGCAGAAATAGGGAAACCGCGCGCGTGAACCGCCGCCTGTCTTAGCGAGCCTCTTTGCGATGGAGGGCGTGCTCACCCAACTGGTCGAAGTCCATGTGCTCGGCGATGAGCTGGGCCCCGGTAAGGGCGCGGCGAGAGACGCCTTCCTTGGTATGACCCTTGGTGTTGCCGGCGATGTGATAAATCTCGTGCGCCAAAACACGGGCCATCGCCCGGCCCATCAGGCGGTTCCCCTGGGCCAACTGACCGCCGTGCATCGCGCTGCGGGCAGCAACTCGAACCTTGTCGCAGAGAACCTCACTGAAGGGTAAGACTTCTCCGTCGGTGGTGTGGGTGAAGGCGAGCGGTCCGCGCTCGTCGAGAAGAGCCGGCTCCACCTGCATGCGGCAACTGCCCCGGAACTTCACGAGCACCAGATCGGAGACCTGGGTGCCAGGCTTCATCTCTTCGCGAAGCCGCCACTCCACCTGAATCGATGACTTTTGGAGAAGGGTGTTGAGCTCCCGCCGCATTTCGGCGAGCGATTCGGCAGGCGGCTGTGTTTCGTATTGGACGACTAGTGTGAGTGGGCCATTGAGGGAGGGAAGCCCTTCCAGGCCCCACGCGGATTGCGTCGTCAAAGCAAGACAGATGATGGCAGTAATCGTGAGGTAGCGCACAGGGCAACCTTGTAGAACCGCCGCTCTCTGGGGGGCCGTTCCAACTACAGTATATTCAAGATTCCAGCGAGTGCAAGGGTCAAAACCGGAGTTTATTGTCTGATATCGAAGGATGGGGACTGCGGATCACGACCCCGACGTACTTTCCCCGGGTTGGCGCGGTAAGAACCGCATCTGTCCTATCATGCTGATTCGGCGTCTGTTAGGGAGCAGGCACCGTCTACCACAGGCCGAGGAACTTCCACCATGCGAAGCCGACGCCGCCCCAGACGGCGAGGTGACATAGGGAGATCACAAATCCAATCCGCCACCAATCCTTCATGGAAACGTAACCTTGACCGAAGAACATGGGCGCCGGGGTGGTGCCATAGTTGGTCAGTCCGGCGCTCAAGTTCAGGCAGCACGCCAGGCTGAAGACGGCAAGAGGAAGAGGCGCGCCGGAGTGCGCCAGCAGAGCCAGGAAGGGTGCGTACATGGCCAGCATGTGGGCGGTGATGCTCGCGAAGAAGTAGTGGGAGTAGTAGCAGATCAAGACAGCGATTACGAGCAGCGAGAGCCACCCCAGGCCCTCGAAGCGGGCACCCACGGTCTTTGCGAAGACTTCCGTGACGCCCTGTTCGTTCAGCGCCCGCCCGAGCCGCAGCAGGCCGCCATACCAAATGAAGATGTCCCAGGCAGCCTTCTCGTTGATGATGTCCTCCCATTGAAGGACACCCGTCAGGAGAAGGGCCAGGCTGCCGAGGAGAGCGGCGACAGTGATGTCGATGCCGGTCCAACTGGAGGAGACCCAGGCTCCGCAGACGCCCGCGAAGACCAGGGACAGGAGTTTTTCGTTGCGCGAGAGCGGGCCCATCTTCACCAGTTCGGTGTGAGCGAAAGCGGCTGCCTCCGGGGTGTGCTTCACTTCGGGCGGAAACAACCGCAGCACGACCCAGGGCACCAAAGCGAGAGAAACCAGGCCCGGGACGATACCCGCGACGAGCCAACCGCCCCAGGTGATGCGGTAACCCAGATTTCCGGCCATCTGGGCCGCCAGCGGGTTGCTCGCCTGGCCGGTGTAGAACATGGCGGCGGTGACGCAGATGGCCTGATAGACGCCGGCCATCAGGAAGGCACCCACGCGATTGGCGGTTGCGCCGGGCGTGGATCCGTAGAGCTCGGCGATCGACCGGACGATGGGGAGGATGACGCCTCCGGACCGCGCTCCGTTGGAGGGGATGATGGTGGCCAGCACCATGTCGGAGAGGGAGAGAGCGTAGGAGACTCCGAGGGTGCTGCGGCCGAAGAGCCGTACGAAGCCCAGGGCGATGCGCCGCGCAAGTCCCGTGTTGATGAGGGCGCGGGAGACGAAGAACGCGGCCATCACCAGCCAGACGGTGGAGTCGGCATAGCCGCCCAGGGCGTCGGAGAGCTTCATGCCCGCCAGCAACGTGCTGAGGGTGATGGCCAGAAGGACGAGAGCGCCTCCGGCGACCGGCTGTATGACAAGTCCGGCCACCGTGGCCAGAAAGAGGCCGGTCAGATTCCACGCATTGGGCGTGATGGCTTGTGGTCTGGGCAGAAGCTGCGTGACCACGAGGTAGATCGCAATGAGGATCAGGAAACCCCGGACGGTACGCCAGCCAGTGCGCGCGGGTGAAGCCACTAGCGCGAGCCCCACAACAGTGAGGCGGCACGAAGCCAGCGGCGCAACCTATACCTGGGGGCCCAGGGCATAGCACACAGTATATGTGCAATCGGCAGGGCTACAGGGTGATGTAGACGGCGCTGGAGAGCCTTGCGGTGAGTGGGACTTCCTGTGCCGCGCCGCCAATGCGGACACGCATGGGGCGGCTGCCCGCGCGACGTTCAATGACGGTGAGTTGGGTGCGCGGCACGATGCCGAGATTCTTGAGTTCGCGCAGGACATCGGGACGGCGGTCAGAGACGCTGGTGACCACGCCGGCATCGCCAGCCGGCAACTCGGCGAGGCAGACCTCCCGGCGGACAGGCAGGCTGCCGTCCTTGCGCGGGATGCCATGGCCGTGCGGATCGATGAGTGGGTCTCCGAGTTTGGCGGCGATCCGCTCCTCCATGCGCTCGGAGATGAAGTGCTCAAGGCGCTCGGCCTCGGCGTGGACTTCATCCCATGGGTAGTCGAGGATGTCGTGCAGGAAGAGTTCGATGAGGCGGTGGTGGCGGATGACCTCGAGGGCGCGGCGTTTGCCGGCCGGGGTGAGCCGGGCTCCACGATGTTTTTCGTACTCGACCAGCGGTGTTTCCTGCCCGGAGAGTTTCTGGAGCATGCCGGTGATGGAGGCGGGGCGGACCTGGAGATGTTCAGCCAACGCGTTACCGGTGACGCGGTCTTCCTGGGGTCCACCAATGGTGAGGATTGCCTTGAGGTAATCGTCGGTGGATTCGCTGTTGCCGCGCGTCGTGCCCTTTTTTGCCACTCAACCTAAACCTAGCCCATGGCGTTGGAGAGCCGCAACCTGTCCGATGACGGGCCACAGGATGCCATTGGAGGCGCGAACGAGTTCGATTGCCGGAAATGCTTGCATTGTGGGGCGAGTCGGTCTAAGATCGTTTTTAGGCATACCTAAATTCTGGGAATTAGGAACACCTGCAACTCAATGCATCAACGCTATACGTGTCTCTGGATTTGCTGTTTCCTCGCTTCTTCGCATCTGTTCGCACAAAGCACCGCCGCGCTGGCCGGCCGTGTGACCGATCCGTCGGGCGCACCGGTGGCGGCGGCGCGGGTGGTTGTCAGGAATGCCTTGACCAACTTCGAGCGGCAGGCGGAGTCGGATGCGGATGGGGCGTTTCAAATCACGAACATCCCGGCTCGCAACTACGAAGTGAATGTGTCGGCGCCGGGCTTCCGGGCCCACGAATCCACGATCTCCCTGTCCGCGCGTCTGACATTGGAGTTCGATGTGCGTCTGGACCTGGCAGCCAACGAGACCAAGGTGAGCGTCAGCGCGAGTGACCGCGCTCTGCTGGTGAATGCCGAGGAGACGGGCACGCGCGCTCAATTGAGTGAGGCGGATATCGGGCGAATGGCGCTGCAGGTGGGCAATCGCGGGCTGGAAGCTGTGGTGGTGAGCTTCCCGGGCTTCGCGCAGAACGCGAATGGGGCAATCCATCCACGCGGGGCGCACAACCAGTTGTCGTTCATTATTGACGGCATGCCGATTACCGACCAGCTTACCGGCGCGTTCGCGAATTCGGTGGATCCGAATATCGTGCAGAACGTGGAGCTGTTCACGGGGAACATCCCGGCTGAGTTTGGTAACAAAGTATCCGCGGTGGTGAATGTAACGAGCAAGACCGGGCTGGGCACGGGCCGGCTGCTGGGCGGCTCCATCGCGATGAGTGGAGCCGGATTCGACACGGCGTCTCAGGTCGCGCAGGTGGCCGGTGAAAAGGGGCGTCTGGGCTTCACGGCCTCGCTAAACACGATGAAGTCGAATCGTTATCTGGACCAGGTGGCCCTCGACAATCTCCACAATGGCGGCAACTCGCAACGGGCGTTTTCCCGGCTGGACTACCAGGCTGGCGCGCACGACGTGCTGCGGGTGAATCTGCTGGCGGGCCGCTCTTCGTTCGAGCTAGCCAATCTGCGCTCGCAGCAGGCTCGCGGAATGGATGCGCGCCAGGAGTTGCGGGACTTCTCCGCTGCGCTGGGCTGGGTGCACACCTTCAACGCGAACACGCTATGGAGCAGCAACTCTTCCTACCGGACCACTGTCGCGCAGTTGCAGCCGAGCGCGGGCGACTTCCCGGTGACCGCGGCGCAGGCACGGCATCTCTCCACCGTCACGCTGCTGAATCAGTTGGGATTCGTACGCGGACGGCACAACATTCGCTTTGGCGCGGATGTCCAGCACTTCCCGGTGAGTGAGAACTTCTCATTCGGCATCACCGATCCATCGTTCAACGACCCGCAATCACCGACTTACCTGGCGAACCTGCTAGCCTTCGATCTGAGCCGGGGAGGAAGCCTGTTCCAGTTCTCCAGACGTGCCTCGGGATCGCTGTACTCCAGCTATCTGCAGGATGAGATCAACCTGGGCCGTTGGCACATCTCGGCCGGGCTGCGGTTCGACAACTATCGTTTTCTTGTCCATGGCAGCCAGTTTCAGCCGCGGCTGGGCTTGTCCTATAGCGTGAAAGGTACGGGCACCGTGCTGCGGGCGTCGTACAACCGGCTGTATCAGACACCGCCCAACGAAAACCTGTTGATCTCGAACTCCGATGAATCGAGCGTGCTGGTAGCCCCGGATATTCGAGCGACTGTCGGGAACGCGGTGGTGAAGATCCGGCCCGAGCGTCAGAATCTCTATGAGGTAGGACTGCAGCAGCCATTGGGCCGGCGGCTCAGTTTGAACGCGTCCTTCTATCACAAGGACGCACAGGACCAGCAGGACAACAACAGCTTCTTCAACACTCCGATCATCTTCCCCATGCAACTGAAGTCGATTCGAGTGAACAGCGTCGAGGGCCGCATGGTGGTAACGCCGGTGAAGGGCTTCTCCGGTTCGTTGAGCGTTACCCACGCGCGGGCGATCTCGACTCCGCCGTTCACGGGCGGGCTTTACATCGGCAACGGCGACGTCGCGCTGCTGAATTCCGGGCCCTTTGTGATCGACCACGATCAAGTCCTGAGCTTGCAGACGATTGTGAACTACACGGCGCCCAAGGGTTTCTACGCTACTTGCTCCATGCGCTACGACAGCGGGTTGGTGACGGCGGCAGTGGATCCTGCCGTGGTCCGCAACGATCCGGACTACGCGGACCTGCTGCCTCTGGTGAACCTCACTTCGAACCCGCCGCGCACGCGGCCACGCGCCATTGCCGATGTGGTGCTGGGGTACCAGCATGTGCGCGGAGAGAGACGCCAGTGGGAGGCGTCGCTTCAGATATCGAATGTGACCAACAAATACGCGCTGTACAATTTCCAGTCGGCGTTTGTCGGGACGCGCCTGGTGCAGCCACGCACGGCCGGTGTCCGGCTCACCTGGTTCTTCTGACAGGCAGTCGTCAATCCATGTATGAATAAAGGGTGACGACACTCCGTCTATTGGCGCTGGCTGACGATCTGACCGGGGCCCTGGAAGCCGGTGCCCGCTTCGCCGATGCGATCGTCACCTTGAAGCCGGTTGGGGGCGCTTTTCGAGGCGTGATGGTGGTCGACACGGAGTCGCGTCACCTGGCGCCCGACGTGGCGGCCTTCCGGCTGTTGAGCGCCATGGAGGGGGTCGAGGCGGAGATTCTCTACAAGAAGACCGACTCGACGCTGCGGGGCAATATCGGAGCCGAGTTCAAAGCCCTGCTGGGTGCCTACCCCGACTCGGACATGTACTATGTGCCTGCCTATCCGGAGATGGGCCGCACGGTCCGTAAGGGAGTCCTGCACGTGGATGGCAAGCCGGTACACAAGACCAGCTTTGCGCGCGATCCACTGAATCCGGTGACGGAGAGTCGCATTGAGAAGGTGCTGGCTGCGCAAGGTTGTGACCTTGAGCGTGTTCGGATCTTCGACGGAGAGACGCAAGAGGACGTGCTGGCGGGGGCGCAGGCCGCCTTGGCGGGCGGAACTCCGGTGCTGGTGGCCGGTCCGGCGGCACTGGCGGGCGCCATCGCTCGCATCATTGGTCTCGAGCCAGAGGCTCCGGAGACGTGGCCCGCGGTTCGAGACTGCGTCGTGATCAACGGCAGTGCCCATCCGGCTTCGGCCCTGCAGGTGGAGACGGCCCGCAAGCACGGGATTCCCTGGGCGTTTGACCGTCTGGCTGGTCCGCACGACACGCTGATTATCTTCGGCGGCGACACGGCGCGGGGTGTGTTGCATCGTCTGGGCGACCCTGTGCTGCGGCCGCTAGGCGAGATCCTGCCCGGAGTACCGGTGTCCCTGTTCGAGCAAGATGGGCGGCAGCGGGTATTGGTCAGTAAGGCCGGGGGCTACGGGGCTCCGGATCTGTTGGTTCGGTTGTACGAACGACTCTGCCAAACTGAGAAGGAAGCATGGAACTGCTCGGCATCACCATCGGCGACTCCAGCGGGGTCGGCCCGGAAATCCTCCTGAACGCCTTTCATCGGGGCGAGATATCTTGCCCGTTTGTGGCTTACGGGGACGTTGCGGCCCTGGAGCGATACAACACACAAGGTGTGGAGATCCGCTCGATCGGCCGGCCGTCGGAGTATCGGGCCGGAGCGCTGAACGTCATCGATGCGAAGCTGATGAGCGCTGGCGACGTAACCCCCGGTGAGATCAATGCCAAGTCGGGCCACGCCGCACGCGAGTATGTGATCGCCGCGACCAAAGCGGCTTTGGCGGGCGGGATCGCCGCCATGGTGACGCTGCCCATGAACAAAGAGGCGACGCAGTTGACGGATGCCGGGTTCACCGGACACACCGAGTTGATCGGCGCTCTGTGCGGCGTGGAGGATGTCACCATCATGCTGGCGTCCGATCAACTGATTGTGACGCACGTCAGCACGCACTGTTCCCTGGCTGATGCCATTGCGCGGGCGAAGTTCGAGCGGGTGTGCACGATCATTCGCATGACGAGTGAGGCGGTGCTCCGCCTGAAGCCCGGGGCGCGCATCGCGGTGGCGGGCCTGAATCCCCATGCGGGGGAGCACGGGCTGTTCGGCGATGAGGAGATCCGCGAAATCCGGCCGGCCGTTGAGTGGGCGCAAGCCCAAGGGATGCCTGTAGAAGGGCCGTTTCCTCCGGACACGGTCTTCTTCCTGGCCGTGCGCAAGAAGCGCTATGACGCGATTGTGTGCATGTATCACGACCAGGGTCACATTCCGCTTAAGCTTCTCGACTTCGAGGCGGGCGTGAACGTGGCGCTGGGGTTGCCGATCATCCGGACCTCTGTGGATCACGGAACGGCGTTCGATATCGCGGGGCAGGGCATCGCTTCCACGGTGAGCCTGCTGCGTGCCATCGAGTTCGCCCAGCGGTTGATCAGAACTTGAGGAACCAGCGTTTGCGCCACAAGGCCCAGGCGATGAGGTAGAGCACCAGTACGTTGGCGATGGCGTACAGCAGGCTCGCATTGATTTGCGAGGCTATCGCCAGACAAACGTTCTGGTAGAACCAGGCGCCGGCGCCGGACCGCGCCGCGATCTTGGCTACCGTTCCGCTGAGCACGAACATCAGAATCGCATTCGACCCAAAGATCTCGAACGGGCGGAACCAGCGACCCCAGCCGCGGAGGTCGCTGATCCAGTACCAGGCTCCGAAGAGACAGGACGCGAGGCCCGCCATCAGGACGGAGTAAGAGGTCGTCCAAAGGTTCTTGTTGAACGGCATCCAGATGGCCAGGACGTGGGCCAGGATCAGCAGCGCGGCACCTGCGCCAAACAGCAGGCGCAGCCGGCGCTGAGGATCGGTAAAGCGGCGCAGCAAATGGCCCGTCAGGATGCCGAAAAGTACGGTGCCGATGGCGGGCAGGGTGCTGATGACACCTTCGGGATCCCACACCTTGGTCGCACGCCACATGTGGCCGGTGAGCAGTTGCGTGTCGATGTAGCGTGCGAAATTGCAGTCCTTCGTGAGTGAGCCCGGCCCGCAGCCGGGCGTTGGGTAGAGCGTCATCAGGCCCCAGTAGAGGACATTGAGGCCGACCAGCCAGGCTATCTGGCCGCGCACTTTCGTGAACAGAAAGATGATGCCGGCGATCAGGTAACAGACGGCGATGCGCTGCAGCACGCCGGGGATCCGTATGGTGGCGAAGTGGATGTTAGGGAACGGACCCAGCAGGAATCCAATGAGGAAGATGATCACGGCGCGCTGAACGGTGTGGCGCAGCAACCGGACGCGATCTTCACCTTGCTCGATACGGCGCGCGGTGGAGAGCGTCATGGCGACACCGACGATCCACAGGAAGAAGGGGAAGACCGTGTCGGTGAAAGTCCAGCCGTGCCATTCGGCATGCTCCAACGGCGTGTAAGTGGGCGACGATCCGGGATTGTTGACCAGAATCATCGAGGCGATGGTGGCGCCGCGGAAAAGATCCAGTGCCTGAAGCCGGCCGCGCGGAGCAGTGCTCATATGAGTGAGACGCTAGCACACCCGACGCCGGCCGCGGGTGCCCGGACCGGGAGTGGCCGGCCGGATCGCGTTAGCCTAGAGACAGAATCGTGACCGATATCCATTCCTACTCCAACCCCGCGGAATCGCGTGTGTGCCACGTCGAACTCGATCTGGCCGTTTCCTTTGCAGAGAAGAGGCTGCGCGGCGCCGTGACACTGACTCTGGATCGAGCCGGCAAGACACTGGTGCTGGACACGCGCGACCTCAACATCCTGCGGGTGAATGGCTCGTCGTCGGGGTTCACGATTGGGGCGAAGGACAAGTTCCTCGGCACGCCCTTGACGATTCCGCTGGCTGCCGGAGTTCGCAGTGTCGTCGTGGAGTATGAGACCTCTCCGGAGGCGTCGGGCCTGCAGTGGCTGGAGCCGCCGCAGACTGCAGGGAAGAAGCACCCATTCCTGTTCTCCCAGTCGCAGGCCATCCACGCACGGTCGTGGATCCCGATTCAGGATTCGCCCGGCGTGCGGGTGACTTATTCGGCGCGGATCCATGCTCCGGTACCGCTGACACCATTGATGTCGGCGCGGGTAGTGCGGCCCGGCCACTTCCACCTGCCCGAGCCGATTCCGCCGTATCTCATCGCGGTCGCAGTGGGCGATCTGCAGTTCCAGGCAATAGGCCAGCGCTGCGGCGTGTGGGCCGAGCCTTCCGTCTTGAAGGGCGCGGCGTGGGAGTTCGCCGATATGGAAAAGATGGTAGCGACGGCGGAGAGCCTCTACGGGCCCTACCGTTGGGGCCGTTACGACGTGCTGGTGCTGCCTCCGTCGTTCCCGTTCGGCGGCATGGAGAATCCGTGCCTGACGTTTGCGACGCCCACGGTGATCGCGGGCGACCGGTCTCTGGTCTCGCTGGTTTCGCACGAGCTGGCGCATTCGTGGTCGGGCAATCTGGTGACGAATGCGACGTGGTCCGACTTCTGGCTGAACGAGGGATTCACCACCTATATCGAGCGCCGGATTCAGGAGGCGCTATATGGGCGGCGCCAATCCGAGATGGAGTTCGCCATCGAGGTGGGGGAACTCAAGGACGAGATGAAGGATCTGCCCCCGGCCGATCAGCATCTGGCGGTCGATCTGAAGGGCCGCGATCCGGATGACGGCATGACGCAGGTGCCCTACGGCAAGGGCGCGCTGCTGTTGCGAAAGCTGGAAGAGAAGTACGGCCGCGAGAAGTTCGACGCATGGATCCGGTCGTATTTCGATCACTTCGCCTTCCAGTCGATCACGACGGAGCAGTTCGTCTCCTACCTGCATCAGTCGTTTCTGAACGAGAACCTGGACGCCTGGATTCATGAGCCCGGGCTGCCGCCCGACGCGCCGAAGATCAGCTTCGACTTTGAGACGACGCCGCGCAAGGCGTGGGTCACCGCGGAATGGCTGCACTGGCTGCGGTCGCTGCCGGAGGATCTGAGCGCCGCCAAGATGGCCGATCTCGACCAGCAATGGGACTTCACCCATGCGGGCAACAGTGAGGTGGCGGCCCAGTGGCTGCTGATGGCCGTGCGTGCGAAGTATGAGCCGGCTTATCCGCGGCTGCAGGAGTTCCTGGTGCAAGTGGGGCGCCGCAAGTTTGTGAAGCCGCTGTTCGATGCGCTGGTGAAAACTTCGGATGGCAAGGCTCGGGCGCAGGACATCTATAAGCAGGCGCGGCCCGGGTATCATCCGATTACACAGGCGACAGTGGACGCGATTTTGAAATAGATACGCGGCTCTCCCCGTGGGGGATTCGGCGTGTTTTTCATCGCGGCAATCGCACGCTTTCGTATTTTCGTGCGTTGGCAGGACGTGCGCTATAATTGCTGCGAAATGTCTGCCAAACATGTCGGCCTGATTCTTTGCACTTTCCTCCTTTTTCTGTGGATCTTTCCCGCAGCTGCCCTGCAGCAGGATCCTGTCTTTACGACCACCACGAGGCTGGTGGAAGTGACAACCATCGTCAGCGACTCCAAAGGACAGCCGGTTACGGGGTTGACCAAAGATGATTTCACCGTGCTTGAGAACGGTAAGCCACAGACGATTACTCAACTGGTGACCGAGGATTCGCTACGGCAGGCTGCGCGCCCACTGCGTCTTCCGCCGAATGTGTTTACCAATCGCCTTGAGGCTCTGCCCCGCACCCAGCGCAGCGTGATTGTGCTGGTGCTCGACTATCTGAATACCCCCTGGAATTCGCAAACCGCCACGCGTGAACAGGTCTTGTCGGTTTTGCGGAAGCTGAAGGGTGACGATATTGTGGCGATCTACACGATGGGCCAGACGCTGCAGTTGCTGCACGATTTCACCTCCGATCACGCGTTGCTGGCGGCCCGCCTGGCGAAGGCACCCGGGTTGCTTACCCCATTGAGTAAGTCGCCGAACGAGATCGTCTCCCTCGACTCCCAGCGCTGGTCGGAAGCCTTCGGAGAGAGCCGTTTCGCCGCGGAGCGCTTCTATACGAGCACGATGGAGCGGACCCGCACGCTGCTCACCATGCAGACATTGAGCCTGATCGCCCGCCACATGGCTGGATTCCCCGGCCGGAAGAATCTGGTGTGGCTTTCGACCGGATTCCCCATCACCATCCTCTCTTTGGAGCACACGACGCCAAAGGTCATCATGTCGTCCACAGAGGGCTATCGTGTGGACAACATGCCGAAACCGAGCGAGATCGTGGGCGGCAGCGGCGCGGCCACCTTGTTTATGGACTCAATGAACCGGGCAATAGACACCATCAATGCCGCGGGCGTCAGCGTTTATGGCGTGGACGTCTCCGGATTGATCGTCCCGTTTGATGAGGCTTCCGTAGGGGCTGGCTACCGAATCAGCAATTCTGAGCTCGGTTCGACGGCCATCAATATCGACAACCAGACCTCACTGATTACGTTTGCCGAGAAGACCGGCGGCGCCGCCCTGGCCGGCGCCAATGACGTCGAAGGCATTCTCGGCCAGGCGATCAGCGATGGGCGGAACTACTACCTGATCGCTTACCACACCTCAAATCCGAAGATGGACGGCAAATACCGGAAGATTGAGATCAAAGTGAACAGGCCCGGTATGAAGGTGCGGCATCGTCCGGGTTACACGGCCTTTGAGCCCAGCAAGGATGCGACGCCGGAACTCAAGGGCGATCTGGACGAAGCCGGCGTCAGCCCCGTGACGCAGTCGGCGATCCTGCTCACCGCTCAGGTGGTGCCAGGCGAGAACAAGAACATAAACGTGGCTGTCCAGATCGACACTAGCCGTATTTCCTTTCGGCAGGAGAAGGACTCGTGGGTGGGCTATCTTGACCTGGTCTTCTACCAGAAGTCGGCGGACGGCAAGATGGCCGGCTCGAAGGCCAACATGCCCCTTAAGCTCACTGCGGAACAATATGCAACGGCGATGAAGAAGGGGATCCTTTACCGGCAAAGCGTGGAACTGAAGCCGGGTGCGTCCGTCCTGCGCATCGGTGTGCGCGACTCCGGCAGCGGGTTGGTGGGCACCCTCGATATTCCACTGAACCGATCATGAGTGGATCGGAGGGGGCTACACTGGTCTTAAAATGGCGAGAATTCTGCTTCGTGTGGCTCTCTCTTCCGCACTCCTGTTCACCGGCGATTCCAAGGCGGCAGCGGAGCAGCAGGATCCGGTGTTTTCCACCACTACGCGTCTGGTGGAGGTTTCCACCATCATTACGGACGCGAAAGGCGTTTATGCCACCGGGCTCACGAGGGACGATTTCTCTCTACTTGAGGACGGAAAGCCTCAGCGAATCCTCCAGGTTCTGACTGAACCCGTGCTTCGCGACCAGCGACGTCTGGCCCAGTTACCCCCGAATGTCTATACAAACCGCCCGGAGGCTCTGCCGCACCCCCACCGAAGTATCAACGTTCTTGTCTTGGACTACCTTAATTCGACTTGGGGCGCCCAGACGGCCACGCGCGAACAGATCCTCCGGTTCCTGAGGGCGCTGGACGGCGAGGATCTCGTCGCGATCTACTCGATGGGCAATACACTGAGCCTGCTGCACGATTTTACTTCTGATCGGAAGTCACTGATAGAGCGGCTGGAGAAGTCGCCGGGCATGCTGAGTGTGCTCGGCAAATCCGAGGGGGAGATCGTCGCCGAAAGTTCGGCCCGCTGGCTGAACTTGATGGGCGAAGAGCACGGCAGCAATGAGCGCTTCTATCAGAGCACCTCACAGCGCGCCCGCACACTGCTGACACTGCAGTCGCTCAGCCTGATCGCCCGGCATATCGCCGGATTTCCGGGCCGAAAGAACCTGATCTGGCTTTCCAACGGATTCCCACTCAACATTCTCACGCCCGAGCACACCTCGCCGAAGGTGATCATGTCTACGAATGGCGGCAACCGGATCGACAACATGCCATCCCCGGCGGAGATTGCTGCCGGTGCGGGCAGTGCCACGCTATTTCAGGATTCCATGGACAGGGCAATCGACACGATTTGTGCCGCGGGCGTCGTAGTCTACGGGATGCAGGTGGGGAGCCTCTACCTGCTCGAGGACCGCAACATTCCCGGCTACGACCGCCGTCTTACCAATTCTTCGTTCGGCTACGTTCCTCCCGGCTTCGCCCAGGGGACGTCGCTGGTCACCTTCTCAGAGCGCACGGGGGGACTGGGCCAAGTGCGCAGTACCAGCCTGGAAGGCGCCCTCCGCAGTGTTCTGAGCGACTCTCGGCACTACTACCTCCTCACGTACCAGACCAGCAACCCAAGGTTCGATGGGAAGTTTCGAAAGATCGAGGTTCGGGTGAACCGGCCCGGGCTCCGCATCCGCCATCGCGCCGGTTACACCGCGCACGATCCGGCGAAGGACCCAAGTCGAGATGTGCAGGGCGATCTGGAGGAGGCCGGGCGGAGTCCGGTGACGCAGTCCGCCCTTCTCTTGACGGCGCAGGCGTTATCGGCCGAGGGTAACTCCATCCAATTTGCGCTGCAGATTGATGCCGCCAAGGTCTCCTTTCGCAGCGAAAACGATGTCTGGGTGGGCGCACTGGATCTCGTTTTCTATCAGAAGTCTCCGGACGGCAAAATGGCATGGAGCAAAACGGCCCTCCCTTTGAAGCTCACCGCGGAGCAGTACAGCACTGTCATGCGAAAGGGACTACTCTACCGGCACACGATCGAGAGAGCGTCAAGCGCAACGGTACTCCGTGTCGGCGTGAGGGACTCCGGCAGCGGCCTAGTCGGCACCTTGGACATTCCCCTGAGTAAGCCCTGAGTGGGACTAGCGGAAGACCACCAGATTGCTGAGGGCGATCTTCGACCCCTTGGAGCCCTGGTACGGCTCGCCCTTCACTACCAGTTTCAGCGTGTGCTTGCCGGGTTTGAGCGCGAAATCGTGGTAGACGCTTTCGCCACCCTTGCTCGCGTCCTCGTCAGGATAGACGTCGACGGTCGACGTGAGTTTGCCGTCCATGTAGACGTCGGCGAGGCCGCCGTCAGGCAGGTAGAGGCCTACCAGGATGACGCCGCGGCCTTCGAAGGCGATCTCGGCCGATGCCCCCTTGGTGGAGGAGAGGCGCGAACCCGTGTTGCGGCTCGATTCGTCGGTCCACTGGCCGCTCCACTGCCAGCGAGGGTCGTTGATCGCCACACGCTCAGCGGGCGAGCCGTAGTCGTCCCAGACCTCCAGCTTGGGCGCCTTGGGCGCTTGGGCGGGCACCGTGAGTTTGTCGCCTTCCACCGTGCCCCCGGCTCGCTTCACGACCGCCAGGGCCCTGTTGTACGTGCTGTCCACGATGGTCTCGAAGGTGAAGTCGGTGTACTGGAACTTGCGATTAGCCAGCGGTGGGATGCCGCTTTTCCACTGATCCGGAATTCGATTCCAGCCCAGCATCGTGCCAAGCACGCCTGCGGCCGAGGAGGGATTGCAGTCTGAATCCTGCCCGGCGCGGGTGGAGATCTGGATCGTCTTCGTCATGTCGCCATCGCCGTAGAGCAGGCCCAGAGCGATGTAGGCGCCGTTGATCTTGGCGTCGATGTTGAAGGGCTTCAACGCGCCTTCGGGGCAGGGCTCACGCTTGTTCCACTTGTCCTCAATCAGGTGCCACGCCTTCTCCCAGTCGTTCGGGTTCTGCTTGTGCCAGGTCATCAGATCAGAGATCAACTGGCCGTAGGGGCTCTTGGCCGGGATGCAGGCCAGGCCGGCTTCCACGACCCTGTGCGGGTCGGATTCGAAGAACGCAGCCGCGTACATGCAGCCCACGAACATGCCGCCGTAGATGCCATCGCCGTAGTTCATGACGCGGCCCGCCCGCCAGGCGATGTTGTTTGCGACTTGGGGCAGGCCTGGGGTCATCAGACCGATGAAGTCGGCTTCAATCTGGAAGTCGATGTCGTTCGCGTGGGCGTTGTACTTCGGAGTGCCGGAAAGAGTGGCGGACACTCCGCGCTTCAGGGCTCGGCGGGCGGCCAGGTTCGCATGCCACAGGTTGTAGCGCGCGTCCTTGAACATAGCGCCGAAATCGTCGGTGGTGGCGTCGAGGCCTTTGTCGTCCAGCACCTTGGCGAACGTCATGTCCACGTAGAGGTCGTCCTGATTCAGGGCGTTGCTGACCTTTTCCGGCTTCCACTCGGGGAGCTTATCGAGCGGGATGATCTTCTCGTTAAAGCGGAACTCCGTCGGTGCGCCATAGCTCACGCCAAACATCTGACCGGCCCAACCGCCACGGATGCGGTCTTTCAAGTCAGCCAGGGAGATAGTGCGCGGCTTCGGAGTCTGCGCCGTGCAGACGGCAAGGGAACAAAACACAACGAGAAGTGTGAACCGGTTCATGATTTCTCCGTCCCAAACAGTATCACTGGCGATCCGATGCCGTCAAAGCGAGGGTTTGCGAACTACGCGGCTCCGGCTCGGATCGAAGCCGGCTTGCCGGCGCGCAGCCAACCACCGAGTACGACCGCGGGCATCCACAGCCCCAGCAATCCCAACTGGTACCACATTTGGATTTGTCCCCAGGTCATTACCGACGAAGCGATACCCAGGAGTTCTCCCCAAATGACCAGGCCCACGATGTGGTGCCAGGGCCTGCCGGGTGCGAGTCGCGCGGTGACCCAGCCTCCGGCGACCGACCAGACGGTGCTGGTGGCCAGACTGATCCCGACCAGGTAGTCAGGTGGCATACGTCCGATCACATACTCGGCGGGGAACAGCTTGGCCAGGACACCATCCGTGGTGACCACCAGGACTCCGACGACGCCCCATCCCGCCAGGACGGACAGGACGCTTCGGGCCGCACTACTTGCCATGGGTGCATCTTACCCGCGTCCTGGCGGTATTTCCAGGTTCATTGTGATATCGGTCACAGACTGGCCGGCCTGGCTTGGCCGAGACTGGCATCAGGAGATCGACCGATGAATCAAACTGCTGTCGCCGGGACCGTGGGCGAGTGGACCGCCCGTAACTTTCGCTGCGTCGTGGTTGTGGAAAAGTACGGCATCGACTTCCATGAGGAAGCGAGCGTTCCCCTGGAGGAGGCTTGCCGGCAGCGTGGGCTGGACTTGGATGCCGTGTTGAGCGAACTGCAGTCCGCCGCCGAACCCAGGCAGGCCGTGGCCGGCGACTGGGCGAACGTCCCGTTGCGGGCGTTGACGAAACACATCAACGCGCGTCACCACGAGTATCTGAAGTTGGAACTGCCGCGCTTGCGACAGCGCCTGGACCGCATGGCTACGCGCCACGGAGCGCGGGATGCCGGCCTGCTCAGCCGGCTCCACACCGCATACTGCAACCTGCAGGAAGAACTCGAACTGCACCTCCACAAAGAGGAGATGATCCTCTTCCCGACGATCGACCGTTACGAATCCGCGGCCGAGAACGGGTATCGAGTTGCCGCTCCACCATTCGGCAGCGTCCGAAACCCGATTCAGATGATGCTGCGCGAACACGACGGGGCCACAGAAACGCTGCGGCAGATACGTGTGATTACGCGCGACTATGTGCCGGCCGACTACGCTTGCGCGAACTTCCGCGCCGTGTTCGCCTCACTGGAAGAGTTGGAGGCCGACCTGCTCGAGCACATTCGAGTGGAGAATGAGTTTCTGTTTCCCCGGGCTGCCGAACTGGAGAAGTCCCTGTTGGGGTGAGCCTCAGGTGACGGGGCCCGGGTTGAAGAGGGCCGGGGCGTTGTGCAGTTTCCACGTCTCGGCCCAGGTCTTTCTGCGGCCGCTGGCGACTTCCAGAATCAGGTGAAAGATCTCCTGCCCTATGTCCTGAATGGTGGCCTGTCCCATCGCAATCCGGCCCGCATCGACGTCGATGAGATCGGGCCAACGCTCAGCCAGCGCCGTGCGGGACGACACCTTGATCACAGGCGCCATCGCCAATCCATAGGGCGTGCCCTCTCCCGTCGTGAAGACATGTAGGTTCATTCCGGCGGCGAGTTGGAGCGTGCCGCAGATGAAGTCACTGGCCGGGGTGGCGGCGAAGACCAAGCCCTTCGTAGTTACGCGCTCACCTGGTGCTGAGACACCCATCAGGGGCGAAGTGCCCGCCTTCGCCACCGAGCCCAGAGCCTTCTCCACGATATTCGCAAGCCCTCCGCGTTTGTTGCCCGGCGTGGGATTGGCGCTGCGGTCGGCCGAGCCGCGCTCCAGGTACTCGTCATACCAGGCCATCTCGTGGATCAAGGCCAGCGCGACCTCTTCGTTAACGGCACGCGGCGTGAGCAGGTGCACCGCGTCCCGCACTTCCGTGACTTCGGAGAAGAGAACCGTGGCGCCGGCGCGCACCAACAGGTCCGCTGCATGGCCTACAGCCGGATTCGCCGTCACGCCCGAGAATGCGTCGCTGCCGCCGCATTGGAGGCCCACCGTAAGTTGCGACGCGGGACAGGGGACACGGCGCCGGCGGTTCAGTTCCTCGAGCCGCTTCTCCGCGAAGCGCAGAATGGCAACGATCATGTCCTGGAATCCGTGCTGATCCTGAAGGCGCACAACGAATGGCTCGTCGTTTGGCAGAACCGGCAGCCCTGGCGGCTGCGGGAACAGCCTGGCCGGCTGGAGTTTCTCGCAACCCAGACTGACGATGAGCGGCGACTCTCCGAGGTTGGGGTTCAGTGCCAGATTGCGTATGGTGCGAATGGGCACGGCAGCGCCCGGAGCCTGGATGGCCACTCCGCAGCCATAGGTGTGCGTGATGGCCACCACATCATCCACGTTCGGGTAGTGGGGCAGCAGTTCGGCCTTGATGCGTTGGACGGCGTAATCGACGGTGGGCGCCACGCACTGCACGGTGGTTGTGATGCCGAGAATGTTGCGGGTACCCGCGGTTCCATCCGGGTTCGGGTAGCCGTCGAACGTGATGTTCTCGATCGGAGGCAGAGCCGGCGGCACGGCCGTCGCGCGCGGAAGTTGGTTGAGGGCCGGCGCGGAGGGTAGGCTCAGCAATTCCTCGCGAACCCACGATCCCCGTGGAATGGCCCGTGTGGCCCGTCCGATGATCTCTCCGTAACGGATCACCGGATCGCCTGCGCCGATATCCTCCAAAGCGACCTTGTGTGCTTGCGGAATGAACTCCGCCAGCGTCAGGCCATCGGCAAACGCGGATCCAGCCGGCAGCCCCTCCGGGTTGACGATGATCGCGACATTGTCGCGGGCATGAACTCTCACGTAGAGGGGCCGCATCGGCGTAGCTCTCATTCGGGCTTACGGACCTGGCACTGGGCCATGTCCTCGATCACATTCACGATGGCGGCGTGGTCCAGATCACCTCGCCCGTTGTTCATCGACGCGACCAGCATCTGCTGCACCATGCTCGTGAGCGGCAATGCGACCTTCATCGATTCGGCCGCCAGCAGCGCATTCCGCAGGTCCTTCTGATGCAGGCGAATACGGAAGCCAGGCTTGAAGTTGCGGCCGATCACCATGGGCGCCTTGGCGTTCAGTACTGTGCTGCCGGCCAGCCCACCCTTTACCGCATTGAAGACGACCTCGGGATCAAGGCCCGCCTTCGTGGCCAGTACCAGAGCCTCGCCCATGGCCGCAATGTTGCACGCGACCATGATCTGGTTGGCGAGCTTGGTGACGTTGCCCGCGCCCACCGGACCGGTGAGCGTCACGCTGGACCCCAGAGACTTCAGTACCGGTAGGGCCTTGTCGAAGGTCGCCTGAGCGCCGCCGACCATGATCGCCAGGGTGGCGTCGATCGCCTTGGGTTCACCGCCGCTAACCGGGGCGTCGAGGAACTCCACACCCTTGGCCGCGCAGGCGGCTCCCACCTTCTGGGCCGTCAAGGGGTTGATGGAACTCATGTCAACGACGATCGAGCCTGGGGCGGCGCCTTCCAATACGCCGGCTGTTCCGAGGACGGCGGCTTGCACTTCGGGTCCATCCGGCAGCATCGTGATGATGAGTTCCGATCGCGCGGCCGCGTCGGCGGCTGACGTTGCGGCTTCGGCCCCCGCTGTGCCGAGTTCCGCTACCGATGCGGCGACGATATCGTACACCACGAGCTTGTGACCGGCCTTCAACAGGTTTCTCGCCATGGGCTTGCCCATGATGCCGAGTCCGACAAATCCGATGTTCATTTTCTTTGTGCCTCGCTTCGAACAGCGTATCGGAACCGCGGGTCCGATTGGGGCGCCAGAAAGTGCCGCGCCTGCGCGCCGGGGTATAACGATAGAAGCGATGCAGACGAAACAACTTGGAAATAGCGACCTACACATCACTCCGCTCGGCGTCGGAGCTTGGGCCATGGGCGGCGGCGGTTGGGCCTTTGCCTGGGGCCCGCAGGACGACAGCGAATCCATTGCGGCGATCCGGGCCGCGCTGGATGCCGGCATCAACTGGATCGATACTGCCGCCGTGTATGGGCTGGGCCATTCCGAAGAGGTGGTGGCCAAGGCGCTGGAAGGCCGCGCCCGGAAGCCCTATGTGTTCACCAAGTGCGAGCGGTGCTGGGACGAGAACCGGCAGATCTACAAGAGTCTGAAGAGCGACTCCATCCGCGGGGAGTGCGAGGCTTCGCTGCGGCGCTTGAAGCTCGACGTAATCGACCTCTACCAGATCCACTGGCCCGAGCCCGATGAGGACATTGAAGAGGGCTGGGAGACGATGGTCCGTTTGAAGGAAGAGGGGAAGGTCCGCTGGATCGGTGTCTCGAACTTCAACGTCGCGCAACTGAAGCGCATCCAGAAGTTGGGCCCCATCACTTCGCTGCAGCCGCCTTACTCGATTCCGTCGCCCGATGTGGAAGCCGAAGCGATGCCGTTCTGCGCGGCCAACAACATCGGAATGATCGTCTACTCGCCGATGAAGTCCGGTCTGCTTACGGGCAAGATGACGAGGGAGCGCATCGAGAATCTGCCGGCCGACGACTTCCGCAAAAACGCTCTGAGCTTCAAGGAGCCGCACCTGACGCGGAACCTGGCCCTGGTTGAGTTGATCCGGGAAATCGGAAGCCGGCATGGTCGCACGCCTGGCGAAGTAGCCATCGCCTGGACCTTGCGCCGGCCGGAGATCACCGCCGCGATTGTCGGCCTGCGGTCGCCGGCCCAGCTGGAAGGTGTGATTGGCGCCGCGGCGTTCCGGCTTTCGGCGGAAGAGATCGGGCAGATCTCGGCCTTCATGGAGGCGAACAAGGTCTAGCCTCACACATCGCTGAAGTCGATGGCCGCCGGCGTGGTGCGAAAACCGCGGGTCTGGATGGCGTCCCACACCAGTCCGGCGGCAAACCAGATGGAGCCGACAATCTTGGCGTGTACGGAAAGCTGCAGCCAGATGAGGAAGCAGAAGGCCAGTCCCGCGGCCGGCAGGACCAGGTCGGGCAGCAACCGGCGCCCCGGCCGGCCGGCGGAGAAGTAGAAATGGCGGATCACTGAAGCGTTCACACCCATGAACGCCAAAAACGCGCCGAAATTGATCAGTTCGGCCGCGCGCTCGTAGTCGAGGATCAAGGCTCCGGCCATCGCGATGCCACCCACCAGCAGGATGTTGTACAGCGGGGTGCTCCGCCGCTCGTCCAGGTGGGCAAAGAAACCTGCCGGCAGCATCTTGTCTCTGCCCATCCCGAACAGCAGCCGCGAGATGCCCGCCTGCGCGCTGAGTCCGCACCCGAGATTCGCGACAATCAGTATCGCCGCCATTGCTCCGAACAGCAGCGACCCGCCCACCACCCGCGAGACGTCCATGAAGGCTGTCTCGAGGTTCGCGAATGTCGTGAAGTCCGGCCAAACACGCTGCGCCAGATAAATCTGCAGGCCGCCGAAGATCCCCGTAAACAGACACACAAAGACCGTCGCCACAGGAATGGCCCGGCGCGGATTCTTCACGTCTTCCGACAACGTTGTGATGCCGTCGAAGCCACCGTAGGTCAGCGCGGCCACCGCCGTGCCGGCCCCCAGCGCCTTCCACTGGAATGTCCGCGTGTCGTAAAACGGCTGTGTCGAAAGCAGCCCGGCCCACCCCTCCCGCGCGAACAACAGTCGGACCGCCAGCGCGATGAAGGCCAGTATCACCGTGGTCATCACCACCATCAGCACGAGATTCGCGTTCACCGTGGCTCGTATCCCCTTCACGTTTATCAGCGTCATGGCGCCGGCAAACACGGCGCACAACACCGGGTAGGGGATCCACGGTACCAGTCGCTGCACGGTCAGCGCCCCGTAGATGGTGCAGATGAGCGGCACCAGCACGTAGTCCAACAGCATCGCCCACCCGGCCAGGAAACCCAGGTGCGGGTGCAGCGCCCGGCCCACATAGGTGTAGGCGGACCCGGCCGACGGATACACCGCCGCCATCCGCCCATAGCTGAGCGCGGTGAGCATCATCGCCACCATCGCCAGCAGGATGGTCGTCACCGCGTGGCCGATCGAGAGCTTCTGCACCACCCCAAAGAGCGGCACCGGGGCGATCGGCATGATCAGCACGATGCCGTAGAGAACCAAGTCCCAGAAGGTGAGAACACGCCGGAACCCCGGCGTCGCGGGCGCCTGCGCGGCAGGGGGCGTCGGGTCGTTCATCGCCTAGCTGCCGTACACTTCGACGATGAGCTTCTCCAGGTAGGCCTTGGAGGCGAGGATGTCCTTCGTCTGCTGATCGCCCTCAACCTCGCGCTCAATGGTCATCGCGCCGTGGAACTGGACCTCCTTCAGCCTCCGGATCACACCCCGGAAATCGACCTTGCCCTGCCCGATGGGCGTCTCCTCACCCAGCGTCCAGGGATCGGTCGGAAAGCGGCCATCCTTGGCGTGCAGACCCTTCACATACTTGCCGATCACGTCCATCGCGTCGACCGGGTTGCCCTTGCCATAGAGGATCAGGTTGGCCGTATCGAGGTTCACGCCCAGGTTCTTTGTGCCCACATCCCGCATCAGCCTCAGCAGCGTGATGGGACTTTCCTGCCCGGTTTCAAACAACAGCGTGCGGCCTTTCGATGCGCAATAGACCGCCACCTCCTTCACGGCTGCCACAGTCTCGGCATAGACCGGATCGTTCAGATTCTCCGGGATGAATCCGCAGTGGGTGTGAATGGCCGGAATGCCCGCCCCGCTGGCCACATCCGCGGCCAGTTTCATGACGTCAATGCGCGCCCGGCGAGTGGCACGGGGCACCAGGCCGATGGTGAGGGGCCCGTCGCGAAAGTCCCACACCATGCGGCCCGGGCCCAGCTCCAACAGGGCCGTTGCCTCTACCCCGTGCGCCTGCAATGCCGCCTTCAATGGAACGGCATCGCGCGGCTTCAAGTCCTCAAATCCGATCTGACAGGTGGGGAAGCCAAGCTTCTTCACCCGGCCCACCACCGCATCCGCGGTTTCTCCCTTGCGTACCCAGACCACGATGCCGAGTCGAATGGGGGACTGGACCGCGGCTCGCGCCGGCAGCGCCGCACCAACGGCAGCGGCTTGCAGCAACGCACGGCGATTGATTCGCATCACTAGGCCCTCCGTTCCTATGCCCGGTTGAGCTCCGCCGCGCCTTGCTGCACCTTGCGGACGGCGGCGGCGATGTCATCCATATCGCTCTTGGCGCCCAGCAGCATGGTCTGTGTCAACCACACCGCCTCCTGGCACAACTTGTCGTTCTCGGGACACGCCGTGCGCTCTTCGAAGCGGTCCAGGTCCGTTTGTGAAAAGCACTTGCGGAAATGCCTCGAACGCAGCGTGGAGGCCATGACTGGTTCCTTGTTCAGCGGCACGTAGCCGGTGCTCGCCGGCACGCCTTCGGCCTGGATGGCCTTCACCACCCGGTCCAGCGGCAATCCGGCAAACTTCTCGCGATCGTACCGGAACATGTAGAGATGGTAGGCGTTGCGCGTGCACCCGTCGTACATGCGTGCCGGCCGGATGCCCGGGACCTCCTTCAGCAGGGCTGTGAGGTATTGGGCGTTCTGCTCCCGTGTCCTGGCTTGGGCCTCCAGCCGGGTCAACTGCTCCATCAGCAGCGTCGCCTGGAACTCGGTCATGCGGTGATTGGATCCATTCCGGACAAATCGGTAACCGTAGGTGGTGGCACCGCGGCCGTTGTTCAAATAGCACTGACATAGCTCGCGCAGAGCATCGTCGTTGGTAACGATGGCTCCACCCTCCCCGCAGTTCAGGTTCTTTGAGCCCTGGAAGCTGAAGCACCCCGCGGTCCCCAGCGTGCCCACCTTCTTGCCGCGCCATTCCGCCAGATGTGCCTGACAGGCATCCTCCACCACCGGCAGATTGTGGGCCTTGCCGATCGCCAGGATCTTGTCGAGGTCCGCCGCCGATCCGCCCAGATGGACCGGCATGATCGCGCGCGTCCGTGGCGTGATGGCCGCCTCGATCTTGTTCGCGTCGATCTGAAATGTCTCGCGATCCGTATCGACGAACACCGGCAGCGCGTGCTGTAGCAACACTACATTGATGGTCGCCACGAAGGTGTAGGGCGGAACGATCATTTCGTCCCCGGGTCCTATGTCCAGCGCATTCAAAACAGTGGATAGCGCCGTCGTGCCGCTGGCCGCCGCCACGCACTCCTTGGCGCCCAGCGTCTTCGCCCAGACGGCTTCAAACCGCTTGGCCCGGTCGCCATCCAGCCGGCACCACTTCCGGCTGCGCAGCACCTCCATCCAGGCGTCTTCTTCGTTTTTGGCAAACTGCGGCCAGGATGGAAACGGCTGCGTGCGCACCGGCTTGCCGCCCAGCAGCGCTGGTTTCTGATCGCTGGCCAGTACCGCCGGGGCGGCCGTGCCCGCCAGTGCGACGCCGATGGCCTGGGCCACCGATTTTGTCAGCTCTCGTCGGTTCAAGTCTGCGGTCATTGGTGCTTCTCCCGATCTCGCGGCCCATGGCCATCGCGGGGACGGGGCCGCAGCAGAAGTATGCGATTGGAGGGCGATGGTGTCAATAGAAAACTACGAAAATAGCGAATACTGTATTCTGCCAATCAATTCTACATAGTTATGTAATTTTATATCATATTGAAAATACTAACTATCCATCCGAACTTCACCATAGGCGTCGATCCTGACTGAGTCACATTTAGTCTGAAAACAGATTTAACAGATTGACGTCCTCGCCCCGTTGCCGTAAGATCTGAAATTGCCCGGCACCTTCCAGCCGCCACGGCTCGAGTGCTGTACAACTGAAGTCGACCTCATGGAACGCCTCAAAGGTAAACCTGACCGCGATCTCTGCCTGCTACAGTCGGTGGTCCGGGAGTTCGGACCTCTCTCCCGTGGCCGCATCCAGGAGATCACGCAGATTCGGCGCAGCGCCATTCCCGGCCTCGTACGCCTTTTGCAGGACCAGGGCCGGCTGCTGGAAGCCGGACGCGTTTCCGTCAGGACTGGGCGAAAACAGGTGCTTTTGCGCATCAATGAGGCATCCGGTCACGTCGCTGCCGTCGAGTTCGATGAAGAGACTGTCTCGGCCGGCGTCACCGATCTGAAACCACGCCTCCTCTGCCGGATCACCGAACCCACCAACCTCCAGGAAGGCAGCGACGGTCTGCTCCGGCAGTTGATCTCCTGCACCCACCGGGCCTTGCAGGAGTCCGGAGTGGACCCCGCGTCGCTGATCGGCGTGGGCGTCGCCGACCCCGGTCTGGTGGACAGCCGCCACGGCATCACCATCACCTCATCGACCATCGACTTCTGGAAGCAGGTTCCGCTCAAGCAGAAGTTCGAGCGCGAGTTCCACGTGCCCGTGGCGGTGGAGGCGAAGACCCGCGCCAAAGCCGTGGCTGAACGTGTGCTTGGTTCGGGCGGCAACTCCGCCAACATGATCTACGTGGACTATGGCGCCGGTATCGGTGCCGGCGTCATCCTTGACGGCAAGCTGCGCTACGGGCAGAACTGCGCCCTGGGCGAATTCGGCCACACCCGCACGATGGACGGTGGGCCAGCCTGCAAGTGCGGTAGCTTCGGCTGCCTGGAGGCCGTGGCCGGTGCGCGCGCGGTCGAGGCTCGCTACCGGCAGGCCTTGGGCGAAGCGGGGCTCCCCGCTGTCATCGGGCCCGCGAACGGCGCCGGCTCCCTCGTCTGGAGCGTCCTGGAGCAGGCCGCCCGCGGTGACAAGATCTGCGTCAATATCGTTGCCGAGGTGGGAGATCATCTCGGGCTCGGCTTGGCCAATCTCGTCAATCTCTTCAACCCGTCCATGGTGATCCTGGACACTCGTCTCGGTCTGGCCGGACAAGGCCTGTTGCATCAAGTTACCCAGGTTGTAAAGCGGCAAGCGTTGACCTATACCAGCGAGCATGCCTCGCTTCGGTTCGGCAGTCTCGGCGACGAGGCGGGGGTGCTGGGTGTCGCACTGATCGTCATCGACCACCACTTTGAGGTCCCGCTGCTCAAACCGCCTAAGCTGCCGCAGTTGGCAAAGGACACGGCTGCCCAAGGAGGGCGCGGGTGAGTCTGTCGGTTCGTTCAGGGAGAGCACGATGAGCAACTTAGCCCTGTTTGGCGGAAATCCGGTTCGTACAAAGGACTTCCCCTCCTGGCCCGTCTTCGACGAGGCGGAGGAACAGGCATTGCTTGAGGTTCTGCGCGGCGGGCGGTGGTGGGTGTTCTCCTATGGCGAAAGCCTGGAGGAAGCACAGGCCTCCGAAGGGTCGAAGGTGGCTGAGTTCGAACGCGCCTTCGCCCGCCAGCAGGGCACCCGCTACGGCGTCGCCTGCGCGAATGGAACGGCTGCGCTGGAGATCGCGTTGAAGGCCTTGGGCGTCGGCGCCGGCGACGAAGTGATCGTTCCGCCCTACACTTTCGTGGCGACGGCGGCGGCCGCTCTGGCGGTGAGCGCCGCCCCTATTTTCTGCGATATCGACTACAACACCCTCAACCTGGACCCCCAACGACTGGAGCAGGCCATCACGCCACGCACCCGCGCCATCATTCCTGTTCACTTCGCGGGCCAGGCCGCCGATATGGGTGCGATTCTCGACATCGCCGGCCGCCACGGCATCGCGGTGCTGGAGGACGCGGCGCACGCGCATGGCGCGGCCTGGAACGGTCAAGGCCTCGGCACTCTGGGGCGGGCCGGCACCTTCAGCTTCCAAGGCTCCAAGAATATGACCGCCGGCGAAGGCGGCCTCATCATCACCGGCGATCGTGATCTGGCGGAGCTCTGCGGCAGCCTTGTCTGGGGCGGCCGCAAGCTGGGCCGTCCCTGGTACGAGCACCATCGCCTTGGGTGGAACTACCGCCTCACTGAGTTTCAGGCGGCCATCCTCCTGGCCCAGCTCAAGCGCCTGCAGTCACAGAATGCCAGGAGGATGGAGAACGGCCTTTACCTGAACCGGCAACTGGCGCAGATCGCCGGCATCCACCCCGTGGAGGTGGCTTCGTTCGCCACGATGCACTCCTTCCACCTCTACGTCTTCCGGTTCAATGCCGCCGAGTTCGGCATCCCGCGCGACCGGTTCCTGGAAGCCTTGCAGCGGGAGGGCATCGCCTGTTCGGCCGGCTACATGCACCCGTTGTACAGAAACCCGATGTTCCTCCAGCACGAATTCCACAACGGCGGAGGCGGGCGCGAGTGCCAGATCGACTACGCCGCCTTCCGCGAGTTGTGTCCCGCCGTGGAACGCATCTGCCAGGAGGCCGTCTGGCTGGAACACCGCCAGCTTCTGGGGGATCGGGCAGACATGCAGGATATTGTCGACGCAGTGATCAAGATCTACGAAGCCCGGGCAGAATTTAGACCTACATAGCCCGGCGCTGTTGCGGGAGGGCTCCGAGCAACACGTTCGTTGTATTGCAGGGGCGGAGCCTTCCCGCCATTGGGTAGAGCATTGAATGAGGAGCGCAGTGTATCGAGTGTGGTGAAGAACCCAAAGATGGCGCAGCGCCGGCTATCGCAGCGTGGTCGTAATCTCGCGGCCGCGCTCATACAGCATGGCCGTCTCACTGCTACAGCCCACAAACAGCATGCCCATCTGCTTCCACCGTTGAGCCAGCGGGAGATTACGTGCCTGCGCGCCGGGTGCGACGCCATGGGCGATGCAACTCTCGACGATCTTCTCGACGGTTGCGAGCATCTTCGGATGCTCGAACTCGCCGGGGACACCCAGGCTGATGGTGAGGTCGACCGGGCCGATCATCACGGCGTCGATGTTCGGCACCGAGAGCAGCTCATCGCGGGCTTCAAAGGCCTTCACGGTTTCAATCTGAAGCACCACCATCTGCTCGCGGTTCAGGTGCTCCATCATCTGTGGAATGGTGACGGGCTCGAAGTCGAACGACATCGTCGTCAGGCCCATGCCCCGCATGCCCACCGGTGGGAATTTCGTCCAGCTAACCGCTTTTTCCAGCAGCGCCGGGTCTTCCACGCGGGGGAAGATCACACCTTCGGCCCCGCAATCGAGCGCGCGGGCGACGAGCGAGTACTGCAATTCCGCCACGCGTACGATGGGACTCAGGCCGACCTTCACCGCGATGCGGCACAGATCCTGCAGCGTCTCCTGATCGAAGCCGCCGTGCTCGCCGTCGAGAAACGCCCAATCGAATCCGGCGGCGGCCAGGATTCGGGCGACATCCTGCGAACGCAGTTGAGCGAAGGCCGTGCCGAGTTGGAGCCTACCTTCCTTCAGGGCCCGCTTGACGGAGTTGGGTTTCATACGGTCAACAACAAGTGGTCAGGACAACCGCGGTGTACGTTTTCGGACAGCGTGTCGATCAGATCGAAACCGTGACGGGCGAGGAAGGGAAGCAGCGAAAAGAGACGTTCCTGGAGATGGCGCTCCGGAAACACCAGGCCGCTGAGATGCGCGGCCCCTTCGGTCACCTGAAGATTGCGGCGCATTGCCTCCCGGGAAGTCTTGCGGCGATTTTTCTCCAGTTGATAGAGCATCTTGGCGCGGCTCTTGCTCAGCGCTGCGCCCAGTGTGGGGTCGAAATTGCGCAACTCGCCTTCCAATCGGTCGAGTGAGTTACGAATCTCGCTGGTGACATCCTCGAAGGTCGAGCCCAACGACTCGGGAATCAGGCGTGCCGCGATACGCTCCTTAAGGGCGTCGGATCCGTGAAAACAGTCGGTCAACGTGATGTGGAAGCGGTCCATCAACGAATGACCGCGCTCGTCGAGCAGGGTGAAGCCGCTGCGCGGCACGGCCACGGGCATACGGCCCAGCAACGTTTGATACAGCACCTGGGACTGGGCGAGATAGGCCAGTTCCGCCGGTCCGCCGATATAGGCGGCGGTGGGCAGGAGATAATCCTGCATCACGGGCCGCAGCAACGCGTTGGGCGAGAGCGACGAGGAGTCGGACGGGGTCTCGCCGGGCGCGAGTTTCAGCCGGCGTCCACCCTCCAACTTGAAGAAGAGGGACGTTTCGTTGTCCACCAGCACCTGGGCGTGGTAACCGGCCGATTCGAGTTCCTTGCCTCGGGCGATCAGGGCTCGTGTGAGTTCCTCTCGGCGTTCCATAGCCGCATGGAGCATGGGCGCGGCGACCTCACGGAGAGCCGGCTCCAGCGGATCGAGGAAAATCAGGCCATGGCCGGCGAGCAGCCGCTGCAGCAGGTGGCGAAATGCTTCGCCAAAGGTGCGGCCGGGCTTGTAGGCGTCGTCGACCAGCTCCAAAACCTCGTCGGCGTACAGAAACCCGTTCAGCGTCTCTCGAAGCTGGTCAACTGGGGCCGATGTGATGGGAATCGAACCCACCGGCTGACCGGGCAGGCCTGCGCCCGTCGCCTCCAGCCGGGTTGCCCGCTGGCGGGGGTCGAACATCCAGGCGTGCTGGATCTCCTGAAAGTCGTGATCCTCGGTGGCCAGCCAGAACACGGGTACGGCCCGGATGCCGGAATCGGTCAACTGCTTGGCCAGCTTGGCGGCGGTAAGGGCCTTGTAAACTGTATAGGCGGGACCCGAGAACAGACCCACCTGCTGGCCCGTGACGATGGCCACCGTATCCGGCAGTTCCAATTGCGCCAGTGAGGCGGTTTCGCCGTTTATTTTGCGGAGGGCGGTCACGACCTTCTGACGCCGGTCGTCGGGAATGCCGGCGGCGATGGCCGCCCGCTTCATGGCATCGGGGTCATGGGGGTTGTGGGCGTAGAACCGGGCTACGCGGTCGAAGCGGTACAGATAGTCAGCGAACAAGGCGCTGGTACCCGGCAGTTCGGTGTGCGGAATACAGATGCTTCTCATGCCTTGCTCCAAACCAGACTAGCAAATCCGTTCATCGGATCTCCTCCAACCGGCCGGGACTCACGGCCGCTCTTGCTCAAATGGCTAAACTGTAGATGATGCTTACCGACCAGGAATTCCAGCAGCGGGTCGATCAATCCCTGGATGCCGTCTTCACCAAGTTGGCCGCGGCCAGCGACGACTACGACTTCGACGTGGACATGAACAACGGTGCCCTTACCGTGGAGTTTGAGGAACCCCGCGAGCGGTTTGTCGTCAGCCCCAACAGCCCTGTGAAACAGATCTGGGTGTCGGCTCACGTTCAAAGTTACAAGTTCGACTGGAAACCCGAGGCGGGCGCTTTCGTCCTTCCCGATTCCGGCCAAACGCTTGAGGATCTGATGGTTTCCGCGATTCAGAAGCGGATCCCGGACTTTCATCTCTAGTGGCAGGCGTCTACATATCCTGGCCGTTCTGTGCGCAGAAATGCACCTACTGCAATTTCGCCTCCGGGGTCTTCCCGCGTGATCTTGAACAACAGTATTTGGATGCACTGACCCGCGAAATCCGCTCCACAATCTGGGGGTGGCGGCCCGAAACTGTCTACCTGGGCGGCGGAACGCCGGCTTCGATGGAGCCCGAAGTCCTGAGCCGCGTCCTCGAACTCGTGCCTGGGGCCCCCTGGGTGGAAGCGACCATCGAGGCTGCCCCGGGTGCCATCAGCCGGGAGCAGGTCCAGGCCTGGGTTCGTTTGGGGCTGAATCGCGTCAGCCTGGGTGTTCAGTCGTTTGTTGAGACGGAGTTGCGGCGTACGGGCCGAAAGCACACGGCACGGCATGTGGCCGAAGATGTGGCGATGCTGCGATCCGAGGGTATCTCCGAGATCAACATCGACCTGATTGCGGGCCTGCCGGGACAGACGGCGCGCGGTTGGGAAAGTTCGCTGGATCACGTGGAGAGTCTCGATCCGCCGCATGTGTCGGTCTACATGCTCGAGGTCGACGAGGATTCGCGGTTGGGCAAGGAGTTGCTCCTGGGCGGCGTTCGATATGGAGCCATGGACGTGCCGGGCGAGCAGCAGATAGTGGAATGTTACGAGCAAGCGGTGGAGCGGCTGGCGCAGATGGGGCTGGCACGCTATGAGATCTCGAACTTCGCGCGGCCCGGCTCTGAGTCGACCCACAACCTGAAGTACTGGAAGTTGTTGCCTTATCTTGGCTTTGGCGCCGATGCGCATTCCTTTGACGGCCGCCTGCGCTGGCAGAACGTCGAGTCGCCCGCCGAGTACGCAAAGGCCGGGGATCCTCGGCTCGAGCCCGTGGAGGCTATTCTGGCTGAGGAGCGGTTCTTTGTTGGACTACGCCTGATGGAAGGCGTGCACCCCACCACGTCGGAGTGGGCCGAGCACCGCGCGGTGATCGAACAGTTTGTTGCGGACGGATTGCTGGAAGCAGACGGGGCAACGCTGCGGCTGACTCCACGCGGCATTCTCCTTTCCAATGAGGTATTTGAGGAATTTATCCATGCCTGACATAGTGATCGATTTGCGGTCCGATACGGTGACCCGGCCTACGCCCGAAATGCGCCGGGCGATGTTCGAGGCCGAGGTGGGTGACGACGTCTATCGAGAGGATCCCACCGTCAACCAACTCGAAGCTCGCGCCGCGGAGATCTTCGGGAAGGAAGCTGCTCTGTTCGTCCCCACCGGGACGATGGGCAACACCATCGCCGTGAAATGCCTGACTGAGCACGGCCAGGAGGTGATCTGCGACGCGCGGGGGCACCTGCTGAACTACGAGCTCTCGATGACGGCCTGGTTCGCTGGATGCCAGATCCGGCCAGTTCATACGCCCGACGGAATTCTGACCTGGGAGGCGATTCAGCGTGAGGTACGGCCCCTGGGCCCGCACGCCGCCAACACCGGATGCATCGAGCTCGAAAACACACACAACATGGCTGGCGGGACCATCTATCCCCAGGCCGTGATCGACGACATCTGCGATCGCGCCCACGAGCGCGGCATCGGCGTCCACATGGACGGAGCGCGCATCTTCAATGCCGCGGCGGCGGCCGACCGCGGCGTGAAGGAGATCTGCGCGAAGGTCGACACGGTCCAGTTCTGCCTGTCCAAGGGACTGGGCGCGCCGGCCGGGTCAATGATCGTGGGTACGCGCACTGCGATGGATCGGGCAAGGCTCTACCGCAAGCGCCTGGGCGGTGGCATGCGGCAGTCCGGCATCCTGGCCGCCGCCGGCCTGATCGCCCTGGAAACGATGCCCTCGCGACTGGGTGAGGACCATGCGAATGCCCGCACGCTGGCCGGGAAACTGGCGGAGATCCCCGGTATTCAGGTCAACTCCGCGGGGCCTGTCACCAACATCGTCATTTTTGATGTTTCGGGCACTGGGAAGGAGAGTTCTACGATCAGCGCTGCATTGAAACAGCGAGGAGTGCTGATCAACGGCATCAGTCCCACAACAATGCGCGCGGTGACGCACTACGATGTCGGCACGGAACAGTGCCTTAAGGCAGTGAGCACGCTGGCCGAGGTCGTGGTTTAGCCGCCGCCTTCAGGCGGAATTACTGCCAGGCCGGCGGGAAGATTTCCCTGGTCACCGGTCGCGTTGGGCCAGATTGTCAGTCTAGATTTCAGAAAACAAACGTGTTGTTCGAATGGCAGGGTGCATGCTTTCTCTCTTTCATAAGGAGAGAAGCTCAATGGCAACCAAGAACATGGCCGTCATGGCCACCTATGTGTCGCTGAACGATGCCGAGAACGCGCTGAATCTCCTTCGGCGCGCCGGCTTCCGGGGCACCGACCATTCCCTCTTGCTGTCGATCAATGAAGGGACGAAGGACCTCGTCCACGTGAAGAGCAGCAAGGCGCCAGAGGGCGCAGTGGCGGGTTTCGTGGCCGGCGCCATCATTGGAGCGGCCCTTGCCTGGCTTCTGGCCGGCGGCTCCATTCATGTGTCTTATCTGGACGGATACCTTGCGGCGGACTCGGCGTTGGTTGTGCTGGCAGGCCTGAGCATCGGAGCCGTGCTGGGCGGACTGATTGGAACCCTCACGGGCTGGGTCGTGCCGGAGTACGAGGTTCGGCGTTGCACGGGCCGGCGCCGGCGCGGAGCCATTCTGCTCTCGGTGCATTGCGATAGCAAGCAATGGCGCAATCAGGCGGTTTCGCTGCTGCGCACCTCCGGCGCTGATGACATCGGCTGTGTGGCCGAAGCCGCGGCCGATTTCGCTTCCACCGACAAACCCATGCCGCGTTCCGTAGAGCACGAGTCAATCGTTTGAATCTAAAAGAGTTGGTCCGAGCCCCCCCGTTTTGGGGGCGGAGTATGCACAGAGCCTCCGCCGCCTGCCCCAACGGATAGCGGTGCGTTTGCTACGATGAGTTTTCTCCCACAGGAGGAACTCTCTCTCTCATGTCCGTTCAGATTCAGACTCGCGAAGTAAGTGGCGTCACAGTGATGGCATGCGTGGGCACCATCACCCTTGGAGAATCCACCAGCCTGTTTCGCAACACCCTGCGGGAATTGCTCAAACAGGGGTCGAGGAAGATTCTCATTGATCTCGGTGGGGTGACCTACCTCGATTCGACCGGCATCGGTGAGTTGGTGGGCGCCTACACCTCAGCCCGCAATGTCTCAGCCCAGATCAAGCTGGCGCGGTTGCCCGAGAAGATCTACAACCTCTTGCAGATCACCAAGCTCATCACGGTCTTTGAGGTTTTCAACAACGAGGCCGAGGCCGTCAAGAGCTACAAATAGCGTCCGCCGTCGCCGGGGCTTGTGCTGGACTTCGACCATACAGTGATGTATGGTACTCACAATGCTCATTCATGGCAGCCCGGACCTGGGTGTCCGTGGCGCGCACCCTGCCAAGTCAGCGTCGACAGGGCCGCTCAGCGCAACTGACTGGTTGAAGCATGGTCTGTCCGCACTGGCTGCCGGCGGGCCGCGTGCCTTGCGCGCCGACGTGCTGGCCCGGGAACTGGGTGTATCGCGCGGCTCGTTCTACTGGCACTTTCACTCGCTCGACGACTTCCACGCGCAGCTTCTCTCCTTCTGGACTCATATCGCGGTCGACAAGCTCATCGACCAGCACGAACGGGCCGGCGCGTCGCCCCAGGCGCGCCTGAAGGCCATCGTGCTCCACGCCTTTACCACCGACCTTCGATTCGAACGCGCCATGCGCGCCTGGTCGCTGGAGGCCGAGCGGGTGGCCATGGCGCTGGCCGAGATCGACGCCCGGCGCACAGCGTATCTGAGCCGCCTGCTGCGCGCGGCCGGACACCATCAGAGGAGTGCCGCGACCCGGGCTCGCCTGATGTACACGGCCTTCGTCGGCTTCGTTGTGCGGCCCGTCATGGCTCACCCGGACGGCGAACAGCTTGCAAATTCCATTCTTTCCGCGGTTTTGAAGAGGACCCCCACAACATGAAGCCAATCCGCCAGGTCGCGGTGCTCGGCGCCGGAACAATGGGTGCGCGCATTGCCGCGCATTGCGCCAATGCGGGGATACCGGCCCTGCTGTTCGACCTGACGACGGCCCTGGCGGCCAAGGGACTGGAGACGGCACGGAAGCAGTCGCCCGCCGGCTTCTACACCGAACAAGGGGTGGCCCTGGTAACGCCAGGCAGCTTCGATGAGCACCTGTGCCGGCTTAGCGGCGCGGACTGGGTGATTGAGGCGGTGACCGAGAATCTCGAGGTGAAACGCACGCTGTGGTCGCGAGCTCTGCAGCACGCACCATTGGAAGCGGTGCTTTCCACGAACACCTCAGGTATCCCGTTGCGATCCATCTGTGAAGGCTGGCCGGAACAGCGCGCGCGACGCTTTCTCGGAACCCACTTTTTCAATCCGCCGCGCTACCTCCATCTGCTGGAGTTGATCCCGGCGCCGCACACTGACGCATCGCTTCTGCGCGATGTGGCCGCGTTCGCTGATCGCACACTTGGCAAGGGTGTCGTGGTGTGCAAAGACACTCCGAACTTCATCGCGAATCGCATCGGCTCGTTCTATGGCGCCACCATCTACCAGTTGATGCAGCGGCTGAATCTCTCGATTGAGGAAGTGGATGCGCTCACGGGACCCATCATCGGCCTACCCAAATCCGCATCGTTCCGTCTCTTGGATATCGTCGGTTTGGATGTGTGGAATCTGGTGTCGAAGAACCTCTACGACCTGGTGCCGGACGATCCGTGGCGCGAACGTTTCCTGCCGCCGCCCTTTCTCACCGAGATGCTGAGCCGCGGCTGGCTGGGCGACAAGACGGGGCAGGGCTTCTATCAGCGCCGTGGTCCAAAGAAGGAGATCTGGGCGATCGACTGGAAGACCTTCGAGTATCATCCCGCCGCGAAGCCGAAGCTGCCAGCGCTCGAGAACGCGAAACTGATTGAGGATCTACCCTCCAGGCTCCGCGCTCTGTTCGACGACAAGTCCAAGGCCGGCGAGTTCTATCGCGGTCTCTTCGGAGACGTGTATTCGTACGCCTCGGCGATGCTGCCGGAGATCGCGCACTCGGCTGACGACATCGACCACGCAATGCAGTGGGGCTATGCCCACACCGTCGGCCCGTTCGGCGTGGCGCGTATCTTGAATCTGCAGCCTCCGCCGCCCGCGGAGGTGGAATCATCGCGGTCTGGCGTCGTCATCCTCCGGCGGCAACCGGTTGTGCAGTCGAACCCCGGCGCATCGCTCCGCGACCTCGGTGACGGCTGTCTGTGCCTGGAGTTCCACTCCAAAATGAACTCGTTGGGCGATGACGGCATCTCGATGATCCACTCCGGCTTGAAGAAGCTGGAGAGCGATTTCGACGCCATGGTGATCGCCAATCAGGGTGAGAACTTCAGTGTCGGCGCGAATCTCATGCTGGTCCTACTGGCCGCGCAGGAGCAGGAGTGGGACGACCTCAACGCCGCCATCCATCGCTTCCAGCAGGCGAGCATGGCCATCAAGTACGCGGCGAAGCCCGTTGTGGTGGCGCCGCATCAGCGCGCCCTGGGCGGTGGTTGCGAGCTGGTGCTGCATGCGCCGCGTGTCCAGAGTGCCGCCGAACTATACATGGGGCTGGTGGAGGTCGGTGTCGGCGTCATTCCTGGCGCGGGCGGCTGTAAGGAACTCATCGCCCGGCTGAAGGATCCACGCAAGGTCTTCGAGTTGATTGGGATGGCCAAAGTGTCCACCTCCGCTGAGAACGCCAAGGAGTTGGGCCTGCTGGACAAGTCGGCCGCAATCACTATGAATCCGGAGCGGCTCATCGGCGACGCGAAACAGACGGCGCTTTCCATGGCCAGCGCATACAGGCCGGGTGCGCCCCGGAACGATATCAAAGTGGGCGGCGATCCGGCCTTTGCCGCGCTCCGCATCGGCGCCTGGCAGATGCGGCAGGCGGAGTACATTAGCGACCACGACATGCTCATCGCCGAGAAACTGGCTCGCGTCTTGACGGGCGGCGTCCATCCCGGCGACCGCCTTGTTTCCGAGCAGTTCCTTCTCGATCTCGAGCGCGAGGCGTTCCTCAGCCTCTGCGGGACGGTCAAAACACAGGAACGCATTGCCTACATGTTGAAGAACGGAAAGCCGCTGCGGAACTAGGATCCACCCATGACCACGCCCGTCATCATCGACTGTCTCAGAACACCGGCGGGGAAGGCGCCCAAGGGCTCGCTGCGCCAGATGCGGCCCGACGATATGGCCGCGGCTGTGTTCCGGGCACTGTTTGCCAAGTATCCGCAAGTGACACCGGAAAGTGTCGACGATGTGATTCTGGGCTGTGCCATGCCCGAAGGCGAGCAGGGCATGAACATGGCTCGCATCGCCGCGCTAGCCGCCGGATTGCCGGTGACCGTCCCGGCCGTCACCATCAATCGATTCTGTTCCTCTGGCCTGCAGGCGATTGCCATGGCGGCCGAGCGCATCGCGTCCGGCAACGCGGAGATTCTCCTTGCGGGCGGGGCCGAGTCGATGAGCATGGTGCCGATGGGCGGCTACAAGTTTGCGCCCAATCCACGGCTGGCCGTCGAATGGCCCGAGGTTTACATCTCCATGGGGCTGACCGCGGAGAACCTCCAGCGCCAGTACGGCATCAGCCGTGAGCAGCAGGACGCGTTCGCTTACCGTTCGCATCAGAACGCGCTGCACGCCCAGCAGGCTGGGCACTTCGACGAGGAACTCGTCGCCATCAACGGCCTGGACAAGGATGAAGGGCCGCGCGCCGACACCTCGCTCGAGGCTCTCGCCAAGCTGAAGCCGGTGTTTCACGCGCGCGGCTCGGTCACCGCCGGGAATGCCTCGCAGACCTCCGATGGAGCGGCCGCGGCTCTGGTCATGTCCGAAGGCAAGGCGCGGGAGCTTGGGTTGATGCCCATGGCTCGCTTTGTCTCATTCGCCGTGGCAGGTTGCGCGCCCGAGGTAATGGGGATCGGTCCGGTTTTTGCCATCCCCAAAGCGTTGAAACGGGCCGGACTGCGGCTCGACGAAGTTGGTGTGATTGAATTGAACGAGGCGTTCGCGGTACAAGCCCTGGCGGTGATGCGGGAGGCGGGCTTGAATCCGGATCTGGTGAACATAAACGGTGGCGCGGTAGCACTGGGGCATCCGCTGGGCTGCACTGGCGCTAAGCTGACAGCCACCATCCTAAGGTCAATGAAACGCCGTGGCGCTCGCTACGGCATGGTGACAATGTGTATCGGGGGCGGCCAAGGGGCCGCGGGCATTCTGGAGAACATGCAATGAGCACCATCGCACCATCCTCGCCCACACTGCGGGGCGGCGAGTTTCTCATCCGTGCGGTGGACTCCCGGGAGATTTTCACGCCCGAGGACTTCACCGAAGAGCATCGTGCTATCGCCAGGACTACCGACGAATTCTGGAACAAGGAAGTTGTCCCGAATCTGGAGGCGATTCAGCATCAGGATCATGAAGCAGCCGCGCGGGTCCTGAAAAAATCCGCTGAACTCGGCCTGACCGCGGTCGTCGTGCCCGAGTCCTATGGCGGAATGGAGATGGATCTCATCTCCGCCATGATCGTGGCCGAAGGGTTGGCCAGGGACGGCTCCTATGCCGGTTGGCATGGCGCGCACGCCGGCATTGGCACGCTGCCGCTGCTGCTGTTCGGCACCGACGAGCAGAAGCAGAAGTACCTGCCTAAGCTGACTTCCGGAGAATGGATCGGGGCCTACGCGCTCACCGAGCCGCAAGCGGGGTCTGACGCTCTGGCCGCCAAGACCCGGGCTGACCTTACGCCCGACGGCACTCACTACGTGCTCAACGGCTCGAAGATGTGGATCACGAACGCGGGCAAGGCCGACCTGTTCACGGTCTTTGCCAAGGTGAACGGTGAGCAGTTCACTGCCTTCCTTGTCGAGCGCACAGCGCCCGGCCTCACCGTCGGACAGGAAGAGAAGAAGATGGGCATTAAGGGGTCTTCCACCTGTGCCGTCTACTTCGACAATGTCCCCGTCTCGTCCTCCAATGTGCTGGGCGAGATCGGCCGCGGCCATATCATCGCCTTCAACATCCTCAACCTGGGACGCCTGAAGCTGGGCCCGTTTGCTGTTGGGGGTTCGAAGAACGTCATCCAGTCGTGCATCAAGTACGCGAAGGAGCGCAACGCCTTTGGAGGTCCCATCGCGCGCTTTGGTGTCATCCAGTACAAACTGGCCGAGATGATGATCCGCACGTTTGCGGCGGAGACCATGAGCTATCGTGTTGCCGGTGAAGTGGAGCGGCATGGCGATGTGCTCAAGGGCGCGGAAGAGTTCGCCATCGAGTGCAGCTATGTGAAGGTGTTCGCCTCGGAAGTACTCGATCACGTTGTCGATGAGGGCGTCCAGATTCACGGCGGCTACGGTTACCATCAGGACTACATGGTGGAACGCGCGTATCGCGACTCGCGCATCAACCGCATCTTTGAAGGCACCAACGAGATCAATCGTCTGCTTTCCACCGGGATGCTGCTCAAGCGGGCGATGCGCGGACAGTTACCATTGGTGGCGGCCGTCAAACAGGTGCAGGACGAGCTTCTGTCGCCGTCTCTCGCATCCAGCACACCGGATCTGGTGGCCAACGCCCGAAAGATCACGCTCATCGCATTAGGGGTCGCCTTCCAGCGGTTCCGCGACAAACTCGACGAGCAGCAGGAGGTGCTGGCCGCATTGGCCGATTGCGCCATGAATACCTACGCAATGGAAGGTGTCGCTCTCCGTTGCGAACGGCTGCAGGGCACGTCCAAGGCGGCGTTGGCCGAAGACGTTCGGGATGTCTTTCTACGCGACGCGCTCAACACGATCGAAGACAGTGCCCGCATGGTGTTGTCCGCCTCGTCCGATGGCGACTCGCTTCGGACCAATATGGCCGTCTTGCGCCGTTTCGCGAAGTACGAGCCGGTGGACTCCGTCACGGCTCGCCGCCGCCTCGCTGCCAAGATGCTGGAAACGGGCCGATACTTGTTCTGATGCGGTTATTGATCCTGGTGGGCTTGCCCGCTTCCGGTAAGTCCACCTGGGCCCAACAGAACGGATTGCCTACGCTCTCGTCGGACGAAGTGCGGGCATTGGTCACCGGTGACGTCACGCAGCAGGGACAGAACCGATTGGTCTTCCGGACGCTACGCAGCCTGGCCGCCGCGCGGGTGGAGGCGGGCGTGCCGTTAACCTGCATCGATGCCACCGCTCTCACCGTCTGGGAGCGGCGTTGTTGGGTTCGATTCGCGCAGCTTCAGAACTGCGGGGTCGAGGCGGTCTACTTCGATATCCCCCTGGATGAATGCAAGCGGCGTAACGCCGCTCGCGACCGCGTTGTGCCGGATCACGTAATGGACCTGATGGCCGCGCGCCTGCAACCGCCCGATCCGCGCGAAGGCTTCGATCGGATTACGGTTGTCCGCCTGGAGCCGCTTCCTTCCAGTTCTTCTGCATGACCAGCCAAATGGCGGCCGGAACCAGGCCCAGGCACCCGCTGATGAAGGCGACGGTTCGCACCGAGAGGCCCAGGTCGACGGCCTGCGAGGCCAGAAAGCTCATGCAGCTCATTACCAGGAACAGCCCGCTGAAGTCCGCCGAGAACACGCGGCCCCGGTAGCGGTCTTCCGTCATCCCTTGCAGCATCGTTGTGGAGAAGACCCAGGCGATGGAAGTGCCCGCGTGGCCCAGGGCCACGGCCGCACAGGCCAGGGCGAGGGTCGGCGCGGCGCTCAGCAGGCAATACGAGGCTGCCGCGATCAGGAAGGCGAAGAGGATGCCCGCGCGCATCCGGCGCTCATTGTTCCGTGCCCAGTAGCCCGACGAAAACGAACCGATCAGCGAGCCGACTCCTCTTGCACCCAGCAGCAGGCTCATGCTCAGCGTGCCGCCCAGTACCATGTCCGCCCCTCGTCCAGCGATCGGAAACACGCGCTCGCCATAAATAGGCAGAATCACCCAGTGGGCGCCCAGCAGGCCCATGCCCGCCTTCACCATCAGGGTGGCTGTCAGACGCCGGTCTCGCTTGATATAGCGGATGCCCTCCAGCACGGGGCTGAAGTCGACCATGTCCTTCAGGCAGAAGCGCGGCAGGTGGGCGGCGTGCGTCTCCTTCAACTTCATGGCCGCCAGCAGTAGGGCCGACACGACAAACGACAGGGCATTGACAACGAACAGCACGTCCCGCCCGAACTTGTAGGCGATCAGCCCGCCCAATCCGCTGCCGATGGCGAAATTGATGGCCCAGGTTGTCGAGGACAGGGCATTGGCCACCATCACCTCACCCTCGTCCCGCGCGATGTTCGGCACGATGGCGCTGCGGCCGGGCTCGAACAGGGCCCACATGATGGTTTCCAGGAACAACAGGATCCACACCAGCCAGACCATGGTCACCGACTTCACGAACACCATCGCCAGCACGATGAAGAAACGGCAGCAATCGGCGACGATCATGAGCGTGCGGCGGTTCAGCCGGTCGTTCAGCATGCCGGCCGTGGGCGCCATCAGCACCTGGGGCAGCAGTTGGAGCACCACCGCGAAGCCCACGGATTTGGCCTCACCGGTGAGTTCCAGCAGCAGGCTGTAGATGGCGACCGCATAGAGCCAGTCGCCCATCTCGCTGACCACTTGGGCCAGCCAGAGCAGGCGGAAGTTGCGATTCTCCCGCAGGATCCGGCCATAGGCCGCGAGCGAGTACGATCTGGCTCCGGCCGCGCTCATGGCCGGGCTAGTCCGTGTAGATACCCATGCGCTGTTTCACCAGGCGCACGGTATCGTTGGCGACCGGCGCGACGCGCTCGGCTGCCTCTCGCAGGACACCCTTCAGGTAGGCGGGATCGGAGGTGATCTCCTTGTAGCGCTGCTGGATCGGTTCCAGGCCCGCCACGACAGCTTCGGCGACCGTCTTCTTCAGGTCTCCGTACCGCAGACCCGCGAAATGATTCTTGATCTGATCGTCGGTCCAGCCCGTAAACGCCTGATGGATGGCCAGCAGGTTGGCGACGCCCGCACCCATGGTGTCGAAGTCGACGCCGCTGCCGGAATCGGTGGTGGCCCGCATGATCTTCTTCCTGATCACGGATGGTTCATCCAGCAGCGCAATCGCGTGATTGGAGCCGGTCTCCGACTTGCTCATCTTCCTCGTAGGATCGTCCAGGCCCATGATGCGCGCGCCCACCGTGGGTAGCTTCGTCTCCGGCATCACGAACGTATCGCCATACTGCGCGTTGAAGCGCTGCGCCAGGTCGCGGGTCAACTCCAGGTGCTGGCTCTGATCGTCGCCCACCGGCACCGCATTCGCCTTATAGAGCAGGATGTCGGCGGCCATCAGGACGGGATACTGTAGCAGTCCGTCACTGACGCTCTCCTGCTTGGCCGATTTGTCCTTGTACTGGGTCATCCGCTCCAGCCAGCCGATCGGCGTCACGCAGGTGAGCAGCCAGCAAAGCTCGGCGTGGGCGGCCACCGTCGATTGAACGACCACCGAGGAAATCTTCGGATCGATGCCGGCCGCCAGAAAAATCGCGGCCGTCTGCTCGATCTTCCGGCGCAGCTCCGCCGGCTCTTGATAGAGCGTAATCGCGTGCAGATCCACGATGCAAAACACGCATTCGTAGTCGTGCTGCATGCGGACCCAGTTCTTCAGGGCGCCCAGATAGTTTCCGATGTGGAGGCTTCCAGTGGGCTGGATTCCGGACAGGACTCGTGGTTTCATGCTGAACTGATAGAGAAGAGTAATTTTTATCGTAAGGGATGCGCATGGCTGAAGTGAAGATCGAGAAGTGGGTTTACGGCGGCGCGGGCCTCGGCCGGACGGACGGCCAGGTCACGCTTGTACCGTTCGTGATGCCCGGCGAGCAGGTGCGCGTCGAGCCTGTCAAGCAGAAGACGGGCATGGTGGAAGGCCGCGCGGCCGAGTGGATTGAACGCAGCGAGGCCCGTATTGAGCCCGCTTGCCCCTATTTCGAAAAATGCGGAGGGTGCCACTACCAGATGGCGCCTTACGAGATGCAGGTCGCCCAAAAGGCGGAAATCCTGCGGGAAGTCCTGCGCCGCGTCGGCAAGATTGACGCTCCGGAAATGATCGAAACGATCAGCGCCGAGCCATGGGGCTACCGCAACCGCAGCCAGTTCCACTTCGGCCCCCAGCACACACTGGGGTTCAAAGCCGCCGGCAGCGATCGCGTCGTCGATGTGGACAAGTGCCCAATTTCGGCGCCGCTCATCAACGACGCCCTGAAAAAGCTGCGCGCCTTGCGGCGCGACAAGCACTTCCCCCGCTTCCTCAAGGAGATAGAGCTGTTCACCAACGGCGAAAAGACCATGGTGAATGTGCTGTCGACGGAGGGGAGCCGTGGGGTGGCCAAGGGCTTCTTCGAGTGGCTCGGCCTCCAGATCCCCGGAGCTTCCGAAGGAAGTCTGGAGTATGAGGCCGCCGGAGAGAAGTTCCGTGTCAGCCACAAGTCGTTCTTTCAGGTGAACCGCTTCCTTGCCGACGACATGGTGAAGTGCGCCCTGGAAGGCGCCGATGGCAAGACAGCCCTCGACCTCTATGCCGGCGTGGGTTTGTTCACTCTGCCGCTCGCCCGCCAGTTTGAGAAGGTCACCGGCGTGGAGAGCGACGGCTCAGCCGTCAGGGACCTGGAATTCAACGCGGAACGTAGCGGCGTGAAGGCCAAGGCCCTCCGCCTGCAATCCGAGCAGTATTTGGAGAACCTGACCGCCACGCCCGATTTCGTGCTCGCCGATCCGCCGCGCAGCGGCTTGGGCAAGGCGGTGGTGAAACACCTTGTCCGCCTCTTGCCGCCGCGCATCAGCCTGGTTTCCTGCGATCCCGCCACGCTGGCACGCGACGCCGCCGTGCTGGTGGGCGCTGGCTACCGCTTCGAGAAGATGACCATGATCGATCTCTTCCCGCAGACTTATCACATTGAGACCATTGCCCTGATGGTTCGCTAAGCGCTCGCGCAACAACAACCTCACATCCGGAGCCAACGGGGGGCCGGCTTCAGTCGGCGCGGGGCTTCAGCCACGCATCTTCTGAGCTCCCGGAACTGCGCAGTTGTTATTGCGCGAGCTCTAAGCCGAAGTTCCAAGCCCTGAAATAGCCCAACGCCTTCTGGTTCAGTCATGTAAGGTGATTTCGAGGTTACATTTGTAGCCACTAAATATGTCAGATACCACTTGCCTTCCTTTCCTCTCTCCCTTATAATTGGCCATGCCATCCAGGACCGGCCGGGTTCATGTGGCCACCACTTCCCGGACCTACAAAGGCAAACTCTACCAGACCCACTTGCTCCGCCGCTCCTTCCGCGTCGGCTCCCAGGTCCGCCACGAAACCCTCGGCAACATCTCCCATCTCCCGCCCGATCTCATCGACCTCATTCGTCGCTCTCTCGCCGGTGAGCAGTTCCTCCCCGCCTCCCAAGCTTTCCTCGTCGAACGCAATCTCCCTCACGGCCATGTCCAGGCCGTGCTCGGCTCCATGCATCGTCTCGGCCTCGATTCGCTGCTGGCCTCTAAACCCTGCCGCGAGCGCGACCTCGTTCTCGCCATGATCGCCGAACGTCTTCTGCACCCCTGCTCCAAACTCGCCACCACCAGGCTTTGGCACACCACCACTCTGGCCGAGGAACTCGGGGTCGCCGACGCCACCGAAGACGACTTGTACCAGGCCATGGACTGGCTGCTGGCCCGCCAGTCGCACATCGAAAAGAAACTCGCCCAGCGCCACCTCCACGACGGTTCCCTGGTGCTCTATGACGTCAGCAGTAGTTACTACGAAGGTCACACCTGCCCCTTGGCGCGACTCGGCCACAACCGCGACGGAAAGAAGGGACTGCCCATCATCGTCTACGGCCTGCTGACCGACAGTGAAGGCCGCCCCGTGGCCGTCGACGTTTATCCCGGCAATACCGGCGATCCCACCACCGTTCCCGATCAAGTGGATAAGCTCCGCCAACGTTTCGGCCTGTCCCGCGTGGTTCTGGTGGGCGACCGCGGCATGCTCACCGAAACGCAGATCGGCCAGCTTAAACAGCATCCCGGACTCGGTTGGATCTCGGCCCTGCGCGGGCCGGCGATTCGCGAACTGGTCGACGGCGGAAGCCTGCAACTGTCCCTGTTCGACGAAACCAATCTGGCCGAGATCAATTCGCCCGTCTATCCCGGCGAGCGCCTGGTGGCCTGCTTCAATCCGCTGCTGGCCGACGAGCGCAGGCGGAAGCGAGGCGAGCTGATCGAGGCCACCGAGAAGGAGTTGGCCAAGATCGCCGCCCAGGTCAAGCGCCGCACGCGCACTCCGCTCAGTGAGGCCGAGATCGCGCTGAAAGTGGGCAGGGTCTTGAACCGCTACAAGGTCGCCAAACACTTCGAGCTCAACATCGCCGATGGCGTCTTCGCCTGGACCCGGCGAGAGGAATCGATCCGGCGCGAAAGCCAACTGGACGGCGTCTACGTGGTGCGCACCAGCGAGCCCGAGAGCCGTTGCTCGGCCCCGGACGCGGTACGCCGCTACAAGAGCCTGGCGCAGGTGGAGCGCGCCTTCCGCAGTCTGAAAGGAATGGATCTGCGAATCCGCCCCATCCATCACCGCACCGAGGACCATGTGCGGGCGCACATTCTGCTCTGTATGCTGGCCTTCTATGTGGAGTGGCACATGCGCAGAGATCTGGCTCCTTTGCTGTTTCAGGATGAGGAACTCAGCCGAGATCGAACTCGCCGCGATCCGGTTGCGCCGGCTGAGTGCTCGGCTTCGGCTCAGCGGAAGAAGTTGGAACGTGTCACCGCCGATGGCTTCCCCGTCCACAGCTTCGAGACTCTGTTGCGAGAGCTTGCCACGCGCTGCCGCAACACCTGCCGCATTCCTTCCGACCCAAGCGCCACAACCTTCCAGCAACTCACCGAACCCACTGCTTTGCAAGCCCGTGCCCTCCGACTCCTGGGTCTGTAGCCAGAAACAGGAAGACCAGTTCTGCCTCTTCCACCGTCATATCAGGCAGATAGTGCCTATTGCCAGATGGAACTTCGGTCTAAGCCCTGACGCGGCCTTACAGTTCCAGTTTGCCGCCAACCACCATCTCGGCCAGTTTGAACTTCCGCTTAACCGTCATTGGGCCCATGCTGGTGACGAACTCGACTTCCTTGTCGTCCAGGCTGATCGGGTCGTCCTTCGAGAACATGAAGTAAACAACGCGAGCGCCCTCGCCGCTGGACATCATCACGTCCACCGGGTGCATGGGTTCCTTCCCTTTGCGAACGAGCTGAGTCTGCTCCTTCATCCGGGCCTTCATTTGCTCCGGATCGGGCCCACGGCGTTCACCGCCCGCCTGCCCACTCTGCGGCTGTCCCGATTGGAACTGCTGGGGTGCGCCGCCGCGCCTCATTCCGCCACCCATCATCGGCAGCCCTTCGACGGCAATGATGTACTGTTTCGTCGGCTCGGCCAGGCCGGCCTTCGCCTCCTGGGCCTTGTCCGGCTCAGTCGTGGCCTTGAACTTCACCAGCGCTTGGCGCACCGGCAAGGCGCTCTGCCAGCGGACTACCGCCGACATGGAGGCGGAGCCGCCGCCCATATCGCCGCCGCCCATGCCACCGCCTCCGGGCGGGCCGCCCATTCCACCACCACCAGGACCACCCATGCCGCCACCACCGCCCATACCACCGCCCCCAGGCGGGCCTCCCATGCCGCCACCGCCAGGTCCACCCATGCCGCCCCCACCGCCGGGCCGGCCCATTCCGCCTTCGCCAGGTCCACCCATGCCGCCCCCTCCGAACGCGACACTCGTGCTCTTAGCCCAGGGGGAATCGGTAAGTACTCGCTTGACTTCCTTTTCCGTCCAGTCAGTGTATGGTTTCTTGTCCCAGAACTCGGCTGCGAACAGCAGCGCCGCCCCGGTGAGGAGGCCGCCTGCTATGGCTGTGAGTCTCACGTGCATGGCATTACCCTCTGCCTTCATTAGAACGATAGCCGGAGTTGGAGATCAATCCGGCGATTGCCCGCACCACTGGCGCCGCCGCCTCCTCCAGGACCAAAGCCACCGCCAAGCGAGTTCGATTCGCCAAAGAGCGGAGAGCTCAGGTTCCCGATGGGTGAGCCGAGATTCACATGGTTGAGCAGGTTGCGGGCCGAGATCGAGGCCGTCAAACTGAATCGCTTGCCGGAGGAGGCGTCGAACATGCCGCCGGGTCCGCCGGGGCCACCGCCGCCGCGCATACCACCACCTCCGCCGCCGCGCATGCCACCGCCGCCACCTCCACCCATGGGCGGCATGCCGCCGCGCATCGGGCCGTCTCCGCCGGGCTGCTGGGTGGTGGTGCCCGAGTTCCGTTCGCCAAAGCCCCAGGTACGGCTGGCGCGCAGGTTCACCGTGAACTGGGACGGGCCGCGCCCATAATTGCGTGGGATCAGGGCGTCAGTGGCGCCGGGAGAGAGGTTGAAAACACCGAATGCGGTGCTGGCAATGTTCGCCCCCGTCGCGCCGGAGGCCGCGAACGACGGCCGGTCGTTGAATAGCGAGTCGCCGTTGTTGTCCCGCCCCGTGGTGATGTTGAACGGGGCGCCCGAGCTCATCATGATGAACGGATTGAATGTTACGCCCCACTTTGCCCGGATCGATCCGCCGATCATGGCCCGGTGCCTCACGTCATAGGCTGCGTCGCCATACTCCGATGCCACGTTGTACTGGTTCACCGGGAACGAACCCGATCCGTCCGTATCGCTGTCCGCCTTGCCCAGCACATAGAACCCGAACAGCGTCACGTTCCGGCGGAATCGCGAAGAGATGTTGACCATCAACTGCTTCTGCGTGAGGAAGCCTGTTGACTCGTACTGATAAACGTTGCCGATGTCGCCCATCGGCCTGGTGCCGTCTTCCAGCGGTGCATTCACATTTCGCGTTCTCAGCATGTGCACGCCGCGCGAGTAAATGAAGTTGGTGGAGATCGACGTGTTCTTCGGCAACTGGTGATCCACGCCGAAGATCGTCTGGGCGAGATAAGGGGCGCGGATGTCATTCACCAGGGTCCGGCGCGTCGGGTCCACGATGCTCGAAGACAAGGTCGCCACGTCCGGAATCACCGGGTAGAAGTCCGGGTTCTCCACGTAATACTGCTGCTGCGTCGTGCCGTTGAAGCGAAGCGACTGCAACGTCATGCTGTCGTTGATCCTGTCGTAGAACATCCCAAATCCGGTGCGGATCACGGTTTTCGTCTGTCCGGGCGTTTTGCCCAGACCATAGGCGATGCTGATGCGCGGAGCCAGGTCCCTGTAGTCGCTGATGTTGGATTGGGTTTCGTAGCGCAGGCCGTAGCTCAGATTCAGGTTCGGCTTCACGCGCCACGTGTCTTCGGCGAAGAGGCCCACGTCCGTCTGCGCAACATTCGTCAGGGGCGTGCCCGCGGTGAGATTGAACTGGCTGGCCCCGCCGCCAAGTGCCCGGATGGTGGCCGCCGACAGGCCCAGTTGTTGAAAGTACAGCGTCCGGCGGTAGCGCTCCAGCGACGTGACCGCGATCATGGTCGGTTGTCCGTCGGCACCGTTCACGATGCTGTTCGAGCTGTCGAGCAGCGGAGCAAGGCCGCCAGCGAATGTGAAGGAACCGTTGAAGTTCGAATCCGAGGTGTCGCCGACACGGTCGTACCGCAGCCGGCCGCCGAACTTGAACATATGAGTCCCGTGCGTAATCGACGTGATGTTCTGCCACTCGAAGCGGTTCTCGCGGCTGCCCGAATCGTGGATCAGGGCGCCGCCGCTGTTGAACGATTCCAGCACGCTCAGGGCCGGCGTACTGTTGTCGCCCAGCATCAGTGAGTTGCTGCGATTGTATTGAAACCGCGTCTCATTCACCGCGTGCGTGCCCAGGATCGCGGTTTCCGTCATCTGCAGCACGTGATCACTGCTCTCCGAACTGGTGGCCCTCGAAGGTAGTGTGAACTGACCCAGGCCCTGATTCTGATTGTTGTTGCGCGCTTCGCTGTAGCGTACGACCAGTGTATTGTTCGTACTCAACTGATAGTCCAGGCGCGGGTTGACGGACCAATGCCGCATCGGAGTGACCACCGTCTGTTGGAACGGCGTCTCCAGTAGATTGCTGTCCAGCACCGTCGCCGAGATCACAGCGTTCTCATCGATCTCGCGGCGGTCCGCGTCGATGAACCAGGACGCCTTCTTCGACAGGGGCCCACCCAGGTTCAGCCCGTAGTGCCGCATGCTGTACGGTGCCCGTGTTGTGGAGAATGGGTTGCGCGAGTTCAGGTTCTCGTTGCCGAAGTTGAAGAACGCCTGCCCGCGTAGTTTGTCCGTGCCGGGCTTGGTCAGGATCTCAATGCGGCCGAAGCCAAGACGGTCGTACTCCGCCGAGAGCGGGTTCTGGTTGACGCGTACTTCGCGGATTGAGGATTTCGGGGGCAGTTTTCCCCCACTGAACCCGTCGACATAGATGTCGCCGCCGTTCGGGCCCGCTGAAGGGCCGGCCAGGGCCTGGAGGTCCGACGCCAGGTCATCGGGATCGTCCGAGAGGACGTCCAGGTCTCCGCCCCGGAGTACGATGGCGCCGGCCACGCTCGACGTTTCCACCGAGACGGCCGTGTAGTCGGCTACTGTCACCGACTGGCTTTCGGTGGCGATTGCCAGTTGGCTCTTCAACACGATCGGCTTGCCGCCCTCCAGGGTGAGGTTGCGCACTTCCAGCGGCGTGAACCCGGTGGCCGCGATGCGCAGCTTGTACTTGCCAGGCGGCAGCGGTTCAAACTCATACACGCCCAGTTCAGTGGTGCTGAGCGTCTTCGCGAAGCCTTTTGGCCCCGAGAGCGTCACCTGGGCGGCCGGAACGAAGGCGCCCGACGGATCCTGTACCTCCCCCTTAACCACCGTCGTGCTCTGCCCGGCGGCGGTCAACGCCAGCGCAAGCACAAACAGGAAAGCGGTAAACACACGATTAGCGTAGTTGTTGATCATACGGAATCCCTCAAGAAGTAAACGGAACTGTCTCTATTGCCCGGGCATCGACATCTCGGTGTTCCAATTGCCGAGCGTCTGATTGACTTGCGCCGCCGAAGCGCGCAACAGAAAATCCACACCGGCCACCATCGTGATCGCGTTGGCCGCGCCGGCGCCGGCTGGCTTCGCAACGGAGACGATCACGGCATCGCCGGGTTTCACATCGGCCAGCGTCGCGGCCGGCAACCTCTCCACCATCTGGGCCAGGTCCGGTGTGCGTCCGCCACCCATCGGTCCGCCCGGCCCGCGGGCCATGCCGCCGGCCTGCATGCCCGCGCCGGCTGGGCGTTCGGCGCCGCCGTTCATGCCGCCGGGCCTCATCATTCCGCCACCGGCCCCGCCGCCGAAGTTGGGCATGCGGCGGATCCTGGTGTCCGCTGTCATGCGAATCACCACCGGCTTTTTGGTCTGAACATCCTTCATGGTCATCTCGCCGCTCTCGGCCTTGATGGAGATCACTTCTCCGCCCAAGGTGCGGAACGAACCCGAGACCACCTGCTCGGCCACAATCTTCGACGCCGCTTCATCTTTGGTCCCCAGCACTCGAAGCTGGTCGCCAACTTCGATCGCACTCAAAGGAGCGACCTGCGAGTCTGAGAACTTCACCGAGCCGTCGGCGTACCGCCGCAAAACCGCGGCCGCCGGGACACTCACGGTCCATTCCTTCGCCGTGCCGTTGCTGCCTGTCGAGATCTGAATCTCGTTTCCGGCCGTATTGACGGCCTTGACGACGCCGCGCACACCGCGCGTCCGCCACTCGGCCTGTTCCTTGGCGTTCTTCTCCGCCAGGGATGTCTTGCTCATCACGACCAGCGTCGTAACGGACAGCTTGTCGTCGGCCAGCATGCCCCGCGCGATCACGCGGTCGCCCACCGCCACGGCGGAGAATTCCATGGGGGCGGCCTTGCTCAGATCCTTCTCCCCAGGCTCAACACGCATCAGGCGGCACTTGTCGGCGATGTGCCCGGTCACTGTCTTGCCCGCATCCGTACGGATGGTCAGTTCCTGGGCCGCCGCGGTCACTGATTCCACGGCGCCGACAACTCTCTCCTGCTGCTGCGCCAGTACCAGACTGGCGCCGATAGCAATAAAAATAATGAATCTTTGGATCATTCCAGAAATCCGTTCCCCTATCGAGACGGCTGTAGATTAAGTCGTGCTTTGTGCTGCCCGGGGTTACGAGATGTGGAAATGTGGAAGGTAAAGAAGTGTGAAGCCTTTGCTGCGCCGGTCACGGCCCGGAGGCCTGGATGGGTCCTTCAGGGTCTCTGTAAAACAATGTAAATAAATGGGATCGAGAGTAGTCCCGGAGGCTGTCCCGGACATGGCGCGGACTCCTGCCCGGAGCCTCAATGTACGTTTACCTGTCTCGAAAGACAGGCTATTCGTAGATAGTTTTGGGAAGCAACAAATAATTCTTCAACGGACGAAAAAGGCACTCTTGTCCAATTTGGGATCCACCGCCACATCGAAGAATCCAATCATCATCTCGTCCCACGACTGCTCACCGTAGCTCACGTCCTTCGCCGGGTCCGGGTTGGACGGGTTCGACGCCGAATTGTCGAACCAGGCCGTCCAGCGCAGGTGAGTCCCCTTGGGCAGTAGACGAGGCTGCTCCAGGATATAGTTCAACTGCCACTGAAACGAATACGGCGCCACGCGCAACAGCGTCTCATCCCGCCCGCCTTCCGCCGTAAGGTCATACTCGAAAGCCTTTCCTCTCAGGTGCATGTGCGGAAACATGCTCAGCAGCAGGGCATCGTTGGGCAGCGTCCCACCCACGGTCACTCGGTAGTTGGGATCGCCTGGTGGAATGTGGAACTCGGCATTGCCCATCTGCAGCGTCAGCACGCGCTTCGCCGGAGCTTTGCCGGTAAACACCAACCCGACGCTGGTCTGATCCATCTCGGCTCGGCCGTTGGGCGTGTAGTGAAACTGGAGCACCAGTTCCGCGCCGGCCCGGAGCTTCTTCGCCATTCCTTCTGGTGCGACGAACGGCGCCTGCCCCGGAGTATAGATTGCCAGGATGTCGCTGGTAGTTACTCCCTCGGCGCGGAATGCCTGGTTGCGTGGCGCATCTTTCAACCAAGGCGAATCAGGATCGCGGATGTAGGCGACGATATGGTGAACAGCCGACCGGGCGCCTGGCCGGATCTCCGCCGCCGTCACCCAGTGATCCTCCAGCGTGCGCAGTGGGAGGATTAGGAACTGATAGTCGACGGCGCCGCTGGCCGGGACAGGGAAGGGCTTTGGCGCGGTCACGACCAGATCAGGCGACGGGATGTTCCACCCCTCCTGCCAGCGGACCGGTTTCGGCGCGTCCTTGCCGGCGCCGCGCGGCGCCCCAGCTTCCACCCAGGCTTCGATGGTCTCGATCTCTTTGGTGGTGAGCGATGGGTTGTTGTGGAACGGTCCGCCGGCGGCGGCAAACCACGGCGGCATCTTCTTCAGCACGACAGCCTGCCGGATCGCCTTGGCCCACGGGCGCGCTTCTTGGTATGTGAGCAGCGGCATGGGTCCGATCTCTCCGGGGCGGTGGCACGACTGGCAGCGCCTCTGCAGAATCGGCTCCACGTCCTGATGGAACGTAACCGCGGCCAGAAGGAGAAGCCCGGCGATCACGACAACCGGAACCGCAATAGGTTGAGCGCTGTTTGGACGGCCATCTTCCGCACGCGATTGCGGCCGCTGAAGAACCGGAACATCTTGGCATCCACCCCGGAGGGCGTGGCCAGACCAATCCAGACCGCGCCCGGCTCAATGCCCGGGGTTTGCGACTCCGGCCCCGCCTCGCCCGTGATCGACAGCGCATACGTTGCGCCGGTCCGGTCGCGCGTGGAATCCGCCATAGCCTTGGCCACAGCCTCGCTCACCGCGCCATGTTCGTCGAGTGTCTTCTGGTCGAGCCCCAACAGCCGGGCTTTCATCTCGGCGGCGTAGACCTGAAAACCGCCCAGGAACCAGGCCGACGATCCCGGTACATCCGTGATCCGCGCGCCCAGCATCCCGCCGGTACACGACTCCGCCACCGCCAGGGTCTCCTTGCGATCCCGCAGAATATGGCCCACCACCGTTTCCAGCGGATCCCCGTTCAGCGAATAGACACGCGCACCCAGAGTGGCCAGGATCTTTCCACCGAGTTCCTCCACCAGGGTTTCGGCCGCTTCCTCTGATTCGCACCGGGCGCGCAGGTGAATCTGCACGTCCCCTTCAGCCGCCAGGATTGTCGTTACCGGGTTTGTGTAGGGCTTGTAGATGGGCGCAATCAGCGCGTCCAGGTCGGACTCACCCATACCGGCCACGCGGAAGAACCGTTTGCGGATGGCCAACTGCGGCACTCTCGCCCTCAATAACGGCAGGCAGAGGTCGCTGAACATGGGCATCATCTCGCGCGGCGGTCCGGGCAGCAGCATCAACATCCCGCCCGGCACGTCCAGCCACAGTCCTGGTGCCGTTCCGTTCGGGTTACTCAACTTGTCGGCGCCCTCCACCACGAAGGCCTGCCGCTTGTTGATCTCCGCCATCTTCCTGCCCGCGCGCGCAAACCGTGCGTCAATCTCATCGCAGATCGTCTGCGAGAACAGCAGCCGCCGTTGCAGCGCCTGGGCTACCGCGTCACGCGTCACATCGTCTTCCGTCGGACCCAGCCCGCCTGTCAGAATCAACAACGGCACCCGTCCCAGCGAGGCCGCGATGGCCGTTGCCAGCCGGTCGCGGTCGTCGCCGACGATGAGCTTCTGCGTGACTTCGATGCCCAACTCGTTCAACTGCGCAGTGAGCCAGAGCGAATTTGTATCCGTGCGCTCGGGCGTAAGCAGTTCACTGCCGATCGCAATGATTTCAGCATTCATAGGGGTGCAGGTAGATTAAGGCAATGGCCGGCCCTGGATGCCCGCCGGCACGCGATAGAGCGCGGCCGTCGTCGTGACAATCAGGTCGCCGCTGGGCGCAAACGCGCAACCCACGATATTGGGGCCCGAGACGAATAACGACGCCTCGCGGTTTGGCGTGATGCGCACAATCCCTTTCCGCCCTTCGATCGAGGCGGCCACATAGAGATTCTCGTCAATGTCGAAGGCCATGCCTTGCGGCCGGCCCAGCCCCCGGTAGAAGGCTTCCACCTCACCGGCCGGAGAGATGCGATGCACGGCGTCGAAGCTCGACGTGGTGGGGCCGGTGACGTACAGGTAACCCTCCGCGCCAAAGGCCAGGTGGTAGGCGGAAATGGAGGCTTCCAGCGTGGCGTAGACGTAAATCTGCCGCGATGGACTGATCTTGAAGATCGTGCCCGAGCGGTCTCCCACGTACAGGTTGCCCTTGCCGTCGAAGGCAATGCCTGTCGCCACGCCCATGCCTTCCACATAGACGCTCATCTCGCCGCTACGCGTGGCCTGGTAAATCACCCCGTCGAATCGGGACGAGATCAACAGGCGGCCTTCACTGTCAAACGCCAGCCCGGTCGCATTCATCAGGTCCGTCAGAAACGGGGTGATGATCCCGTCCCGATCGACCTTGTAGACCGCCACGGGAGTCTTCTGCCCGCGGGATCCGCTGAAGGTCGCGTATACGTTACCTTCCTGGTCGACCGCGGGGTTGGCTACCGGATGCAGGCTGTCGGCCAACTGCATGCCGATCGCGACCGTCGCCGGCGCACTGTCCATCTCACCGTTGCTGACGATGACCTCGCCGCGGCCCGCTGCCTCCGGCACGCGTGCAATCACCAGTGAGTTCGACCCGACAATCAACGGTGCGGCGACTCCGCCAATGGCAACTGAAGGCCGAGGGGCAGACAGAAACGACCGGCCGCGAATCTGGAAGTCACCACCGGCAATTGCTGCTCCCGGGGTGACCGAATCGATGATGGGACGCTCAACGGCGCTGTTCTTAAATGACATCCGAAACGAAATCAGCTTCCATCTAGAATTGAACCACGAATCGCAGCAGCGAAAGCACCAGCGCTCCGTAGACACCCGCCGCCAGATCGTCGGCCACGATCCCGGTTCCGGCCGGCAACGCTTCCAGTTGCCGCACGGGCCACGGTTTCGTGATGTCGAAGACACGGAAGAGAAGCAGCGCGACGGCCACGTGTGCCAGGTCCAGTTGCGCCGCCCCCGCCAACGTAATCCACTGCCCCAGTACCTCGTCCACCACGACGATCTGCGGATCCTTCGTGTTCCGCAGTTGCGCCGTCCGTGACGAGGCCCAGATGCCCACAGGGGTCACGATCAGGGCCAAAACCGCGAAATGCCAGGGTTGCACGGGGAGCCAGACGATCAAAGGCCAGGCGACCAGCAGCGCTCCAATCGACCCCGCCGTACCCGGTCCCTTCGGCCAGAAGCCACAGCCGAACCACGTGGCAATGGCGAGCGCCAACTTATTCATCGTCGGCTTCTTCGGTTTGCCCCGCGCCGGGATCCGCCACCGGCCCCGGAATCCGGTACTCCTCAGACGACCACATGCCAAGATCGATCAGCCGGCAGCGCTCGCTGCAGAACGGCATCTCCGGGTCACCCAGCTTCACTTCTTTCTTGCAGATAGGACATTTCATCGTTTGCAGATCCCTTCACCCGGCTACGGCCGCTTGGGGAAGGGTCCCTCATTCAGCCATCAACCCAAAAGTATACGGCAGCGGGCCACGCTGTCAGACGTGCTGAGTATTGGCGCGCCGGACTACCGCCACTCAGGAGCCTGCGGAGGCTCTCACCACTCGCATCGTCTATTGGTGCTGGTGCTGATGGCCCGCGTTAGCCGAGATAATCGGGAACGGGTTCAGCACCGCCGCCGGTTCATTCGGTGGCTCGTCGATCAGGTCGCCCACGAGATCGTAATCGTGTGCCTGGGTCACGCGCATCATCCGGAACTGGCCCGGACGAGGCTCCACGTCGCCCACATCGCTTAAGTAGCAGACGCCGTCGATATCCGGAGCCTGGTTGGCCAGGCGCGCCTGCCACAGCAGTTCGCTCTCTTCTGACCGGCCTTCGATCAGTACGGGCAACTCCTGGCCCACCAGCCCGCGATTGATCTGCTTCGAGATCTTGCGCTGCAGTGACATCAGCTTGCGCTTGCGATTGTAGATCGTGCGCGCGTCCACTTTGCCGTCCAGGTGGTAGCTCTTGCTGGTCTCCTCGTCGGAGTAAGTAAAGACGCCCAGCCGGTCGAACCGCGCCTCTTCCACGAACTGGCACAGCTCTTCGAAGTCCTTGTCCGTCTCACCAGGGAAGCCGACAATCATCGAAGTACGAATCGACACACCGGGAATCCGCTTGCGGATCTTCTCCAAGGTCTTGAGGAAGATCTCGCCCGAAGCCCCACGCTTCATGTTCTTCAACACGCCCGCCGCCGCGTGCTGCAGCGGCATGTCGATATACTTCACCAACGCATCGTGCTCCGCGATCGTATCCAGCAGCTTGTTGGTGATCCGGTTCGGATAGCAATAGAGGAAACGAACCCACTTCTGGTGCGGTGTCTCGATCTCCGCTAAGCGCCCCAGCAGCAGCGCCAGGCCGTCCTTGATGCCCAGATCGTCGCCGTAGGCCGTCGTATCCTGGCCAATCAGGTTGATCTCGCGGACGCCTTGCGCGAACAGCCGCTGCGCCTCCACGATCACCGACTCGAACCGCCGGCTGCGGAACGAACCCCGGAACTGCGGAATCACGCAGAAGGTGCAGGGATGGTCGCAGCCTTCGTTGATCTTGATGTAGGCGTAGTGCCGCGGCGTGGCCAGGATGCGTGGCGTTAGGTCGTGGTAAAGGTAGGGCTCAAATGGATTCGCCTGTTTCTCGCCGCCCTCGCAGAGGGAAACGATGGCGTCCAGCTCATTGGTGCCCAGCACCGCGTCCACATCCGGAATCTCCTGGCGGATATCCGAACCGTACCGCTCCACGAGACATCCGGCGACAATCAGCCGTTTGGCCCGGCCGGTCTTCTTGAACTCGGCCATCTCCAGGATCGTGTCCACTGATTCCTGCTTGGCCGGTCCGATAAACGAACATGTATTGACGACAATGGCGTCGGCGTCCTCGGGCGAACTGGTGAGTTCGTGGCCGCGGGCGTTCAACTGGCCCATCATGACTTCGGTGTCCACAAGATTCTTGGGACAACCCAGGCTGACAAATCCGATTTTCAAGGGTGTTTCCAGAGAAGAACTGGCGTGAACTTCCAGTTTATCACGCGCTCACTCGGCTTCCACCATCCGCATGACGCCTTTGATATACCCCATGGCAAACGCCATGCCCGCGTGCCACGGCGCCGCGCAGTTCATCTGCGGCGTGTGGTCGGCGATGATCACTCCGTCATAGCCGTTCTTTTTGTAGATCCGCAGGCACCGTGCGATGTCTACATCTCCTTCATCGATAAAGACTTCGTGGTACTTCGGCACCTTGCCGCGCACATTCCGCATGTGGGCGTAGGCGATCTTGCCCTGGGCGCTGTACTGGTCGATCGCCTCGTACAGATCACCCTCGCTCATCTCCGCGATCGTGCCCTGACAGAACTCCAGTGCGTTGTAGTGGCTGGGCACGATGTCCAGCAGTTTCTGGTACAACCGGGGCTGGTTCACCAGCCGCGCGGTCCCACGGATCGAAGGCATCGGCGGATCGTCCGGGTGTGCCGCCAGCCGTACGCCCGCTTCCTCGGCCACCGGCACTACCGCCTTCAGGAAGTCCGCCAGCCGGCCCCAAAGCTGTTCGGTCGTGACCGTCCCCACCGTCCCAGGAGCCGCCTCCGGGTCGTAGATCATGTTCCAAACCTGTCCGTTTGGGATAGGCCGCTCTTCGGGGCCGTCCGGACCCAGAAAACCCACAGACGGTGCCCCGCCGCGAGCATACGGTCCCTCCACATGGCCCCAGACTCCGGCAATGCTGAAGTTGTAGCCCATCACGGGGATGCCGGCCCGGCCCATGTTCCGAATAATCGTTTTGATATCTTCGAGTTGCTGCTGCTTCCGGGGGCCGTCCAGTAGGATGTCGTACCAGTGGGAGGGGTCGAAGTTCTCAATGGCGGCGAGTTCCAGGCCCTCGGCGTTCACCGCCCGCTTCAGCTCGGCTAACTCCTCATAGGTCCACAGTTTGCCGCGATTGTCACTGACGCCCCAGCAGGTCTCACTATCGGTCTCGGGAATCCGCGGACCCTGGCTGAAGTAATCCACCCAATGTGCCACGATGTGCGTGGCGCCGGCCTGTTTGGCAAACCGGAAATTGTCCGCCGTCAACATGTGCCGGTAGAGTCCGAGTCCAAGTTTCATAATCGACCCTTCATGCGAGGATTCACGGGTTCGCGAGCGAAGCGGGCATAAGCAGTCAGCAGTGAGCCGTCACATCGCCCCGAGCGCCCGAGAGCCGACAGCTGAAAGCCGATCGCTGAAAGCCAGAATTTCGCAATCAACCCAAACTTCCGCACCCAAAGTGTACCGCCGCCTCGTGCCACACTGGCAAGCAGGGAAGGGCCGCCCAACACCGTGAGATCAACACTCAATGGACTGTGTGAAACCTGCGTGTGGGTGCGGCGCATCGCAAACGATCGCGGCAGCGTCTTTCTGCTTTGCCGGCGCGCCCTGACCGACCCGTCCTACCCGAAGTACCCGAGGCTGCCCGTCCTTCGCTGCCTGGGCTTCGAGCCAGTTCCTCCGCCGCCCACCCCTACAGAGAAGTAACGGAAGGGTCGATAAACGCATTGTTGTCCGGCAGTTCCCAACAGCCACCAAAATGAAGATTCGCGTCCACAACCGAACCAAAGACACGCTGGTAGCCGAAGCCGCCGATGTGGCCAACACCAGCGAAACCCGGAAGGAAGGTCTCCTGAAGCGGACCGGCCTCACGCCGGGAGAGGGTCTGTGGATCACGCCCTGCGAAGCGGTGCACTGCTTCTTCATGAAATTCACCATCGACATCGTCTTCCTGAACAAGGCGAAGCAGGTAGTCAAGGTGAGCCCGTCGGTAAAGCCCTGGCGCATCGCCGGCTGCCTCCGAGCCCATTCCGTCCTGGAACTGCCCGAAGGCCAGATCCAAGCCACGGGCACGGCTCGCGGGGACCAACTCGAATTCGAGAAGCTCGCGGGGGCGTGATGGACCGTCACGATCGAAAACCGACCGCCGTTGCCTCAAGCGCCCACCTGGCTGCGTGCGGTCTGACTGTGGTGTGAACGTCCAGAGGGCGGTTTGCCGCTGCGTTGGCCGCTCACCAACGTGAGGTGTTCGAATATTCCCCAGTGAGGCCAAAGTAGAAACGGCCCCAGGCTTTCGACTGGGGCCGTCGGCCCGACGATGCTATCGCCGGGGCTGTTCACCTGTTAGCTTACTCTTGCGTTGTCCACGAGTCAACAAGATATCCGCCAATGACAACTGCGAAGCAGTTCCCCTAGACTATTGAGGTGGCTCGGGTTATCTCTTATATCGATGGCTTCAACCTATACTTCGGCCTCAAGAGTAAGGGGTGGGAGCGGTTTCTCTGGCTCGATGTTCATGCGTTGAGCGGCAATCTCTGCAGCCCCGGGCAAGATTTGATGGAAACCAAGTACTTCACGTCGCGCGTAGGGGCGCCGCAGGAAAAAGTAAAGCGGCAGAACACCTACTTGGAGGCCATGCGGACGGTGGACTCCGTGAAGCTCTTTTTCGGACGCTACCAGATGAATCCGTTCACCTGCCGGAACTGCACTTACACGCAACAGATACCGAGCGAGAAGATGACGGACGTCAACATCGCCGTGGAACTGATGACAGACGCCTTCCAGGATCGCTTCGACACTGCGCTTCTGATCTCGGCTGATAGCGATTTGGTTGGCCCTGTTGTGGCGGTGCAGCGCCTGTTCCCAACCAAGCGAGTCGTTGTGGCGTTTCCGCCGGACCGCTCATCCGCGAACCTGCGACGGGTTGCTTCAGCCCATCTGCAAATTGGCCGTGGAGTGATCGCCCAAAGCCAACTGCCCGAGATCGTGACCAGCATTGGTGGCTACCCGCTTGAGCGACCCGCGACTTGGCGATGACCTGTCAACCCGCGACGCGGCGGTAGCTTCGCGAACCTGAGGAGGGTAAGGTCCCCGGCCAACGGAGCAGGAGATCGCGGTTGGCGGGCGAACGCGACACTCTCAACGATTTACCCGGTGTTCGTGTTGGGCGGCCAACTTGGGCCGGAGCATCATGAGGTTCAGAGACGACCAAGTCGCCCCTATTGTTTGTCGCGCTCTCTGAGGTGTGCAGCCTCATCCTGGAGCCTGCCCATTAGTTCCATCTTCGTTCCTGGTTCGAGAAGGTCCAGAAGGGGATCGTTCTCCAGGACTGCGGCCGTCAGTCCGTTTGGGTATCGTTCCTTCATTGACGCAGCCCAGAATTGCTGACTCATCCTTGACGTTGCCCGCGCGCGCACCCATTTCCGAACCTCGAGGCGCACTGCGGCGGTGCCGGTTTCCATCGCGCGATAGGCGAGGTCAAATGGATTTCCCCAGTTTTGCGCGTTGTTCAGGGTCATCTGTACGAAGGGCGTGAATCTCACGGGGTCTAGTCCGATCAGGGTTTCGATGGCTCGCAGGGCGTTGTCGTCGCCTGCATAGGCGAGCAGGTATGCGGCGAGTTGGATCATTCGCCCATCCCCATCAGTTGCTGGTAGAGAGAGCTGTCGTTGGATGTAGGCGGCCAAGCCAGGGATGACATCGGCGGAGCGGTTGGCGAGCAGCACCGCAAGCCTGTCTACCAGTATCGGGGGGAACTTCCGGCTCAGCGCCTCTTGCAGCAACACGTCGACGCCCTCTTGAGGGAGCCTCAACAGGTTGCGGGAGGTAGGGGGATCCTGCGCCCAGGTGGTTAGGGACAATACGGTGAATAGAAGCAGTGACCTAAGGCAGAGCATTCAGCACCTCCGCAATGCGCGTTGCCAGAAGTCCACCTGCGGGTGGGCTATGAAGCGGAATGTCACGAATGGGGTCGCTCCCGAGGTCACAGAACAGATTGCCCCAATAACCTTGACGGGTATGAACGTACCGCCTCTCGGGATCAGTCCACGTGTTCGGCGTCGTTCCATTGGGAGTGGCGACCCCGTATGTCGCACTCTGGCTACAGACTACCCGATCATTGTAGGGTTGGCTGTCCGAACAGCCTGCTGGTGTTATGAACGAACGGCTGGGGTCGGAGCACGCTTGGCCCGCAGCCGCCAGCCACTGTGAAGAGGTGCCAGGGAAGCCATTAGCCGCCCACTTCTGTGTGAGGGTTAGGAGGTAGGGTGACAGTACTACCTTTCCCGGTTCTGCCCTGAAGTCGCCGGACATCTCAGCAGCAAGTGGATTGCACGCCACAGCTCGATCAAGAAGGGAGTCGTAAGGGTAGCCAAGATTTGGCGTACCCAACGTAACGAGTGCTGCCACGTCTCGACCGCTCAGGGCGCTTCCCCAGTTGTTCACGATCAGATCGCGAGCTATCAACCCTCCCATGCTATACCCGACGAGCGCAATCTGGCCGACACGCGAGGCTTTTATGAGGCTCGATAGCTTTTGAGCTCCCTGGCTGATTGAGCACGAGGGGACACAGTTGGACTCCTGGCACTCATCGAACGAAAACGACGTGTTCACGTCAAAACGACCGTTTGTGAGCGTGAACTGCAGCGTGTCGTGGAGGGACTGCATATTGGATGAATCCTGCCCGATCCCATGTATCAACCAGACGGTGATCTTTGGTGGTGTCGTGACGCTCAGTTCGTTGGAGTAGTCGGAGTACCCCTGCGAAGACTTTGTCCGAACCCGGAAGGCGTACGACTGGTCCGCTTCCAGCCCTGTGACACGAGTTCCCGAAAGTCCTGCCGGCCCAATGTCCACGAAACTCCCCGTTCCCGATTTCCGCATCTCGACCCGTGTCTCCGTGGCTGAAGCGGCGGTGCTTGCCCAGGACAACGTGGCGGCCACTTGGTTTGCCGAGACCAGCTTTAATCCGGTGGGTGGCGAGATCGAGGACCCCGTTGGCATGGTCACCGTGGCTTCGTTTGAGTAGCCGGAAAGACCTGCGGCCGTCTCGACGCGCATCCGAAACACGTATCCCTGGCCGGGCGACAACCACGTGAGATCGAGAGAGGTCGTATTGGCGCTCGGTTGCGCCAGTTCCGAAAAGGCGCCGTTCGCGACGCGGGATTCGATCCGGAATCGCGTCCGGTTCACAACCGTCGAGGTCCAGCTCAGCCTGACACTCATGGACGACAGAACACTCGCCTGGAGAGTGGGAGCAGGGATGGGCGCCGTCGGCTGCGTCGTGCCGATAGAACCGTGAAAGATGGGAATCGAGGTCAGGGCCAGGTTGCGAAACCGCAAGGCGAGAGCGGCCAGTGCGGCGGGTGTAGCGGTGACCAGATCGATGGTGCCGAACTGCCCACTGGAGGATGCCAAGCCGGGGAGGTCCGCGATGACTACAGCCCGCTTTCCTCGTGGCGGGACTGCGAGTTGCGTGCTGCCCAGCATCGCCGCGTTGGCGTCGCGCGCCACGACGTTTACCGCAGCCGCGACGCCCGAGGGATTCACCACCGCCAGAGTGGTGACCAGGGACCGGTTGTCGAATGGAAAGGAGGCCGATTGGTTTCCCGCCGGGACTAGGGGAACGACCGCTTCCTGGTCCTGCGCCCCTGGAGCGGACTGCCTGAACACCGCATATCCGGTGATGCCCTCGGCGAGAGTCAGGGAGATCCAGCCCTGCTGCAGCGGCCCGACGTTCGGGAACTCGAAAGCGGCCGCAGCTCCCGAGGCCAGGGACACGGAGGTGTTGGCGGCGGCTCCTCCATTCAACGGTGCCGTGAGGGCGTTGCCCTGGTCGTCGTAGAATGACAGGATTGCGACTCCGGTGAGCGTGCCGGTGTTGGAGAGGTATACGGTGGTCGACCATCCTCCGCCGAACGCGAGTTGCGGCAGGATGTAGGATGTCGCCGCCTGGGCGAGCCCGTTGGCCGCGAGGAGTGCGAGCACGACAAAGACGGCGGAAGTCAGCAATCGATTTCGCATCAAAAACTCCTCCGCTTCTATCGGACTGCCGGTAAATTATCTTTAATTGCGTGGGATTGTGGGACGATCGTGGATGGGTGATTGGGTTTCGGTGACTGCTGTTGTGAGGCGGCTCGCGGCCGCCGGCCCAGTCGGGCCCACGATATTAAGTGCACCAAAATAGCAACTTACAGGCGAACATGCTCCCCTATTCAACAGAGCGGCTCATCCGCTAAGTACCCCACCTACTTCCTCGACGTGGCACAGGTGGCTCCGAATCAGTGGAACCCCGCCACTGGCTGATCCACTCGCGCAGGACCAACCACCGTCGATGGTGCTGGTTTGCGGAATCGCCAGTGCCTCCGGGCCGCGCCGTTTCCATCACGCAGCCCTGTAATGCGCGGATAGGGGCTACCAGGAGCCGCTATAGCCTCTCCCCGCGTTGTCTGAGCAACTCTGAGTCGCCGCCGGAGATGATCCCACTCCACGTCGCGCTCCCTGGCCGTCCACAAACATGCTCCGGCCAGTCACAAGCGGGCGTTCGGCGTGAAGCCTCCCTTGGGCGCCCACAGCTGGATGGACTTCTGCGGTGTCCACGGCATCCAAATCTGCCGGTCCCCTCCAGGGAGGAGCTGCCGCGCGACTGGCAAGGCTCTGTCAGGGAATCTCCTGGCGTCCGCTCTGGGCGTGATGATCTCCATCGGCACCCCTCGGCCTGTGATGACCGGTATCGATTCGTTGCTCGCCAATACCAACCGGCGCAGGGCCTTGATGGTGTTCCAGTCGAGGCGGATGGCCAGTCGCCGCCGCAACTGGACGCGGAGGCACCGATCGGGCGTCATGTCCGTCACGGCAGGGTTGCGGTTCCGCTCCTGCATGAGCGCACGGCAGTGCAGGATACAAGACTCAAGCAACTCCTCGCTAAACCACCAGTCGCCGATATAAGCCGTGTTCCTTCTCAGGTCGTCGGGCTCCGGACCTTTCTGCCTTGACGACATCGCTCGATAGAGCCTGACGGGGCCATGGATGATCTCCGCGCGAAGCGTGTCGTCTTCCGCCAAGCAGCCCAGTTGCTTCACCTGGCTCACGATCAGTTGAGCGAATGTCTGGCAGGTGCCCTCGTAGGACGGCGGGAATGGGGGCGGCGTGTGTTTCAGGTATTGAGTGAAGGGCGGCGGCAGCCCGCCTTTCCGGAGCATGCTCGTGTAGCTGGGTGTCCGCAGCAGGCAGTCGAACACATTGTGAGAGAGGATATGTGCAAGTTGCTGGCTGACGTCGTTCCACATTTCGAAGCCTCAATTCTTCGTGCTTTGGCAATTCGCAACGCCTGACCTCGACATCCTGGCCCACAGCCACTGGACACGAGTAGAAATCATTAGCGCATAGATCCCATCACGCCGCAAAGGGGGCGGGCAGCCGGCACGGTTCGTGTGCGCTGATATTGAGACGCGGGACATCGAGGACAAGCAGTTGCCAAGGGCGACAACAGGTTGAGGCACCTCTTGCGCTTTGGGCGATTTCACTGCGAGTGTAGTTTTCAACGAATGCTGAAAACGCCAATTTCAGTGAAAGTAGCAGAGACGGAGCAAGACGTAGCGCGCCCGCTTGCTGAAGTGCTGCGCGGTGCTCCGTCCCTGTCCTCGTTACGCATCGAATCACTTGGCGGACCTCATGACGAGGTCGATTCCGTCATCTCCCTTCGACCCAAGAGCGGTATGCACCGCCTCCTCTGCGAGGTGAAGTTGAACGGACAGCCCAGGATCGTTCGCGATGCTTGGCGAGGCATGTGTGGTTTCGTCGCATCTGGCAACAGGGGCCATCCTGGCCCACCGCCGCTTCGCCAGCCGCCATCAGGATGCCTCAGAATAGAACAGCTGGCAACGAATTGTCAGCGAATGGAAAACCGTCCCCAAAGGCCGAGTCTCAGTAATGGGGGGCACCCACGGACCCGCCCCAGTGGCGTTTTGCACGTGCTGATTTCGTTCTCTTTTGTACTTTTTGTGGGATATGGCGCAAGATCACGCCTGCGATGCGGGATCGCGGGACGGTGACTCCTTGAGGATGGTGGTGGGCCCGTCAATCTCGGTGTTGAATCGGGTTGGATTGTCGGGGTTCCTGGATGATTGCACCCCACTGGGGACTTTGTTTTGGCGAATCGCCGTGGGACGGGTCAGGCTGAGGAGCTTCCTCGCCGAGATTGGTGGACCTGCTTTTCCCAAGACGCGTCACCGTGGTGCAGGGAGTTTCGTGCTGACAAGGGCCCAGGCCACCCAAAGAGCAAATACCAGTATGGCGGCATTTTGGAACAAGAATCGGGGGACTGCTTTCGAGAGACCAAAAGCAGTAATTATAAGTGCACCAATCATCAAAATATCTAGTGTTTTTGCTGCTTCGTAAATGCGCCCACGAGAAACAGGCTCAGAAATCAACATCCCAATATTTATGCGATCGGCATTGTAAACTGTTACTGGTAGCCCGAAAAGCCAGCAGTACGTTGCAGAAGTTAAGATAATCACGAGATCGACGGCACTTCGCATGTACGCCGCATACAAACAAACGGCGAGGATCTTGCAATAGCTAGCACGCGCTATGGCCCCCCATATCAAGAGGTGGATAGCAAGCGCCGCGAAGGCCACGGCCACTACCAACAGCGCCGTCTTAGCAGCGGCACCCAGCAAGATGAAAATCTGCAGCTTCTCTGTGCCAATCTGCGACGCTCGCGAGTCCAGTTGTCTCGCGGTGTCCGTAATAGGTCCCCACCCCACAAGACCAACAATGAGACTCGAAACGAGAAAAGAAGAAACAACGAACGCGATCAGCGGCAGGATCCATGCGTTTTCGCGCAGATCAGAAAAGACTTTAGCTGTTTTGTAAAATACACGAATTAACGACATGGTTTTTATTTTCTTTCGGTGCGGTTGCCGCGGGTTTCTGTACTTCATTGATCATGGCATACCGTGTCTCGTCGCACTGCGGCATTCAGTCAGGAGCGTCGAGCTGGTGATACGTAACGCCTGACGTGCGGCAGCCTAACCCGCCCCACCGCGAATCACCAAAATCAGGTCACCGAGCGGGGGTAATCACCCAGGAGCGCGGTCAATTTGGCCTGCGCCTCTTTCTTTTCCCACACGCCGCCACCCACCGGGCCAGAAGGGCAGTGCCAGGCCGACCGGAAGGCTCAACGCTGCGCCATATCCCACAAAAAGTACTAAATAGTCTGCAATCAGCAGGCGGAAAGCCCCGTTGAGACGGGCGCGACTGTACCCCACTTTCTCGCTACGGCACGAGCGGTTCTCAGAAGTGCTCCCCTACCGGTCATCGCCATGCGAACCGCGCGAAACTACGCTGCGGAAGTCCAACGCCGATGTTCCTAGAGGAAGCCCTCAGCTGCGGAAGCCCACTCACTCCGCCCCACTTCTCCCCTAATATCAGCATTAACAGCCATTCATTCACAGGAGCCTCTTGCAAAACTCGACGCTGAAACCAAAGGAATTAGGGCTCGGGAAATTGGGGAAAGGGGTCTGGCCGCGGTAAACTGTTGTCGCCAAACTAACGATCGACCGCCAACAAACCCCTTATGGATCTTACCCCTCGCCAAGTCCTGCTGCAATTTGGACATGTCACCCAGCAGACCTTGTTTCCCGTTCTCGAAGAAGAACTCGGCCCCCTCTGCCCACAATTGAAACTGCTGATTGCCGTGGCCGCCCTGATCCCGCTGGAACAACTCTTGTGTGCGCGCCGCGCCCACACCGGCCGCCGGCCCAAGGACCGCGCCGCCATGGCTCTGGCCTTCATCGCCAAAGCGGTGCTCAACCTGCCTCACACGCGAGATCTCATCCAGCGCCTTCGAGTGGACCGGGCACTCCGCGAAATCTGCGGCTGGATGAGCCCGCAGGCCCTGCCGCATGAGTCAAAGTTCTCGCGCGCCTTCGCCCTGTTTGCGGCCACCCAGTTGCCACAGCAACTGCACCAGGCCGTCGTGGAGGCCACACAGGGGCAGCGGTTGATCGGTCACATTGCGCGTGACTCAACCGCCATTCCGGCTCGTGAGCGGTTCCCCGAAACGCAGGCCCAGAAGGCTCGGAAGAAGGAGGCCAAGGAGGAGGAGGAGAAGCGGCAGAAGACGAAACAGCAGAAGAAGACGAGCAAGACAAAGCCAGCCCGGCCCAAGCGAGCAAAGGGGGCTCACGCACGGGCCAAGGCGAGTGAGCGCGGCACACGGATCCAGCGGCAAAGACACCAGTCGCTTGGTGATATGTTGACTGGAATCCCGACGGAATGCGGTATTGGCGCGAAGAAAGACAGTCACGGCAATGAGCGCTATTGGACCGGGTACAAGTTGCATCTGGATGTCGCCGACGGGCAAGTGCCAATCTCTGCGATTCTCACCAGTGCTAGTGTGCATGATTCCCAGCTAGCGATCCCGCTGATGACGATGACGTCGGAGCGAGTGACGCATCTGTACGAGTTGATGGATTCAGCCTACGATGCCGACGCCATCCACGAGCACGTACGGCAGAACGGGCGGGTGCCAATCATCGCGCCGCATGGGCGGCGCGGGACAAAGAAGCCGTCGAAGATGCCGAAGGTGTTCCCGGACAAACCTACGCCGGAACTATGTTGGGCGAAGAAGGACCGATTCAAAGAGCGGACGATGGTGGAGCGGGTGAACGCGAGGTTGAAGGATGAATTCGGGGCGAGCCAGATCCGGGTGAGAGGGGCTGTGAAGGTGATGGCGCACCTGATGTTTGGGGTATTGGCACTGACGGTGGATCAGTGGATGAGGCTGTCCGGCTAACAGATCCGAAACTCCGCAAAAGAAGAAGGCAAAAACGAGAGGCTGCTGGGGGCGGTCAGCCGGAGGCATGGGGCAAGAGCGCGCGGGAAGGGGCCGAGATGGCGTCGGCGAGGTAGGATTGGACGAAAACTTCCGTCATCACAATCCGGTCAAGAAAGTCAAGGCGATTTCGGCTGAGTTCTGCAAGAGGGTCACAGCCGTTTCAACTATTTATTTCCTTTCTTTTCAACACCCGCCTCCCGAAAACAGCCCGTTCCCCTTGACCCCACCCGCTACAGTGGAATCGCGCCGGCTTCCATGCCGGTCATTTTCATTTATAGGGAGACTTACATCATGGCGACCGCAGCTCAGGTCCACGCGAACCGGGCCAACGCACAGCGTTCCACCGGACCCACCTCATCCGAGGGCAAGGCGAAATCCGCCCAGAACGCCCGCAATCACGGCTTCTCCGCCCGTACCCTCAACATCTCCGACGAGGACCGCGCCGAGTTCGAAGCCCTCCAAGGCGCCCTGCGCCTCAAGACCCGGCCCGCGGACTGCCTTGAGGAGGAGATCTTTCACCGCATCCTCACCCACACCTGGAACCTCCGCCGCATCGAAACCTTCGAGTGCCTCATCCTCGCCGAAACGGACCCATTGGCCGAAACCGACCCCCACGCCGCCAAACTCGAACGCTACGCCCGCTACCGCCGCGATCTCGAACGCGGCCTCTATCGCGCCATCAAGGAACTCAGCAAGCTCCAAACGGAACGCGCAGCCCTCGAACAACAGCACCTCGACGTGGTCGAAGCCATCCGGGAACATGTCCCCTTGGCCGAAATCACGCGCCTGACGAAAAACACCGAGGAACTTTTCTTCTACGAAGGCTATGGCCGCCCGCGCAAAGCGCTCGAACACCTGACCACCGGAATCGATTCCGACCACGAAGACAACCAGGACCCCATCGCCGGTCTCCAACCCGTTCGCGTTCCACGAAACGAAGCCAATCCCGCCGGCGAAGACGGCCTACCCTTCCTGAGCTACAACGTTTCCGGCATCTGAACGCCTCGCCCGGGAAAGTCGTCACGCATTGACGAAACGAAGCCGCTGACGAGTTCCGCCGCCAGTCGCACCCCCAGCCGGAGTCCCCTCCGGCCATGCTCTTTGACATTTGCATATTGTATAGACCGCAGAGAGCTCGGGTTCCGCAATCCCGGCCTCCGGCGTTGAATCGTCATTCAGGGAGAGTTTCCACCTACCCGTTTCTCTCCGGAACGACGAATCAAACCCAAAGCGGGACCCCCTCCGGCCGGCACCCGGAGCCGAGCGGCGACCACCAGAGTGTCGCCGCTCAGTAGCGGTGGGGCACCAGTGATCCCATCCCACCGTGCCGGCGAAACGAAGCCATCGCCTCCAGACGAGCCGGCCGCCCGGAGAAGATTTCTGCGGCCGGTTGCTGGAGCCGCTCCCGCCCCCAATGCTATATTGAGAATCGGCCCTGCCCACACTTCAGCCGGAGTGGCGGAACTGGCAGACGCACGGGACTCAAAATCCCGCGACCTTCACTGGTCATGTGGGTTCGACCCCCACCTCCGGCACCACCATCAGCTCCACAAGACCGATGCCCCGTTGAGCCCTACAGGTCCGTCCCAAATGGCTTCAGCAGTTCCGGCTTCGTCAGGGCCCAGTGCGTGTGCACGATCTTCCACTGCCCGTTCTTGCGGCGGTAGACCTCGGTCGTATTCCAGTGCTCCGTCCGCTCTTTCGTATGGCTGACGAAATTGAACGTCAGCACGCCCATGTTGCCCGAGACAATCACTCTCGGATTGATCATCTCCCACCGGTCGACCTGCACCTTTCCTTGCATCTTGCTGTAGAGCGCGCGGAGCGCCGGTAGGCCGACAAGTCGGGTTTCGAGAAACGGATCAAAGTAGTCGACCTCCGGATCCGAAGCCTCCAGAAACCCCTCCAAATCACCCTTTGCCCAGCGCTCGAAGGCGCCGCGCTCCACGGCCAGGATCGCTTGTGCATCCTTGTCCGCTTGCGTCGATGGATTGTCCGAACCGCCGCCCTGTCCAGCGTCGGCGCAAAGGAACAGGACGGGGAGCATCGCAAATCTAGTCATAGGAAATTCTCCATACCCGTTGTGACTCCCGCCGGCGCGGCAGTGTGACAACTCGCCGGCTAATTTGGTGGATCCAGTGAGACCCCGGCCAGCGCCTGGCGCACCAGCTCCCCCGGCGGCTCGACGAAGGGCTGGTCCTGGTACAGCGCCGCATACAGGCGGTCCGACGCGTCGATCAGTTCCCCTCCGCGGCTGGACGCAACCTCCCGCACCTTATGCAGGTGGCCTGTCGCGAATTGCAGCTTGTCTGGCTTCAGATAGCCGCGCTCCATGAATCCTCTTACCTTCTTCGGGCAGCGGCACGGATTCGACTCGTTGACCAGTCCGCATTTCCCGTCCAGGAACGTGTAGAGATCCCGTCGTGCCCGTGCGAGGATCTGCCGGAAATTGGCCGGCGTGATGCCCACCACCTCGGCACCCACCGAATCGCTCACTCCAAAAATCTCGCCGAGCGTGTACACCAGCCGCTGGCGCCCATCCAGGCACAACAGCATCGCTGCCGTACACGACATCTTGGCTTCCTCGATCAGCACTTCCACCGGAACCGGCACCGTGCGCGGATCAGGAATCTCCGCCAGGCCCGTGGCGTCCAGATCGCCGGCGAACCAGTCGAACGAGTAAGCGGGCTCGGCCGCGGCCCACTTTCTCTTGAAACTGAGGATTTGGTTCGTGGCCAGACGGTAGAGCCACGTGCGGAACTTGCTCTCACCGCGGAACGTGTGGATGCCCCGCACCACGCGCATCAGGATCTCCTGCGTTGCGTCTTCCGCGTTCTCCGTCGTGTACAGTACCCGGACCGCGATGTTGTAGATCCAGGGCTGGTGGCGTGTGATCAACTCCTCCAGGGCCTGTCGGTCGCCGGTCTGAGCTCGGGCTACCAGTTCACGGTCCGCATCGTCCGCGTAATCGTCAGAAAGAGGCCTGGATATCACGTTACCCAGAATGTAGCACGAGGCATGCCGCCTGGACAGAGTGATAGCTGGCCTGCCCGCTGGTGCCGCCTCCGGGCTACTCCGAGGCCGGCGCCAGTGGCAGAAACTTCGTCGTCGCCTTGGCGCTCCAGCGCGCGCCCGTCGTCGGCGAGAATCCGCCGAATTCGATGAGACGGTCTGCCTGCGAAGGCTGCAGATTGGCCTTGATCGTGGCCTGAATCGACCCGTTCGCCGCCAGATCCGTCGTGCCCAGCAGATCCTTGATGTGGTCGCTGTACACCACTCCGTCGATCTTCAGGGAGCTGATCCGCACCGCGAAGCCGGCCTTCTCCTCTAGCCGCAATTGGAACTCGAAGTTCGTCCCGTCACGCCCAGGAGTATGCGCAACCACCTGATCCGGTAGTACTTGCGCCACCACAACCGGCTTGTGGGACACCACATTCACACTCGCCGATACAGTGACCGGAGTAACTGGCAGCGAAGCGGTTGTCACCTGCCCCATGGACACCGTCGCCGTTGTGTTGAAGGTGCCAGGAACCGGCAGTGCCGGAGAGGCGGCCGAAAACTCCACGGTCACCGGTTCGTCCGCGCTGACTGTTCCCGTCCATACCGAGGGTGTCAACCAGGCCGCGCCAGTGCTGATCTGGAAGCCGCGTGGCCTCGGCGAGTCCGTCGAGATCACCACGCTCTGCTTCGATGGCTGTTGCGTTACCCCGTCCACGACCGAGAACCCTACCGTCGCCTTGCTCACCTTGAGCGCCGGTGCCGGCACCTCCTCCAGGAACTCCCGGATCATGGGGTAGATCACCGAGAACTTGCCGTATCCCGCTGCTCCAGCGAGGTCACAGTAGCTGATGCCGTCGATCGGGACGAGACCATAAGACAGGACGCCTACGATCTGCTGGCTCCCATTCAGGAGCGGAGATCCAGAGGAGCCCTGCTGGACACGTCCTCCGGTCTCGGTGAACTGCAGGAAGTACTCCAGGGGGAAGAGCTCGGTATCGATGTACATCGCGCCCACCTGGTCGACGTCGCGTGTCCCAAAGGCGATTCGCTTCCAACTCGTTGGCGGCAGGCCGGGATGATGGATCGCCGTGACTTTCGCCCCCACATCCGGGTCCGTGGCACTCCACCCCAACATGTACCCGCCGCTCGGGGCCTTGGGCAATTGGATCAGCGTGAAATCCCCGCCGATGGCCGCATAGCTTGCCAGTAGCGTGCCGCCGCTGATCTGGGCCGACGCGGACCGTTCCGGCGCCGGACCCTCACACTTGGAAGTCTGGTAGTTCCAATAGGTAACCATGGAACGGACTTCGGTCTCCGTGCTCATACAGTGATTGGCGGTCAGGAATAGCGGTGCGAACTGCGACCGCTTACTGTTCACCAGTTCGCCCGAGCAGATGTATACACCGCCATCGTCGGCCACAAAGTCCAGATTCGCCACGCCTTTGGCCGCGTTCGCATACTCCGAATAGCACGAGACATCCAGTTGGCAATACATCGGATCGTCACTGCCCGAGGCCAGCGGCCATTGGTGTGACACCCGATCGATCAGAAACGCTGGCTGATCGTCCTGCGCGCCGACCCACTCCACCTGCAACTGGGACCCCTCGGCTGGATCGGACCAGAAGTCACCGTCGCCGTACGGGCCTTGCCCCGTATAGGGTCCGCCTGCCACCGTTCCGTCTGCACGCCGCAGCCAGACCTCTCCCTGGCCCGCGTCGAAGTTGACGAAATGAACCCGAACCTTCACCGCACCGGCCGACTCCACCAGCAGACGGCCATCCTGGCGGCCATCGGAGAGTACAGTCCAGTCCAGTTTCGCCGGATCCAGGCCTTCCACCGCCCGCACCACTCCGGATTGACGTGCCAACCCGCGTGGCTTCAGTATTTGCTCGGCTGCCGACAGGCCACTCAGCCGCAGCGCACTCCGTTCCGCCGGAGGCGCCGACAAAGCGGCCGGAGCCGTCGCTGCCCGAGCCTGGCGCGACCCGCCGGCTTTCTCGGCGACGAGCGCACCTTCCATGCTCTGTCCATAGAGCAGAGACGCCGTTCCGCAGACGACAGACAAAAGGGCAAATGGGTAGACCCGCATGTCTGTCCATCGACCGGAGCGCCGTCCCGCTCCACGGAAGCCGACACAATTCCGGGCCGGATCAGGTGTTTGCCTGAGCCCCAGGGACACCATCAGCCGTACCTGACGGCGGCCGCCTCAACGCAGCCGTTTGGCGAGAAACTCGCCCTCCAGCCTCCAGGTCTGTCCGTCAGGTTGCAGCGACTCGTCCAGCCAGTGGAAGGAGTCCCTCGTAATCTCCGTGAACCGCCAGCGGGTAACCGTCCCATCCGGCCGTGTCCCCACCTGGACGACATCCTGGCCGCTCCCTCTCAGTTCCGCGACGCGGGTGGTACCACGCCGGCCAGCCGAGCATAGACCGCCAACTGCCCGTAATGCTCGCAGATGTGCTCCACGATGCCCTCGGCCAAGGCCGCCTTCTCCGCATCCAGTCCCTCTTCCTTCTCACGGAGCGCCGCGACAGCATCATTCGTGCTCTCTGTCAGGGCCTTGATGGCCAAGGCCTTCGTCGCGTACTTGGACTTCGGCAACTCATTCGCCGCGCCGTCCGGCTGGTTGCCGCGCACGGAGTCGGCCAGGTAGAGATTCCAGAACGCCACGTGCCGCAGCACGTCTCCAAACGTACGCGTCCCCGCGGCCGGCGCGGTCTCGAATTGTGCTTCCGGATACTCCCTGGCCAGTGCGGCCAGCTTCTCGCCCGTCTCTGTCAACCGGCTGGTCAACAACACGGCAATCGCCTGTTTTTCGGTGTTTTGGACTGTCATACTAGTGTTGTAAGCCGGCCGAGGGAGCGGATTCTTGGCGAAAATTGCGGTGAAATCCAATCTCGGTGTCACCCTGCCTCAGGCGCAGGTGCTCGCGCGCGGCGGCGGCTGGTCTGTCTCTGAAGTCGTGTGCACGCTCGGCCCCCGTGACCGGCCCTTCGAGGAGCGGCACTCCTCTGTCTCCATCGCAATCGTCGCCGCGGGCAGCTTCCTTTACCGCTCGCACGCCGGCCGCGAATTGCTGACGCCCGGCTCGCTCATGCTCGGCAGCGCGGAGCGTAACTTCGAGTGCAGCCACGAGCATGGCACCGGCGACCGCTGCATCTCGTTCACTTACTCGCCGGAGTTGTTCGACCGTCTGGACGCCGAGCCGCACTTCCACGCCATGCGCCTGCCGCCGGTCCGGCCCCTGTCGCCCGTCATCGCCCAAGCTTCCGCCGTCCTCGCCGGAGCCGCCGGACCGTCCTGGGAGGAACTCGGCATCGAACTCGCGACTCACGCCGTCCAGCTCGATCGCGGCCTGTCCGAGTCGCCCGGTAGCGCGGGCCCTGGAGCGATTGCGCGAGTCTCGAGAGTCATCCGCGCGATCGAGTGCGATCCCGACGCGCCGCACGACCTCGCCACCCTGGCCCGCGAGGCCCGGCTCAGCCCCTACCACTTCCTCAGGACCTTTCAGCAGGTCACCGGAGTCACCCCGCATCAGTTCCTACTCAGGCAGCGGCTGCGGCGCGCGGCCCTCCGCCTCAGCACGGAACCCGCCAAGGTAGTCGACATCGCACTGGAATGCGGCTTCGGCGACATCTCGAATTTCAACCGCAACTTCCGGGCCGAGTTCGGCTTCAGCCCGCGCGCCTGGCGCAAGCTCGGCGGTGCGGCACGGCAGGCAGGCTGAATCTCAGTCGCCGCTCCCCGCCTACTTTTACGTGTTCGCCCATCAGCGATTGGCGGCTGCCTACCGCGCCATCTCCACGCCCCGCCACGGCGCCACGGCCATCTCGTATTCCGTGGGGCAGCCGAAGCCTTCCACTTTCACGCCCAGTTCCCGCAGCACGCCCAATGCGATCAGCCGCCGATAGGTGTTGAAGGTGATCACGTGCGCGAACATTCCTCCGAACGTGAAGGTCTCCGCCGGCTCGCACAGCGCATCAATGAATGTATCGTCCCAGCTGCCCCTGTTCCTCACCTCTGCCAAAGCCCGCAGAAAGTCGGCGTCCGCCTTCTCGAATCGAGCCAGCAGTCCGGCCGGAGTCCGCTGCTCGGCAGGCTGTTTCTCCTCCGGCATCGCTCCACCCAGCAGCGCGGCCGCCCAGACCTCTTTTGTGAATACCAGCCGCTCCAGAATCGCACGCAGGCTCTCTGGCTCCTTCTCCCACGGCAGCACGTTCACCACCTGCCCCGTAGGCTTATCCAGTTGCTCGTCCGTCAAGCCCGCGGCCGCTTCCAGCAGCTTCTTCGTATGCCACGTATCCGTGCCCGCAAATCGATCGAACAGGTCCATTGCCAGTGCTCCTTCAGATTTGGATCCCGGCGCGCAGAAATGGAATCCATTTGGCGCCGGCAGGTGAATCAGTTGCGCTCCCATGCGCCGGTAAAGGCTCGGCGAAACGCGGAACGCTTTGCGAAATGCCCGGGTGAACGCCTCGAGGGAGCCGTAGCTGGCCTCCAGCGCGATCTCGGTCACGGAGAGCCGTGTGGAGCCCAGTTGCCAGGCCGCGCGCTCCAGCAGCAGTCTCCGCCGCATCGCTTCCGGAGTCTCTTCAATCAGAGCCCGGAAGAGGCGGTAGAACTGAGTCCGGCTGCGGTGCGCGCGCCGCGGTAAAGTGCCCCGCACGCTCTCCTCGTCGAGGGTTCCCAGAACGACGGCGGACAGACGTTCGGTCTCTTTCCTATCTCTCGCATCCATCTCCGAAAGTCCCTCACTGATTAGAAATCTACCATCGCTCACCGGGCCGAAACCTGATCGCCAGTCCCATTTTTCACGTACCCATTTGCCGCCCTGATCCAGTCAAACTATCGATGCAATACCGGCGCGCGGCGGTTCCACTGTTGGTGTGTACCTTGGCATTCGGTTGGCAGCCCGACGCCCCATTCCGCTCCAATGTGCCACTCGTGGTAGCCCCAGTGACCGTCGTTGATCGCAAGGGAAGGCCAGTGGAGAACCTCTCCGCGGCCGACTTCATCCTTACCGACAAAGGTGAGCCCCAGCGCGTCAATCTCGACGAGATCCGCGCCCCCATTTCCCTCGTCCTCGTCGTCCAAACCTCATTTCAGCCGATGCTGGACAAACTCCGCGGACTCGGCAACATGATCGGCCCCATGGTCATGGGGCAAGACGGCGAAGTGGCCCTCATCACGTTCGGCCGTGAGGTCAGCGTCGATCAACCGTTTACCCCGCACGCGGCAGTCATTGCTCACAAGCTCACACAACTGCAGGCGTGGGGCAAGGGTGCCTCGACGGTCGACGCCGTTCTGCGCGCAACCGAACTGCTGGCCCAGGCAGCCCCCAGTCGCCGCCGTGTCATCCTGCTGATCTCCGAGGATACCGACCGAAGCAGTCGCGCAAAACCGGGTGAAGCCCTGTTCCAGGTCGCTCAGCACAACATCTCCCTCTACGCGATGACGTTCTCGCGTTTCCTCATGCCCTTCACCGTCAAGCCCGCTGACGACCTTCCGCCCGGTGCTCTCAAGGGTGAGAGCGGCTGCCAGAAGCCGCCGCCTGAACGCACAGCCCCCATCACCGAGCGCCCGTTTGCCGACAAAGTGCCTACTCTGCCGCCCAAGCCCCTTCAATCCGACTGCAACAAGGCCGACCTGCTGGCGCTGTTCGGAGAATTGAAGCGCGCCACTGCGCCGCACCCAGCCAGCCTTCTATCCGCTTACACTGGCGGATCGGCCGACGGAGTGCTCCGCAAGAATGCCATGGAGAGGGCCCTCGAAGCCATCGGGAGTGAACTGCACACGCAGTACGTGCTCACGTTCACCCCGCCCGCAGCCGCCGAGATCGAGTTTCACAACGTCAAGGTCGTTATTCGAGGACGGCCGGATCTCACTGTTCGGACCCGGGCCGGCTACTGGAGCATCCCGCGTTGAGCCGTTTCAGCGCGCCCCAGCGCGTGGGAACCAGCGCATCAACGCCAGGTGTGTCGGCCACCACACCAACAGCGGAAGGCCAATCATCAGAAACGCGAACCAGGCAGGCTCGGGCATCCAGGTCTGCACCTTCGTTTCACTGGGCCCATAGACGTAATTGATGTTCACTGGAGTCAGCGGCGTGGGCAGCACGTCCCCCGGTTTCGGCATGGCGAAGTAGCACAACGCCATCAGCACCCAGGCCAGACAGCACCACCACGGAAGCGCCTTCGGGTGGTAGCCCACTCGATACACCAGGTAGACCAACAGAAAGGGCAGCCAGCCGTGGAACAACGAGAGCCCGCGCAGGAATAGCGAGTGGCCGGGGTCGAACATGTAGTCCGTCATCCCCAGCAGCGACACGCCAACGGCATGGCCGGCGAAGTCCGCCACCCACACAACTTGCGGCAGCAGGATCCCCACCGTCGGAATGCTCAGCAGGAGTGCATCCTCCAGCCACATCCCAGCCAGAGCCAGAAACAGGCACACGTCGCAGAAGTAGAGGAAGTTTGTGGGCCCGTAGTCGTGCCAATACACCGGCACGAGCACGGCCACGAAGGCCGTGTACCCAATCTTCAGCCACATAGGAATGCGGCTCCGGCTCGCGGCCGGCGCGGAATGAGTCGAAGTTGTCACCGCACGCCCCTATCCCGGCCTGCCAGGCCGCCGGACAGGGATCAATCATAGCAGCACGCCCAGTCCGGCCATGGGAACATCAGGGGCGTCCTCCTGGGCAAGTGGCGAGCGTGAACGCCGTACACTGAGTCGTCCCACCATCCACAGCGGGCTGCGAAGACGCCTTGGTGCACGTTCACGCCACGGCGTGGAGGTCCAGCTTGAGAATCGCCGCCAGTTTGCGCAACTCTCCGAGGCGATGTCCGACGCCCAGGGCACAGTGATGCGTCGGGCCGTGCTGGCACCACGCGTTCACAAACTCCGCTGGAGGCAGCGCGAACCGCAGTCGCGAGTTCGTGTTGCCGATCTTCAGAATTGGGCCAGGCAGTGACTCGCCCTCCGCTGCGATCATGCGCAGCCGCCCCTCGGCATCTTGCGTGACTCCGAGAATCGTCACCGGCCCCAGCCGGACGCTGAACTCCACAGACAGGCCGTATCCGCGCTTTCCGTGAAATAGGCCGAGCCGCCGAAGAATTGGCTTGCGGGCACTGATCGCGACATGGCCCGGACCGTCGTGGCCCATCAGGACGAACCGTTCCTTGAAGTCCATGGCGTAGAACTCAGTGAAGGAGCCGCCGGCGCCGAGACGGTCGAGAAGCAGCATCGCCAGGTTGGTCTTCAGGTCACCTTCGCCGCTGGCCGGGATGCCACGGGCTGTCAGCATCGAATTGCCGAGGATGAGCCCTGCGCCGAGTTGCTCCATCTCGTTGCCGTCCACGCCCCGGTAATAGTAGGTAAGCGCGTCGAGCTGGAACTTGCTGGTGAGATGGTCGAGACCAACGGCCACACGCGATGCCCAGTCGAGGTCCTCCGGTTCCACGTTCGGCGCTAGCTCGAAAACGGAACGGGCCTCGGTGCGTTTGCTTTCGAGTTCGGCGGGACTCACGTTCTCTACCAACTTGGCCAGGTCGTCCATTTCCAGGACTTCGATGTGAGTCCCCAGTTGGGCGGTCACCGCCGTGAAATCCGAGTATAGGTCGAGCATGCCGGGATAGGTATGGCCGAGGAATCCGACGCGCGCCAACCGCAGGCCGCGCGCCGCGCGTGCCGCCTTCACCCACTGCTCCAGTTCGCGCCAGGCCGCCTCGCCCCGGAGCGTGCCGGAAACGACGTGGAACGGGATGCGTGCCCGCACGAACGCGTTGGAGACCTCCGGTACGCAACAGGTGGAGCAGTTTGCCAGCCACTCCTGTGTGTCCGTTCGCTCGTAGTCGAGTGCCTCCACCGGCTGCAGGTTGAGCACCAGCACCGGCACGTTCAACCGCTGCACGGCTGGCAGCACCTGCGACGAAGTGGCATAGGTTCCGACGTAGCAGACCACCAGATCAACATCGTTCGCGGCAAACAGCCGGGCAGCGGCGCCCGCCGCGGACGTGTCGTCGACCAATCCCGCCGTGACAAGATCCGCGTCGAGCGCCCGCAGGCGGTCCTCCACCTCTCCCTGGTAACCCGTAAGCCGGTCTTTCAGGCCCGGGAACTGTGGCCAGTAAGCGGCCAGTCCCACACCGAAGATTCCAATTCGCGGCCGAAGCCCAAGTGACATCACTACTCCCTTCGATCGGTTTTCCAACATATCGTGGATTGGCACGCGTTGCCACTGAACGGCTGGCCGCAATCTACCTTAGTTTGAGCCGGCGCCGCAGGTCTGGATTCCGCAGCATCGTTGACGGCCACGGAGGCGCGTCCCGTAAACTTGCCTCATGCGCGTTCAACATGGTTTCAGCCGCCGCACCGCACTGGCGGCCTCCCTGGGATTGAGCCGGATTGCGGCGGGAGAGACGGGCATCGCCCCACCGGAGCGGTATCTGAAGCCGCTTCTCGCGGAACTCCGGAAGCCTTGGCCGAAGAATCGCACCGTGAACATTGTGTGCCACGGCCATTCTGTTCCCGCCGGGTATTTCCGCACGCCGGTTGTCCGCGCGCTCGACGCCTATCCCCATCTGCTGCGCGCGGCGCTGAGCGAGTCCTATCCCATTGCTGTGATCAATGTGATCGTGACGGCGGTGGGTGGTGAACACTCAGAGTCGGGTGCGCAACGCTTCGAGCGCGACGTACTTGGCAAGCAGCCGGATGTGGTGCTGATCGACTACGGGTTGAACGATCGCGCGATCGGTCTCGATCGGGCGGCCGAAGCGTGGTCGCGCATGGTGACGCAGTTGGCCGGGCGAGGCATTCCCGCACTGCTTCTGACTCCAACCGCCGACAACACCACCAACTTTGGCGACTCGTCGCAGTCTCTGGGCCAGCACGCGCGCCAGATCCGCGAACTGGCATCCCGCCAGGGTGTGGGTCTGGCCGACAGCTTCGCCGCATTCGAACAGTACGTCACCTCCGGCGGCCGCCTGGAGGATCTGTTGTCCCAGTCGAACCACCCGAATCGCCGGGGCCACGAACTGGTGGCCGCGCGGGTCAGCCGCTACTTCTGGTCGGCCGAATCCTTGACGATCGGATGATAGAGATGCTCATCGGTGATCACAGCCTGTGACCGGGTGGAGAACGGTGGCCGGACTAAATCTTGATCTGGATCTGCATTTCTGGAGCAGAGTACCGAGGAGCGGGCCGTTTGAGGGGTTTCCTCCCCGTTTGCCGCGATCTCACTTGCCGCAACAACCAGCCCCCGGAGCCTCGTCTTCGAGCGCCTCCCTGGATGCTGTCAGGTTCTGCGCGGGCTATCCAATGCGCCGTGTCTCTCCGTGAGAAACGAGGTAAGGCGATCAGGAGGGCAATGGTGGGAAACCGCTGTGGGAGTGAGGGTTACAGGCGGAGGAGTTGGTTGCGGGGGTAGGATTTGAACCTACGACCTTTGGGTTATGAGCCCAACGAGCTACCAGGCTGCTCCACCCCGCAACACGATGGTAACGCAACGCCTGGGCAACGTCAATTTTCCGACGACATTTTCAGCAGATCCCGTTTCCCACTGGTCTGGATCGCCTTGCGGTCGATGCCCAACCCCGATCACCTGGCGAGCCGCCACCCGATTAGGGAATGCTGCTTTCACGGCATCTGTGGGTGTGCACAGCTTGCCGTCTGGCCTCGCCAGAATGTGGTCTCCGCCGGGGTGGGAACCCGGGCGGCCTATGCCGTGTCCGGGTCAACCCCGTCGAAACGATCAGTGCTTGGGCGTCTGGGGCTTGAAGTCGGGCGGTAGCTGCGCGCCTTCTCCGAAGAAATACTGTTCCATCTGCACGAGCAGAAAGTCCTGTGCCTCTTTGGTGCCGAGGTTCAGTCGATACTCGTTCATGAGCATCTTCATGTGCTCCACCCACATGCGCCAGGCATCCTTCGACACATGGTCATAGATGCGCTGACCCAGCGGGTGCCCGTCGAATGGCACCTCATCCAATCCGGCCATCTCCTTGCCGAACTTCGCGCACATCACCATGCGCTTGCCCGCCGTTTCTTCCTGTTTAGGAGGCATTGAGCCGCCGGATCCCATATTGATAATCTCCTGTGTTCCCAGGATACCCTAGCGCCTTTGCGGTGGCGGGATCCGGAACCCCGCTGCGTCGATCCGTAGTAGGATTTCTCATGTCCTTCTGTCATTCAGCAGCAGTCATCCTGCTCTCGATGCGCGTCCTCCCTTTCGCCTGGGCCGCTGACGCCAGCGCCATCGACTACCGCGTTTTGGCCACCAGCAAGACTTCCACCATGGAGAAGGAGATGAATGCCGCCGCGGATGCCGGATTCCGTTTCGCCGCCGTAATGGGCGGCGACACCTCCGTCGGGGGCAAGGAAGTGGTAGTCGTCATGATGAAGGATCCGGCCCAGGGCGACGCGCCCAAGCTGGTCTACAAGCTGTTGGCCACTGCCCGGACCTCCACCATGCAGAAGGAGATGCAGCAACTGGGGGACGAAGGGTTCGAGTACAAAGGGCAGACCGTCTTCGAGTCCGCCTTCGGTGGCAAGGAGGTGACGGTCATCATGGAAGGCAGCTCCGCCGCCGGCGCAGGCCGCATCGAATACCGCCTGCTGGCGACCAAACGGACCTCCACGATGCAAAAGGAGCTTCAGCAGCAAGGCGAGGAAGGCTTCCTTCTGCTGGGCATGACCGTTGGCAAGACAGCGGTGGGCGGAAGCGAACTCGTCAGTATTCTTCGTAAGCGCTGATCCGAAGCGTTGCGAGGGTGGCGCCTTGGCACACCACTCGCGACTCAGCGAACTCACGTCGGGAGTCCGGATGGTCGCGACCATCCGGACTTCGCCGACTCATCTCGGAACGCGGTTTACTGCGTGACGATCGCGCCAGTGGTCGCGTTCACATATCCGAAATAGCCATTCTTGGCGGTGCCCCACATGATGTACCAGACGGGGGCCGGGAAGCGGGACGTGCTGCCGAGCGAGATCGTGGCCTTTTCCCCGGGGTGCGCTTTCAACCAAGGTTCGGCCTTCTCACTGATGGTCTTGAAAGCCGCGTCCGAATCGATGAGGAACTCGCCGTTCGTGAACGCCTTGCTGTTCGGAGTGGCTCCGTTCCAAACCAGCTTGTCACTGATATTGAGCCCCTTATGGATATCGGCCCCGTCATCCGCCACCGCGTAGCTGAACGTGCGAGCTTCCTTCTTGCTGGGCGAAACGAAAACGGCGGTCCACACGCCGGCCTTGCCACCTTCGTTCTTGATGTTCGGCACCTCCCCGCTCTTCAGTGTGAGAGTGAGAAGATCCGGTGCCCAGGTGCGGGCGGTCTTGTACATCTCGAAGTAGGCCACGCGCGCCGCAATCGCTTCGGCGGGCTTGGCCGGCTCCTTCTTGGCCTCGGTCTCCGCCTTCTTACTGGCCGACGGGGCCTCGGAACAGGATGAAAGGAAGATCGCCGCAACGGCAACGGTTGCAGCCGTGAAGTATTTCAGACCCATATATCCATACCTCCAGACAGCACAATCATACACACTCGCATCGCCGGTAGCATCCCCCCTTTTTTCCGGTAGCACAAGTCGGATCGCACTCCGGCTCGAAGGACTTTGGAGCCGGATCCGGGTTGCCACCGGGCATTGGTGATCGCCCTGTTTTTTCGCCCGTTCAAAAAAATCGTGGAACCTTCCTTGGTGGCCTATCGTACCGGGAAGTAGTGTCCGCTCTCGCGGTCCAGTTGTACGTTCCTTGAGAAAGACATGAATCCGTCAAGTGTCCGCTACCACGCTCTGGACAGTATGAGAGCGTCGATGATGGTGCTCGGGATCTACCTGCATGTAGTTGTCGGCTACTCCGGCGATGGGCATTGGCCCTATATCGATCCCCACCCCACCAGCGTTCTTAACTTCACACTCGGCATCATCCACTCATTTCGAATGCCTGCCTTCTATGTGATGGCCGGCTTCTTCGGGGCTCTGCTATGGAACGGGCGAGGGCCCTCTTCGTTCATCTCGAACCGCCTGCACAGGATCCTGCTTCCCTTTGCCGTCTTCTGGTCGCTCCTCTTTCCCCTGATGGCCGCTATCGTCATCAGCCTGGAGCAGGGCTCGCATCGGGTGATTCCAGTCTTCCTCAGTGGAGCACTCAAGCAGCGTCTGCACCCCCTCCACCTCTGGTTCCTCGAATACCTGTTGATTCTGTACGCGATCGGCGCCCTTGCGGCCTGGTCTTCCCGCTGGTATCCCGAGGGTTTGCTGGACCGAATCCACGCTGCCTACCGTTGGGCCCTGCGGCGTTCCTATGCGCCCGCTCTGTTTGCCCTCTTCTCGTGGCTTCAGTTGGCCTGGATGCGTGGCAATCTCAAGGACTGTGATGGCTTCACTCCGGAGCTGCCCATACTCCTCGCCTACATTCCGCCCTTCACTTTCGGGTGGCTGCTTTACAGTCACCGAGACCTGCTCGATCGCTTCCAGCGCCACATGCTGATCTACTTCGTGCTGGCCGTGCCCGCCTTCTTTGTCTACGGACTGGTGCCCGGAAGCACGCATCCGTACATCAAAGCCGCGGGCAATGTGTTGGTCTGCTGGTTCAATATCTTTGTCTGCACGGGCCTGTTCCTGAAGTTCTGCAGCGCACCCAGCCCGCGCTGGCGCTACATGTCCGATTCGTCCTACTGGCTGTTCATCATGCACATGCCGGTCGTCGTCGGTTTTCAGGTGCTGTTACTGCCGGTGCCCTTGCCTGCCCTGGTGAAGGTACCCATCGTCCTGGGGCTCTCTGTTGGCATCTTGGTCGTGTCCTACGACATCCTGGTGCGGCCCACATGGATCGGAAAACTGCTCAACGGCCGCCGCTATCCGCGGGGCCTGCCAGAGATCCACCCCGCTGCGCCGCCGATCTCCGAGACCGCGGCTCAATCGGCCGCGACTTGAACGTACACAGAAGACTACAGTTGAGCCAGGCGGGCTTCCACGCTCTCCCGGAATTCGCCGGCGGGCAAATATGCGAGATTAATGTCGACGTTGGCCCGTGCGCCCGTCATCGCCGCCTGGGCGAGCGCCCGCGCCGTGGTGACGTCGCTGCCGAACTTGGCCGGTGACGATTCGGCCAGAACGGCGAGCCGCGCACTCAGGGCGGCAGTTCTCTCCAGCACTTCCAGCGGCACCGCTGTTGCGCCCTCCATGGCGGTGTTCACGAACGCGGCGCGTTCGTCCTTCGGCTTCCTATAGGCCGCGACCACAGCGCTGTAGGCATCCGCATCGCGTTGGATGGCTTCGGTCAGAAACGTCCGGTCCGTTTCATACTGAGCGGGATCCTGCTTGGACAGCCTGGCGACCATGGCCCCCAGCGCTGCCGACATGGCCCCCGCGGCGGCCGCCGCGCTTCCTCCCCCCGGCGTTGGCGTCGAGGCGGCCAAGGCGTCGAGAAACTCAGATATGGGAGCACGCTGCGCAGTGGCTTCGGCCACGCGGTTCTCGAGTACGATGCCGGGCTGAAAGTTCTCGAAACGCAGATAGAACTCCGCACTCGCTTCCAGCGCCTTCTTGGGGATCAGCCCCACAATCTCGCTGCCCACCACCGGCACGCCGTAGCGCTCCGCCTCACTGCGCACGCACTCAAAGACGCGGTGCATAGGCGTCTGCTCGAAGTCGGTCAGATTCATCGAGACCTGTGCCAGCCCGCGGGAGGCGAGCGGGACCCCCATCGATTTCACATACCGGAACCCGCCGCTGGAGTGGCGGATGCCCTTGGCGATGCGCTTGGCAATCTCGATATCCGATGTGCCGAGATTGATGTTGTAGGCGATGAGGAACTTGCGTGCGCCGACGACGGTCGCACCGGCCGTCGCGTGGAGTTCCGGATCACCGAAATCCGGTGCACGGTCCGGATTGACGCGCACCTCCTCGCGGAGGCCCTCGAACTGGCCGCGCCGTATGTTCTCCAGGTTGGTGCGCTCCGGCCGCCGGGCGGCCGCTTCGTAGAGGTAGGTGGGAACGCGCAACCTTTTCCACATCTCGGCCGCGGCGCGCTCAGCGATGGTCACGCACTCGGCCAGGGTCATGCCTTCCAGGGGGACGAACGGCATCACGTCAACGGCGCCGATCCTGGGATGCACTCCGGAGTGGACGGTGAGATCGATGGTCTCTACGGCCTTGGCGGCGCCGGCCAAAGCAGCTTCCATCACAGTCTCGGGTGGTGCCACGAATGTGATCACGCTGCGGTTGTGGTCAGCATCGAGTTCCAGGTCGAGCACGAGGGCGCCAGGCAGTGCGGCGATGGCGTTGGCGATGGCGTCTACTTTGGCGCGGTCGCGGCCTTCACTGAAGTTGGGAATGCATTCGACGAGTTTGCGGGTCATATGAGCGGGTCGTCCTTTTCGCAGTAGATCACTTCGCCGCGCTTAACAGTGAGGGCGACGTGGTTGAGGCCGAAGGAGTAGGGCATTTCCCGGTAGTCGGAGACGTTGAGCACCAGGAAGTCGCCGTACTTCGCGGCTTCGAGAGAGCCGCATTCGCCAGCCAGGCCGATGGCGTGCGCCCCATTGATGGTGGCGGCCACGATCGCTTCGGCGGGTGTCATTCGCATCTGCGCGCAGGCGAGGCTGATCGCCATCTGCATGCTGCAGGAAGGGCTGGTGCCCGGATTGAAGTCGGTGGCGATGGCAACCGCGGCACCGGCGTCGATGAGGCCACGGGCTGGGGCGTAGCGGGAGAGCCCGAGATGGAACACTGAGCCGGGCAGAAGCGTGGCGATCGTGTTCGAGCGGGCCAGCGCTTCCACCTGTGCCGCGCCGATCGCCTCGAGATGGTCGGCGCTGACGGCCTCGAACTCCAGGGCGAGTGCCACCGCCCCAATCTCGGCGAACTGGCTGGCATGGATCTTGGCTTGGAGTCCATGGCCTGTGGCGGCGGAGAGATAGCGCCGTACCTGGGCCACGGTAAACGCGCCGGAATCGCAGTAGGCGTCCGCAAAGCGTGTGAGTCCGGCCGAGGCGACGCACGGCAGCAGGCTCTGGATCTGATGATGAATGTATCCGTCGGGGTCGCCGTCGAAAGCGGGTGGCGTCGAGTGCGCGCCCAGGAATGTGGGGACGATGGTCAAGGGTGCGTCGTTCAGCGCCTTTGCGATCCGCAGCAGGCGGAGTTCCGTCGCATCGTCCGCGCCATAGCCGGACTTGGCTTCCAGCGTTGTGGTGCCGTAACGCGCCATCGTGCCCAGATGACCGCGGGCCTGCGCCGTGAGGCGTTTGGCGGACGTGCCGCCGACGGCGCGCATGGTGAATCGGATGCCACCGCCGGCTTTCGCGATCTCCGCATACGACCGGCCCTGGAGGCGTGCCTCGTAGTCGTCCAGACGGGCCGGCCCATGAATGAGATGAGTGTGGCTATCGACGAACCCGGGCATCACGACGCGCCCGCTGGCGTCGAGCTCCCGCGCGTTCCTGGCGGCGGCTAGATTCTCGACGCGGCGTGCCGGGCCGACGTGCGTGATCACGCCGTCTTCTATCAGCATTGCCCCGTTTTCCAGGATGGAGAGATCCCGAAGCTGTGCCCCGCGCCGGGGGAAAGCCGGGCCCCGCAACGTCAACATCTGTCGGGCCCCGCGGACCAGAAGGCGGTTATTCATTCAAAACAACCATCATGTCATGGCTCATTCCGGCAGGCGCAGTCCGGCATTTTGAGCGAATCGAATGGCTTCGGGATAGCCCGCGTCGACATGCCGGACGACACCCAGGCCCGGATCGCAGGTCATCACCCGCTCCGCGCGGCGACCGCTCGCCTCCGTGCCTTCCACCACCGTCACCTGGCCGGCGTGCTGCGAATAGCCGATGCCGACTCCGCCCCCGTTGTGCACCGAAACCCAACTGGCGCCGGCCGCCGTATTGAGCATGGCATTCAGAATGGGCCAGTCGGCCACCGCGTCGCTGCCGTCCAGCATGCCTTCTGTTTCCCGGTAAGGAGAGGCGACGGAGCCGCAGTCCAGATGGTCTCGTCCAATCACAATGGGCGCCTGCACCTTGCCATCCTGAACGAGGCGGTTTAGCCCTAACGCGAACTCCGCGCGCTCGCCGTAGCCCAGCCAGCAGATGCGTGCCGGCAGGCCCTGGAAATGGACACGCTCGCGGGCCAGCTTGATCCAGCGCAGCAGGCTCTCGTTTTGGGGAAACATCTCACAAACCAGCTTGTCCGTTGCGGCAATGTCCGCCGGGTCGCCCGACAAGGCTACCCAGCGGAACGGGCCTTTTCCTTCGCAGAACAGGGGGCGGATGTACTCCGGTACGAAGCCGGGAATCTGAAAGGCGTCCTTGACGCCGTGGTCGGCGGCCATGCGCCGGATGTTGTTCCCGTAGTCGAACGTGACAGCACCGGCACGCCGCAGGGCGAGCATCGCCTCGACGTGTATGGCGATGGAATCCATGGCTCGGGCGATATAGTTTTGCGGATCGGCGGCGCGTAGTTGCGCGGCCTGCTGTACATCAAGGCCCGCGGGAATGTAGCCGTTGAGCGGATCGTGGGCGCTGGTCTGGTCCGTCACAATATCCGGTGTGATGCCCCTGCGCACGAGTTCCGGCAGGACTTCGGCGCAATTGCCGGCCAACCCGACCGACAGTGATGCTCGCCGGCTCACGGCATCGTCGATGAATCGTAGGGCTTCGTCCAGCGACGTGGCGGCTCTGTCGCAATAGCCGGTCTCGATGCGTTTCTGGATCCGGGCTGGATCGGCTTCCACGCAGAGGATGGCCCCGCCATTCATGGTGGCGGCGAGAGGCTGGGCGCCACCCATGCCGCCCATTCCGCCTGTGAGAACGAAGCGTCCGCTGAGATCCCCTGAAAAGTGACGGCGGGCGGCCGCGGCAAATGTCTCGTAAGTGCCCTGCAGAATGCCTTGGCTGCCGATGTAGATCCAACTGCCGGCGGTCATTTGTCCATACATCATCAGGCCGGCCCGCTCGAGTTCGCGAAAATGCTCCCAGTTCGACCAGCGGCCCACCAGGTTCGAGTTCGCGATCAGGACCCGGGGCGCTTCGTCATGCGTCCGGAAGACAGCCACCGGCTTGCCCGATTGCACCAGTAAGGTTTCGTCGTCCGCCAGCCGCTCCAATTCGCGGACGATGGCGTGGAAACAGTGCCAATCCCGCGCTGCCTTGCCGCTGCCACCGTAGACCACCAGGTCCTGCGGCCGTTCGGCCACGTCCGGGTCGAGGTTGTTCATCAACATGCGCAGGGCGGCTTCCTGGCGCCAGCCTCGCGCCCGCAGCGTGGTGCCGCGCGGCGCACGGACAACAGGGTTCATGCCGTCAGTTTACGCCGATGACGCGAACGGCAGCACGAATCGGATGGACAGAGCCGTCCGGGGCAGGGAAGCTGGAGGAATATGGCTTTGTTGCCGGTCAATCGGCCCTTCCCCTGGCAGACGATGCTCGACTATTTGACGGTGCGCTGCACGCCCTGTCTGGAGAGCGTCGAAGGCAGTGTCTATCGCCGGCACGGCCTTTCCGCCGTGTCGTTGGAAGCTGGAGGCCTCCTGGTAGATGGCGACCCGGGCCCCGTCGCGAGAATGTTCGACATCGAATGTCCGGTGGACGATGTGAAGCGTGTGCTCCAGCGCTGTCCGGTGTTGAAGCCGCGACTGAGGGCTCTGCCGGGCGTGAGGGTTCCGGGTTGCTGGAGTCCGTTTGAATTGACGGTCCGCGCCATTCTCGGCCAGCAGGTGAGCGTCCGTGGAGCGCACACACTGATGCGCCGGCTGAACGAACGATGTCCGGACTTCACCCCGGCCCAGGTGGCGGAATGCGACCTGCGCGGGGTAGGGCTGACAAACAGCCGCGCGGCTACCATCCGTGGAGTGGCCGAGAAGGACATCGATTTCACCCGCGAATGGGCTGAGGTGGCGGCCCACTTGCTTTCTGTCCGCGGCATCGGGCCCTGGACGGTCAGTTATCTGGGGATGCGCGTGGGGCGCGATCCGGACTCGTTTCCACAAACCGACCTGGGTTTGCTCCACGCGTTTGGCACAAAGGATCCCAAGGAACTCCTGCGTGCCGCCGAGCGGTGGCGCCCGTTTCGAGCCTATGCGGCCATGCTTTTGTGGATGACACCGCAAGAAGCGGATATCCGCTGAAAACAAAGCCGCGTAGTCTGATCAGTATGAAGCAGGACGACGGACGGATGCAGGCGGTATGCGACTTCATTCGCGCTCACAGCGAAGAGTCGCTTTCCCTGGAGGACATGAGCCGCCAGGCGGGACTGAGCCCGTTCCACTTTCTGCGCCGGTTCAAGGCGTTTACCGGGCTTACTCCGAAGCAGTTTCTCGACGGCTGCCGGCTGGACGCGTTGAAAGGACACCTGCGGGGCGGCGGGAGCGTGACAGACGCGATCTATGAGGCGGGTTTTGGGTCCAGCAGCCGTGTCTACGAGAAGGTGGACACGCGCCTGGGGATGACGCCGAAGCAGTATCGCGCTGGCGGGCAGCAGGTATCGATCTCGTATGTCTCGGAAAAGACACCGGTGGGCCTGATGATGATGGGAGCAACGGATAGAGGCCTGTGTTTTGTGCAGTTTGGAGAAAGTGAAGACGAGTTGACCGAGATGCTGCGCAAAGAGTACCCGAAGGCGCAGCTCGCTCCAATGGTGGACCCCTATCCGGAACAGTTTCGCGCCTGGATGCAGGCGCTCGCCGCGCACCTGGCGGGCGAACAACCCAGCCTCCAGTTGCCGGTGGACCTGCGCGCGACGGCCTTTCAATGGAAGGTTTGGCGCTACCTGCAGAACATTCCGTATGCCGAGGTTCAATCCTATTCGGAGGTTGCGCAAGGGATCGGCCAGCCGACGGCGGCACGGGCAGTGGCGCGGGCTTGTGCTACGAATCGTGTGGCCATTGTCATACCTTGCCACAGGGTCATTCGGGGGACAGGCGAACTGGGCGGGTATCGGTGGGGACTCGACCGGAAGCGGGCACTGCTGGATGGAGAGAGGGCGGCGCGAGCACGGGGCGCGCGCCGCCAACTAACGACTGGCTAGAAGCTCATCGGGCCGCCTTCGCCGCGAGGCTCAGGCTTGGGTTTCCGAGGCATCATCTGTTCGCGGTTAGCCGTGTCCACCACGAGGGATGCCACGATGGCGGCCATCTGCATCATGTCCTCGCGCGGTACACGATCGTAGGAATCCATGTTCGAGTGGTGCGTGCGGGTGCTGTACTCGAGCGGGTCCTGGATGAACTGGAAGCCCGGCAGACCGACGGCGTCGAAGCTCTGGTGGTCGGTGCCGCCGGTGTTCCGGCTGGTGATTGTGGAGACGCCCAGGTCCTTGAACGGAGCCAGATAGGTTTCGAGAATCGGCCGCGCCGCCTCATTGCCCTGGAGGTAAATGCCGCGAATGCGGCCCGCGCCGTTGTCGACGTTGTAGTAAGCCGACAGCTTCTCCCATGCCGGCATCGTCTTCATGGTGGCGCGGTCGGCGAAGGTCTTGGTCACATAGCCACGCGAGCCCAGCAGGCCCTCTTCCTCGGCGTCCCACAGGCCGATGCGGACCGTGCGGTCGAGCTTCATGTCGAGCTTCTTCAGGATGCGCATCACTTCCAGCATGACGGCGCTGCCGGTGCCGTTGTCCGTGGCGCCCGTGGCGGAGTGCCAACTGTCGAGGTGGCCGCCGATCATCACGATCTCGTCCTTATGCTTGCCGGTGCCGGGGATCTCGGCGATGACGTTGAAGTTATTCTGGTCGGGTTCGTACCACTGGTTCTGGACCTCGATCTCCAGTTTGGTGGGGATCTTCTTGTCGGCCAGGCGATAGATGCGGTTGTAATGCTCGGGCGTCAGGACCACCATCGGCGGGGACTGCGGATCCTTGGGGTCGCGCGCACCGCCATTCGAGGTGAAGAGCGTGCCAAAGTCGCCGCGTGTGCCGCTGAGGACTAGGCCGACCTTCTCTTCGCGCAGGAAATCGTTCATCTTGCGGCGGAACGCCATCATCTGGGCGAAGTTCTGTCTGGGACCACCCGGCGTGGGGCGGCGGAACATCTGCGGCCCGATTTGGCCGGTCGCGATCTCATCCAGTTCCTGTTGAGTGTAGCGGTGATCGTCGGCCTTGTCGTGCAGGTCGATCTCGCGCGGTGTATCGGTCAGGATGATCTTTCCGGCCAGTTTCCCCTTCCACTTGGCCAAGTCCTCGTCGTTGGCGAGAGTGACGATCATGGGCTCGCCCGTGATGACGCCTTCCGTGGAGGAGGTCCACGCCTGCGGTGCGCCGATGAGCGGCATATAGGACGGTTCGGTCATGGCCGCGGAGAACTTCCTGTTCTCCCAGCCGCGGCCAAATTTGCCCCATTGTTCCAGGCGAGCGTTGTCGATCCCCCAGCTTTTCAATGTCTTAACCGCCCAATCCGCGGCGGCTTTGTAATGCGGTGAACCAGCCAGACGGGGGCCGTGGACCTCGGTCAGGTACCAGAGATTGTCCATCACCTTGGAGTTCTGGAAGGCCTCCTGCTTGATCTTGTAGATCGCATCGAGGTCGACCTTGTCCTGCGCTAAGGCGAGTGCCGCCAAGGCGGAGGTACACACAACGAGTCGAAGTAGCTTTTTCATAGGTTGTTCCGAACGCGGGCGGAAGGGCGAGACACCCATCACAGAACAACGGCGTCAGGATGTCCCCCATCGTTACCGTACGGGGCCGAGGTCTAAACACAAGATTTGACGTTCGATATACGGCGATTCCGACAGGGATTGGGGTCGCCCTTGGCCCCCCGAAACCAAACGACTGGTACCGACATCTGATAGGTGTCCACTCTCTTCGGCATTACTGCATTGCCACTTTCCTTCGTTTCGGTAGATAATAGGGGCACGGGTCGCGTGGCATAGGGGCGATCTGCCTTTCCACCCCAGCCGCGAGGAGTCATTATTTGTGAAGCGTTCCGCGAACGACGAAACTCTCCGGTGTTCTTTTTGCCACAAAAGCCAGGACGTAGTTGGGAAGCTGATATCCTCTCCCAGCGACTACCCCCGGGCCTACATCTGCGACGAGTGCATCGCTGTTTGCAATTCCATCCTGGAAGATGACCGTCCCGAAAAGCCCTACGGCGCGCCGCACAAGCTCCCTAAGCCATTGGAACTGAAGGAGTATCTTGACGCTTACGTGATCGGGCAGGAAGCGGTCAAGAAGAAATTGGCGGTAGCGGTCTACAACCACTACAAGCGGATTCAGATGAACCGCCAGCGCGTGGGCGAGGTGGAACTGGCCAAGTCCAACATCCTGCTCATCGGTCCCACGGGCACGGGCAAGACCTTGCTGGCGCAGACCTTGGCCCGCATTCTGGACGTCCCGTTCGCCATTGTCGATGCGACGACGCTGACGGAAGCCGGGTATGTGGGCGAAGATGTCGAGAATATCATCTTGAGGCTGCTGCAGAACTCCGATTGGGATGTGCAGCGCTGTCAGACCGGCATCATCTACATTGACGAGATTGACAAGATCTCCCGCAAGGACGAAAACCCCTCCATCACCCGTGACGTATCGGGTGAAGGTGTCCAGCAGGCACTTCTAAAAATACTGGAAGGCACGGTCGCCAATGTCCCCCCGCAGGGCGGACGCAAGCATCCTCACCAGGAGTTCACGCCGGTCGACACCACCAACATCCTGTTCATCTGTGGTGGAGCGTTTGTCGGCCTGGAAAAGATTATCTCCCGCCGCACTGGCAAGAAAACGCTGGGGTTCAAGGGCGAAGAGGAGAAGGTGGATCCGCGCCGCGCGGGTATGCAGCGGGACATGACGCTGCTGGAGCAGCTTCAGCCCGAAGACCTGATTCGTTATGGCTTCATTCCGGAGTTCATCGGCCGCATGCCAGTGGCCGGCGTCCTCGAAGATCTGGACCGCGGCGCTCTGGTGCAGATCCTCACACGGCCGAAGAACGCGATCATCAAGCAGTACCAGAAACTGTTTGAATTCGAAAATGTTAGACTGAAGTTCAGCGACGACGCAATGGAGGCGATTGCAGAGCTCGCCCTCCAGCGTAAGGTCGGGGCCCGGGGCCTCAGGATGATTCTTGAGGAACTGATGCTCGACCTGATGTACTATCTCCCCTCTTATAAGAAAGTTCGCGAGTTCATGGTGACCAAGGAGATGGTACTTTCGCAGAAGATCAACTGGGCGCTGCTCGAAAAGGCGGGTTGATCCTAGGACCGCAGGGTATTTGCGTACCCCACAATGTAGGCGGGGTAGTCCGGCGCATCGCGCCGGAACTCGCTATTATCTAACCAGACATTCCCCCCCGACATTACGATGAGCACAGCTAAAGAGAAGTCTGACAACCGGCGCTACCCGATGATGCCTATCCGGGACGTCGTCATCTTCCCGCATATGATGACGCCGTTCGTGGTGGGCAGAGAGTCGAGCGTGCGAGCGCTCGAGGATGCCCTGGCCGGTGAGAAGAAGATTTTCCTGGCAACCCAACACGATGCAAGCGTGGATGAGCCGCGAGCCGAGGACATCTACCAGGTTGGAACGGTTGCCAACATCGTCCAGTCCGTCCGCATGCCCGACGGCAACATCAAGGTGCTGGTCGAGGGTGTGGAGCGCGCGAAGATTCTGGCCGTGATCGAGGAAGACGGATTCTTCCGGGCCACCGTGCGCGGCTTCCCCGCCAAAGTCGAGCCCGGCCCCGTGCTGGAAGCCCTGACCGCCCGGGTTACTTCACTGTTCGAGCAATACGTCAAACTGAGCCAGAACGTAAACTACGAGACCATGATCGCCGCCATCCGGGTGGATGATCCGGGCAAGCTGGCCGATACCGTGGGCGCCAATCTGCAGTTGACAATTGAGGAAAAGCAGGAACTGCTGGAGATCTTCGATCCTGTCGACCGGTTGACGCGTGTGGCCGATATGCTCGACATCGAGATCGAGAAGTTGAACGTCGACCGCACGATTCAGGGCCGTGTGAAGCGCCAGATGGAGAAGGCTCAAAAAGAGTATTACCTCAACGAGAAGATCAAGGCGATCCAGAAGGAGTTGGGCCGCGGCGAGAAGTCCGAGTTCGACGAACTGCGCAAGAAGATCGATTCCGCTGGCATGACGGGCGATGCCAAGGAGAAGGCCATGGCCGAACTCCGCCGCCTGGAACAGATGCCGCCCATGTCCGCCGAGTCCACGGTTTCGCGCAACTACCTCGACTGGATGCTGGCCGTGCCGTGGAAGAAGAAGTCGAAGGAGATCCGCGACCTCCGCTTTGCCGAGGACGTGTTGAACTCCGACCACTACGGTCTGGAGAAGATCAAGGAACGCATCCTGGAGTTCCTGGCCGTTCGCCGGCTGGTGAAGAATCCGAAGGGTTCGATTCTTTGCTTCGTTGGACCGCCCGGCGTGGGCAAGACCTCGCTGGGCATGTCGGTCGCCAAGGCGACCGGCCGTAACTTCGTCCGGCTTTCCCTGGGCGGCGTGCGGGACGAAGCTGAAGTGCGTGGCCACCGCCGCACCTATATCGGCGCCCTGCCTGGCCAGATTCTGCAGATGATGAAGAAGGCCGGGACGCGTAACCCGGTTTTCATGCTCGACGAGATCGACAAGATGTCCACCGATTTCCGCGGCGACCCATCGGCGGCGCTGCTGGAGGTGCTGGACCCCGAGCAGAACTTCATGTTCCAGGATCACTACCTGGACGTCGAATATGATTTGAGCGAAGTGTTCTTCATCGCTACGGCGAACGTGATGCACACGATCCCGCCGGCCTTGCAGGACCGCATGGAAGTGATCCGTCTTTCCGGCTATACCGAGATCGAAAAGATGGAGATCGCGCGCCGCTTCCTGGTGCCGAAACAGATGAAGGCGACCGGCATGGAGGCCGACAACGTCGCGTTTGAGGATTCCGGCCTGCTCTCATTGGTACAGGGGTACACGCGCGAGGCGGGTGTCCGCAATCTGGAGCGCGAAATCGGGAACGTGTGCCGTAAGATCGCACGTCAGATTGTTGTGGCGCAGTCGGCGGCGGAAGCGAAGGCTGAGGCTGAGGGCGGTCAGAAGACTTCCAGCGACGCGGTTGTGGCTCCGACGAGTGTCTATCCCAAGGTTCAGGTGGACGCCGCCAAGGTCGGTGAGTTGTTGGGACCGGCCCGCTACCGGGACCTGACGACGGAGAAGAAGCCGGAAGTCGGGATTGCTACCGGTCTTGCCTGGACGGAAGTCGGCGGTCAGGTCCTGACGACGGAAGCGAGCATTATGGAAGGCCGCGGCCGGTTGATGATCACCGGCAAGTTGGGCGACGTAATGCAGGAATCGGCGCAGGCCGCGATGAGTTTTGTCCGGTCCCGGGCCAGTATGCTGGGCCTACCCAGAGACTTCTATCGTCATCTGGACATTCACATTCACGTGCCGGAAGGCGCCATCCCCAAGGATGGGCCATCGGCCGGGATTACGATCGCGACCACGGTCGCCTCGGCATTGACGAAGTTTCCGGTGCGGGGCGATGTGGCCATGACCGGAGAGATCACGCTGCGCGGGCGGGTTCTGCCCATCGGCGGTGTCAAGGAGAAGTTGATGGCGGCTCACCGCCACGGCATTTTCGAGGCGCTGCTTCCGCGCGATAATGAGAAGGACCTTGCGGACGTTCCCGAGAACATCCGGAAAGAGATGAAGATCCACCTCGTCGATTGGATGGATGAGGTGTTGAGAATCGCTCTGGCCGGAGATCTTGACTCTCTCGCTTCGCAGACCCCGGTACACCCTCTTGAGGTTGTGCCTGAACTGCCGGCGGAAGAGAACCGGGCCCACTAGGCTTGCGTCCGACAGGAAGAGAATTGAAATAAGCCGGCCGTGGTAACACCCGCGGAGTTTCTCCTAAGCGCGACGAATGCCGGGCACTTCCCCCCTGAGGGGATGCCGGAAGTGGCGTTTCTGGGGCGAAGCAACGTCGGCAAGTCCACGCTGCTCAACCGCTTGCTGGGCCAGAAACTGGCGTTTACGTCCAGTACGCCCGGGCGGACGCAGGCCGTAAATTTCTTCCGGGTGGAGGATCGGCTGCTTTTTGTCGATCTACCGGGATATGGGTACGCAAAAGCCCCGAAGAGTGTCTCGCGGGCCTGGCAGGCGGTAGTGGACGAGTACCTCCTGCAGCGCGAAAAATTGGCGCTGTGTTGTGTCCTGGTGGACTCGCGGCGCGGCTGGATGGACACGGATCTCCAGCTCAAGGAGTGGCTGGACTTCCACCAGCGGCCTTACGTTGTGGTGGCAACGAAGGTGGACAAGCTCAATCAGAAAGAGAAGAATGCGAGCCAGAAGGCGATCCGGCAGCACTACCCTGACGGAGAACTCATCTGGTTCTCGGGCCTTTCCGGCCAAGGAGTAAAAGAGATTTGGCAAACGATCTGGAAAAGAACGGCACGGTAATCCCCGAGGCTGTGCCTGCAAACACGACGCCGGAAACCAAGCCGACCGAGACCCCCTCCAAGGAACCCCAACAGTCCCGCAGGAAAACGGAGCCGCGGGCAAAAGGCGAAAACGGGGAGTCGAAGATCAAGTCCGACAACGGTGCAGAAAAGCCCAAAGTGGAGCCGCCCGTGAAACAGGAAGAACCAAAAGCCGCGGCGCCGGTCGCCGCTCCGAACATCCCACCGGTCGCTGCCCCGCCGGCAGTCGCCACGCCCGCGCCGGCAGAAGGCGCACTGCCGCCGCTCACCGCGGAGGAGCGCCGTCAGGGCGCACTTAACAAGCGAGGCAACCTCGATCTGGGCGAATTGAAGGAGATGTCCATCTCACGGCTGAACCAGATCGCACGCGATCTGGACATCAGCGGTGTGGCGGGCATGCGCAAGCAGGAGTTGATCTTCAAGATCCTCCAGGCGCAGGCCGAAAAAGCCGGCCTCATCTTCTCCGAAGGCGTCATCGAATGCCTGCCCGACGGTTTCGGCTTCCTGCGCGCGCCGGAGTACAATTATCTACCCGGCCCGGACGACGTCTACGTCTCCCCGTCGCAGATCCGCCGCTTCGACCTGCGGACCGGCGATACGGTGAGCGGCCAGATCCGTCCCCCCAAGGAAGGCGAGCGGTACTTCGCCCTCATCAAGGTCGACGCGATCAACTTCGAACCGCCAGAGCAGTCGCGCAACAAGATCTTCTTCGACAACCTGACGCCGCTCTATCCGCAGGAGCGCATCAAACTCGAAACCGTGAAGGACGGCTTCACCGGTCGCGTCATGGATATGCTGACGCCCATCGGCAAGGGCCAGCGCGGCCTCATCGTCGCTCCGCCGCGTACCGGCAAGACGATGCTGCTGCAGTCCATCGCTCACTCCATCACGGCCAACCACCCGGAGGTCGTCCTCATCGTTCTGCTCATCGATGAACGGCCTGAGGAAGTCACCGACATGCAGCGCTCGGTGAAGGGCGAAGTCATCAGCTCCACCTTCGACGAGCCCGCCCAGCGCCACGTCCAGGTCGCTGAGATGGTCATCGAAAAGGCCAAGCGCCTTGTCGAGCACAAGCGCGATGTCGTCATCCTGCTCGACTCCATCACGCGTCTCGCGCGCGCCTACAACACAGTTGTTCCGCCCAGTGGGAAAGTGCTCTCGGGCGGTGTCGATTCCAATGCACTGCAGCGCCCCAAGCGTTTCTTCGGCGCGGCGCGCAACATCGAGGAAGGCGGCTCGCTCACCATCATGGCGACAGCGCTGATTGATACCGGCAGCCGCATGGACGACGTGATCTTCGAAGAGTTCAAAGGCACGGGCAACATGGAAATCCACCTCGACCGGAAGCTGGTGGACAAGCGTATCTTCCCGGCCATCGACATCAACAAGAGCGGCACGCGCAAGGATGAACTGCTCATCCCGCGTGATGAACTCAACCGCATCTGGGTGTTGCGCAAGGTGCTCGCTCCTCTGTCGCCAGTGGAGAGCATCGAACTGCTGCTGGACAAGCTGGCCAAGACGCGCTCGAACTCGGAGTTCCTGGCGTCCATGAGCGCCTGACACGCTCGCGCTGGATCTACTCACTCGGGCGGAGGCCCGGTTCCTTCCGTGAACCGTGCCTCCGCCCTTCGTGTTTTCATCCGCTGTGGTTAGAATCAGAGAGACGCATGGCCCGCATTACGCTTGTTCATTGGAATGCCGACGAAGCTGCCGCCCGGCTGCGGCAACTGGAGGCCGCGGGACACCAGGCCGTCCACTGGGCGCCCTCTTCCGGCGACGACATCAAGCGCCTTCCCGCGGCCGACCTCGTTGTCATCGACCTCTCTCGTATCCCTTCGCGCGGCCGCGACGTCGGCACGTTCCTGCGCCGCGGCAAGGCCACGCGCTCCATTCCTCTGCTGTTCCTTGATGGCGATCCGGAAAAGGTAGAACGCGTCCGCGCCGTGCTGCCCGATGCGGCCTACGGTGCCTGGACGCAGGCCGGCTCCGTCGTGAAGCGGGTGCTGAAGGCGGCCATGCCAGCGAAGCTGGCCGTGCCGGATGCCATGGCCGGCTACTCCGGCACGCCGCTGGTGAAGAAGCTCATCATTCGCGAGAACGACGTCGTGGCGCTGATCGACGCGCCCGGCGGCATGGACGAGAAGATCGCGCCGCTGCCCCCGAATGTCCGTGTGATGACAGAATGGGGCCGCCCGGCCGACGTCATTCTGCTGTTCTGCCGCTCGCGGCTTGACCTCGAAACCCAGTTCACGCATGCCTCCAACGCCCTTGGCAAAAAGGGCCGGCTGTGGCTGGCCTGGCCGAAGAAGACCTCCGGCCTGCAGTCCGACCTGACTGAGCCGTTTGTCCGGGAGTACGGCCTGGCGCAGGGATTCGTCGACTACAAAATCTGTGCCATCGACGCGACCTGGTCCGGCCTCTGCTTTGCGCGCCGGTAGAAACGTACAATGACCCCTATGAGGGTTTTCCTGTTTCTATTGGCCGCGACGGCGTTGCCCGCGGCCGACCTGCGTTTGGGCATCATCGGCACCGACACCTCCCATGCTGTCGCTTTCACCGCCCTGCTGAACGATCCCGCCAACAAGAACCACCTTCCGGGGGCGCGTGTGGTCGCCGCCTACAAGGGGGGCAGCACGGACATCAAGGAGAGCTCCAGCCGGGTCGACAAGTACGCCGAGGAGTTGAGCACGAAGTACGGCGTGGAGCTGGCACCCGACATTCCCACGCTGCTCACGAAGGTCGACGCCATCCTGCTCGAAAGCGTCGACGGGCGCAAGCACCTCGAGCAGTTCCGCCAGATTGCCAAGTCCGGCAAGCCCGTCTTCATCGACAAGCCGCTCGCTTCCTCGCTGGCCGATGCCCGGGAGATCGCCAGGCTGGCGGACGAGAATCACGTGAAGTGGTTCTCCGCTTCCGTTCTCCGTTTCAGCGACGTCCTGCCCACCTTGAAGCTCGAAGGGCTGAATGGCGTTTATGCCTGGGGGCCCGGTCCGCTGGAGGAGCACCATCAGCTCAGTCTCTCGTGGTATGGCGTGCACACCGTCGAGACACTCTACACCATGATGGGCCGGGGCTGTGACGAGGTCACGTTCACTGGCTCCGACGAGGCCGACGTTGTAACCGGCAAGTGGAAGGATGGCCGCATCGGAACCATCCGGGTGATCCGCCCATATTCCGCTTTCGGTGTCACGGCCTTCTCGGCCAAGGCCATCAAGACCAACGAGAAGGACCTTTACACCGGGTATCAGAACCTGGTGAAGGAGATCATTCAGTTCTTCCAGACCGGCAAGGCGCCCATCGACGCCCAGGAGACCCTGGAGATGTTTGAGTTCATGGATGCCGCTCAGCGCAGCAAGGCCGCCGGGGGTGCGCCGACCAAACTTCGCTAAGCGGTCCAACGGCTATGCGCACCGACTTTGTCCTTTTCGGACCCGCGCACTTCGCGATCATGGCGGTGATCCCCTGTGTCGCCGCTCTGCTCGTGTGGCTCGTCCGGGGCAACGCCGTGGCCGCCCGCCGCGTCCGGCTGGCTTTCGGTTCGTTCCTGCTGGTGAATGAGCTGGTCTGGTACGGCTACAAGCTGTCCATGGAAGGCGTCCGATTTCCCGAGGGGCTGCCGTTACAGCTCTGCGATCTCTCCCTCTGGCTCACTGTGATTACCTTGCTGGCCCTTCGGCCGTGGACCTTCGAGCCCGGATTTTTTGTGGGCATTGCGGGCGCCAGCATGGCCGTCGTGACGCCCGAACTCTGGGCGCCCGCCTGGTCGTACCCGACGGCCTATTTCTTTGTGGCGCATGGCGGAATCATTGCGGCCATGCTGTTTCTGGTGTGGTCCGGCCAGGCACGGCCGGGGCCGCATGCCATGTGGCGCGGATTCCTTGTGCTCAACGCCTGGGCGGCCTTCGTCGGCACGTTCAACGCCATTTTCCACACCAACTACATGTTCCTCTGCCACAAGCCCGTCAGTGCGTCCGCCCTGGATGCCATGGGCCCTTGGCCCTGGTATCTCCTTGGTGGGGAGGTGGCGGCTCTGGTGCTCTTCGGGTTGCTGTCGCTGCCATTCCGCAAGCCTGGTCCCCCCGCCGGGGCTTGACAGGCCGTCAGGCGCCCACCAGTTCGGGTTTTGCCATGCGGCCTTTCATCAGCGCCGGCAGGCGGAAGACATGGCCGCGCTGGTTGGCGAAATAAAGGCAGGAACTGGACGGTTTCAACGCATCGCCGTCCGCCCACAATGCATAGAAGTCCGGATGGGCTCCGAGCGGCCGCCGGACATAAGTGTGATTGCGCTCGCTCTTCGCTGTCAGTGCGCCGGTGCGCTTCCAGGTCTGGCCTTGGTCGCGGCTCTCCCAATTCTCAACTTCCCCGCCGGTGCTCCAGGGCTGCGGTCCGGCGCCGGTCGGGACGATTATGCGCCATACGTCCTTTTCGAGATAGAGCGAGCCGTGATCGTAGTTGTGATCCGTTTCGGCAACCGTCGAGAAGTGCCACTCGGAGCCGGTCCAACGTGCCAGCATGAGATGCCTGGGCCCATTCTCCGGCCCTGGTTCATAGCCCTTGCTGGTGAGATACAGCAGAATGGGGCGGTCCGCCGCGTCATACTGCAGGTCCTTCAAATAGACCAGCAGCCCTTCCTTGCGGTAGTCGCGCACCAGGGCCGCGTTGTCCTCCGTGGCGACCGGCAGCAGCAGGCTGCGCCCGTCCACGGTTTCCCATGTCAGACCCGCGTTCGCGGTCTGCATGAAATGGAGATTGGTTCTTTGGTTGAGCCCTCCGGGATCCGGATGGAAATCGAATGCCGTACCCAGGCGGCTCCTCGATGGATTGGGCCAACTGATCTGGTAGTGGCCCTGGCCCGTAAACGCCAGTTCGCGCGGTTTGGTCCAGGAGAAGCCGTCCAGGCTGCTCATCGAGTACAAGGCGCGGCCGGAGGCGCTCCTGCCACCCCCCAGCGGCCGGTATCTTGTGTGCAGAAACAGGAAGCCCTTATGCGGAACAAACCACGGCTGCGTATACGAGAAGTTGGATTCCAGCACACGCTCGAAGCGGTCGATGGAGTACGGTTTGCTGCCGCGGTGGATGTAGGACGGTCTTGATGTGCCGTGCGAACTCGAGAAGATCCACAGGTACCCGTCATCGTCAATCGAGAGGGTGGGATTGTCGTGGGCATCGTCCGTATGCTTGTTCAGCAGGATGGTCGGCCGCGGAACGGTGCCTGTCTTGTGGTCGAAGTACGAGACCATGTGCAGCAGTTCCGGCTTGCTCTTCAACGATCCGCCGTAGCAGAAGAAGGTCTTGTGCGCCTCCTTCGAGTAGATGGCAATGGGCGCGTGTTGCTGCGGGTAGGTTGCGAACCCGCCGCTGTACTTGTAGACATACTTGTCTTTGGAGGGCTGGTTGAAGTACCAGATGCCCCGATAGCCGTCGTCCTTTGCTTGGGTGTTGCCTTCGGCGCGCCCCAATCCAATCAGAGCGGGTCCACCCGCCAGAGCGCCGGTAAGTAGCTTTCTCCTGTTGAGCATAAGTCCCGAGAGTGTCGATAGCTGGACTTTATCATGCGCTCTCGGACCTAGCCAAGCAATGCCTTGGTGCGCAACGTGTTCAGGCGCAATGCAGGCGGCGGGCCGCGTCCACCCGCGAGGCGCGCCATGCCGGAATGGCGGCCGAGGCGACAGCGATCGCCGCTACCGCCAGACCGGCGAGGGCCAGCGTGCCCGGGTTTCTCGCCGGAATGCCGAATACAAAATCCGTCAGCACGGTGGCGGCCAGCCAACTCCCGGCGCCACCCAGCACGACACCAGTCAGGGCAAGGCGCAGCGCGTGCCCGCTCGTCCAACTCAGTATCGACGCCGGAGTCGCGCCCAGGGCCAGCCGAATGGCAATCTCGGCCTCCCGCACGCTCACCCAGTAGTTCAACAAGCCGTAGATGCCCACCGCCGCCAAGGCCAGAGCCAAGCCCGCAAAGAGCCCCAGTAGGAGCGTGATGAATCGCCGCCGCTCCAGTCCGTTACGCAGATTCTGTTCCATGACGGTCAGCCGCTGTACGGGTAAGTCGCGGTCCAGTTGGCCCACCCGAGTGCGAATGGCCGAGGCAGGCAGAGAGGGGTCACCCGCTGTACGGATCATGACTGCCATCGCCTCGTCGGTCTGCTGCGAGAACGGCACATAGATCTCGGGCCGCGTCTGGCTATCCAACCCATCCTGGCGAACATCCCCCACCACGCCGGCAATTTCCAGCAACGGCCCGTCGATATAGGGCCCGCCCACCTTGATTTGATGCCCCACGGCGGACCCTGTCGGCCACCACTGGCGGGCAAAGGTCTCGTTCACAATCGCCACTTTGGGACCCGTGTGAACGTCCACACCGGAGAACACACGGCCCTGCCGGACGGGCACGCGCATGGTCTCGAAGTACGTCGGGGTGACCGAGTTGAACAGTGCGATGGGCACTTCGTTACGAGTCGGCACGGGCTGTCCCGGGATTGAATAGAACCAGTCCGGGCAGTCGCCGTGACCCGGCGGGCAGCGGATGGCGCTCACTTGGGCGATGCCGGGGACCGTTCGCAGATTCTCCATCAATGTGTTGTAGAAGTTCTCGCGCGCCTGACGGTCGGCATACTTGCCTTGCGGTAGCAGTAGCTCGAGAGCCAGTACATTCCTGGGCTCGTACCCGGGATCTGAATTCTGAGCCGCGGCCAGACTGCGAAGCAGGAGCCCGGACGCGAACGCCAGCACCAGCGTCAGCGCGATCTCGGAGACAACCAGAGCGCTCCGCACCCTCTGCCGCCGTCGCCCGCCCGATGATCGCGCCGAGTCCTTCAGTGCCGTCGTCAGATCCACGCGACCGGCTGTGAATACCGGCGCCAGGCCTGCCAGCAGTCCCGTGCCCAGCGTCAGCGCGCAAGCGAATAACAGCACTGGCAGGTCGAGCGCAATCTCCGCCAGCCGGGGAATACCCCGCGGCGCAGCCAGAATCAGTGTCCTCAGCGCCCATCCGGCCAACAGGATCCCAGATAGGCCTCCGCACGCCGCCAGGACCAGGTTTTCAGTGAGCAGTTGGCGAATCAGGCGAGGCCGGCCCGCGCCAATCGCCGTGCGGATGGCCAGTTCGCCGGACCGCGCCGTGTTGCGGGCCAGCAGCAGGCTGGCCACGTTGGCGCAGGCAATCAGCAGCACCAGCAGCGCCGCGCCCATCAGCACCAGCAGCATCCCGCGCACCTCGCCCGTCGCCTCCTCGGCGTAGAATCGCCCAAAGCTGCGATGCGCGTTCTCCGGGCCGGGATCGGCCTCCGCCAGATGGCGCATGATGGTGTCCAAATCGGTCCGGGCTTCGTCCAGTGTCACGCCTGGCTTCAGCCGGCCCAGGGCGCGAATGGAGCCGTGCTTCGAGCGATCCGTTGTCGAACCGCTGCGGGCGCCCAGCGACAGGTAATAGTCCACCGGCGTCGGTGCCCAGATCGGAGCGGCCACGCCGGTAACCTCGTACAGTTCACCGTCCAGTCGAATGCTCTTGCCGGCAATTGCGGGATCGCCGCCGAGCTCTTCCGCCCAAAAGCGATGGTTGAGCACCACGGCGCGATTCGCGCCCGGCCTGTCTTCCGCGTCCGTCCAGAACCGGCCCAGAACCGGCTTCATGCCCAGAATTGGGAAGTAGCGGCTGGTGACCGCCAAGCCGCGCGTCATCAGCGCCTGGCGCCCGCCGGTCAGGGTTAGGTGCAGGGAATGGTAGGCGGCCATTTCCTCCATGGTGTGGTTCCCCTGCAGCCAGTTCCGGTAGTTCACCCAGGTGACGCTGATCCCCGTGGCCTTGCCGGTGGATTCTCCCCACCAGACCAATCTCTCCGATCCTGGATATGGCAGCGGCTTCAAGACAACCGTGTTCAGCACGCTGAAGATCGCAGTGTTGACGCCAATACCCAGCGCCAGCGTCAGCACGATGACAACGGTCAGCGCCGGCGTCCGGCGCATCGCCCGCAGAGCATAGCGGACGTCCTGGATTAGGCTTTCCAGGGAAGGGAAGCCCCAGGACGCACGAGCCTCCTCCGCGACGCGCGTGGGGTTCCCGAAATGCCGCCGCGCGGCATCCAGGGCTTCGCCTTGAGGCAGCCCTCTGGCTGCACGGTCTTCGGCGTCCATTTCGAGATGCGTCTGGATCTCCTCGGCCAGGTCGTCAGAGACTCGTTCGCGGCCCGTAATCCACTGTGTCAGGCGGAACCACCACTCGCGCATCGAGCTAAGCCTCCGGATTCAACACTCGTGTCATCGCTTCGACAAACCGCTGCCACTTCGAGCTCTCCTTGATGAGTTGCTCGCGGCCCGCTGGCGTTAGAGTGTAATACCGGGCCCGCCGCGCATTCGGCGACACTTGCCACTCCGCACTCAGCCAGCCGCGCTGGAGAAGCCGTTGCAAGGCAGGGTAAAGCGACCCGTTGTCCACCAGAAACTCATGGCCCGATTGCCGTTCCAGGAACTGCGAGATCCCGTACGCGTGGTTCGGCCCGGCCTGCAGGCTGCGTAGGATCAACACCTCCAGCGTGCCTTGCAGGAACTCCAGAGGCTCCAGTGGACCATCTACCGTAGTCATTCTACCTGTATCCTCCGGGCAAACCCGTCCGCTGTCAACAGGCAATCTGGGGGATGAGGCGAATTGTTACAGGAGGGCGACCGACAGGCAACACAAAAAGGGCAGGTCGCCAGACCTGCCCTTTTCGCGAACTTGGTTGGAGAAGACGGTGCTTACTTCGCCTTCTTCTGCTTCTGCTGACCGACGCGGACTTTGAACTGCTTCTGTTGCATTTCTTCCCAGCCCTTCCAATCGAAGCGCTTGGAGGCATCGGCGAGATACTGGTCTACGTCCGCACCCTTAGGCAGGACGGCCATCAGGGTTGCTTCCTGGCCGGCGGGGCCGACGAGACGAAAACGGCGGACATTCGGAATCGACATAACCACTTCACTATACCAAATCGCTCAGCGCTTCGCCTAGCTCGGTCCTTTGAAACTGGAACCCCAGGTCCAGGGCCGCCTTGGGCAGTACGCGTTGGCTCTCCGTCAGGATTCCCGCCATCTCCCCATATAGCATCTGCAATGCGATCTGCGGTACCGGGAAGAACGCGGGACGATGCAATGCCTTTGCCAGGGCCTTCGTAAAATCCTTGTTTTGAATCGGATGCGGTGATACGCCATTCACGGCCCCCTGGACGGCCGGGTTCGATACGGCCCATCCAATCAGCCGGACCAGATCCTGAATATGGATCCACGACATCCACTGCCTACCTCCGGCGAGGGGCCCGCCGACTCCGGCGCGAAACGGCGGCAGCATCTTCTGTAGCGCGCCCCCGCGGCCCAGCGCGACACCGGTCCGCAGCTTCACCACGCGGATACCCAGCGCGCGCGCCAGGTCCGCCGTTGACTCCCACTCGCGGCAAACGTCCGGCAGAAAGCCGGTGCCCGGCTTCGACTGCTCAGTCAGTACCTCGTCCCCGCGTGCTCCATAGAACCCCGTGGCCGAGGCACAGACCAGCACCTGGGGGCGCGGCGACAGCGTAGTCATCGCTTGTACCAAGTGCCGGGTTCCCTCCACCCGGCTGCGGCGGATCGCCGTCTTCACCGCCGGACTCCAGCGCTGCGCCACCGGCTCACCGGCCAGGTGGATCACCGCGTCGGCGCCGAGGAGACTCGCCTCGGGCGGCTGTTCCGCAGCCGGATCCCAGGCGAAATACCCCGGGCGTCCGCCGGCACTCCGGCTGAGAAACCGCAATTCGTGGCCTTCCTGGCGCAGTGCCTCGCCAAGCGCGCTGCCCAGAAAGCCGGTAGCTCCCGTCAGTGTGATCTTCATGGCTCTCTCAGTGGACCCGAAACGGATCCTCCCCTGTCTGTTGCAGATGGGCGATCTCCCGCAGGTAGGCATCGACACCGGTCTTGCGCTTCATGCCTGCCAGGTTCATATAACGGATCATCCCGAAAATCGGCCGTTCCTGCCACGGCCGGTCGTGTAGGCCGAAACACCACAGGATGTTGGTATACGTGTTGGGATCGCGCCCATCCAGTGCGTACCGGTCATGAATGAAGATCATCGTCTCCAGAGCGTCCTGGCAGGTGCGGGACCACTCGATGATTTTCTTGCCCCAGTACATCCGGTAATACCCGTGGATTTTGCCCCGCAGCAACATCTCCGTCTGGCAGGCGTTCCAGAGCGCATCATGGGTTTCGGCGTGCTCAAATTGCCTCGTCGTGTAGCAGGGCGAGCGCGCGTCCGCCGCATGCTTTCGCAAAGTCGCCTTGGCCCAGTCCGGCAGGTTGCACAGCGAGTCGGGGTGCTCTACATGACGGGCATAGTTGAACGCCAGTTCGCGCCGTACAATCAGCTCCTCCAGAAACTCCGACGCGATCAGGTCATGCTCCTTGGCATACGCCGAGGCGGCCAGTGCGATCTCCAGCGAGGAGATCTGTCCGAAATGCAGGTACGGGCTCATGTCCGAGGTCGCATGAGCCGTGGGTTCGTTCCGTTCTCGCGCGTAGCGCCGCAGATTCTTTTCGAGGAAATGCTTCAGCAGTTTCTCGGCGGCCAGGCGCCCGCCGGTGTAGGAAATCGACGGCGGCACCGAGTGGTCGATCTGGCACGATGCCACCAGAGCGGGAATGTCTCCGGCGCCCACTGATAGGTGCCATTCCGGAGTGGTGCCGCCCCAGGCTCGCGCTGGCTTCCTCACAACGCACGGCTCCAGACAGTCCGGCAGCATCTTCGTGATCTTCGGCCGGATCGTATAGGCGGCGTACTCCCGCTTCTCCAGCGCATTCATCGGTACCACGCAGCTTGAGTCCACTGCCTGGAACGACACCCGGATCTTCCCCGGCACAGACTCGTTATGGACGGCCGCGATAAACGTGGGATAGTCGTCCGTTACGACGCACGCCGCGCGCTCCGCCAGGCGGTAGAACACGTCGTTGGGGTCGTCCCGCCTCCGTCGCAGGTAGAAGCAATATCCGATGCCCAACCTGGCCAGCCGCCGCTCAGTCTCCGGCGCACCTTCCAGGATGAACGTGTGGAGCCGGTCGTTGGCCTCTTTGTACGTGCAGGTCAGCCCCTCGTAGTAGAGCACCGGCAGGCGCAATTCGTCGGCACGTTGGATCGCCCAGGCCAAGGCATGGTTGGAGTCCACTCTCCGGTTCATCTGTGCCCAATAGAGGACATACTCCGCTCCGTCGCGCACCGGAGCATCATTCAGCGTTCGCACCCGCTGCTCAAGTTTGGTCGTGACCGCCACTGCCTTTCTGGATGACCGCAAACTACGCCTGGCAACAAAAGCGTGTTTGTTACATCCATGCTAGATCCTTTTCGAGCGCCGCTTGCGCGTCTTTCCACAGCGGGCCACTTTCGAGAAAACAAGACCCGCGCATTGCCAAGGAGATTCAGCATGAGCAAGACAGTATGGGCCTGGTGTGCCTTCATCGGGGTATCCGCCGCGTTTGGTCAACCGGCGATTGGGAAGAGGAGCATCCGCCCTGCCGCACCCACCGCCTCGTCCGCGGGATTGGCCCGTGGTTCGGCCTTCCACGTTCTGGGCGACCAACTCGGCCCACTCGACCCCGTCCGCGCCGATATGCCGTATCCCACGGAGATTGAGGGCGTCAAGGTCATCCTCCGGAACAAGGACAACGGCATGGAGGTGCGCGCTCTACTCTCCATGGCCGGCGCCTTCGAGATTCACGGCGTCGTGCCCTCTTCGACGGAGCCCGGAGCGTACCTGTTGCGCGTTGAGACGCCCGGCGGGACGAGTGGCGAGGTGGACGTCAACGTGTCCGATCGGGTCATTGGTATTGTCACCACGACTAACCTGAACGGTGCTCTGGCCGCGGCCGACATCCTCGTGCCCGATGCCGATCCGCAGCGCCTCAGGATGACCGTGCCGGCGCACCCCACCTCCACCCTCAGCATTCTGGCTGCCGGCTTCGGGCCCATCAGCAGCGCCGACGGTGAGCCCGCCCAGGAGCAGAATCTGCTCGAAGGAGCCGAACTGTTGGTGGGTGGCGTCGCCATCCCTGTCCGTTATGCTGGCCGTTATCCGGGCAAGTCCGGCTACGACCGGATTGTGGTCGACCTGCCCGAATCCGGAGTGCCGCTGGGCTGCTATGTCCCTGTCTCCCTCCGCGTCGGCGAGCAGCTCAGCAACGCCGCATTCCTCTCAATTGCCGGACCCGAAGAGACGATCTGCGATGCCCATGGCGCCCTCTCGCCCGAGGCTATCCAGGCTATTGATGCAGGCCAGCAGATTGTCGTCCCGAACTTCCAGATCACTGACAGCGCCACCTCCTTCGACTTCGGCGGTGAGCCCATCGAGTTCCACAGCCGGGCCGCGAACGGCGCCTTTTATGCCTATTCCAGCTACGAACTGGAGTCCGGCGCCGCATTTATTGGCGCCACGCAGAATGTGAATGGCTGCTCCGTTGTCACCCTGGAGGGCGGCTCGGACGACTACGAGCCACTGGAAGCCTCCGGCCTCGATGCCGGCGACATCCTCAATCTCAATGGCGATGCCGGCGCTCAGTTTCCGTTGGATCGCAAACCCACCCTGGTCTACACCGGCGACCTCGGTAGCACCGTCCCTGTCCTGCCTGGGACGTTCAGCCTGGAAGGCAAGGCTCGCAACATGATCCGCCAGGCCAAAGCCGCGTCCGCGCGCAAGGCGCCCCGACCGCACGCCGACTTCCCTGTCATTCCACAGGACCTCACCCCCGGCACCTATACGCTCAGCGGGACCGGCGGCACCGCCATCGACGCGTTCTCTGCCACCGTGGACCTGGGCGCGCCCATCACCTGGACCAATAAACAGGCCATCGACGGCATCGATCGGACGAATCCTCTGGAGATCACCTGGACCCCTGGTCCCGAGATCGATGTCGTCACCGTTACGGGTCTCGCCATCGGCCCGGTACCCGATGCGCCCAAGGCTCTTGGCCGCCTCTTCACCTGCCAGGCTCCGGCCAGCGCCGGTGGGCTCACCGTTGGGGCGGACATTCTCCAACTCATGCCGGTCACCGGTGGTTCTGAGGAAAGCATGGGCCTTCTCTCGGTTCTCCAGAGCAACACCCCGCCCAATGGCCGCTTCAAGGCGCCCCTTGTAGGTGGCGGCGAAACCCACTACGGCCAGATCGGCTACACCTACGGCGGCCAGAAGAGCGTTAATTTCCAGTAAGCCGCTAGAATGGGACTAGGTGAGAGCCTGGAACCGAGCCAAATTGCTATGGGCCTATGCGCGCGGCCGGACCCGGCTGCGCGCTTTGCCCGTGGAGTACATCGTCGAAACAACGGCGAAGTGCAACATCTACTGCCCGATGTGCCCGCGCGAGACCCATCCTCAACCGAAAGAGGATATGACCGACGAGGTCTTCGAGACCCTGGTTCGTCAGGCCTCCGAGACCGGCGAGCACATGATGCTGATCGGTTTGGGGGAGCCCTTCCTCGACCGCAAGATCTTCGACCGCATCCAATTCTGTGACCACCACGGCATCTCGTCCCTCATCTCCACCAATGGCACCCTGCTGGACGAAAAGGCCGCGGTCCGTCTGTTGGATACCCCACTCGAGCACATCACTCTCAGTTTCGATGGCTACAGCAAGGAGACGTTTGAGTTCTATCGCAAAGGCGCCAAGTTTGAACGTGTTCGCGACAACTTCGTGAACCTCTGCCGCCTGAAGCAGCAGCGCAAGTCGAAGCTCCAAGTCGTGGTCCAGATGGTCCGCATGGACGGCAACCGCCACGAAGTGGAAGACTTCACCCGATTCTGGCGAGACGTGCCAGGCGTCGACCTCATTCGTATCAAGGAGGACGAAACCAACCTCATGCGGCCCGATGCCGGTCACGGTGCCGCTGAGTGGACCCACCCCTGCCACTACCTCTGGCGCGGGCCCATGTACGTCAAGCACAACGGTGACGCCTATCCCTGTTGCCAGAGCTACATGCTCGACGGGGCGCCTGTCGGCAACGTGCTGCAGTCCAGCCTGAGCGACATCTTCGACGGGCCCGAAATGCAGCGCATGCGGCGGCTGCACCTGGATGGCCGCGCCGGCGAAATCGACATCTGCTCGCGCTGCTGCACCACCATCCCGCACCCGATCCTGGTAGCCGGCAGCCTGCTTTTCCATGGCCGCACCGTACGATCGCTGCTTCCGCTGGTTGAACGCCTTGTCTACGTGGCCAAGCTGCCCGCCCGCTGGTTGAACCCCCCCAAGCCGGCTGCGGTCAACCGTCAAAGCCAAGGCACGCCTGAAGCTCCGCTGGTTCAGATTGGCTCCCCACGATCTCACAAACCCTCGGACCTCGACCCGCCGGCGTGAAGTCCGAAGCGGACGCCCACTGCAGCGCACGCCAATAGCCGATATCGCCAGGACAACGGTCCAGGTAGTCCCGCCAAACTTCGATTCCGAACTCCCGCTGCCAGTCGGTGTAGTCCAGCGGCACATAGGGCCGGCTCACCCCGAGATGGGCTGCCGCACTCGACCACAAGTAGGACTCCGCGTTACTGGACAGCCCCCGGCGCACTGGTTCGATCTCGATGCAGGCCAGTGCACGCCACACCATGGGGCCTTCCAGCGCATGCAGGCCATAGCCGCTCTGCCACAACCTGCGCCGGTCGCCGCGGTCGGTCCGCAGGTAGCTCGAGAAAGCCCGCCTCATCCAGCGCACGCCGCCATCGAGGTTGTCCGGAATCGCCGAGCTCACGATCAGTTGCGAGCGCTCGAGCAGCAGACTGTAGCCAAGGAGCCGCCAGGAGAAACGCCGCGCTGCCTGCCGGGCCAGCGCCAAATACACAAAGCGGTCGCGGTCGCTGCGAAACAGGCTCCGGCATTCCAGTGCCGCCTGCGTGACGAGGTGGGGGCAATGCGGAACTGTGGCCTGGGCAGAACTATCCATATTCCAGATAGTCGGCGACGGAAACAAAATGTCTCTGAAATGTTTTAGAAGTCCGGATGCTTGTCGACCTGGAGTTCCTGCGGCAGCAGTGGATTGTACAGGTTGTGCTCGTAGTAGTAGCCGGGCCGCACCCGCTCCACGACATTCGCCACCGAGCGGCTGATGACGCGGAAGAAAGGTCGCGGTCCGAGGCCGATCCAGAACACCAGAATCAGCAGCGGAGTGAAGTAGGCGATTTCGCGCCAGTTCAGGTCCTTGAGGTTCTTGTTCTTCTCGTTCTTTAACTCACCCAGCATCGTCCGCTGGAACAGCCACAGCAGATAAGCAGCGCCCAGTGCGATGCCGATGCCGCAGGCCAGCGCCCACCAGAACGACATCTCGAAGGCACCCTTGATGATGGTGATTTCACCGATAAAGCCGTTCATGGGCGGCAGGCCCATCGAACTGAGTGCCGCGATCAGGAAGACGAACGTGAACACCGGCATCACCCGGAACAGACCGCCGTACTCGGAGATCTCCCTCGTGTGCCGGCGCTCGTACACCACGCCCACGATGAGGAAGAGCATGCCGGTGGAAACACCGTGATTGATTTGCTGGATGATCGAACCCGAGATGCCCGCCGGATTGAGCGCAAAAATGCCAAGGGTGCAGAATCCCATGTGGCTGACTGAAGAGTAAGCCACCAGCTTCTTCCAGTCCTTCTGCATCAGGCTCACTAGCGCGCCATAGATGATGGCGATGATGGACAGTGCCACGACGATACCCAGAACCTTCGGGTCCCGCGCTGTCTCCGGCAGCATCGGAATCGAGAACCGGATGAACCCGTAAGTGCCCATCTTCAGCAGAATGCCGGCCAGAATCACAGACCCGGCGGTGGGCGCTTCCGTGTGCGCGTCCGGCAGCCACGTATGCAGCGGCCACATCGGAACCTTCACGGCAAAGCCCAGGAAGAACGCCCAGAAGACCCACCACGCCATCTCCGGCGGCATCTTGGTCTCCAGGAGCGCCGCCATGTCGAATGTCAACCGGTGGAACTGCACGTACTGCTGCCAGTAGAAGGCCAGGATGCCCAAAAGCATCAGCACGGACCCGGCCAGCGTATAAATCACGAACTTGATACTGGCGTAGCCACGCCGCTGCCCGCCCCAGATCGCGATGATGAAGTACATCGGGATCAGCGTCAGTTCCCAGAACACGAAGAACAGCAGGAAATCGCGCGCCGCAAAGACGCCCAACATCCCGAACTGCAGCATCATGAACCAGCCGTAATACTCCTTGAGCCGGTCGTTGATTGCGCTCCACGAACAGAGCACCGACAGGAACCCGATCAACGCTGTCAGAATTACCAACAGCATCCCGTAGCCGTCCACGCCCAGATTCCAATAGGCGCCGATCGAGCGGATCCACGGTGCCTTCTCTACAAATTGATAGTCAGCTCGCCAATCGAACTGGAACCACAGCGGTAACGTGGCGAAAAATCCAACAAGGAAGACGAAGTTCGACCACAGCTTGATCAGCTTCGGATTCGAGGAAGGCAGGAAAAAGAGAGGAATCAGTCCCAACAGGGGGATGCACAGAATGAGCGAGAGCAGGTGATCCATAGCGACCGTCCGGCCAAGCAGCCATTCTATCCCACTTGGGACAGAAATGGAGAATTGTATCTGAATCCACTCAAAGGAAGGGGCGCGACCCGCGTGGTTTTAGCAGTCCTTCGGGCCGGTCTTCACCTTTTGATTGTCGGCAGCGTGCGGTCGTTGCCCAGCCGGGCAGTCAGGCGGAAGCGTCAGGCCGGGTGTACTCCTTCACCGTCAGCTGAGCTGCAAACGGTTGGTCTATTGACGATTCACCGTGACAGCCGCATGTCGCGCATGGCGGATCTATCTGATTGAAAAATAACTTCTTGGAGGCTATCGCAGTGTGTACTTTTTGCCTCAAATCCTTGAGCATCACCAAGACTGGACGGTCGGAATTGCCTCGGGTTACTCCCTAGGTGCAATCCCCAGCGCCCGCATCTTCTTATATAGGTTGCTCCGCTCCAACCCCAGCAACTCCGCGGTGCGGCTGACGTTTCCACTCGACTCGTCCAGCTTCTTCAGAATGTAGTCCCGCTCGGCTGCCTGCCGGACCTCCAGCAAACTGGCCGTCCGGTCGGCGGGCTTCGGTACAACGCGCCTCGCGATCGGCATGGGGATATGCCGGGCATCAATTCTGACCTGGGGATACATGATGACGATGCGCTCCATCAGGTTCTTCAGTTCGCGCACATTCCCGGGCCACGAATACTCAGCCAGGGCTTTGTACGCCTCCTCAGTCAGTTCCTTGGTCTTCCTACCGTACGCCGACGTGAACTCGTTCAGGAACTGATCGGCCAGAAGCGGAATGTCCTCCACTCGCTCCCTCAGCGGTGGCACCTCGAATGGAATTACATTCAGCCGGTAGAAGAGATCCTCCCGGAAGTTGCCGCGCTCGATCTCCTCTTCCAGGTTCTTGTTTGTCGAGGCGATCACACGCACATCCACCTGCACCTGTTCGGCCGAGCCCACCGGCTCGAACCGCTGTTCGTCCAGCACCCGCAGCACTTTGGCCTGCGTTTTCAAGCTCATATCGCCGACTTCGTCCAGGAATAGAGTTCCGCCGTCTGCCTTCTCAAACTTGCCGATCTTGTCGCCATCCGCACCGGCGATGCTCCCTTTTCGATGGCCGAACAGCTCGCTCTCGATCAGCTCTTCCGGGATTGCGGCACAGTTCAGCTCGACAAATGGCCGGTCGGCCCGCGCGCTCTCGGCGTGGATCGCGTGGGCGACCAACTCCTTGCCCGTGCCGCTCTCTCCATAGATGAGTACCCGGCCATTTGTGGCGGCCATGAGCTGGATCTGCTGCCTCAGCGCTTTCATCGGTACGCTGTCGCCGAAGATGCGCAGGCGGCTGCGGCTTGTATCCTTAATCTCACGTAGTTGCTGCTGGAGCCGGCGTTGCTCCAGGGCGTTCTTCAGCACCACCATGACCTTCTCGATCGTCAGGGGTTTCTCGAGAAAATCGAATGCGCCCAACTTGGTCGCCCGCACGGCCGACTCGATGCTGCCGTGCCCCGAAATCATGATGACGGCCGGCAGTTCGCTCTGCCCGGAACTCCTCACGCGCTGCAGCACCTCCAGGCCATCCATGCCCGGCAGCCAGACATCCAACAGCACCGCCTCGTAGGAGCCGTTCAGGATCTCGTCGATCGCGATCTCTCCGGTTGGAACAGCGCGCACCTCGAAGCCTTCGTCCTCCAGCACGCCTTTCAGTGATTCGCGGATACCCGGCTCGTCGTCGACGATGAGCACCTGGGTCGGCTTCATGCACGCACCTCGACCGGCCGGGCGTCAAACTCGGCGGACGCTATGGCCGGTATCTCGATGATAAAGCGCGCGCCGACCGGATTGTTGTCTTCCACTCGAATTCGGGCATGATGTTCCGCCACGATGTGGCTGACAATCGCCAGGCCCAGCCCCGTGCCACGCTGTTTGGTGCTGAAGTAGGGCAGGAACAGCTTCTCCTTATCGTCCGTGGTAATCCCGCAGCCGGTGTCGGCGATGGTCAGTTCCACCAGTTCCGGCAGCACTGCGTGTGTCTCGATAAACAGGTGGCGCAGCGGCGAGTCGGCCATGGCCTCCGCCGCGTTATCCACCAGATTCACGATCACCCGCTTGAACTGATCCCGGTCCAACGACACCGTTGGCAGTGATGAGGAGAGCGACAGATGGATGGTGATGTTCTCCAGGCGCCCATGGAACACAGCCAGTCCCTCTTCCACCACCCCATTCAGGTCCGCGGGTACCGGATGGGCCGATGGGAACCGTGCGAACCGGGCAAACTCGTCCACCAGCGTCTTGACGCTTTCGACCTCTCGCCCAATCGTCGCGCAGCACTCAGATACGATCCTCCGCACCTCCGGCGGAGCGTCGGTCTTGTCCAGTTGTCTCAGAATACGCTCCGAACTGAGCGCGATCGGGGTGAGGGGGTTCTTCAACTCATGGGCGATCCGTCGGGCCACTTCGTGCCACGCCGCCGCCCGTTGCGCTCTCATCAACTCGCTGGTGTCTTCCACCACCAGAACAAACCCGCTGGTGACGGTTGCCTCCAGCGCCGCAGCCGTGACCGAGAAGTGCCGGACCCCCTCTTCCGTCCGGATCTCCACCTGCCGGTCTGCCGTCCCCGTGCGCCGCGCCCGTTTCAATAGCCGGCTCAGCTCCACTTGGCGGTCGGGGGGCATCAGATCCATCAGCTTGCGGCCCGGCTGGACGCGCCCATCGGGGAAGATGCGTTGGAGGGCTCCATTCACCAGCTGTATGGTGCCGTCGTGGGTGATGGAGAATACACCGGTCGGGATGCTCTGGAGCACGGCCTCGATGAAGCGGCGGCGGCGTTCCAGTTCATCCTGGTTTGCCTGCAGGTCCTGCGTCATCTCATTGAAGGCTCGGACCAGGGATGCCAATTCGTCCGTGGCCTCAACCTTTACCCTGTGAGAGAGATTGCCGCCTCGAACGGCTCGGGCTGCCTCCAGCAAGGCCGTCACCGGCGACGAAATCTGACGCGCGAGGAACAAGGCAACCCACACGGCAATGAATAGAATGAAGACGGTGATGAGTACGAGAAGTTGCAGATAGAACCGCCGCGTCTCCTTCCTGCCCAGAGCCAAGCGGTCATAGTCGCTCACCTGCTGGTCCATCTCCTTCTTTCTCTGCAACAGATCGAGCGGCAATCGAGCCTCGATCACCACCTCCCCGATCCCGTCAACCGGTGCGGTTGCCTTGATGGCCCGCCCTCTTTCCCGCTCCTCCCCCTTTGCATCCGGCGGCGCCTGGCAGATGGAGATCTGTCCGCCGTCGGACCGGTGGACATACGCGCGCTCAGCCTGGGCCTGATCGCAGACCGTGGCGAAGAACTCCGTTGGCAAATGTCCATCTTCCAGAAACGACCGGAGTTCCGCGCTATCGGCCACCCAGCGGGCTGAGGCCTGCAGTCGCCCGGCCGCCTCACGATCCAGGACGGCGCTGATCTCCTGCATGTTCAGCTTCATGGTCTCGGCTGGCCGGCTGAACCATTTGTCCAGGTTGCGGTTGAGAACGGAGACGCTCCAGAGTACGAGGAAGATCGTGGGCAGAAACGTCAAGCTCAGCGCGCCAACGAGCATCTTGGTTCGGATGCGGGAACCCTCCACACCGGCCCGGCGCGCGAAGTACAGCTTCACCGCGTCGCGGAACAGCATGAACGCGAGCAGAACCGTGAGGAGGAAGGTGAGGGTGGAGAGGCCCCAGAAGACGTAGGTTTGTTCAGGCGTCGACGGGCCGTAGTCGCCCACGGTGAACGACCCCTGGAGTACCACGAGGTAGATCAGGATGGAGAGCGCCGCCAGTCCAACACCGAACCGTACCCGCTGTCTCATGTGCTTATTTTGCCATTTCGAGCCTGGACAGTCCCCGCAAAATATCCGTGGTGCGGTCGATCGCTCACCGCGTAGCGCACAAAAAATCCGGCTTCCGTCCGTTGGGAAGGAAGCCGGATTGTGTGCAGGTTAACCTGCGCTGACTGGAAATGCTTCTTTAGAAGATAAAGCGGATTCCGAGCCTCAGCTCGCGCGGGTTTTGATAGGCCAGCGGTAGCTTGTAGATCGGGCTGTAACGGGCATTGCTCGACGCGCCGGTGAGCTTGTTGATGTTCTGCGGGTTGACGTAGTCGCTTAGCGTGTAGCCGCCGAAGAACTTGCTCAGAGGAAGTTCTGCCGCGGTGATTGCCGCGCTACGGTTGATCTGCTGCTGTACGTTGGTCACCGCCGCCTGATTGAACACGTTGAGCGCGTTCGCTTCCAGGCGTAGTCGGGCCCGCTCGTTGAGTGAGATCTCGTGCGACACCTGCACATCGGTCTGCGTGAAGAACGGGGTCCGGCCCATGTCACCGCGGCCGTTCGGATAGGTCGGAGCCGACTGGTAGATCACCGACGTCGAAAGTGGCGTGCCGCTGTAGGCGTACTGGCTGAGACCGATGATCGTGCTACCCGCGCGCGTCTTCAGGTCATAGCTGGTGAACAACTTGAAGGTGTGCGGACGATCCGTCGCCAGGCGTCCGTAGACATTCTGCTGGCTGCCGCTGGCGTCGAAGTAGTAGTACGGCAGATCGAATGCGCGATCGTTGTTCGGGTTCGAACGGCCGTTTTCGTCCGAGTTGGCCAGACCGGCGTAGTTGCCGTATAGCCGACTGTAGGTGTAGGAGGCGTTGAGCTGGATGCTGCGGGCCACGCGGCCGCGCACGCTGAATTCCACACCGTCGTAATCGCGAGTGGCCTTCGGAACCAGGAATTCCTTGCCGTTCGGCGTCTTCTGGCCGTAGACGGAACTGGTGTCCCGCGTGAGGCCACGGCCCGGATTGCCGATCAGGTACACTTCGTTGTCTTCGGCATCGAGCACGCCGATGTCATCGATCGAGTTGATCAGGCGCTTACGGGTGTAGCGGATGCCGCCCACCACCTTATCACTCAGTTGGTGATCGAGGTTGAAGAAGAACTCCTTGGTCTGGTACGGCTTCATGTTCGGGTCGTTGCCGTCGATGACGCCGGCGGAGTTGATCGGCAGGGTACGGTTGTCGTAGCTGATGATCTGCTTGCCGAGCACGCCGGGGTTAGCCTTGGACAGATTCTGCACGTTCGGATCGTTCAGCTCGTAGACGTGAGAGACCCAGAACTCGCCGCCGAAGGAGCCGCGGGCCAGGTTGAACTTCATCACGTCAAACACCGAGGCGTATCCGCCGCTCAGCTTCCACTTGCCGTCGCCGAGCACGTCCCACGCAACGCCGATACGAGGAGCAACCTTGTCGCCCCAGCCAAAGGAGATCGGGTTGGCAATCTGCACGCCCGCCTGTTCCTTCTTGTAGGGGGGCAGGAATTCGTTCTCGAGACGCACGCCCACGTTGACGGTGACGCGTTGGTGAATGCGCCACGCATCCTGGACATAGAAGCCCATATTGCGGCCGTTCACGTTGGAGTTCAGGCGGACGCCATCCTGCCAGACGTAGTAGCCGTAAGTGCCGGTAGCCTGATTGATGCTGCCGCGGCTGTACTTCTCACCCCAATAGATGTCGAACCGGCCGTTCGTGTAGTCGGTCGCGACGTCATTCGATTGGCGGTTCAACGCGAAGCCAAACTTCAGGGAGTGCTGGCCCTTTGCTTCAAAGATCTGCGTGGCGTCCAGGTAGACGTTGTTGCGAGTGGTGATATCACGAGCCGTGGCCAGCGTGGAACTGGAGCTCGCGAAGCCGTTGGAGCCAGCCACGCCACTCGGCACCGCTATCGGGGAGGCCGACGAAGCTGTCTGGTAAATGTAGTACGGCACGCCCGGCAGGCCATAGTTGGTGGACTTCGCGTTATCGTACCTGTAGCCATAGCGGGCGGTGATCAGGAACTTCGGAGTCAGCGTGTAGGTCGCCGAAGCCGTGTACGACTGAGTCGGGGCCCAGCCGCCCGTCACCGTCAAGTCGTTTGTTGGCGGAGCGCGGCGGATGTCGGTGGTCGGTAGGGTGCCAGAGGTGCGGTACGGAGACCACAGCCAGGAGGTGTTGATGTTCAGCTTGGACGTCGCCGAGTAATCCAGGCGTGCGATCGAGTAGTGTTGGATCGTTTCCTGGTTGTACTGCCTGGTGCCAAGCGCCCTGTTAGCCGCCACGGTTTGCGCAGTGGAATCGTACCGGTTCGTGCGAATGGAGCGCACGAATTCGGGCATGTAGCCCACGAAGAAGTAGATCCGGTCCTTGAGGATCGGGCCGCCAAACGTGAAGCCGGGATACTGTTTCCGGTAGTTGTCTTCGACCGGAGCGAAGAAATCGGCCACGTCGGCATTGAGGGGGGAACCCTGCCAAGCGCCGCGAGGCCGCGGGTTGAGCTGGTTGCTGGTGAACTGATAGTCGAGTTCGCCATGGTAGGCATTGCTACCGCTCTTCGTGGCCAGATTGACCACGCCGCCCGTCGCGCCGCCGTACTCGGATTCAAACCCACCGCTCTTGACCTGCACTTCGCGCAGGAACTCGAACGGGATGTTGGCGGAGCCGCCCAGTGAACCATTCAGGGTGTTGCTGACCTCCACGCCGTCCAGAATGAAGACGTTCTCTGAGCCGCTGGCGCCATCCACCGAGATGCCGCCGACACCGGCCGAGCCAGACTTCGACTCCAGGCGGACGCCGGGGGCCATAGCCAGCAAACTATTGAAGTTGCGTGATTTGGGTAGTTCGACCACTTGGTCGGAGGTGATATTGGTGGATGTGCGGCTGCTGGTAACATCCAGCGAGATGGCCGTTTCAGTCACTTCCACTGTCTGCGAAACGGTGCCTACGCCCAACCTGGGCGTCAACGTGATCTTGGCTCCAAGCGTGACTCGGATATTCACCTGTTTTGACGTCGTAAAGCCCGTCTTGGTGATGGTGATCGAATACACGCCCGGAGGCAAACTCGGGAACGCGAAGTTCCCGGCCCCATCGGCGACCGTTTCCAGGTCACGGGGCAGAATCGGAGCCGAAGCTACCAGTTTCGCACCAGGTATTGCCGCCCCGGTTTCGTCGAGAACTGTGCCGTCGATCCGGCCGGAGTTCTCTTGCCCGAAGAGCATTCCCGTTAGCCCAAGCAGAACAGCCAGCAAGACGATCAATGATCGTCCTGCCGAAAAACTACGCATGTGCATGCAAATCTCCCTTTCCTAGCTAAGCACCCCGGTGAGGTGGTGCTATGCAAACCTCAAAGCCCACTCCTGGTGAGGAGGATTTTGCAAGAGTAAAGGACGCTCCGCTGGCGTGTCAACGAGAAGTTACAACTGGAACATACGCCATGTTGCCTATCGCCAAACAGCGCATTAACACAGCGTTACCGCCTAGCCTCGGCTCCAACTCCGCTCACTTGGCGGCCGTCCACTGTTGGTTTTTTCCGCAAGTTCAGTCCAAATGACGCCAATCATTAGGCTTCACGGCCACCTCCGCTCGAGTGCGTTTTGGGTCGAAAGTGCCCGGCCATGCGGTGTGTGGGCTCCTCCGTAGAATTGACAGGACTTCATGTAAACGATCCTCAATAATCTGCACATTCGTAATGATTGCGAATAGCATCGAAAGATAGTTATTTGTGTAAACGGACTCTCCAGGCGAGTCTCCTCGGGCTGTCCGGGGCGTTGCGTCGCCGTCAGCGCCTCAGGCTCGGTTGCAAGTGGCAGAGATTCAGGTGCTTAGATCTCATTTCAAAGCTGGGTACCCTGTTGGATTTCGTCTCTCCGGTTCGTTGGACAGACGAAGCCAGGGCGAAGAAACTACAGAACTGGAGACGTGTTGTTTACACATATGTCGTTACACTTGCAACGCATCTGACTCGCGCGCGTAAGAGGCGTCAGGGGGTCCTCTCGCCATGAGAATATCAGGTCCACGTATGCTCAATTCGTTGACAGAATTAGCACTCGTGATGTTACAATCACGACATTGACGTGTGATCTCTGTTTTGGGAGTTTAGGAGTGCTTTGGATGAAAGCTTCGATGGAGGGTCTACCCACCGTCCGGCGAAGCCCTAAGTCGAGTTGGAGCAACTCCTGCGACAAGGTTGCAGGAGGCCAATCGTACCAACTACGATTGCGCCAGACTGAAGCCGTTACCGCCACCCTGCCCCAACTGCAAAGCAAATCTCCTTGTCCAGACCGGACACCTCCACCGGAGTCCCACCGTCTCGTTCCAGGCCCACGTTGGTTTTTGGACTCGGCGGGGTGAAATCGTTCGGGAGTAGCCAATCAACCTAATTTTGGGAGGTTTCAGTGTTAAGTTATCTAAACAAATGCTTCAGGGGCTCAACAGGCCTCGCAGTCGTGTGCCTGGCATTAGTTACCTTACTAGCCGGCATAGCGATCGGTCAGGAGACAACGGGTAGCATTTCCGGTCAAGTGACCGATGCTTCCGGTGCGGCAATTCCGAATGCGAAGGTTGACGTCACGGGGGGCTCGCTGCCTCAGCCGATTACCGTCACATCGGACGCCACCGGTCTGTTCCAGCTCAGCAACGTTCCGGCCGGCGTCTACACAGTAAACGCCACGGCTCAAGGTTTCTCGATGGTCAAGAAGACGTCGGTGCCAGTGAATCTCGGCCGCGCCACTCGCGTCGATTTCAAGATGGAAGTCGGTCAGGTCACCGAAAGCGTCGTCATCAACGCTGACGTGGTGATGGTCGACACCTCTTCTAGTTCTTCGGCCATCAACGTTGACAAAACGTTCTTTGACCTCATCCCCAAAGGTCGCAGCTTCTACGACCTTGTGAATCTCGCCCCCGGCGCGCGCGACGAAGGCAAGGCGGGCGGATACCAGGTGGACGGCGCTTCCGGTTCGGAAAACACCTTCTACCTCGACGGTATGGAAGTGACCAACGTCCAGACTGGCGTCCTCAGCAGCCAGAACAAGATCCCAGTGGAAATGGTCCAGCAGGTTCAGGTCAAGAATGGCGTCATGGAGGCCCAGTACGGCGGCGCGATGGGCGGTGTTGTGAACGCCGTTGTCCGCAGCGGCTCCAATGATTTCCACGGTCAGGTCGGCTTCTATTACAACAACGACAGCATGTCGGCCCGCCTTCGTCCAACCCTGGAAATGGATCCCTTTGACGCGTCACGCCAGAAGATCCGCTATTTCCAGAACTCGCTGGATGACTTCAGCACGTGGAACCCGGTGTTCTCGGTAGGTGGCCCCATGATCAAGAACAAGCTGTTCTTCTTCAGTGGCTACATGCCGACCACGACCACCACCAATCGCACAGTCACGTTCAATTCGAACAATCAGACCTCCACCTTCACCAACAAAGCTCGGCAACACTACCTCAGCAATAAGGTGGATTACGTGCCCTTCAGCAAGCTTCGCATGAATGCCAGCTGGATCTGGAATCCGACCTACAACCGTGGCAACCTGCCAGCGCGCCAGGGGACCGATGATCCCAACCGGAACTGGGCTGGATTGGGCGACTATACAGCCGGCAACATCATCTCCGGTCAGGTCGACTATCTCGCAACCAGCAAGCTGATCATCAGTTTCCGAGGCGGATACAGTTACTACAACAACACCAATCGATACGCCCTCTCGGATACAACCTACATCTATAGCACAGCGAACACGATGTTCAGCGGGCTTCCGTCGAACCTGACTGTGACCTCTTTGGGATGGGTCCAGCAGGGAACCCCACGGCAGGATTACAACATCTACAAGAGGGTGAATCTCAACGCCGACGCCAGCTATATGGGCAACTGGAAGGGCCAGCACAATATCAAGTTTGGCTGGCAGACCAACCGCCTCTCCAACTCCGTCGCCAATCTCTCCTACCCGGCCGGCTACTACCGCTTCTATTGGGACCAAGCCTATAGCTGCGTGACGACCCAGTGCACCGGGCAGCAGCGCGGTACCTACGGCTACTATCGCTGGTACACCTACGGTGATAATGGCGACGCCTCCAGCGACAACCAGGGGCTCTTCGTACAGGACAACTGGCGCGTCAACAAGCACTTGACCTTGAACTTGGGTCTGCGCATGGAGCGTGAGTTCCTGCCCAGCTTCGCCAAGCTTGGCCTTGCTGCCGCTCCTCCCATTGAGTTCAACTGGGGCAAGAAGATCAGCCCGCGCGTCGGCGGCGCGTGGGATCCCAAGGGCGACGGCAAGATGCGCCTCTACGCTTCGTTTGGCTACTTTTACGACGTGATGAAGTACGAGATGCCGCGCGGTTCCTTCGGTGGCGCCCTCTACGTCACAAATTTCTACACCATTGACGATCCGCAGGTTTTCAATCAGTTGAAGACTTACGGCTATCCCAAAGACCCGTCGAAACTACCTGGCCGTTTCCTGGAGAGCGTCGACTGGCGCATTCCGTCCAACGACCCGCAGTCCTGCGAGAAACAGGGCCTGTCCTGCACGGGCATGACAATTGACAAAGACCTGAAGCCCATGAAGCAACGCATGCTAGACATTGGGTACGACTACAGCTTCAGCTCGACACTCGTTGGGTCGGCGCGCTACACGAACCGCCGCCTCATTCGCACCATTGAAGACGTCGGGACTCTCGGCGCCGGCGGCGAAGTGTACTACATTGCCAATCCGGGTTATGGCCTCACCGTCGACCCCAATACCTGGGAGGCTGGTTTCCCGGTCACGCCCAAAGCGATTCGCAACTATGACGCCCTGGAGTTCCGCATCGACAAGCGCTTTGCGAAGAACTACCAGTTTGCCGCCAGCTATACCTGGTCGCGCTCTTACGGGAACTACTCCGGCCTGGCGAGTTCTGACGAGCCCGACACGAGCGGCGTGGGCCGGACAGCCCCGAACGTGAACCGCTACTTCGACCTTCCCTGGATTGGCTACACGGAGCAGGGCACGATGGCGGAAGGCCGTCTCGCGACCGACCGTCCGCATACCTTCAAGTTCTTTGGCGGCTATACCCTGAAGAGCCTGCTGGGCAACACCACGATTTCGCCCAACATCCAGCTGTACTCCGGCGTCCCGCTTACTTCGCAAATCAACGCGATCTCTACGGTTCCGGTTTACCCCTATGGCCGTGGCGACCTCGGGCGCACGCCCGTATTCTACAACTTTGACATGAATTTGATGCACGACTTCGCTCCCTTCAAGAGTCATGAAGCCATGCGCTTGCGCTTCGAATTCACGGTGTTCAACTTGTTCAACAGCAGCATTGTGACCAACAAGTACACCGACATGCTGCACGACGATTACGGGCAGCTCCAGTTTGCTCATGACGCCGATATCTTTAAGGGGTTCAATACCCTCCAGTTGATGAAGGCGCAGAATCGGCTCCTGGACCCGCAGTACAATCTGGCCAGCAACTTCCAGGGCCCCCGTACCGCTCGTCTCCAGTTGTCGTTCTTCTTCTAGAACGAACACGTCAACTTAGTCCTCGACCACAAAGGCGGCGCCCACCGGCGCCGCCTTTGCCTTTGGTCCTCCCACTCCTCAGAACGTAAACCGGAGTGTCAATCGCATACTCCGCGGATTCTGGCGTCCATACGGCATTCCATACAGGCTGTTCAGCGTCCGCGATTGCGAGTTCGCCGCCCCGATGTAGTCGTACCCCTTCGACATCAGAGCACCGTAGTCAAACCCCGACTGAGCCTCCGGCGTCGATGTACGGTTTGTCCCCGCTGTTCCGTACCTCGCCGTACCCCGCCGGGTTAGCCCAATCCTGTTTACCTACCAATCGCTACGCGCACGTAGAAACCCGTGCGGCGTGTCGGGTTTCGCCCGTGTGGACGGAAGGTGACGGGCGACAATTAGTTAGGACGCACGGCGGGCGTAATAGTTGACGCCAGACAGAAGGGCTAACCGCTACTGACTCTCCGTTTCACTCCCCAAGAATCTCTCCGAGAATCGCCTTATGTGAGGCTTGCCTCCGCCAACGAGAGGACGGTGGCAAAGCCAGTAAGTCGTCGGCGGACCGTGAGCGTCTGGGCCGGCCGTTCAACGTCCATGCGGACATGAGGGGGCAATCCCCGATGTTGCGCGACGTGCTGTCGGGGGTAAAACTGCAGCCTCGGCGGGTCAAGCTCCGTAGCGGTCGCCATCGGTTCGCGGTGCGTGGTTTGGTGTCGGCCAAGGGCCACCAGTGTTCCACTCCTCGGCACTTGGTAAGGAGTCCCGCATGGCCCTGCGGGCCGCCAAAGTGGATGAAGCCGCGTTACGAACCCCAACCGTAAGGGAGGGGTCTCCGCCCGCTGCGAACCGCGCACGTCAGTAAGCGGGTACCAGTTCCGAACGCGTCTTCAACGGAGGGGGCATTGCTCTGAGCCCTTGATGTGCGAGTATTCATTCCAGAGGCCACCGGGACCATCAAGCCTGGAAGCATCCCACTGGACGTCACAGGTGATGACAAGGCAGGGACCACGGAACGGAAAACTCTCCGCCCGTTCTGAGCTGAGCGGTTTCTGAATCTGGTAGAGTGTCTCAGAAATATCTTTACAACGACCGATCTTCTCCAGGATCTGGGACACGCTTGTCCCTACTCTCATCAGAATCCCAGCAGCTCCGAGCATCGTTCTCCTGAACGTTACCCCCCCTCAAACCTCCCGGAATCGCCCGGAGGAGAGTCCCTCCCGACGTTCCGATGGGAGCCCGGCCCCGGGAACTTTACCCACCCAGTTCCCCACTTCTCCCTCAATTGCAGCATTAATAATTATTCATTCACAGCCGCTCCAACTATTTATTTCCTTTTTTTTCAACACGCCTTGCTCCAAATCCCCCAATACCCCTTGACCCCACCAGCTACAGTGGAATCGCGCCGGCTTCATGCCGGCCTTTTTCATTTACAAGGAGATTGACATCATGGCTACCGCAGCTCAGATCACCGCCAACCAGGCCAACGCCAAACGGTCCACTGGCCCCGTTTCTGTCGAGGGCAAGGCCCGCGCCGCCCAGAACGCTCGCAATCACGGCTTCTCCGCCCGTACCCTCAACATCTCCGACGAGGAACGCGCCGAGTTCGAAGCCCTCCAATCCGCCCTGCGCCTCAAGACCCGGCCCGCGGACTGCCTGGAAGAGGAGATCTTCCACCGCATCCTCACGCACACCTGGAACCTCCGCCGCATCGAAACCTTCGAGTGCCTCATCCTCGCCGAAACGGACCCATTGGCCGAAACCGACACCAACGCGGCCAAACTCGAACGCTACGCCCGCTACCGCCGCGACCTCGAGCGCGGCCTCTATCGCGCCATCAAGGAACTCAGCAAGCTCCAAACGGAACGCGCCGCCCTTGAGCAACAGCACCCCGACGTCGTCGAAGCCATCCGGGAACATGTCCCCTTGGCCGAAATCACGCGCCTGACGAAAAACACCGAGGAACTCTTCTTCTACGAAGGCTATGGCCGCCCGCGCAAAGCGCTCGAACACCTGACCACCGGAATCGATTCCGACCACGAAGACAACCAGGACCCGCTCGTCGGTCTCCAACCGGTTCGCGTTCCGCGAAACGAAGCCAATCCCGCCGGCGAAGACGGCCTACCCTTCCTGAGCTACAACGTCTCCGGCATCTGAACGCCTCGTCCGGGAGAAGTGGCCACGCATTGACGAAACGAAGCCGCTGACGAGTCCCGCCGCCAGTCGCACCCCCAGCCGGAGTCCGCTCCGGCCATGCTCTTTGACATTTGCATGTTGTATAGACCGCAGAGAGCTCGGGTTCCGCAATCCCGGTCTCCGGCGTTGAATCGTCTCAGGCAAAGTCTCCGCCTGCCTGTCTCTCCATGGAGCGACGAATCAAACCCAAAGTCGGACCCCTCCGGCAGACATCCGGAGTGGAGCGGCGACCACCAGAGTGTCGCCGCTCCGTAGCGGTGGGGCACCAGTGATCCGATCCCGGCGTGCCGCCGAAACGAAGCCATCGCCTCCAGACGAATCGGACGCCCGGAGAAGATTTCTGCGGCGCGCTGCGGATCCAACTGCTGCAGTTGGTTAGCGAGATACAATTCTGCACTCTGCCCACATCGGGGTCTCAGTCCGGCTCGTTCCCGTCCTCCACGTAGGCGTCCACTTCAATCTCGACCAACAGCCGCGAATCCACCAGACTGCTGATCTGCACCATCGTTGCGGCCGGACGTACATGCCCTACCGCCTCGAAGTGGGCCCGCCCCACCCCCTCCTGATGTGCCAGATGCGTGATGAACATCCGCGTCCGCACGACGTCATCCAGGCTTGCGCCCGCCTGTCGCAGCGCCTTGCCGATCTTGGCGAAGACATACCGCGCCTGTTCGTACGCGTCACCTTCGCCGACAATCTCGCTCTGTTCGTCCACGGCCGTGGTCCCCGCCACCCAAACGTGCGGTCCCACGCGAACCGCTCGCGAGTATCCGACCACCGGCTCCCACTTCGCCCCTGATGAGAAGTTCTTCCGTGTCCTTGTCATGCCGCCGCCTCCATCGCCAGAACAAACGCCCCGCTCAACCCTGGATACTCCAGCCCCGGCGGCACAATCGCAGGCAATGGCAGGTAGCCCTTGCAGAGCTCCTCCGCCCGGGTTCGCACCGATGGAAAGAGATGCCGCTGGCTCATGACTCCGCCACCCAGCACGATCACCTGGGGCGACACCACGCACGCGAGATTCACGCACGCTTGCGCCAGATAGTCCGCCTCCACCTTCCAACCGTCGTGTTCGGGAGGCAACTCGTGCGCCGGCACGCCCCAACGCTCATTCATCGCCGGGCCGCTTGCCAACCCTTCCAGGCAATCACCATGGAATGGACACACACCCGCGAAGTCCGCTCTCTCGCCCGCCGCCCGTCGCACCAGCAGGTGCCCCATCTCGGGATGCATCAGGCCGTGCACAAGCTGGCCGCTGACCAAGGCTCCGCCGCCGATCCCAGTGCCCACGGTGATGTAGACCAGGTTCTCCATGCCCTTGCCCGCGCCACATCGGGCCTCGCCCAGCGCCGCACCGTTCACGTCCGTATCGAACCCGACGGGGACGTTCAGGGCGCGGCGCAAAGCATCGCGTAGCGGGAAGTTCTGCCACGCCAGCTTCGGAGTATTCGTAATGGCCCCGGTGGCAAAGTCGATAGGCCCAAATGTGGCCACCCCGACACCCTTCAGCGGCCCCCGCTCCTGAAAGTAGGCGACCACCTCCGCCATTGTCTCGACCGGGTTATTCGAAGTCGAAAACCGCCGCACATCGCGCGGCTGCAACGGATCATCGCCGACGGACACGACAAACTTGGTCCCGCCGGCCTCCAAGGCTCCGTACAAGCTCATGCCTACAGTATGCCGTGTCTGTGTGAGTTCAGAACGTCGTACCGGCCTCGGCCAGCACGCGCGTCACCGCATTGCCGTTGCGCCGGATTTCCTCCCGCGCCATCTCCACGCTTCGTTGCCCTGCCGGAGCCCATGGCAGCAGCACCCGCCTGAACTGTGCCACCCACTCCGCCGATCCTCACCTACTATTTCACCCGCCGCATCGCTTTCGTGACGGCTTCCTGGATCCGCGGCTCCACCTCTTCCGTGAATGGCCCCGGTTGCCCGTAGTAGATCATGCTGTCCACGGCCTCATATCCGCCTTCCCTCAGCACCCGCGCGCTTGGAATATAGCAGGCAACTTCGTTCGAATAGCCTGCCACCATCAGACGTTCATTGGGGAACGTGCGTTGTACCCATAGCGAATAGTCGATCACCACTTCGCCGGCCAGCGCCACCAGGGTGAATCCCTGGTCGAAGCGGATAACCTGTACCGGGTACTGCAACTTTCGCGTCTCCCGCCCGTCCTTGTAGAGGGCTAACATCGCGGCCGCCCGCCTCGCCTTGAAGACGTTCTTGTCCTGCAGTTCGCTGGTGTACTGGTCGCTTGTGTGCGGCGCGAAAGGCAGCTCCGTCGTCTGATAGGCAGTCTTGATTCGACCGCTGACTGGCTTCATTGAAGTTCTCACGACCCTTGCCACCTCAGTCCCCAGCGTGGCTCCGTGCTGTTCCGCCAACGCCATCGTCGACCGCGGATTCGGGTTCTGATCGCCCGCGCAAAGCTGCATGAACAGGGCTACCGCACCCGGAAACTCCTTCTCCACGGCGGTTTGAGCAAACCCCGCATAGTCGCCCGTGATCTGGTAGAACTCCGCCGTCAGCGTCGTGTTGTGACACGCGTATCCAAACAACACCGCGCGCACCTTGCCGTCCGCTGCCAGCACCCTCAAGACGGGCACCTTGTGATCGACCGGACCCGCCGGGTTTACCCCGATCACCACGCCCTTTTCCGTCGTCTGGCGCCGGTTGGCGGCGAAGCCTGCCTCGCCGTAGTCGAATGCCAACGTCGCAGGCTGCAGATCCCCGAGGGCCGCGCCGATCACGGTCACCAGTTTTTCGGTCAGGCTGCTGGCGTACCCCTCAATCACGAGCCTCTGCGCCTCCACCTGCGGTCCCATGATCGACAGGTTGTTCCGGATCACCGGTCCGGTGTGCGTGTGCGAGGAATTGAACACAATCTGGCTGCGCTCCAGCTTGTGTTGCTCAATCACTCTGGCCGACACCACATCGGTGATCGCCCGCGTCAGACCAATCAGGTCCGTCGTCACAATCACCGCGGTTGTACCCTTCGCATCCCGTAGCGCCAAGGCCTTCGCCCAGATGGGGGAAGCGCCTTCGCTCGGCTTCGTCCGTGCCGCGTAGCCCGCCATCCAAATGGGCCCGCTCGGCGTGATCTCGATCTTCGCTGCACCTGCCTGCATGGTTGGCGCCCCAAAGAGGTGCGGCAAAGTACTGAATAGGGCGATCAGAAAGAGCTTAGGTTTCATATCAATGTAATGTTAGAATCCCTCTGTTCAAGGCCGAGTCGTCAGTTCCGGAGTTGGTCATGACACTGTGCCGTTCCCTGTTGACGGTAGTCCTTCTGCCGCTCGCCGTCTACCCCCAAGCGCAGAGTAATGCTGGCAGCCTCAAGGGCTCTGTGCTCGATCAGTCCGGCAGCGGCATTTCGAAAGCCAAGCTTACCATCAGCGAGCCGGATCGGGGCATCTCCAGAACCGCCGACTCCACGAACGACGGCTCCTATTTCTTCGCTCTCGTCCCGCCAGGGCGCTACCAGTTGCGCGTCGAGGCTTCCGGTTTCACCACGAAAGTGCTCGAGGGCGTCGATGTCCGTGTCGGAGACACGCTGTCGCTACTCATTCAAATGGTGGTCGGTGGTGTGCAGCAGCAGATCGAGGTCCAGGCCGACGTGCCCGTGGTGGAGGGCGAGCGCGTCCAACAGGCCAACACGATCGAACTCGCCCGCATCCGCAATCTGCCCATCAACCGCCGCAACTACCTCGACTTCGCGCTACTCTCGCCCGCCACCTCAGATACCTCCACCATGGTTGACGGCACCGATTACCGCGTCGCGCAAACTCCTCAATCCGGCATCAGTTTCGGCGGTGGCAACGGGCGCGGCAACGGCTTCTTCATCGATGGAGTCGAGAACTACATCAACTCGGGAGGCGTCCGTCCATCGGTCAGCCAGGAGGCCGTGCAGGAGTTTCAGATCAATCGCAACACCGCTTCCGCGGAGTTCGGTTGGGCCGCCGGCGGCACCGTCAACATCGTTACGCGCGGCGGCAGCAACGAACTGCACGGCAATGTGTTCGGCTTCCTCCGCCACCGCTCCATCCAGGCGCGCAACTTCTTCGACCCCCAGAAGTCGGGCTTCACTCGCGTTCAGGCAGGAGCAACCCTCGGCGGAGCTCTTCGCAAGGACCACACTTTCTACTTCCTCTCCTACGAACGGCTAGACCGCCAGGAGACGGCCTTCGTCCCCATCCTGCAGGACCGCTCCGCTTTCAACGCCCCCACCGGTCCCCAGCAGAATCTACTGGCTGCGCTCAATGCCTCCGGTAGTCCCACCCTCATCGGACTCAGCCGCGCGCTTTCGGCCGCGCTCACCCCGTCGACCAACGCCTACGTCACTCGCCTCTTTCAGAACAACAGCGGCACCTTCCCTTTCAGTGAAGGCGACAACACCGTCTCCGCGCGGCTCGATCACCGCTTCTCAGATCGCCACAGCTTCTACCTGCGCGGCAACCTCTCTACTCTGCGCAACCAGAACGACCAGTTCGGTGCCCTGGTCGCCTACAACCGGGGCCGCAACTTTGAACTCTGGGATGGCACGACCATGCTCAGCGACATCTTCGTCCTCAACAACAATTGGGTGGTCGAGACCCGCGCCATGTTCAACTTCAGCACCGTCTTCGTCACCCCCACCGACGGCACCGGTCCTGAGCAGAACGTCACAGGCTTCGGCTACTTCGGCCGTGAGATCTTCCTCCCTTCGCGCACCTACGAGCGTCACTACCAGATCATTCAGAACTGGAACCGCCATTCCGGCAGCCACGACCTCAAGTTCGGCGTCGATATCAATCCCGTGCGCGACACCGCAGACACCGAGACGTTCTTCAGCGGCCGCTTCAGCTTTGGGGAAGCCATCCCGCTTTCCAACGTGATCGCCGGCGCCGCCGGCAGCACGGCGGTTGTCCAGCAGATCTCTCAGTTTCTCCAGGCCGCCGGCCAGGGCAGCCTTGTCCCGGTCCTCGGCCAACCTGTGAGTGCGCTGCAATCCATGGCGCTCGGCCTGCCCACCTTCTATCAACAGGGCTTCGGCAATCCCAACTGGATCGGCTGGTCCAAGCGCTACGGCTTCTACGTGCAGGACAGTTGGCGCATTCGCCCCAACTTGACCCTCAGCGCAGGGCTTCGCTACGACCTTGAGGTGAACGAAAAGGTGCTCGGCACCGACAGGAACAACTTCGCCCCGCGTGTCGGCTTTGCCTGGAGCCCCGCTGGAAGCCGCGACTTCGTGATCCGTGGAGGATACGGCATCTACTACACGCCCACCAACCTTCAGGTCGCGAACGTGGCCGATGCTCTCTCGGGCCGCTCCATCAATCAGGTGTTCGTACCCATCACCGGCATTCCGCAGATCGTCAATCCCCAGACGGGCCGCCCCACCACGTCGGCGGATATCTACCAGAGCATGCTCAGACAGGGCATCCTCGGGACACGCACCATCACTCCGGCCGACCTTCTGCCTCTGGGCATTCGTGTCGGCCCCGGTCTGCCTCTGCGCGTCGAGTTCGGCAGTGACGCCCTCCGGCAGGGCTACGCTCAGCAGGGCAGTTTCGAGCTAGAACGCGCGCTGGGTGGCTGGGCCGTCTCCGCCGGCTACATCTTCAACCACGCGATCAAGATCGCCCGCACTTCGGGCCGCAACCTCTACTACACGGGAGCCACGAACCCCAACGGTACCCCCGTCTATGGCCGCATCGATCCGACGCTTCTGCAAAAGAACATCTTCACCTACGACGGCAACTCCAACTACCATGCCGGAGTTCTTCAGTTGCAGCGCCGCATGCTGCAGAACTTCACTCTCGCTGCCCACTACACCTGGTCGAAGGCCATCGACGACTTCACGGACTTCAATTCCGACTTCTCTCCGATGGACCAGCTCTGCAAACGTTGCGAACGCGCGCTATCCCCCTTCCACCACTCTCATCGCGTAGTCATCAATGCCGTCTACCAGTCCCCGGCACACAATTACCTTCTCGCTGGCTGGAGCCTCGCGCCCATCTTCCAGGCCAACTCCGGCCGGCCGTTCAATCTGCTGGCTGGGGTCGACGTGAATGGTGACAACTACACCACCAACGACAGGCCGTTCCCTGCCGGCCGTGACATTGGCCGCGGCCCGTCCTATGTTTCGTTCGATCTGCGTCTGTCCCGGCGTTTCCGCCTGGGCCAAGCGGAGCACCGCACTCTGGAGTTCCTGGCCGAGGGCTTCAACCTGGCCAATCACACGAACTTCAGGACGGTGAACAACACCGTCGGCGCCGTGCCTCTCAGTGCAGTGCCGCGACCAATCGCTGGAATCAAAGGCGCCGCGCCGACAACGCCGCTGGCCTTCACCTCAGCCTTTGATCCAAGGCAGTTCCAGTTTGGGTTGAAGTTGAGTTTCTGACAGTCTGTTAGCGACGGCCTACGCCCAAACCGTCTCCACAGCCCCGCCGATTGTGCTTTTCTCTGCAGCTTCGGCCGAGTCCCAGTAGTACATCGCGTCAAGCTTCGCCAGATAGTAGAAAGGAAGGCTCCCGAAACTCGGTGTCTCCGGATTGGGTTGGTACACCACCACGGCCAACCCCACTACCGTTGCGCCCTTCGATTCGATCAGCGCCTTCAGTTCGGTCAACTTGCGCCCGCTGCGCAGAACACCGTCGACCAGCAGCACCTTGTCTCCGGGCGCCGGCTCCAGGAAGGGGCGAAAGCGCATGGGTCCACCCTCTTCGGTCCGCTCCGCCCAGTACACTTGCTTCGCCCGCAGCGCTTCGCATACGCCGTAGGCCACCGGCAGCCCGGCCGTTGCAGGCGCCACCACCGACAGTTCGCCGATCATTGCCCGAATGTCGGTATGCGCGCGTAGCTTGCGGCTCAGGGCGACGCTCAGCATCTTCGCCACGTCGTAGTGGCGCATCGCCAGCGCCACCTGCAGATATCGGTCGGAATGAAGTCCGTTAGGATACTGGAAATGGCCCGAACGTAGGGCACCTGTCTCTCGCAACACGGCGACGACTTCATCTTCAGTAGGAATCAGTTGCATAGCTTTCTCGAAGCTCCTTAAACCCCGGCGGACTGGCCGCAAACCGGCGCGAAGGCCGCCACCGCCCCTATTGTGGCACTGCCCGCTTCCGGCCGGGTAGCTCTGGTCCTAAGTTGGCCGGGCCGCCACGTTAAGATTGAGTCCACCTCCCGGAATGCGCCGCGCTCAAGCCCAGCCGGAACAATCGCTCGACCGGTCCGGGAGCGGCTTCACTTCAACATGGACACGAACCGCCGCGCCCGCTACGGCCGTATCTCCACCACAGCACCGTCAGGAACCATTCGCCAAATCTCCTCGATCTCTTCGTCGGTCACAGCGATGCAGCCCCAGGTCCAGTCACTCTTCACATGATCCTTGCCGACCGAACCCTGCCCGTTCGGAAGGCCGTGAATCAAAATGGCGCTCCCGGGCTTGACGCCGAGCCGCTGCGCGCGCGCACGGTCGGCCGCGCTCGGGTAGGAGATGTGCAGTGCCCTGTGAAACTGGCTTTTGGCGTAGCGGCCGTCGATTCGGTACAAGCCTTCCGGAGTGCGCATGTCGCCCTCCTGGACCTTCGGCCCCACCGGTTGCTGGCCCAATGCCACCCGATAGGTTTTGAGCACCTTGCCACTCTTAAGGAGCAGCATCTCGCGGCGGGCTTTGTTGATCAGGACGCGGTCGGCCTGTTCCCCCGCGCGCAGGCGGAAAGGCAGAGCCAACAGGCCACTGAACCAGCATTGGATCGCAACCCGGCGTGTCATCGAACTCCATTTTAGGAGCTGACGACCTTCCGTGCACGGATTCGAACGGCTATTCTCCGACCTTGAGCTCCACCCCCATGGAAGGTAGACTGAGGTCATTAGTGTGACGACCCCGGGTTATTCGATCCGCCCTGCACAACCTGAACACATACCGTCTCTTTCCGCGATCGAACTCGCGGCGGCCCGAATGCTCTCAGGACACGCACCAGAATCCGTGTTGGCGGAGACGACTGATCACGATACCTTCGCCGACGCCGTTCGCGAGGGGCGTCTCTGGGTGGCTTTGTCCGGTAACAGACCGGTGGGCTTCGCCTTGGTGAAGATGATTGGTTCCGGCTTGCCCCATCTGGAAGAGATTGACGTCGACCCTCCTCACGGCCGTCGCGGCCTGGGCACGGCGCTGGTTCGCACGGTTTGCGATTGGGCGGCTGCCTCCGGATCCGCGACGCTCACCCTGACGACATTTCGCGCCGTACCCTGGAATCTGCCGTTCTACGCGCGGCTCGGCTTTGTGGAAGTCCCATTTAGTACGTTGAGCCCCGAGTTGGCGGCTATCGTAGCGGAGGAAGCTCATCGCGGCCTCGATCCCGCTACGCGAGCCGTTATGGCGTATCAGTGCGGACAGCCCCTGCCCGTGTCCACGCGCTAAAGCTTCGCTAGCGACAATTTGTATTTATAATCAGTAGTTTACGGAGAATCACTTTCCAGCCACTCCGGCGCCGAGTCCTGGCGGAGTGTTCGCCTGCACAATTTACAGGTCCTCTCGATAAATCCACTTGACGCTTGTTTCAAACGATCGTATGATTCAATCAATCGTATGAATCAAGCGATTGAAACGGTCGACCAAGTCCCCCGAGCCCAGGACACCAAGGAACGCATCCTGGACGCCGCTGAACGGTTGTTTGCTGACAACGGCTTCGCCGCCACCTCCCTGCGCCAGATTACGGCGGAGGCCCAGGTGAATCTGGCCGCGGTCAACTATCACTTCCAGAACAAGGAAACTCTCATTCGGGCGGTCCTTCATCGGCGCATCGGGCCCATCAACAAACGCCGCTTCGATCTGCTCGACGCTTTGGAGTTCGCCGCTGGGGATTCCGGCCCCCTTGTCCTGGAGGAAGTCCTTCGGGCCTTCCTACTCCCTGTCATGGAGGCGAGGACCTCGTGTCCGGAAATGCGCCATTGGCCGCGGCTGCTGGGCCGGCTCTACACCGAGCTGCACGGCTCCTTGATGGAGATGTTCCAGAAGGAAATGGCGCCCGCCGGTCAACGTTTCACGGCCGCCATCCAGCGCGCCGAGCCCGGCTTGACGCCCGAGGCTCTGGCTTGGGGCCTGCACTTCGGCATCGGAGCGCTGGCTCACTTCCTGGCGGCCGGCGAACTCTTGAGGTTCATCTCGCGCGGTACCGTAGACCCCGACGACCACCTGGAAGCCCTGGGGTTTCTGGTGACCTACATGACGGGTGGTCTGCGTGCTCTGCGCAGCCAGAATAAGGAGACGGCGCAATGAGCGCAGTGAGGATATCGGTGTTATTAGGGCTGGCGGCGATCAGCGCCGCCGGACAGGAGAAGAAGTCGCTGCCGCTGAGTCTGGCCAAAGCCGTCGAGATTGCCACTGCGCCCGACGGGGCCACCCGCGTTCGCCTGGCGGCGGAGCAGATCAAGGCGGCCGATGCACGGCGGGCGCGGGCGCTGAACATGTTGATGCCCACGGTGGACGGCAGTTACACCTTTCGTAGCTTCACAAACAACCTGTCGGCCATGGGCATCAGCTTCGGCACCATCCCGGGCATCAGCATCCCCATGCTGGTGGGCCCCATCGAGACCAACGATGCGCGCCTTACCGCCACGCAGAGCCTCTTCGATCTGCCATCCATCCGGCGCTATCAGGCCGCAAAGGCCCAGCTCTCGGCGACGCGAGCCGACAACGAAGCTCAGGTGAACCAGACCAAGGGCTCCGTCGCCAAGGCCTATTTGAATGCTCTCCGCGCCGACGCTGCCTGGAACACGGCCAAGGCCAACGTGGCCCTCGCGGAACGGCTGGTGAAGCAGGCCCAATCGCAGAAGGCCGCGGGCACTGGCACCGGCATCGACGTCACCCGCACCGAAGTTTCGCTGGCCAGTGAGCGGCAGCGGCTCATTGTGGCGCAGGAAGACCGCGAGACGGCTCGCCTGAATCTGCTGCGGGCCATGGGCGTTGACATGGATGTTGAAGTCGAGCTCACTGATCCAATGACCTACGTGCCGGCCGAGGTCCCAGATGCGGCCAAGGCGGTGACGGCCGCGCGCGAACTGCGGCCTGAACTGAAGGCCCAGGCCGAACGGGAACGTTCCGCCAAACTCAGCTACGCCGCCGCCAAATACGAGCAACTGCCCAAAGTTGCCGCTTTCGGTGACTACGGTGTTCTGGGACGCACATCGGCGAGCTTGTTACCCACACGGTCTGCCGGTGTGTCGGTCAAGGTTCCCATCTTCGGAGCGAACCGAAAGGACCCCGAGAGAGCTGAGTCGGCCTCCTTGCTCCGGCAGGAGAGCATCAGGACGCGGGATACCGCCCAGCAGGTGGAGTTGGAGATTCGCGTGGCTGTCACCGCTCTGAAGTCGGCCGAGAGCCAGGTGGCGGTGGCCCTGGAAGCCCAGACACAGTCGGAAAAAGAGCTGGCGCAGGCCGAGCGCCGTTACGAGGCTGGGGTCGCCATTGGCGTCGAAGTCACCGACGCCCAGGCCCGCGTGGCGCGGGCGCGGGAAAACAACGTGGCGGCTGTGTTCAAGCAGAAGTCCGCGCGCATCGATCTGGGCGTGGCGGTGGGCAACATCGATCTGATGCTGCAGTAAGTGATCCGGGAGAAATGAACGTGGACAAACGGAAAGTAATCATTCCTGTGATTCTGGTCGCGGCCGCTGGCGGCGCGCTGGCATGGCGTGCAGCCCATCCGGGCGAGGATCCCAATGTAATCAAGATCAGCGGCAACATCGAGCTGACGCAGGTTGACCTGTCGTTCAAGATGCCCGGCCGTCTCGTGGAACTCAACGTCGATGAAGGCGACACCGTCAAGCTGGGGCAAGTGGTCGCGCGCACCGACACCAACGAGCTGAAACAGCAGTTGGATCGGGAGCGCGCCGGTGTCGATTCGGCGCAAAGCGCGCTGACGCAGCTCCAGACTGCTATCCAGTTCCAGAAGGCCAGCATCGAGGGTGATGTCGCCTTGAAGCGTGCGGACCTGGCCGCGGCCGAGTCGCGCCTCCAGGAGATGCTGAACGGCAGCCGCCCCCAGGAACTCGAATCGTCGCGCGCGGCCATGGCCGAGGCGGAGACGCAGAACCAGCAGGCTCAGCTCGATTGGCAACGCGCCCAGACACTGTACAAGAACGACGACATTTCCACCGCGCAACGCGACCAGTTCAAGACGAAGGCTGAAGCCACGGCCGCCGCGTTGAAGCGCGCGCAGGAGCAACTGGCGCTGGTGCGCGAAGGGCCGCGCAAAGAACAGATCGAGCAGCAGCGGGCGCAGGTTGCCCGGGCTCGGGCCGCTCTTCAATTGGCCGAAGCGAATCGCATCGACTTGAGGCGCCGTGAGCAGGAGGTGTCGATGCGTCACGCCGACATCCAGCGGGCTCAGGCTCAATCCGGCGTACTCGATGTGCAGATGAACGACCGCATCCTGGTGGCCCCCGTGGGCGGTGTGGTGCTGTCGAAATCGTCCGAGATGGGGGAGATCCTTGCGGCCGGAGCCACCGTGGTCACGCTGGGCGACGTCGATCATCCGTGGGTGCGTGGCTATGTCAGCGAAAGCAACCTGGGGCGCGTGAAGCTGGGCATGCCGGCTACCGTGACCACCGACTCTTACCCGGGCAAACAGTACCAGGGCAAGGTCACCTTCATCTCCTCCGATGCGGAGTTCACCCCGAAGCAGATCCAGACAACCGAAGAACGGCAGAAACTCGTCTATCGCGTGAAGATCGAGGTCGAGAATCCGAACCACGATCTGAAATCGAACATGCCCGTCGATGCCCAGATCGTGCTGGGCAAGTAGTGCCGAACTCCATGATTCACATCGACAAAGTCACGCGCCGTTTCGGCAAGCTCGAAGCGGTGAGGAACCTCAGCCTCGAAATCGGCGAAGGCGAGATCTTCGGTCTCGTGGGTCCGGACGGGGCGGGGAAGACAACCACCTTGCGCATGCTCGTCGGTCTCATGGATCCCACTGAAGGTACTGTCTCCGTGGCGGGGCTCGATGTAGGCAAGCATTTGGATGCGGTCAAGGACCAGATCGGCTACATGGCGCAGAAGTTCGGACTCTACGGCGATCTCACGGTCGAAGAGAACATGTTCTTCTACAGCGATCTGTTCGGCATCGACCATGCCGAGCGCGACCGAATGATGGCCGAGTTCCTCGACATGACGCGCATGACGCCATTCCGCCAGCGCCCGGCCGCCAAACTCAGCGGCGGCATGAAGCAGAAACTGGCACTGATGTGTACGCTGCTCCACCGGCCGCGCGTCCTGTTTCTGGATGAACCCACCAACGGCGTCGACCCGTTGTCGCGCCGCGACTTCTGGGAGATCCTTTACCGCCTGGCCGGCGAAGGCATGACGATCCTTGTTTCCACGGCCTACCTCGACGAAGCGGAGCGCTGCAGCCGCGTAGGCCTTATGCACAAAGGCCGCCTCATTCGCTGCGACGCGCCGGCCACACTCCGCCAGCAGTTGGCGCCGCGCTGCTTTCGGGCCGAATCCTCTGATCTGCGCGCCGCCCGCGGACGTCTGAACGACACCCCCGGAGTCCTGGGCGCGGTGCCCTCCGGAGCCGCTCTGCATGTCTATCTGGAAGACGGCGCGTTTGCCGCGGAAGTGGAGCGAGCGGCCGGTGATGTCCGCCTCACGCCCTTGGATCCAGCATTGGAAGACGTGTTCATCGCTCTGATCCGGCAGGAGGAACGCCATGCAGCCGCGTAACGGCTCCACCGTGGTGGTCGAGAATCTCGTCAAGCGATTTGGCGACTTCGTGGCGGTCGACAATGTGACGCTCAGCGTGTCGCGCGGCGAGATCTTTGGTTTCCTCGGACCCAATGGTGCAGGCAAATCCACCACCATTCGCATCCTCTGCGGCCTGCTGGGCCCCACTTCGGGACGGGCCGAAGTGTACGGGTTCGATGTGGCGAGAGAGCCGGAGCGCGTAAAGCAATCCATCGGCTACATGTCCCAGAAGTTCTCGCTCTACGACGACCTCACCGTCGGCGAGAACATCGACTTCTTCAGCGGTGTCTACGGTGTGCCCAAGGCCAAGCGGCCGGAGCGCAAGGCGTATGTGTTGAAGATGGCCGGCATCGAGAGCGAGGTCGCCACCATGACGCGCCTTCTGGCCGGCGGCTGGAAGCAGCGTCTGGCGCTAGGCTGCGCCATCCTGCACGAGCCTCCGGTGGTGTTCCTCGATGAACCGACATCCGGTGTCGACCCCATTGCCCGGCGCCAGTTCTGGGATCTCATCTATGACATGGCGGCTGGCGGCACCACCGTCTTCGTATCCACGCACTATATGGACGAAGCCGAATACTGCCACCGCCTGGCCCTGATGTACCGCGGACGCATGATCGAGCTCGGTACACCAGCCGAACTGAAGCAGTCCCACGGTGACGGCGCCACGATGGACTCGGTCTTCATCGCCAGCATCGAACGCGAGGAGGCACGGGAACAATGAAATGGCGACGCTTCTACGCAATCTTCCACAAGGAAGCGGTGCACATCCTGCGCGACTGGCGCAGCCTCATGATGGCGCTGGCCGTACCGCTGATGCTGCTCCTGTTGTTTGGCTATGCGCTGACGCTCGATGTCGATCGCATCCCGACCGTCATCTACGACCAGGACCAGACACCGCAAAGCCGCGAAGTGGTCCAGCGCCTTCGCGGATCGCGCTACTTCGAGATTGTCGAGGCTCAGGGTGACTACCGCAAGATCATCACCCGCATCGACAAAAGCACGGCGCTGATGGGCATCGTGATCCCCAACAGATTCGCCCACAAGATCGAGTCGGATGACGAAGCTACAATCCAGATTCTGGTCGACGGCAGCGACTCCAATACCGCCGGCATCGGCGCCGGCTATGCCGAGGCGCTCATCATGGCATACGCCCAGGAACTACGCGAGGCGCGCATGATCCGCAAGGGCATGAGCCGCCCGAAGTTTCCTATCGATGCGCGTGTGCGCGTGCTCTACAACAACGAGATGAAGTCGCGGAACTTCATCGTGCCGGGCCTCATCGCTGTCATTCTCATGATCATTGCCGCTCTTCTGACATCGCTCACGGTGGCCCGCGAATGGGAGAACGGCACCATGGAGCAGCTACTGTCGACCCCCGTCCGCCCCACGGAATTGCTGCTGGGCAAGCTCTGCGCCTACTTCGTACTGGGTATGTTCGACATGGCCATTGCGCTCTTCGTCGCTATTGGCATCTTCGATGTTCCGCTGCGCGGCAGCACCCTGTTACTGGTCTCTTCCAGTGCGCTCTTCCTCTTTGGCGCACTGTGCTGGGGTATCTTCCTCTCCACCGTCACGCGCTCTCAGTTGCTCGCCTATCAGCTCTCACTGCTCAGCAGCTTTCTGCCGGCCTTCCTGTTGAGTGGCTTCATCTATGCGATTGAGAACATGCCAACGGTCATCCAGCAGTTCACGCGCATTGTGCCGGCACGCTACTTCGTGTCTATTCTGCAAGGCGTGTTCCTGAAGGGCATCGGACTCTCGGTGCTGTGGAGCGACATGCTGTTTCTGCTCATCTATGGCGGACTGATCTTTTCACTCGCTGCGCGCAAGATGCGGCAGAAGATGGCCTAGGAGAACGATGCTATGTGGGAACGAGTTTTCGAAATCATCCGCAAGGAGTTCCGCCAAACCCTGCGGGAGCCGCGCATGCGCGGCATTCTCATCGGGCCGCCGCTGCTGCAGATGATCATCTTCGGCTTCGCCGTGAACCTCGATGTCGAACACGTTCGCCTCGGCTGGATGGATCTGGACCAGACCTCGGAGAGCCGCGAACTGCGTAAACGCTTCGAGGGCAATCGAACGTTCACCATCGTTGCTGAAGCCCACGACGAGCGTACGGCACAGGATCTGCTCGACCGCGGGAAAGTTCAGGGCATGGTCCGCATCCCTCCGCGCTACAGTGCCGACGTCATGTCCGGCCGCCAGGCCGAAGTTCAGATTCTTCTCGATGGCGCCAACTCCAACACGGCGTCCATCGTCAGCACCTACGCCAACTCGATCATCGCGACGCGCAACCAGCAACTCCTGAGAGAGCAGCAGATCAGGAAGCTCGTGGGTCGCACCCAGAACGGCCCCGTCCTGCTGCGCATTCCCGGCATCCGTGTCGAACGGCGCGTCTGGTTCAACGAGGAGTTGCGCAGCCGCAACTACTTCGTCCCGGGCGTCGTGGTCAACATCATCATGCTTGTGACTCTCATGCTCACCTCCCTCTCCATCGTCCGCGAGAAGGAGATCGGGACGATGGAACAAATCATGGTGACGCCCATCCGGCCCATTGAACTCATGTTGGGGAAAACGATACCGTTTGCCATCATCGGCTTCTTCGACATGATCCTGGTGGTCACCATCGCCCTCACGATCTTCCACGTGCCATTCCGCGGCAGTTTCCTCACGCTGGCCGGAGCCAGTTCCCTGTTCCTGCTTTCTACCCTCGGGGCCGGGCTTTTCATGAGCACAATCTCCGATACCCAGCAACAGGCCATGATGGCCTCATTCTTCTTCTTCCAGCCGGCCTTCATGCTAAGCGGATTCACGTTCCCCATTCGCAACATGCCGGAGCCAGTGCAGTGGGTCACTTACCTCAATCCTCTGCGCTACTTCATGGATATCGTCCGGGGGGTCTTCCTCAAGGGCAGCGGGGTCGCTGTCCTATGGCCGCAGATGTGCATGCTAGCGCTTTTTGGGGTGACCATTCTCACACTCAGCGCGATGCGCTTCCACAAGCGGCTGGACTGAACCGGAAAAGGCCCGCGAACGCCATTGGGCGCCGCGGGCCTTGTGGTCTTTGCCCTCCCGTTCGTCAGAACGCGAAGCGCAGGTTGAACTGGATCACGCGGGAGAGCCCGCGTTGGCTCGTCACCCGACCAAAGTTGCTGTTGGTCGGATCCAGATTTGGTCCGCCAAAGTTCGAGTGGTTCGTGGCGTTCAGCAAGTCCACCGACAGCCGGGCGCTGATGCCGCTTTCCGGCTTGATGGGGAACACCCGTTCCACCTTTGCGTCGATGTTGAAGATGCCATCGGCGCGCAGGACATCGAGGCGGTAGGGGAACACGCGCTCATGATAGCTGCCCGGTTGAGCGGATGAGCGGCCTTCAAATCCAACGAATCCACTGGGTGGCGCGCTGCCAGCGGTTTTCCATGCAATGGAGCCGTCGAACCATTGCAGGTAGTCCTTGCTGTGGACTTCGTCGTGATTGAAGAGCGAGGCGAGTTGGCTCTGGTCGCCATAGAAAAAGCGGTTGCCCCACTCGTTTGTGGCCGGGCCGCTCTGAATCTGCAGTACTCCAGAGATGTTCCAGTTTCCGATGAGGTAAGCCAAGGGACCGCTCTTCATGAACGTCCGCCCTTTGCCGAACGGCATTTCGTAGACACCGGTCCACGCAATGCGGTGCGGCAGCACATTGTTGTTCGGCCGCTCGGTTGGCAGCAGATCGTATTCGTTTGCATACCAGTCCGCTACACGAGACGTGGCGTAGGTATACATGAAGCTCGTCTGGAAGCCCTTGGTGAAGCGGCGCTCCACCATCAGTTCCAGGTCGTGATAGGTCGTATAGCCCAACCGCACATCCTGGCCCGGAAGATTCATACCGCGCAGGTTGGCGTATTGGCCGCCATCACGCAGGAGTTTGTTACGGGCGATCACCGAGCTGGTGAAGAAGGACGTGCCGCTCATCCAACGGTAGAGGTCCGGATTCGAAGCCTGTATGGCGCCGAGATTCTTGACGGCCCATGGATTGGCGACGTTCGCATTCAGGGCGTTGTCGTTGGCCTGATCGCGAACCATGCCCTTCGTCCAGTACTCACCGGGTAGGTAGTTCAGGCGGCGCTGCACCGGTTGGCTGGCGTAACCCCCGTTGTACGAGACATCAATCATCAGGTTGTGGACGAGCTCACGCTGGAAGCCGAATCTCCAACGATGTTGGATGGCGGGTTTGTAGTCCCAGGGCAGACCGTTGAAATCGGCGTTGAAGCGAGCCAGGCCGGCCAGGGACGAACGGAACGGTTCATCGAAGCGCGTGTTGCCGCTCGCTGGGCGTACCGGGAACGGATCGGCCATGGCGGTCCGGCCGCTAGCGAGGCCATCCGCGGCGCCGACGCCACAGCAGAACGTCAGGCCCGCATCGTTGCTGATCGGCGTGCTGGTGGCCTGATTGAAGCCGTCCGTATAGGGCCGGTCGTTGGAGACGTTCAGGGTGTCCGCATAGACGCCCCAGCCGGCGCGGATCACCGTCTTGTTGTTCAGGCTATAGACAATGCCGGCTTTCGGCAGAAAGTTGTGCACGCCCTTGGTTGCAGTGTCGTATCCGCCGGTACCGAGGTATGGCGTGTATCCATTGGCCGAGAACTGGCTGGCTGGAAGACCCGCGATCGGTGCCGAGGCATAGGCCGCTTCCACCAACGAGGTGATGGGGCTTGGCCCATCCACATAGGTAGCCGCAATGCCGCGATTGAAGCGCTCGCTTGTGCCGCCCTCCCGCTCATAGCGCAGACCCAGCGAAACGCGCAGCTTGTTGGTGATACGCCAGTCGTCCTGGAAGAACAGCGCCCGGCGGGGTGTCCGCCAATAAGCGGAGTCATTCGTGTCGATGTACATCACAGAGGGAAGTCCCATCATGAAGGCGGCCCACTCGCGGACCGAGTCCGAGCTGACGTTGTCGACGTTGGTTGCCTTCGTCCAGGAGCTCTTCCGGAAGTCGAAGTAGCCGGTGCTGCTGCCCGGACCGCTGGATGCGTACAGGTTGCGGCGTTCCTGCCAGCCGTACTTGAAGGAATGGTTCCCGCGGATCGTCGTCATCGTGGCCCGGTACTCGATGGTATTGCTCTTGTCGGTGATGGCCGGATAGCTTCCGCCGACGTCCGTGAGGGTGTCAAAATCGAGCCTGGGCAGTTGGCTGTAGGCACCGGCGCGCTGGTCAATATAGGCGGGCAAGCCTGTCTGGGCTGCTGTGACCTGGGTGCGCGTGGTATTTCGGCTGCCCTCTTCAAAGCGCGAGATGCCCGCGCTCATATCGAGGATATTCGTGGAGTTGATGGTCCACAGATAGCCGACATTGCCGCCGCGATTGATGCGGGTGAGGCCGTTGGAGTGAAGACCTCGCGCTGTTTCATAGGTCCAGTCGTATTCGTCGGCCAGACGGTCGTTCCATTGCCAGCGCACGTTGAGGCGATGGTTCTGGCTCACCACCCAGTCGTAGCGGTTGACGATGGAGTTGAACTTCTCGTCCTTTGGCATCGCGGTCGCCAGGTAATTGTTCGTGAGCTCGGCGGACACCAGGCCCGGAATATTGTTCGGGGTCGGATAGAGCTTCGAGAAATAGGCATAAGCTGGATTCAGAATCGGAACGCCCTTGTTGCCGGGGAATGGGGTGCGCACCACGGTGCTGCCTTGCAGGGTCGCCGACCTCGGATCGTAGATCGTGAAGCGGTTGGCGCCGTTCGGAATGCCTAGGAAATAAGAGAAGTCGCCCTGCTTCATGGCCTCGCTGGGGACACTGCGGTTCACAGAGTCGGTCGTCTCCGCCTTCGACTGCCGGATGCCGTTCCAGGTCATCGTCCAAAAGACCTTGTCCTTGCCGTTAAAGATCTTCGGAATGTAGACCGGGCCGGAAGCGGACACGCCGTAGTTGTTCGAACGGCCGGTCGCCTGCTTCTGCTTCTGACTGGGGTCGATGGTTCCGTTGCGTACGCCAGCATCGAAAGGCTCTCGCGTGAAGAACGGCGTCGCATTCCAGCGCTGTTGCCAGTGCTGGTCAAACACCGCGCCGTGCAGGGAGTTGCCACCCGACTTCGAACTCACGTTGATCGCGGCGCCAGAGGTGAACCCCTGGCTGGCGTCGAAATTCGAGGTCTCCAGTTTGAACTCGCCTACTGAGTCGGCCGGCGGTGTGAACCCGACACGGCGGCCCGTACCCGTGACACTCATGCCGTCCATCGTGTACTCATTCTGTCCGACGCCGCCCATGGTGTTGAACGACGAAGTCCCGCCGTTGTCGAACGGCCTCCGGTACTCCGGTTGGCCGGTCCACTGCATGCCTGGCGCCAGCGCCGATAACGCAAACGGATTGAGGTCGGAAAAAGGCAAATTGATCAACTGCTGCTGGTCGAGAACACGGCCGCCGCTGGCGGTTGTCGTCTCCAGCAACGGGGCATCGGCCGAGACTTCCACCGTCTCGGCAATGGCGCCCACTTCCATCGAGAGATTGATCTCAAGGCGCGAACTGACGTTTACTGTTATGCCAGTACGGCTGAGCTTCTTGAACCCACCGGATTCCACGATCACGCTGTACGTCGAGGGCTCGAGGAAGTTGGCCTCGTAGTACCCGGTATCGTTCGTGGTGACCCGGCGTGCTTCGTTGGTTTGAGTGTTGGTAACGGTTACTTTTGCGTTCGGAATCACGCCGCCTTGCGGGTCACTGACTCTGCCAGTGATCGCACCGCGTGCTTCTTGCGCTTGGAGAGAGACGGTGGAGAGTGCAAACATTGCCACTCCCACGAGGAGCTTACGCCACATCGTCTGATGGACCCCCTGTACCAGTGGGAACGGAAGTTCCCGAGCTTGGGAGATTAAATCAGACTTTCGATAGGACGTCAAGATAGGAGATCACTTCTGCCATCGCGAGGCAATCCCGTCCGTTCGGTATCCTCGTGGCCCAAAGAGAACGAGGGTCCGGTTCGGATCGGCCGCGCCGGAACTCCGCACGACCGAGCCCTTCGGCCGTCAGGCGGCGCATTGCCGGAACAACATACAATGACTGAATCCAGGAGTCTTGCATGATCAAGCCACTGCTCTCCGTGTCCCTGCTGGCCACTGCGGTATTCGCCCAGCAACCGCCCAACGCCATTCATCCGTCCATCCGGAAGATTGCCAGCGAAGTTTCTGAGGAGCGCATTGCCGCGACGCTCAAGAAGTTGGAGAGCTTTGGTACCCGCGATACCAACGGAGTGGTGGAAGCGCCTGGGCGGGGCATCAAGGCCGCTCGGGAGTGGATCGCCGATCAGTTCAAGAGCTACAGTCCCCGGCTGGAAGTTCGTTTCGATCCTCATACGGTCAAGAAAAGTGCCCGCCTTCTCAAAGACACCGATGTCGTCAATGTGGTGGCTGTTCTGAAGGGCAAGACCCAGCCTGAAGTCGAAGTGGCGGTGGGCGCCCACTACGACTCGATGAACATGATCTTCAAGCCGGGTCCGCCGCGGGTGTTCGACGCCGAAGCAACAGCGTCGGCCGCCATCGCCCCCGGCGTCTCCGACAACGGCAGTGGTACTGCCCTGATGCTGGAACTGGCCCGTGTGATGAGCCAGTACGAGTACGATAAGACAGTTGTTTTCATTGCCTTCGCGGGTGAAGAACAGGGGCTGCTAGGGGCTGGCGGCTACGCCGAAGCCGCCGAAAAATCAAAGGAACAGCTGGAAGCGGTCATCAATGTGGATGTGATCGGCAACGATGTCTCAGGCAACGGCAGGCAGGCCGGCGGACGGGTGAACGTCTATTCGGCCGACCCGATGGATTCCGCCTCGCGCTCGTTGGCGCGCTACCTGCGTGAGATCTCCGAGCGCTATCAGCCGGAACTGCGCATCGAGCCCGTCTTCCGCCAGGACCGCTTCGGGCGCGGCGGCGACCACACACCATTCCTGAACCATGGATTCGCCGCCGTGCGTGTCACGACCCCGACCGAGCAATTGGAATATCAGCATAACGAGAAGGACACCTTCGATCGTGTGTCCGTCCCATACATCGCAGCCGTCACCCGCAGTGTAGGCGTCTCGCTGGCTTCGCTCGCCCAAGCGCCCAAGCCGCCGGCCATCTCCCCGCTGTCGCGAGGCGAGAACCACTACGATGCCGTCATGAAGTGGAAGAACGAGGATCTGGAGCCCGACCTTGCCGGCTATGCCGTCACCATGCGTTCCACCACCGCCCCCTTCTGGGAGAGGGAAATCTACGTCGGCAAGACCGAGCAGTTCACGCTGAAGAGCGTCTCCATCGACGAAGTCGTTCTGGGCGTCCGAGCCATCGATACCGAGGGCTTCGCCAGCTTGGTCACGGCTTGGACTCTGCCCGTCCGCCGCAACTTCACCGGGGCGCCGACGGCTCCAGCGAAGCCTCCGACTCAATAGTCCGGCTGATCTCGACGGAGCCTCTCCTGCCCGGAAGGTGATAGAGTTCGCCGCACTGTCGGTCCCGATCGAGCTTCAGAGCGTTCTTGCCGCCAACGTGGGCAACGGGAATCTTAACGATGTCTTGCCACCACATTTCGGGAATCCCTCCAGAGGGTCGACTTGAGTCCTGCCACGTCCTCAGGCACAATTGCCACAAATGGCGGAGATCCTTCTCGGTATCGGACTGCTGGTCTTTCTTTCGCTCTCGTTCACGGCGGTTTTCCAGCGCACTTTGTTGCCCGACGTGCTGCTGCTGATCCTGCTGGGCATCCTGCTGGGGCCGGCGGTCCTGGGTTGGGTGAAGCCGTCTGACTTCGGCAAGATCGGTGGCGTCATGAGCACCATCGCCTTGGTGGTCATCCTCTTCGAGAGCGGTACCACGTTGGACATCGATCTTCTGGCCAGGATGCTGAAGACGACCCTCAGCCTGGCTGTGTCGACTTTCGCCGCCACCGTGCTGGTGACGGCTGCCGCGGGCTACTGGGTTCTGCACCTGGACGTCCGCATGAGCTTCCTGTTGGGGCTGATTCTCTCGAGCATCTCTCCGGCTGTGGTCATCCCCATCGCGAAGTCCCTTAAAATGCGCGAGCCGGCGATGACTGTTCTCATTCTGGAAAGCGGGCTGACGGACGTCCTGTCCATCGTGATGGTGTTCAGCATCCTGGGGAGTCCGGAAGGAGTCTTCCAGGCACCCAGAATGCTCGGCACGGTCCTGTCGAGTCTCGTCTTCGCGGGTGTCATCGGCATGGCCGGCGGACTTGCCTGGGCCGCCGTTCTCAACACCGTGCGGCAGTTCCCAAACACCTCGTTCGCGGTGTTTGCCTGGGTCTTCATTCTGTACGGCATCGCCGACATGATGGGATTCAGTGGAGCCATTGCGGCCCTGGCCTTCGGGGCCTCGATGGTGAATCATGACCGGCTCCCGCTGCATAACGTGAAACTCTTCCAGCAACATAAGCTGGGCTCGCTGAACACGGCCGACATGGAGTTCTACCACGAAGTGATCTTCCTGTTGAAGACGTTCTTCTTTGTCTACCTGGGGCTGTCGATCAAGTTCGACAACCCCGTGTACCTGCTGGTCGTGCTGGTTGTCGTGGTGGTGACCTACCTGGCCCGGTTAGGGATTGTGACAAGGGTGATGCGCGGTGTCAGTCCAGGTTGGGAAGAGAGTTACGAACTCTCCGTGATGGCGCCGAAGGGGCTGGCGGCGGCCGTTCTGGCCAGCGTGCCGCTGGAACGCGGCATGGCTGGCGGAGAGGTGATTCAGAGCTTCTCCTATTTCGTCGTGTTGGTGAGCATTGTCCTGACGGCTGGCCTCATCCCGTTGATGCGGCGCCCCGTGGTTGAGCGAGGCGCTCGCCGGCTGTACGGATTCGAGCCGATGCCACTGAAGGAAGCGGAAGAGGCGGAGTAGGGGGAGCGTCCCCCGAGCTACTGGGTGGACTGCCTCGCCTTCCTGGGTGCTCTGGTCTTCTGGCTCTGCCGGCGCCGAGCCGGCGGGCTCAGCGGCCCGGCCGGGACGTCCGTTGATTCACTCGCCGCCGCAATAGCGAGACCCTGACTAGCAGGCACGGGCTCGCACGCGGGGGTAACGGCTGTCTGTTTGGATGGCTGCTCCGAGGTGTTGTCACGCCCAGCCTGGGTCGCCAGGACGCGATTCGCGGGGGCGGACAGGGCTGCGTCTGACGGACGGAATGAATGGATGGCGGCCTTCAGGGCCTGAAGCGTATGGGTGAGTTTGGTTCGGGCCATCCAATCATTGGCGGCGGGACGCTTTTCCGGAGGGGGCGTCTTGAGCTTCATGACTCGCGGGATAAGGCCCGAAACAGCTCGGGCGAACGGAGTATCCTCGTTGATCAGGGAGCGCTCCTTGAGCGCTTTCTGAAGCGGGATGTAGGCGTTGGGGAAGTAGGCCACGGGCTTTCGTTCGAGGATCTCCTCAATCGCCGTCTGGCCCAATCCGAAATGGAATGTCGCCCGGTTCACAATCAACTCAAGGCGGTCGGCCACTCCGAGTTCCTTCAGAAAGTGCAGTTGGCGCCGGGCCAGATACAGCGAAGCCAAGTCTGGTGAACAGACCATGTAGATCTGCGTGGACTGTTCCAGGGAATGGATGGCAAACGTTTCATGGTGCCCGGACAGGTCGGCAATGACAACAGGATACTGGCTCACAGCGTAGCTCAGCAATCGCAGCAACTGATGTGGATCCAGCGGGCCGTCCAGGCTCGGGAAGCCAGAGTGCATGAGGTGGATCTTGCCTCTTTTCGCGATGAACCGGCTCCACAGCGACTCGTCAATCCGATGGGCGTGCTGAGCCGCTTCGAGCAGCGAGGTGCCACCCTCTGCCTCCGTGATGAACTGCTGAGTTCCGCAGGTCAGGTCGAGGTCGAATAGCGCGACGGGGCAACCGGAGGTCTTGGCGCACAAGCTGGCCACATGAGCCGCAACGGTGGAGCTTCCGGACCCCGGCTTGCACGGAAGGAAACTGACCAACTCACTGGGTTGAGTGCCGTTGTCGCCGAGTTCATGAAGTTCGGTCCGGATCCTCTCGAGAGTGGCGCCGAGCGAACCCTCGTCCACCGGGGCCTGCACCCATTCGCGCACGCCGGCGCGCATGAGCTCGAGGACGCCGGGGGTGTCGATGTGCCGGGAGAACGCGATGATCGGGGTGGCTCGTTCGACGCGGCGTATCTCCGCCGTAGCGAGGATGCACCAGCCGCAATCCTCGGCCTCCAGGAAGATCAAGGAGGGCATCTCAAGCTTGAGGATGTCTTCAATTTGCCGGTTTTCGGTTCTGGGCAACACCAACTGGGACGTCGTAGAGCGGGATGAGTGAATAAGTGTCTGATTCAGGTGGGCGGCAAGGGCTTCGTCTGTCCCAATCACCAGGCAACGCAGAATTGGCTCTCTTAACATCGGTTTCTCGCGGTCACTTCGAGGGCGCCGGCGCGGCACCATTCCGGCGGTCACAAATTCGGGCGCGTTGGCGCCTGGATAGGTCACCGCTGCTTAGCTGCATCTGCCCTTTGGGTGAAAAGGCTGGTACATCCGTTCCATCATATGGAGTGAAGTTCCTATGCACGGCTAAGTGATATATCGGCAGTCTCGGGTAGATTCCACACGGCTCATCGACCTTTTTGTAGTTCTGGGGAACCGGGTTCGTTCTCTTCCGCCCCACGCCGCGTGGCGGGTGGCTCGACTCCTCCATCGGTAGTGCTTCCAGCCGGAGGAGCGGCTCCGGACTAAAGTTCTAGTGCATTTACCCGATCTACTTCCTGAGACGCATGCTCGAACAAGTTCTACTCGCCATGGTGACGTCGACCGGGTCAGCGATCCTGGCCTGGTACCTGTGCCGCCAGTACATGGCTGCGGAGGCTGGGAAGCGTGAGGAGCAATTGAAAGAGCGTCAGCGCCGGGCTGAACGTCAAGCCGCATCACTGAAGGCCAAGCTCGAGGTTCGAGTGCTGCACGCCCGTCTGGAAGAGGCTCGGGGCATGGCACTTCTCCTCGCGAGGCAGTTGCCGGCAATGATGGCGGACGGGACTGTGTCCGCCGAGTCGCCGATGACTCTAGCCACATCGGACGTTCAGGCGGCACGGGCGCTATCTCAAGTACTCAAACAAGTCTCCCTGATGCCTGTTCCCACCCGAAGGAAGCTTCAGGCACGGACGGTGCGTGGGGGTGCAGCGGCCGAATCGGCAGCCGTCCTTGGCCGGTAGCTTCACGCCGTGGTACGGCTACCAGTTCCGATCCCACATCCGCAGGCGATCACTATCTGCCGCCGCCAGACCGCTCGCGGAAGCGTTCACCCATGGGCCGAGGGGAATGGCTGCAAGCATGCAGGTCGCGGAGAGTGATGCGTAGAAAACTGGTGGGCCCTGTAGGACTTGAACCTACAACCAACGGATTATGAGTCCGCTGCACTAACCATTGTGCTAAGGGCCCGAACCGGAGCGGTGAGCGTGCGCTCAGTCCCCAGTTTAGCCGAAAGGGCTGGTTGCGCGGCGGCAGGCGTGCCGCATGGCCGGCAGCCGTTTCGGAATCGCGTGACTGAATAGGCGGCCCTGGCGTGCACTGAGGCTTCGCGCACGATGGGGCCAAACTCGCGCCTATGTTCGCATTCGCAATTCTCTCTTGCTTTTGAGGCACTCTAGTGGTATTGCTACCACTAGATGTACGGCCCCTTCCTCGAACCCCGCGGCCCTCAGGCGGCCCGCCTCCGCAAGCGCAAAGCCGACTTGCTCGACCGCTTCCCCGTTCCTGCCGATTTGCTGCCCGGCTCGCTCGCTGAAAGCCATATGCGCTGCGGCAAGCCCGGCTGCCACTGCTCTAACCCCAATGACCCCGGTCATTCGTTCTGGACCCTCACCTACATGGTTCGGGCCAAGAAGCACACCCTCCACATCCCCAAGGACCTCGTCGACGAAGTCCGTCTCCGCGTCCAGGCTGGCCGCGAGTTCCAGGACGCCGTCCGCGAGATCCTGGCTGCCAACGCCGAGCTTCTGAAACTTTCAAGACAACAAAAGCGCTCACGGTCATGAAAAAGCCGTCGCTCCGTGGCCTGAAATACTATGCGGCCAAGCGGCTTGGCCTTCACTCCTACTTCCACGACTGCGGGGATGGCCGCCAGCAGCCACGCATAGCCGCTCACGACCTGTTGTGGGCGATTCTGGCTGGCCACAGTCTGCGCCAGACCAGTTTCCACGCCATCGAGGCACTTGTACACTCATCGTCCTGCCGGGAATTCGGCGTGCTCCATCGGTTTGGCGACGACACCCTGAGCTACTTCACGGAACGACTCGCGCCGGAGCCGACACGAATGGCCTTAGTGGGCATGCTGCGGCGGGCGAAAAGAAACAAGGCCTTTGACGCCGTCGCCAGAATTGGACTCGCCATCGATGGCACCACCGTCGGCCGTTGCAGCGCTCAGGGGTGTGCCAATTGCCGCCCCTACCGCAATAGCGCGGGAGAAATCGCCGGATACCGCCACCATCTGGCTATGATCAGTGTCGTCGGAACGGGCCTGTCGTTGCCTTTCGACGTGGAACCGTACGGTCCAAAAGACAGTGAGTACGCAGCCGGACAGCGGCTCCTCAAGCGCACCATCCCCGCCCTCGGCGCTCGCTTTGCCGACTATCTCGTCGTCGATGCCGGATTTGCGACCAGCACCTTCCTGCATGCCGCCGACGAGGCGGGAATCCCCGTTGTGGCAAGGCTCAAAGGGAATCTGCACGAGCTGATGGTCTCGGTTGAACGATGCTTCGGCACCAGCCCGCCGGATCGTGTTTTGCAGGACGGAAAAGATCGAGTGGAACTGTGGGATGACGACCGCTTCGATCCATGGGAGACCCTCCAGTGGGACACGGTCCGGGTTGTGCGCTATCGCCAAACCAAACCCGATGGCACGGTGGTGCGAGCCGATTGGCTGACCAATCTGACGCCCCGGCAGGCAAACAGTCTCGCCATCTACAAGATGGCGAAGAGCCGGTGGGAGATCGAAAACGAAGGTTTCAACGACTGCAAGTCCAGGCAGGGATTCGAACACATCTGCCACCATCACGCCAACAGCCTACTGATCGGCTGGCTGCTGACCCTGGTTGCCCTCGTCGTGCTGAGACTATACCGACTGCGCTACCTGCATCGCGGCACGCATCCGGTCCTCAGCGCCATCGACCTGGTCCGGAGTTTCTGGCTGTCTCTCGGCCAAAAACGAGCCATTGATACAGGGTAGTCGGCCGTTTTCAGCGAACCGTCTCCGCGTCGCCCTGGGTGCAACTCAATTAAGTCCCTCTCCGATCCCCGCTGGGGAATGCTCATCCCTTTCCCAAAGCACCCCGGCGGAGTGCCAATCCCTTGCCAACAGGTCTTGCGCTACTGCGGACTTCTACGAATCCGAAACGGCTGCATGGCCGGGCTCTCCATTGACCTGTATACTTTCTGTCTGTATCATTCAGCGCAGGGGGAGGATGTATTTTGCCGGTAATTGCTATCCCGCTGGACACATTTATTGCGCAGAAAGCCGCGACGACGATATCGCCGATGCCCTCGGCCGGTCCCAATCAACGTGGACCAACGTGCGGCTTCTACGCCTTGGCATTCGTGATGCTGTATTGGTACGAAAGGCAGCAGAAATACGGTGGGGCATTTGGGCTCACGAAGCCGCTGGAAGCCCGTACCCACAATGCGCAGGCGTCGGAAACGCCTGCCAATATTTTCCAGGTGGCAGGGAAGAAGCTCTCGGCGACGGTCGGTAGTTATTATTCGCTGCGCCACTTCGGCAAGCATAACCTGCTCACCGCGTACGGGTCCGTCTTCAACGCGGAGAACATGGTGAAGGTGGCTCAGGGCAACGGGGCGCAGTACGGAGGCCAGTTCGACGGCCACGTCATCAGCACCACCGGGATGATGGATTTTGTGAATAACGTGAAGGCGCTCATCGGAATCGAAGTGCCGCTCATCGTCCCTTTCGACGTGGGCGATACCGGCGATCCGACGGTGGCCACAGGTGAGCGAGCCCATTGGGCCACCATTGTCGGGACCTACGACGACGGCGTCGAGAACGCGATCCACTACCACTGGGGCAAGTTCCGTCACTGCGAGTTGTCGCACTTTGGCTTCTCAAACAACCAACTCACCGGCAACATGTTCCTGGCCTTCAGGAAATGCGAGGCCACCAAAGGCGACCTCCTGGTTCGCGACTTCATGACCGACGGAACCATCAAGATGTATCAGAGTCACGGCTGGACGGTGAAGGCAAAACCCGGGACCGTCACGAACTATGAATTCTGCCAGCCGAAGAGCATAGAGGACCTTAAGTCCCTTGAGAAGCTCAAGTCCTACTACCCCAAGCTCTCCGAGGCGCTGACGGCGGACAGGCTGAAGGCGAACGGGTTCGACGCCATGAACCTGACGAATGCCGGGCTGAAGGACAAGATCGTGGTCATCTATCCGGCGGCGGTGCGCGACTTCGTCCGCTCAGTTGGTTAGCCGGCCGGGCAGGTTCACGGGCGCTTGCTGCCGGAGTCCGCGCGTACAATAGAACCATGAGCGACCAGTTTTCCATCGCGGGGCGCACGTTCCGTTCCCGCCTGATGATCGGCACGGGCAAATACCGGAGTTTCCAGGAGATGGTCCGGTGCCACGAAGCGTCCGGCGCTGAGGTCGTAACTGTCGCCGTCCGCCGTGTGAATCTGACGGACAAGAGCAAGGAGTCGATGCTCGACTACATCGACCGTTCGAAGTACTTCATCCTGCCCAATACCGCTGCCTGCTACACCGTGGACGACGCCGTGCGCACGGCCCGCCTGGGCCGGGAGGTCGGGCTGTCGAACTGGGTGAAGCTGGAAGTGATTGGCGACGAAAAGACCTTGTATCCGGACGTCTTCGGATTGGTGGAAGCTACGAAGATCCTCTCGAAGGAAGGCTTCGTTGTCCTGCCCTATACCAATGACGACCTGATCACCGCCAAACGGCTCATTGACGCTGGCGCCGCGGCGGTGATGCCGCTGGCTGCGCCTATCGGTAGCGGGCTGGGCATTCAGAATCATGCCGCGCTACGTATTATGCGGGAGCAGATCACCGAAGTTCCGCTGATCGTGGACGCCGGGGTCGGAACGGCTTCGGATGCTTGCGTCGCTCTTGAGATGGGTTTCGACGGCATCCTGATGAACACGGCGGTGGCCGCCGCCCAGGAAGCGGAGAAGATGGCGCTGGCGATGAACCACGCCGTCGAGGCTGGCCGGTTGGCCTATCTGGCCGGACGTATGGAGCGCAAACTCTACGCTTCCGCCAGTTCGCCGCTCACCGGGGTAATTCGCTAGGCGAGGTTGGGGCGTCAAAGCGCCCCAGTTCGACTAGAACGTCACGCCAACCAGAAACTCAATCTGATTTTTCTTCGAACTCAAGGTGTTCCCACTCGCCGCGTCGACCGCAAAGACGTCGTTGTTCCAGCGCGTGTACCGTAGTTCCGGGCTCACCTTGATGAGCTTCAGATCATAGCGGATGCCCGCGCCCAGCACGAAGCCCTGCGAGCTGTTCTTGTCCAACCGTGCAACATCGGTAAGCGCCCGGAAGACATAGCCTGTGTCAACGTACATGCGCGCCAGGGTGCCAGGGAATTTGTACTTCACCAGCAGCGGAAATGACCAGGCGCTGGAATTGAACACCCCGTTGATGAAGGGGGTATTCGCCGAGTAGCCGATGCGCCGGTACATCATGTCGGCTTCGATCCCGAAGCCAGCCGGCAGGTTCAGATCCACCATCGGTCCAATGGTCCAGCGGTGGAACTCCGGATTGAAGGTGCCCGCGGCCTTCACCGCGTCATTCAACGGCACGCCGCCCTTCACACCCCAGTTGAGGAGTTGCGCGGAGAGCGGCGCGCTCGCGATTAGTAGGAGAATCGAACAGAGTTTTAGCATGAGATTCCGCAGCCCATCTAGTCAGAAGACCCCGCGGTGCCTCTTTCCACTACAGCCGCACAGGATCTTGTTTTAGGATACCGTTACCAGATCGTCGGCCAACTTCGCCAGCCGGCCTTCCGACATGGCTATATTCCCGAGATGCGGCCCGGCGACGGCGCGTTGCGCGACTTCCACCGGGCAGTTCGGTTGTTTACGGCTGACGATGCAGTCCAGGAAGTTCTGGATGTGGGTTTCGATGGGCACCGGAGCCTGTTCCTGCACGATCGGGGCCTTGTTGTCCTTCCACTGCTCTTTCCAGACGACGAAGCCGGCGTCGTTGAGGCGCATGGTGGCCTGATCGCCCATGAAGAGAATCGACCAGCTGTCCTCGAAGTCGTTGCAGTAGTTTAAGGTCCACGTAGTCATGAACTTGCCATGGTCAAAGATCGTCGAGAAGACTTCCGGGTGCTCGGCGCCTTCGTTCTTCGCAACATAACCCATCGCCAGGGCGGACTTAGGCGGAGGAGCATTGGTGAACCACTGCACCACATCCATGAGGTGTGTGCCTTGGTCGGTCATATTGCCGCCTGCATAGTCGCGGAAAAGGCGCCAATAGCGCAGACGCATGGGCTCGATGGCGCGTTTGGGCGCGTTGCCCAGGAAGCGGTCCCAATCGACTTTGCCGGTGAGTGGCGAGTTGTTCAGCGGCTTGGCGACGTTCCAGTGCCACTGGGCCTTCACCATCGTGATGCGGCCGAGCATGCCGTCGTCGACCAACTGCTTTGCTTTCATAATCATCGGGGCACTGCGGCGTTGCATGCCCACCTGTACGATCTTGTCGCTCTTTTTGACGGCAGCAACCATGAGGGCGCTCTCTTTCAGTGACTTGGAAAGAGGCTTCTCGGTGTAGACGTCTTTTCCGGCTTTCAGTCCGTCTAAGAGGTGTTGGCAATGCCAGTGATCGGGCCCGGCGCACACGACAAAGTCGATGCCCTTCTGGGCCAACAGTTCCTCGTGATGGAAGTAGGATTTGGCCCCAGGATTGATCTGCAGGGCCTGCTGGATATTGGGCTCGTAGATGTCGCAGACGGCGACGCACTGTGCGCCCAACTTGTTGAAATTAGTGCTCAGATACCGGCCGCGCCCACCCGAGGCAATCAGCCCGTACGTGGGGCGGTCGTTAGCACTCAATCGGCTCGTCAATAGGGGAGCAGCCATGGCCGCGGCCCCGCGTAGAAAGGATCTTCGGTCGGAACTCATGCACAAACCTCTGGGACTACTCTATCCGAAACTGAATCCGATTGCGCCCCAACCCGGGGGGCATGGTATATTGAGATTTCACCTCGCTGGGAGGTCGTCTAATGGTAAGACTGCAGTCTCTGGATCTGCGTATCGGGGTTCGAGTCCCTGCCTCCCAGCCAATCTGAACCTCCTTCCTTTTTCGAGATCCCCCCGTATGAATTCACGCCGATTGGCTTCGCTTGCTTTGGTATTTGCCGCGGCCTTGACGTCGGTTGCGCCGGCGCAGGATGCCGGCTCAGCTTTCAATCGCCCTCCAGCGGGTGTCGAAGAGGCGCTGCGCTTGCGGGTAAAGGACTTCTACGCTCTCCACATGGAAGGAAAGTTCCGGCAGGCGGAGGCGTACGTCTGCGCAGACAGCAAGGATGCGTACTACGACAGCGACAAACGCCGCTGGCAGAGCGCCGAAATCCTCCGGATCAACTTCGAGAAGGACTTCAAGTCGGCGACCGTCGTCGTCACTCTCGGCTCTGAGATGCGTACACGGGTGGGCGCGATCGCGGCCACCTTCCCTATGGCCGGATCGTGGAAGCTGGAAGACAACTTGTGGTGCCATCACGTTCCGCCGCCCAGCGCGGCTACTGTGGCCACTCCGTTCGGGCCGATGCGACAGACAGGGACGGATAAGGGCGTCAGTGCAGCCGAGGCGCCAGTACGGCCGGATCCCTTCAGTCTAATCAGCGCATTCAAGGTTTCGAAACGTGAGTTCCTGCTGAAGGGCTACGATAACTCAAGCGACCAAGCGGACATCTACAACGGTATGCCGGGGCAGGTGCGCCTCGACCTTCAGACGGCGGAGTTGCCTGGGTTGAAAATGGAGCTGTCGAAGAAGACGCTGGAGGCCGGCGAACACGCCACCTTGAAGCTCACCTACTCGCCGCCGGACAAATCACCCAAGCCCTTATTCACCATTAGGTTGCTGGTGGAACCGTTGGGTGCCGAGATTCCCATGCGCGTCGTCTTCGATATTCCGGAAGACGGGAAGAAACAATTGCCGTTCACCCAGAAGTAGGTCGGGGGACGTGGGGCCACGTCGGCATGGCTTCACAATTGCACCTACTCCGCTGGTTGCGCCATGCGAGTAGACAATTCCAGCCATACACTGAGCAGCTTTCTAGAAGAGACGACAGCTAGTTCATCGGGCCGTTCCCAGGTGGGTGAGATGCAATCCACTGATTTCCAACGGGAACTTGCAGCCACTCGGCAAGATTCTCCAAAACGCGGATCGGTTGATCGGGCGGCAACGAGGGTGAGCTGCCCTGGTACGGAATCACCCTTCGCGGCATCGGTTCGTTCCGTTTCGGAACCGGATGTACCGGAGAGCGGAACACCAGCCAGTTCGGACGAGCCCACGGGCACCGAAACGCCCCAATCCACCGTATCCATTCAGGAGTTGTGTGCGCCGGCCCAGAGCGAATCGACGCAGGCCGCCACGGAAGCGGAGGCAACCAAAGCAGCCTCGGCGGCCGCTTCTTCGAGTGCTGAAGCGTCGGCCGCGACAGCCTATGCCAGTTCGGCTGATTTGGATCCCACCCCCGCCGCGCCCTGGCCCATGACTTTGGTTACCCCGGCCAATCCTCCATCCCTGGCCGGGGAGTCGAAGAGCGCCCTCTCCAGCGCCCTTCTGGCGGCTGGAATCGATCCATCGACCGTGAAGGTTTCCTATTGGGAAGAACTGGTCTGGTTTCCCGGTGGGAACTGGATCAACCGGAGCCTCACCGTCCAGACGCCAAATGGCCAGAAGGTGGATTTCGACGCCGCCGCGACGCTCAGGACCCCTGCCGTGACTGTGAACACAGTGCAGCAGATGATGAAGGCCTGAGCGCCGGCGGCACCGGCTCAAACGTTGACGTTGAGCTTGCGTGCGATGGTCTTGAGCAACTCACGATCCTGGGGCGTAAACCCCACGGGTGCGTTGCTCTCGATCAGCGTCTTGTTGCGGACCATGACGATCCCGCCGAAGTCGAAGATCAGTTCCTCTTCCGGATCCAGTTCTCTCAATGGCGGTTGCGTGGCCGGCACCTCCGTGCCGGGCTCGTTGGCGGCCAAGGCGAGCGGGATGTTGACCGTCCCCGCTTCCTGTCTTAGCACGACGACCGGCTCGAAGAACGGGCGGCCGTTCTCATCCTGCAACGGCACTCCCTTCTCGTTCACAGCCAATACGTTCTGGTAGATCAGCGAGCGCTTCGTCGACTTCAGCGCCTCGGGATCGTACCAATACTGCGGGGGCCGCTGTTCGTCGAACGGCGGCGGCTCCTCACCCGTAGCCTGGGTGTACTGAGCCCGCGTCTGGAAGTAGGGGAACAAGTACAACTTGTCGAGCCCATACTTTGGCAATGGCAATGCAGCCATATGAATACCTCCTGCACGAGATGCTCACGGCCGAACACCATGTTTTGGGCCTCTGTGCCGGTATCTGAATAGAAACAAGCGAGAAATAAGTCTTCGTTCGCGGTCACCCTCTTGCAGAACTCAGCCGAAACCGCCTTGACTTTTTCGGCCGGATTGTGCCGGCGGATGTTTTCATCCAACTTGGCCGCACCGACGCCATGTCGGCCCCTTCCCGCGCGCTCTTGCCCCATGCCTCCGGCTGACCGCCCCCAGCAGCCTCTCGTTTTTGTGTTCTTCCTTTGCAGAGTTTCGGATCTGTTACCCGGACAGTCTCATCCACTGATCCACCGTCAGTGCCAATACCCCAAACATCAGGTGCGCCATCACCTTCACCGCCCCTCTCACCCGGATCTGGCTCGCCCCGAATTCATCCTTCAACCTCGCGTTCACCCGCTCCACCATCGTCCGCTCTTTGAACCGGTCCTTCTTCGCCCAACATAGTTCGGGCGTAGGTTTGTCCGGGAACACCTTCGGCATCTTCGACGGCTTCTTTGTCCCTCTTCGCGCATGCGGTGCGATAATCGGCACCCGCCCGCTCTGCCGTACGTGTTCGTGGATCGCGTCGGCATCGTAGGCCGAATCCATCAACTCGTACAGGTGCGTCACCCTCTCCGACGTCATCGTCATCAGCGGGATCGCTAGCTGTGAATCATGCACGCTGGCGCTGGTGAGAATCGCCGAGATCGGCACCTGCCCGTCGGCGACATCCAGATGCAACTTGTACCCGGTCCAATAGCGCTCATTGCCGTGACTGTCTTTCTTCGCGCCAATGCCGCACTCCGTCGGGATTCCGGTCAGCATGTCACCCAGCGACTGGTTTCTTTGCCTCTGGATCCGCGTCCCACGCTCACTCGCCTTTGCCCGTGCGTGAGCCCCCTTGGTTCGCTTCGGCCGCGCTGGTTTTGTCTTGCTCTTCTTCTTTTGCGGCTGCTTCTCCTTCTTCTTCTCCTCCTTCTTCCGAGCCTTCTGGGCAGGCGTTTCGGGGAACCGCTCACGAGCCGGAATGGCGGTTGAGTCGCGCGCAATGTGACCGATCAACCGCTGCCCCTGTGTGGCCTCCACGACGGCCTGATGAAGTTGCTGTGGTAGCTGGGTGGCCGCGAACAAGGCGAAGGCGCGCGAGAATTTCGACTCGTGCGGCAGGACCTGCGGGCTCTTCCAACCGCAGATTTCGCGGAGTGCCCGGTCCACTCGAAGGCGCTGGATGAGATCTCGCGTGTGGGGCAGATTGAGCACCGCTTTGGCGATGAAGGCCAGAGCCATGGCGGCGCGGTCCTTGGGCCGGCGGCCGGTGTGGGCGCGGCGCGCACACAAGAGTTGTTCCAGCGGGATCAGGGCGGCCACGGAAGTCAGCAGTTTCAATTGTGGGCAGAGGGGGCCGAGTTCTTCTTCGAGAACAGGGAACAACCTCTGCTGGGTGACATGTCCGAATTGCAGCAGGACTTGGCGCGGGGTAAGATCCATATGGGGTTTGGTGGCGGTCGATCGTTCGTTTAGCGACAATAGTCTACCGCGGCCAAGCCCCTTTCTCCAATTTCCCAATCCCTAATTCCTTTGATTTCAACGCCGAGTTTTGCAAGAGGCTCCGGTGAATGGGTCATGGCGCCCCTACGGGTCTGCCACAACGCAGGATGAAAACGGGCGCCAGCGGATGCATTCTGGGTGTGCCGCCGGCGGTGTGAGGTCGGCTTTCGGTTGGTGCCTTTGAGCCCGTCGGTGAATGTGACCCGGGACGTCTTCTGGAACAACGAAGTGGAGCCTCTGCCTGCAGGCAGAGAGCCCGTGAAGGATAGTCAGTTCTTCTTTCCAGCGTCCCTCGTCCGGCGGCAAGGAGGCTCCATGCAGGTAGTTTACTCCCGCTGCTGCGGGATCGATGTTCACAAAGACTCTCTCACCGCCTGTGTGCTGGTCATTGATGCGCACGGCGAAAAGTCAGTTCGGAAGAAGGAATTCGGGACCTATTGGAAGGAGCTTCAACGGCTGAAGCTCTGGCTCTATAGCTGCCGCGTGCAGGCGGTGGCGATGGAGTCCACTGGGGTGTACTGGAAACCGGTCTGGCATGTCCTGGATGGGCATTTCCCCTTGCTTCTGGCCAATCCGTATCACATGCATAACATTCCCGGCCGGAAGACGGATCGCAAAGACTCCGAGTGGATTGCCGATCTGCTGATGCATGGCCTGCTCATGGCCAGCTTTGTGCCTCCGCAGCCCATCCAGGAATTGCGAGACCTGACTCGCTACCGGGTGAAGCTCAAAGGTGAGTTCAATCGCGTTCACAATCGGATCGCAAAGGTACTGGAAGACGCCAATATCAAGCTCGGTTCCGTGGCGTCCGACATTCTGGGTGTCACAGGACGTAGAATCCTCCGTGCGCTGATTGCCGGTCAGGAACGACCTGATTGGCTGGCCGACAAAGCGCAGGGTCATTTGCGAGCCAAGCGGGATGAACTGCGGTTGGTGCTGCGCGGTGAGGTGAACCCGCATCACCGGTTCCTATTGAAAGAACTGTTGGATGATCTGGAGCGGGTCGAGGCCAAGGTGATTGTCCTGGAAGGGCTGACGGGCGACAATTAGAACTCCCGGCCGACGACAACTAGAATTCCCTACTGGCGACAACCATCAACGACCATCGAGGATCGCGCCCGCGGGCGCATCGGAGATGGTTACCGACGCACAAGTCAGGAGGTTGAGAAGGTTGTCGAAAACAGAGAAAACGCAAGAGGTGGCGGCCGCGAAGGCCGGCATGGATGTGAAGACAGCCAGGAAATACCTGGCCGATCTTAGGCCCCCAAGTGAGCAGACGCCAGATAGGACGTGGCGAACTCGGCCCGATCCATTCGAACGGGTCTGGGAGGAGGTTCGTCAACAACTGGACGCCAACCCTGGGCTGGAAGCCAAAACATTGTTCGAGGCATTACAGCGCCAGTATCCGGGCGAATTCGCCGACGGGCAGTTGCGGACACTACAGCGGCATATCAAACGCTGGCGCGCCACGGAAGGCCCAGGCAGGGAAGTGTTCTTCGCCCAGAGGCACGTGCCAGGCCGCCTGGGCCAGTCTGACTTCACATACATGAACGAACTCGGCATCACGATCGGCCGCCAGAGTTTCCCGCACATGCTCTATCACTTCGTGTTGACGTACTCGAACTGGGAGGACGTCACGTTGTGCTATTCCGAGAGCTTTGAGAGCTTGAGCGAGGGGTTGCAGAACGCCCTGTGGGCATTGGGTGCGGTGCCGCTGGAGCACCGGACCGACCGCCTGTCCACCGCCGTGAACAACATGAGCAACGACAAGGAGTTCACGACGCGCTACGAGGCGCTGTTGCGGCACTACCGGTTGGAAGGCCAGAAGATCCAGGCGGGCAAGGCAAACGAGAACGGCGACGTCGAGCAACGCCACCACCGCTTGAAACGGGCCGTCGAGCAGGCGCTGCTACTGCGCGGAAGTCACGACTTCGCCTCCGTGGAGGAGTATAAGGAATTCCTGCGTCTGCTTCTGGTGCGGCTGAATGCCGGCCGCCGTGAGCGGCTCGCCGCCGAGATGCAGTACCTGAGAGCATTGCCGGAGCGGCGGGTGGGCAGCGCGAAGCGAGTGAAGGTGAGGGTGGACTCCGGCAGCATCATCTATGTGGACCGCAATGCCTATTCGGTCAACAGCCGCCTGATCGGCGAACAGGTGGAAGCGCGTCTGAACGCGGAGAGCGTCGAGGTCTGGTATGGCGGCAACAAGGTGGAGGAGATGCCACGGTTGCGTGGCCGGGGCAAGCATCGTGTGGACTACCGGCACATCATCGACTGGCTGGTGCGCAAGCCTGGAGCGTTCGAAAACTACCGCTATCGGGACGAACTGTTTCCCACAAGCCGGTTCCGCATGGCATGGGATGCGTTGCGGGAGGTGGCACAGCCGCGAGCCAACAAGCTCTACCTGGAGATTCTGCAGATGGCGGCGCAAGAAGGCGAGGCGCGAGTCGATGAGGCGTTGAGGTATCTGCTGGAGGCCGGAGAGATTGGCGAAGGGAAGCTCAATGCGGCTGCGGTTCGTGCCGTGCTGAGCGAGCAAGCAGGAGTGCGGCCAGCCACTCACATCGCGGTGGACGATGTCGTCCTGGCCAGCTTCGATGAACTGCTCGACGGTGGCGCTGGTATGGGGGTGAAGCAGTGAGCAAACCCCGCGACATCAAGAAAGAACTGGCCGGGTATCTAGGCGAACTCTACCTGCCGGTGATGGGCCGATGCTACGAAGACAAGGCGCGCCAGGCGGAACGGGAGGCGCTGGGTTACGAGCAGTTCCTGCTGGAACTGGTCGAGCGGGAGTGTCAGGAACGGCGCGAAAAGAGGATCGCTCGCCTGTTGCAGGCATCCAAGCTTCCGCTGGAAAAGACGCTGGATAGCTTCGACCTGAAACGGTTGCCCCAGAAGGCGGCCCGACAGGCCAAGGCTCTGCTGGATGGCACGTTTCTGGACCGACGCGAGAATGTCCTCGCCTTCGGAAATCCTGGTAGCGGCAAGACTCATCTACTCTCGGCCCTCGGGCAGGAACTGATCCGGCAGGGGCGCCGTGTGGCGTTCACCACATGTGCGCGGCTGGTGCAGGATCTGCTGCGCGCCAAGCAAGCCCTGCGGCTCAGCCAGGCCATCAAGAAGCTCGCCTACTACGAAGCTCTGGTGATCGATGACATTGGCTACGTGCAGCAGAGCCGAGAGGAGATGGAGGTGCTGTTTACACTGCTGGCCGAACGCTACGAGCGCGCCAGCGTGCTGCTCACTTCCAACTTGCCATTCTCCAAATGGGAGGCGATTTTCAAGGACCCCATGACTACGGCCTCAGCCATAGACCGGTTGGTCCATCACAGCGTGATCCTCGAATTGAACATCGCCAGTTACAGGATGGAGCAGGCCAAGAAGAAGAAAGCGGAGGACGAATGACAGCGCGGCGAACAAGGAAGTTGTCATTGATTGATCTGGAGGCTCTGCCTCCAGACCTCCGGGATTTAGCGCCACCCTGCCAGCCCAGGAGAAGGACCGGAACCGCTGGGGCGGGTGAACCCCGCCCGCAGCCTGGTCTGGCCCCGGAGTCAGCGCTCAGGTTGCATCCCTGCAGAGCCTTACCCTCTGCTCCGGCCAGCACCAGTGTAGGCGAGCAAGGCCGCTACACAAAGCTTGTAGTTGTCGCCGATAGGGAGAAATAGTTGTCGCTGACCGGGCGGAATAGTTGACGCCAGACAACGAACGCAAAGGCGACTGACGGCACGGCTGGAGCGATTGGGCTGGCAAGTGATATTGAGCCCTTTGGAGAAACCTCCAGAGTCACCTCCAACCCAACGCAAAAGAGGACGACCTTGCAAATGCGCTGAACGCGGAATCGACTGTAAACACGTGCGGTTATAACCGGAGGTTTTCGAAGGACCCTCTTGCAGAGCTCAGCCGAAACCGCCTTGACTCTTTCGGTCGGATTGTGTCGGCGGGTGTTTTCTTCCAATTGCGCCTTGCCGACGCCATCTCGTCCCCTCCCCGCGCGCTCTTCCCCCATGCCTCCAGCTGACCGCCCCTGGCAGCCTCTCGTTTTTGCCTTCTTCTATTGCGGAGTTTCAGATCTGTTAGCCTGACAACCTCATCCACTGATCCGCCGTCAGTGCCAATACCCCAAACATCAGGTGCGCCATCACCTTCACCGCCCCTCTCACCCGGATCTGGCTCGCCCCGAATTTATCCTTCAACCTCGCGAGTTTGTGGAACTGTTCATCGAGGATGCTCCAGAGGCTCGAGTCGGGGGGCGTCCGACACGATCGTCGAGGCCATTGAGCACCACGACAGGGCTTTTCGTGAATTCGAGGAACTGGAGGACGACGAAAGTCCAGACTTTGGTCAGTCGAAACGCGCCTCGACTAGCGAACAATGCGCAAACCCCATCTTGAAGGCGTCCTCCGTATGCCCCCCTATGAAGTCATGCGCACGCGTGGACCTGAGGCTTGGGTGAAATGGCGGGAACTGGGCGCTGAGCATGAGCGGAGCGATCAGAGTGTGGCGGCGTTCCGCCGAGCACGTGGCCTTTGTCCATCGCACTTCTTTGCCTGGAAGAAACGTCTAATCCTGCCGGGATCGCACCTCTTCGTCGAGGTCCAGGTGATGGACGCCGGCACGGCAGTTCAACCGGCGGGCGTGCACGGTCTGGCGATCGCGAAGGTGCACGACCACGCGATTTGTAGCTCGATCCTGGGTGGCGCCGATGGACCTCGTCTCGTGCCGATTTCTCCGGGCCGACGTGCTCGCTTCGCCGATTCGGGCATCTTTGGCATGGAGCACCATCTCACCACCGTGCTCTGTCGCGACGCTTTGGCCGAAGTCACTGCGAGGGATCGTCCCCGATCCATGCTGGACGTCTGTAGTGGACCCGGCGCTCTGGCGTTGGGCGCGCTGCTGCTGGAGGTGGGCCGGACAACGGGCTCGGGGCCGCTGCCGCCAATGCCCACTGGGATCGGCTCGATCAAACAGGGTATCCTGGCCAGGCACTGCCTGCATGCGGAACAGGGCAGGCTCAAAGTCACTGTATTGGATATCGACTTCGACGCCCGCAGGGAATGGTCCCTGATGGCAGTACGGACGCAGGTAGTGGGGGGCGCCGCGGCGACCGCGCCTACGGCGGCCAGCACCGGTTTGGAGCGCCGTTTCCGATAGACGACTTGATCGCGGCAGCCTCAATGGATGTTCCGGCCGACTGCCGGGGCGGGGCATTGCGCCAACCCTCTAAGCCCTGTCGTTTGCTCTCTGGAATACGTTGTCCCAGCCGCAGCAGGGCTCCAGGTAGGGGCGTTTGATCCTGCCCAGTTGTTGGCCTTGCGATGCGCGAAACGCCAGATATGCCGTCTCAGGATCGGATTGGGGATCGATTGGGAACAGCCGCAGTGGCGCCAGTTGTCCCAAGCGCCGCGCATAGGCGTAGTGAAAGTTCGTTTCCAGCGCCGTTTCAAACGCCGACAACAGCTCAGGAGGCATCGCAGAATCCGACTGAACATACAGGCTGTAGCCGGGCGTCCCATCGCCGCGCTGCGGCGCAAGCATCCAGAACCGAGGCGCTATGCCGTGCCGAGCGAACACTTCGGCGGCAGCGCAAGCGACATGATCGCCGTTCAGTTTCTCGCCCACCAGATCCACGGTGCCGCCCTCTTTGCCGCAGAACCTCACGACCGGACACTCACCGATTCTGCCGGTGACTTCGACGATGTCGCCGATGCGATACCGGTACAGGCCACCGGATGTGGTCAGCAGAATCGAATACCTGCCGCCGACCTGAAGCTCCTGCGCAAGCCTGGGCGCGCCCGCCGATCCATCGGAGCGTTCCTCAAGAAATTCCAAAAAATGCGACGTGATCGCGAGCGCGCTTCCCGTCGCACCCCAGGGAATGCTCATCAGCCCTTCCGTCGCAATCAGGCCCTTGCCCTGAATCGCAATGTGCGGGAACAGGGCGAGCACTCCACCGACGGCGTCGCGGGCGGCCGCATCGGTCCAACAGCTAATGAGGCGAAGCTCTGGCCAAATCACTTCCGGAAGCGTTCGGCCAGCACTATTCGTACGGGTCAGGTCGGAACCGCGATGCGCGGCAAACAGACGCACGAGCTCCACGGCACGAAGTTCCTGTCCGTCCTCTCGGATCTGCTGGATGAGCGAAGGCGCCAGCCTGAGCAAGTCACTGAGCAGCAGCGTGAGAAATGAGGGATTCCAGACGGAGATGAAGCGCAGGTTGCGACACGCCAGCAGTTGGCGCAGCGTCTGGAAGCGGAACTCATCCATCGGCGAATGGGGCGGGATGGCCTCCGCCACTGCCAACGTACCGCGGACCAGGGCAGCCCTCCGGCGGCCGAAGTACTCGGTGTCCTCGCCAAAACCGACGGGGATTCCACCGGAACTCACGGTAGCCGGCGTTCCTGCCGGCGAGATCTGCCAATAGGACTTGCCAGCCAACAGTGCCGGATGCTCCAGAAAGATGCCCGCCAACCAGGGACAGATGCCGCGTTGAAACTCCCGGAGCAGCGCCGACGTGTACGGAATCAGCTTGCTTGCCGCGGTGGAACCGCTGGAACGGGCAAACGACGTGATGGGCTCGCTGGTCAGGACGGCTGGTTCCCCGGCCGCGCACCGCTCAATGTACCGCTCCATGTCGCCATACCGGCGCACTGGAACCTGCGCCTGGTAGTCCGCCACCGTGCCGATTCTGGCAAAGCCGTGGTCGCGCCCGAAGGCGGTTGCGGCATTCAGTCTGACAATCCGTAGCAGGATTCGTTTCTGCACCTCAGTCACGCGGTGCGCGCCGATCCTCCATCGCAGGGTATCGAGGATGCATGAAACAAATAGCAGCGAATTGGCGGTGATCGGGTTCAATATCCAGCCAATCTTCTGGCTGCCGCCGTGAAGTTATCCAGCCGGATGGGCGCCACACAAACCAGTTCCGTTCCGTTCTCGTGGCCCGGATTGAGGCGCTCAAAGAACAGCATTTCCGGGTCGGACCGCCGGCGATCGATCGCTTCCGCCGAGCCTGGCCGGATGCGCTGCCCTTGTTTCGGGAATTCGATGAGGCGCGTGGATGGCTGGTAGAAGTCGGCGTATCGGGCACGCCCAAACGCGTTGGCGATCTCCCACAAAGCAGCCCCACCCACTCCGGTCGGCTTCGGGGCGTACTCCTCGAAGAACAGCCGCAGAACGCGGTAAGTTCGCCACCCTTTGCAGATCAGCACCCAATACAGCTCTTCGCCGGGATAGTCAGTAAGTGTCCTGCGAAAGTAGCGGCAAATCTCTCTCGCGGTTTCGAGGGACCCGCGATGCTGCTCGCAGACGATGGTATCGCCGGAGAACACTGCAAGCACCGTGCGATCCGGCAGCGCGAGGTGCACCCGCGCCTGTGTGGAGAAGCCCACGAGATCTCCATCGCTCGAGCGCAGCAGAATGGCATGGTCCTTGGCCAGCAGGTCGCGTGCGAACTCCTCGCGTGTCACCCCGAGGTAGTGCTGATTGAGCAACGCGAACATCTGGTCACGTTCATCGGCGTTGAGGTCCGGAACCGCAACTGTGCACCCTATGGTCTTCATCGTCTCGGCTCTCCGCCCTACAATGTGGCAATCTCCAGGTGCGGAATGCGGGTTGTGGATGGCGGACTGACCGGTGGGCAGTCCCTCCAATAGACCACGTAGATATCACTGGCGACCTTCATGGCGGCCCGCTGCTCCACCACTTCACAAAATGGATGCCGATCGCATAGCCCTACCAGCAAGTAAGCGAAGCCTCTGTCGCTGTGCTCCGCGATCACGGTCTCAAGCATTGAGCGGAAGATTTCCACATCTGAGTCCCGGCTGCTCAGCAAGGCCGCATACAGGCACGGCAGGGACCGTCCTGGCGACGGCAGTCGTGGCGCCAAGCCAAAGTGCGACGCCGCATTCAGAAACGGACGCAGCGCCATCATCTTTCGTGAGTACCCATTCACCACCGTTTGTTTGAGGCCGCTCTGGTCCCACACCGCCATCGTGCCCGCGATCTCGCTGCCGCATCGGTACACAAATAAATCGGCGGTGGTGAGGCCGGGCAGTAGGTGCGACCCGGAGCCGAGGTCCTCGGGCCTGTAGACCGGCGCGAACTGCAGGCCGGTGTTGAACGCGTTGAGGCACTCGAACGCCGGTGGCAGGATTTCCGGCGCGGCACCACGGGCGACGGAATCGCTCGCGACGGACCGCCGGCGCTTGTAGAGTGGCACGAGATAGGTCTGGAGGCGGCCCACTGGAACATACAACGGCAGGCCGGCCCGCTCGGAGGTGAGGATGTGCCGGGCGGCGCTGTTGCCCTCCAGAATGGTGGTCACATAGTATTGCACCCGGGCGTCAGAGTGTAGTTCACGCAGGTACCTGTATCCTCGCGCCAGCAGCGTGGTCCTGGCCGCATCGCTCCGAACGCGAAGCGAGCTGAGATATCCCACCACGCCCTCCTGGCCATTCACAAAGGCGCGGCGGATGGCGCGCGTAGCCGTCGATGCCACGTGGCCCGTGGCAAGTTCACGGCCCACAATCACCTGAGTCGCGTCGTTGCCTATCCTGGCGGCCGCAAAAAAGTCGGGCTCTCTCTGAAGACACAGCCGGATTGGCCCATCCATGGGCGTGGACCGAAGGAGGTGGCGCAGATCGGCATCGTCCCTGAGCGTAGCCTGTTCGAGGGAGAAGCGTCGCAAATGGCCAGTCAGCCGCGCGGAATCGCGACTAACGGGTACCGCCGCAAGAGCATGCCCGCCGGCCAATGGACCGATCATGAAATTATTATACCGTTTCAGATGATAAACTCGAATTGACTGTAATAGCTTGTGAATCGTGGCAGAGCGGAGTTCCATGCGCGTCACATTGGTTTATCCCTCAATGGGCCGGCGAGTCCGCGCAGTTCAGATGCAGCCGCTGACGATTGCCGCACTCGCAGGGTTGGCGCCTGGCGACGTCAATATTCGCTTCTTCGACGATCGGTTCGAGCGCATCGACTACAACGCCCCTACGGACCTCGCCGCAATTTCCGTTCAAACGTTTGCCGCCAGGCGCGCCTACGAGATTGCGGATGAGTTTCGACGCCGCGGCATTCCCGTGGTGCTGGGAGGTTTTCACGTAACGGCGGTTCCAGAGGAAGCCGCGCAGCATGCCGATGCGGTCGTGATCGGCGCCGCGGAGGAATCGTGGCCCCGAGCGCTGGAGGACGCGCGTAACGGCAGATTGCAGCCCGTTTATCGGTCTTCCCGGCAACCCTCGCTCGCTGGTCTGCGCTATCGCCGGGAAGTTTTCACCGGAAAGCGATATTTGCGGATAGATCTTGTGGAATTCGGCAGAGGCTGTCCTTACGCGTGCGGCTTCTGCTCGGTGGCGGGATTCTTCGGATCACGGAAAGAGTGCCGGCCGGTGACAGAAGTGGTGGAGGAGATCCGACACATCCCTGGGCGATTCGTCGAGTTCGTCGACGACAATCTGATTGGCGATGTTTCCAAGGCAAAGGAATTGCTGCGCGCGTTGATTCCGTTGCGAATCCGTTGGGTTGCACAGGCCGGAATAGAATTCGCCTTCGACGATGAACTCCTGGACCTTGCCGCCGCGAGCGGGTGCGCCGGACTGCTGGTTGGTTTTGAATCGCTGAGCGAAGGCAGCTTGCGTCAGATGGGCAAGTCGGCGCGATGCAAGGCTGATGGCTTTGCGGAGGCAATCTCCAGGCTGCACGCGAGGAAGATCCGAATCTGTGCGTCATTCCTGTTCGGCTACGACGAGGACACTCCGGAGTCGTTCTCGAGGACGTTGGCGTTCGCGAATGGCCAGAAGTTCATGCTGGCCCTGTTCAACCACCTGACGCCGTTTCCCGGAACGCCGGTGTACGAACAGATGGAAGCGGAAGGCAGGCTCCGGGTTGAGCGATGGTGGCTTACGCCCGGATTTCGTTGGGGCGACGTGATTTTTGACCCGAAGCATTTCTCGGCCGGCGCGCTCGCCGATGCGTGCCGGGAGAACCGGCGCGTCTTCTACCAGCCCGCAAACATCCTGCGCCGCGCGATTTCGCCGGCCAACCGAACGCGTTTCGTCGAATCGCTGGCTCTAAATTTCCTGGTGAGGAAAGACGTGCTGGAGAAGCAGGGATTCCCACTAGGGCGAGGCCAGTCGTGATTACGTTCATTCCTCGAGGAGACATCATGTCGAAGCATCGTCGTTCCGCTATCCACCTATCGCTGCTCGCCGCGGCGCTTGCGGGCTGTGCATTCGCCGCCGCGCAGCCTGGAGAGGATCCGGCGCGCGCATCGGACTACGACGCGCTACGCCGCCTCAAATCAATTTATGAGGACGCCCTCAACAATAACGATCTGCCAAAGGTCAAACCGCTGCTTGCCGACGGCTTCAGTTGCGTGATGCTCTCGGGCGAGGAGGTGAAGACCTACGACGAGTTTGTCGCATTCTGGCAGAGAATCCGGGGTCTGATTGGAGAAGGCGGACGGTATCACGTGAAGGTTGTGACGGATCAGACCGATTTCTTTGGTGACATCGGCATCTCCCGCGGACACAACGAGGAGGAGTTTCACACCGCCGCCGGGCGCGACTACGCGATCCTGCCCCGGTGGACGGTGGTGACGCGGAAGCAGAACGGCGAGTGGAAGGTTCTGCGGGTTCAGGAAACGGTCAATCCGATTGATAACCCGGCCATCGACGACATCGTGTCGCGAACACGCATGATCTACGGCGCAGCCGGCGTCGGGGCGGGCGTGTTGCTGGGGTTCCTGGCCGGGTACGCGCTCCGGAAGAAACGGCCAGGCGCTGCCACTGCATGAAAAGGGCCTATCTCATATTGATCGACTTCGTCCTGCCGTTGCCAATGACCGCGGTGATGTACTGGCTGTGGTATCGCCGAACCGGCGATGGGCTGTTTTCACTCTATGTTCTCGCGCTGGGTGTTCTATTTGGGTACATCTTCCCGGGCATCGGGACCAATATCCTCCACCTCTGGAAGTTCAACGGGCCGTTCCGAATCAAGAACTACTTCCTACACCACGGCTTCCTCTACGCGCCGTATATGGCGCTGGTGTTCTATCTGGTGTTTGCCACTGACATGCCGCTCACGGCCGAGAACATGGTCCGAGTCGTACTCTGCGCGGGCTTTGTCCAATGCGTTCTGTCGTGTCATCACGATACCTGGGGTGTCGCCACCGGCATGATAGAGATCGCGACGGTCCCCGGCGCGGTGAAGCGCAGCCCGGTTGAAGTGGTGACCAGTTTCGGTGTGATCGGCTTCTGGCTGGTGGGCGCGACGTACTCGGCAAGCTGCCTGATGGCATACCGCGCAATCGTGCTTGGCGCGCGATCGGACTGGGCGACGTTCGCCCTCCTATTGGCGGGGGGACTTACCCTGATGGGCCTCGCCGCGCTTCAGCACCTCTTCGCTCAACGCGCGTTGGTGTTCGGCCCGGGAAGGGCCCGGAAGGGTTGAGCATGCGGATCCTGCTCATCAGCGCGAACGCACTGCGAATGAGCGATGGCCGACGTTGGTGCGAGACGCCGGCCAAGGCGGCATACGCGGCAACCACGCTCACCCTGCTGGCGGCGCTGATTCCGCCTGAGTTGGGCGCCGAAGTCGCCGTGGTCGATGAAGCGGTGGACGCGGTCCCGGACGATTTCTGGAGCGCGGACCTGGTTGGCATTAGTGCCATGACCTGCGATGCGCAACGGGCCTATCAACTGGCTGACGCCGCGCGGAGCCGGGGTGTCAAAGTCGTCCTGGGTGGGTATCATCCCACATTCATGCCGGACGAGGCGTTGCTGCACGCGGACGCCGTGGTGCGAGGTTTTGCCGAAGCGGCATGGCCGCAACTGCTCAGGGAGTTTTCCCGGGGCGCCATGCGGCCGCTGTACCAATCGGTGTGGCACGACGCATTCGCCTCAGGTGTGGCTGTGCCCCGGCGCGATCTCCTTCACCCGAGGGCGTACTCGATCTCGAATACTCTCGAGACCGCGCGAGGATGTGCGAATAGCTGCAATTTTTGCGTCGTCCCGCCGATGCACGCAGGACGCTTCGTCCCGCGGAGCATCGATCGAATCCAGGCGGATCTGGAGAGCATGCCCGCGGGGCCGATAGCGATGCTGGACGCGAACCCGCTGGAGAACAGCACCTTCGCCGCAACCTTGCTCCCAGTCCTGAAGCGCGTGGGACGCAGGTGGTTCAGCAGTGCCTCGATGAAGTCCGCCAGCGATGCGACCTGGGTGAAAGCGGCGCGCGCCAGCGGGTGTCGCGGCCTGGTAATCGGCTTCGAATCGCTTGATGTCTCGGTGCTATCCGGAGCGGGGAAGTCGTTTAATGACGTGACTCGATATCGGGAAACCTGCCGGATGCTGCACGGAGAAGGCATCGCGATCCTCGGCTGCTTCGTGTTCGGCCTCGATGGAGATGACGCGAGCGTCTTCAGCCGTACCGTGGAGTTCGTCGATCGCAATCACCTCGACGTGGCGCTCTATTCGATCTTTACACCGTTTCCCGGTACTGCCGCCTGGTCACGAGTGCGGGCGCATGGCCGTATTCTGACGACCGACTGGAATCAATACGACGGGCGGCACGTCGTTTATCAGCCCATCGGAATGACCGTCGACGAACTGCAGCAGGGCCTGTACTACGCCTGGAATGAGACCTATCGTCTCTCTTCGATCCTGCGCCGGGTTGCCGGCTCCAGAGCCATGCCCCTAGCGGATCTGGCAGTGAATCTAGGTTTCCGCTATTACCGTCGGACCTTCGTGCCCGTGGAAGTGAAAACCCCTCAGCGAGGTGGACAGTGCGAATTCTCCTGATCATGCCTGACGCTCACATGCACAAACTGAGGGTGGGGCCGTTTGTACGCTCGATGCGGGAGGCGCCGCTGACCCTGACGACACTCGCTGCTCTGGTGCCAGGCGATCCCGACATCGAGGTTAAGCTCGTTGATGGCAGTGTGGATCCTGTGCCGCTGGACGATCCGGCCGACCTGGTGGGCATCAGCGTGATCACCGGCTGCGCACCCTCCGCGTATGCCATGGCGCGGCACTATCGGGAACGCGGAACTCCCGTGGTGCTTGGCGGGGTTCACGTTTCGGTGTTGCCCGGAGAAGCGATCGAACACGCCGATGCGATCGTCATCGGGCGCGGCGAGTCCGCATGGCCTAGGCTGATTGAGGATTTCCGCCGGGGCCGTATGAAGCGAGTCTACCGGGAGCACACCATAGGAAGTGACGTCCTCGAGGGCGTTCCCACGCCGCGGCGTGACCTGCAGCGAAAGTCCGGCTACATGATGCCAAACAGCGTCCAGGCAACCCGGGGGTGCCGGCGCAAGTGCGACTTCTGCTCGGTGCCCGCAGTGTGGCCGAAGTATCTCAAACGGCCGGTGGCGGACGTCATACGAGACATCAAGGCGATCTCGGGCAATATCATCGCGTTCAATGACGTCAGCCTAGTGGATGACGCGGAGTACGCGCGCGAGTTGTTTACGGCCATGATCCCGCTACGGAAGCGGTGGGGCGGACTGGTCACGGCCGACAGCTTGCAGGACACCCAGTTGCTCGACCTGATGGTGGAGAGCGGGTGCGTCTACCTGTTGGTGGGCTTTGAATCCGGTGACCAAGCTACACTGCGGAGGATCCGCAAGAGCTTCAACCAGACGGTGCGGTACAAAGACGTAGTTGCCATGCTCCAGCGGCGCGGCATCACCATTCAAGGATGCTTTGTCTTCGGTTTCGATCACGACGACAAGAGCGTTTTCGAGTCCACTGTGAACCTGGTGCAGGACCTGGGTATCGATATCCCCCGCTACTCCCTCTACACGCCCTATCCAGGTACTCCGCTGTTCGCCCGGTTGATGGAGGAGCGGCGAATCCTCAGCTTCAACTGGAATGATTACGACACCATGCATGTGGTGATTCAGCCGGCCCAGATGAGCCCGGGGGATCTCTATTCCGGATTCAAATGGGCGTATCGCGAATCCTTCCGCCTGCATCGTATCGCCCAACGTGTAGCGCGGCCCGATCTTCGGTGCCCGATCAATTTTGTCGGCAACCTCTGCTACCGGATCTTCGTGCATCGCCTCTATCATGAGCGCCGCTTTGCCTCGCCGTACTCGGTGGGTGATCCTGGGCGTGCCCCTGGTCCCGAGCAGTGGCAGGTGCCAGCCGAACTGGAGGAGACTCCATGCCGCGTGTGACGCTGATCCATCCATGTCTTGGGAGGCGCGCCGGCGAGCGGCGGGGGCTGCGCACCTGGCAGATGCAGCCTCTGTGGGTTGCGGCGCTAGCGGCGCTCCAGCCGGCAGACGTAGAACTCCGCTTCTACGACGATCGCCTGGAGGCCATCCCCTTTGACGAGCCAACTGACCTCGTGGGGCTCAGCGTCGAAACCTACACCGCGCGGCGTGCCTACCAGATTGCGAGCGAGTACCGCCGGCGTGGTGTTCCGGTTGTGATGGGCGGCATTCACGCGACTCTCTGTCCCGACGAAGTGGCGCATTACGCAGAATGCGTCGTTACCGGCAGCGCGGACCAGAGTTGGCCCCTGCTTCTAGAGGACCTGCGTGCCGGCCGAATGCGGAAGCACTATCAGGCGGGCCACGCGCCATCCCTGAGCGGCTGGAAGTACGACCGCAGCATCTTTCAAGGCAAACGGTACCTGCCGATCCAGCTCATCGAATTCGGCCGGGGCTGCCGCCTCAGTTGTGAGTTCTGCGCGGTGCAAGCGGCCTTCCGCAATACATACAGCGGGCGGCCGGTCGACGACGTGATCGCGGAGGTAGCCGATGTCTCCAAAGGCGGTCGTCGTGGGCTGATCTTCTTCGTGGACGACAATCTCGCCTGCGAGCCAGAGAGGCTCAAGGAGTTTCTGCGCGCCCTGATCCCGTTGAAGGTGCGATGGGTGGGGCAGGCGGGCATCAACGTGGCGCATGATCCGGAGTTGCTCGATCTGATTGTGCGTAGTGGTTGCCGCTGTCTGCTCATCGGCTTCGAGAGTCTTCAGCCGGCCAACTTGCGCGAGATGAGCAAGCCGATCAATGAGCTGCGAGGCGGCGTCGAACGAGCGGTCGCGGAGTTGCAGCGGTTTGGAGTGCCGGTCTATGGGACGTTCGTCTTCGGCTGCGACGGCGACACTCCGGACGACTTTGAGCGCACGGTCGCTTTCAGCGTCGAGCACGGTTTTCTACTCGCCGCGTTTGCGCACTTGATGCCGTTCCCCGGGACTGCTCTCTACCGGCGTCTCGCCTCCGAGCAACGTCTGCTCCACGAAAGCTGGTGGCTGGATTGCCACTACGCCTACAACACGGTCGCCTTCCAACCCCGCCATCTCAGCACCGACGCTCTGCGAGGCCATTGCCTAGCTGCGCGGCGGGCATTCTTCTCGTGGCCCAACATGCTGCGTCGCAGCCTCGCCGCGGGACGGAAGCAGCACGACTATTGGACTGTAAACCTGCTGCATCGGGCTGAACTGGGGCTGCGTGACGGCCATCCGTTGGGCGACCAGGCGTGGAGCCAGCCGCTGATCCAAGCGGAGTGAGTATCACCTGCGAAGTCGGGGCTTCAGGTTGTGGGCCGTTCAAAGCGGCCATGTTGGGTGGAGCGCGCATCGCCGTTGCCCCGGCTCGTGGTCGCGACAGAGAAGAGGAAGGGTCCATCAAAAGCGGCGCGTCCCTGGACGCACCATCGTATGCAGTCTGCAGGCGGCTTCCTCCGAGTTGTGGCGGGATTGTCGCGGGACGACGCGGAGCGGGACATCACAGTTCCGGAACGAACGACGGTCAAACGCCAGCAGTTCGCTCATGCCCGATCAACTGTCGGTCATCGTATCCTCCAGAACTGGCCAGACTAGAATAGGAGCTGCTCTTCCTGACAAGACGCGTTCGTCTTCGGGAGCAAGATGGAGGTGAGTGACTTTCGCCGTTCGTACGAATCACCCTCGCTGATCAATCAGGAGGAGGAGTACGCCCTGGTCCCAACCGTTGAACCGTTGCTGAGGCGGAGTCTCCATACACTCTGCAAATCTCCAGGCCCGGTGAAGCGATAGGTGTGCAGCCGCAAGACGGCAGGAAAGGGCGAATTATGAGCAAGGTCCTTGTTCTTTACTATTCGAGCTACGGCCACATCGAGCAGATGGCTGAGGCAGTGGCGGACGGCGCTCGTGAGGCGGGCGCGGAAGTCGACATCCGGCGGGTTCCCGAATTGGTGCCCGAGGACGTCGCCAAGGCCTCCCATTTCAAGCTGGACCAGAAGGCTCCGATCGCCAGGATCGACGAACTCGCCAACTACGACGCCATCGTTGTCGGTGTCGGGACGCGATTTGGACGGATGGCTTCGCAAATGGCAAGCTTCCTCGATCAGGCCGGCAAACTCTGGCTGCAGGGCGCTCTCAATGGAAAAGTCGGCGGCGCCTTTACCTGCTCTGCTACCCAGCATGGCGGGCAGGAGACAACTCTGTTCTCCGTGATTGCAAACCTTCTCCATTTTGGAATGATCATCGTCGGCCTGGACTATGGCTACACGGGTCAGATGGGCGTTCAGGAAGTGACGGGCGGCGCGCCGTATGGAGCCACCACGATCGCAGGAGGAGATGGCTCGCGTCAGCCCTCTGCCAACGAGTTGAATGGCGCGCGCTATCAGGGCCGCAGAATTGCAGAAATCAGTAATAAGTTGAACCGATAGTGCTACGTGCCTATCCGAGAGCCGGCCTCGTCCGGCGACGCGATGGATTGTCCCGCCGGCAACTGCTTCCTCTTTGGTGGGTATAGTCGGCGGTAAGGTCCGGAGGGGGGCCGGTGAGCCCGATCTTCGCGAAGTCGAGTTGCGGCACCCGCGGTATTGCCTGGCTGCGGCTGTGGACCTGCCTTGTCGACATCCAGTCGAGTCGGGGTGCTACAAGCCCAGTTTCTCGTGAGCGTATGCGATGCACTGCCGGTTGAGTTCGTCCTCGATCTTCATCTGCTGGGCCGGGCTCAGGCCGGCTGTTCGTGCCAACGGTTGCCTGGGATGGTTCTTTTGTACCAAGCTGAGGACCTTGGCCAGATCACGCCCGGGCAGCGGGCTGTACGCGTCGTCGAACGTGGCCCAGTATTTGGGCGTGAAGACCGGGATCTTCAGCGGGTCGCGGGTGATCATTTCCAGGTTGAAGATCATGTTCGGATCCTTCTTACGGAGCATCGCGATGATCTGCGGAAGGTCTACGATGCCTTCGCCGAACGGGACTTCCGCCAGCAGGAAACCATCCTCATATGGCTCCACGCCCATGTCCTTGATGTGGGTGTAGACAGTGAACGGAGCCAGCGTCTTGGCCGTTTCGAGCGGGTCCTCACACAGCGAGAGGTTGTTGCCGAAATCGAGACAGACGCCTACCCATTCGCTGCCGAGCCGCTTCATCCAGGCCGCCTGCTCGGCCGAGCGCCAGCCCTTGTGGTTCTCGATGCCCAGCGGGACTTTGTACTTGCGCAGAATGGGCTCGGCCAGTTCAACCTGCCGCTGGCGCTGCTCGAACATCTGTTTCCAGGGCTCAAAGCTGGCGAAATCCTCATAGCGCCGGCCTGTGAGCGCAGCGTGGAATGCGACGGCGCCGGCCTCCTTGAACGCCTTCACCTGCGCTTCAAATGCTGGTAACTCGCCAGCATCCTTGGGAAGCCGCGGGTCGGAGACCAGATGCATCTGATAGGTGTCGAGGCGTTGCCGGAACTTGCGAAGCGCCTCAGGATCCAATGAGGGCGGATTGGTCTGCACGCCGGCCAGGCCGAAGTTGTGGCAATGCTCGACGATGTCGAAGGGACTGCCCCCCTCCCGCGCCGCCCGGACGTGGGCGAGGAATGCCGTTGGCGTGCCCCCCATGCGTCGACCAGTGGCCGGCTGGGCGGAGGCGGCGGTGGACGAGAGCAGCCCAGGCAGGGAACTTGCCATGGCGAGAAGGTCTCTGCGTGTCATCAGGACAGCAGATCACATTTGGATGCCGAATGGGTAGCCCCCAAGGGGCACGTGCCCCGGGGCTGTTCGCGCCGCGCCAAGGCGTAAGGGGGGAAGCCTCTTGTTGAGATGGGTGTGGCTCAACCGGTGGCTGGAGGAATGGCCCCATGCCAACAACTCCGAGTGGGCCGCCGCTGGTGCTATCGCTGGTTGACTTCCCGTCCTTGTGAATATACGATTCCACCAGCGTTGGACGCGGCCCTGTGCCACCTTGCCTGGCTCAGGGCAGGACGTCGCGCATTGGACTCAACGTTTCGTGGATCGGCAAGCAGTCAGTAGGGCCTAGGCAGTCCGCCTTCGCGGCGGACAAGGGTCGGTGTTCCCGATGCTGATCGACGAGATAGAAAGAGAGATTCCGGGCATGCAAAGACGAGATTTCCTGAACCGGGTGGGCGCCGGCACCGTGGCTTGGACCGCAATGTCGCAGCAAGCGGTACATGGGGCCAACGACCGGCTTCGCGTCGGGTTGATCGGGTGCGGCGGCCGGGGCACGCTCGATGCCCGTCTGATGCGCGGAACCCCGGTTGATATTCAGGCGGTGGCTCCGGACAACTACCACGATGGCAACCTCGATGCCCGGATCAAGGAACCCCGCAATGTCGAGATCGCCGGATTGTGCGACGTCTACGGCAGCCGGGTGGACCGCGCCAAACAGTGGGCTCCGCAGGCGAAGACGTATGCGGATTTTCGCGCGATGCTGGCCGACAAAGAGATTGATGCGGTGATCATCGCCACTCCGGACCCGTGGCACGCCCCCATGATGATGCTGGCCTGCGAGGCGGGGAAGGACGTCTACCTCGAGAAACCGGTGATGTACCGGCTGGCCGAAGCGAAGTACATGGTGGAGACGGTCCGGCGCACCAAGCGGATCGTGCAGATCGGGACGCAGCACCGGTCGGCGGAACATATCGGGGAAGCCGCCAGAATGATCGCGAGCGGCAAGATCGGGGAGGTCCGCTACGTGCGCGTGTGGAACTACATGAGCACGTTCTGGGGCAACCCGGCGGTGCCGGACAGTGATCCGCCATCCGATCTGAACTGGGATGCATGGCTGGGTCCGGCTCCGAAGGTGCCGTTCAACCGAAACCGGCTGAATTACCGCTCGTTCATGGACTACACGAACGGGATCATCAGCGATTACGGCAACCACCGCTTCGATTCGGTTCACCAGATCATGGGGGTGGATACGCCCAGGAATGTAGTCTCTTCCGCGCTGCGATTCAACCAGAAGCTGGCCGGCGACATCCCGGATATGCAAACGGCCACCTATGAGTATCCGACGTTCATTCTTGGCTACGAATGCTGCAACTACAACGGCCACGGTCTCGGCGGCCGGACCGCGGGGATGAGCTATTACGGCATGAGAGGGCCGGAGGACCGCCCGCACGGCATGGCGTTCTACGGCACGGAGGCGGCTCTGTTTGTCGATCGAATCGGGATGGAGTTGTATCCCGAGCCGATCCCGCCGGAGCCCGGCCAGCGCTTCGCACGGGGCGCGCAGTGGAAGCCCCGCATGGAGAAGATCAGGATGAACGAGGACGAGCCGACGCCGCTGCATACCAAGAACTTCGTGGATTGTGTGCGGGCGCGGAGGCAGCCGGCGGCGAACATCGAGGTGGGTGTGCGAGCGACGGCGATCGCGTGCATGGGCAATGTTGCTTACTGGACCGGACGGAAGCTGGCTTGGGACGACAGGAGTTTCGGTTTCCCCGGCGTGCCGGAGGCGGAGAAGTACCTTTCCCGCGAGTATCGAAAGCCCTGGGATCTGGTGAAGATGGGGTAGACGCACTGACGCCCGGTCCCATCCTACTGATCCGCTCTGGATGGGCGCGGTTCCTTATTTACTTGAGGCTGTCCGTCTGGCCACTTTCTTGGCCGTGGGTTGCTTTGCTCGAGTTGCGCCCTTCAATTGGATCGCGTGTGCATTGACGATCGCCTGGAGCAGGCCGGGGAAGCGCTGCTCGATCTCGGCGCAACGCGGAGTGTTGCGCACTTCCACCCCGTGCCGTTCGCCCCGGATCAACCCCGCCTCGCGCAGCGCCTTGAAGTGCTGGGAGAGCGTCGACTTCGGGATCGCCTTGTCGCTAACTGTCAGAAAACTCGAGCAATTTTGTGAGCACTGCTGCGCCACGATGTCCGCATAGATTGCCACCCTCACGGGGTCGGATAGGGCATGTAGGATGCCCTCTACAGTGATGTCCTCAACCGACGGGTGAAACAAAGGCCGCACATCCATAAGAGTATCCGGAGTGGTACCAAGGTTCAATAGTTCGTAAGTTCAGAACAATTGAATCGTGCGGCGAGCCTGCTCCATCTATACACCTGAACCGAACGAGGGGCGATCCAGACGGCTCTCGAATTCAACAGCGGTACCGGAAAGGGACGAAGAAATGAGCAAGCTCGCAGGAAAAGTCGCGGTCGTTACCGGCGCATCCAAAGGTATCGGCGCCGCCATTGCCAAATCACTGGCCGCGGAAGGCGCGTCTGTCATCGTCAACTATGCCTCCAGCAAGGTCGGCGCGGATGCCGTGGTCGGCGCGATCGCCGCAAGCGGAGGCAAGGCCGTTGCCGTGGGTGGGGACGTATCCAAGGCCGCGGAAGCGAAGGGACTGATCGATGCCGCCATCAGGAACTTCGGCCGCCTCGACATCCTGGTGAACAACTCGGGCGTCTACGAGTTTGCGCCGATCGAGGGTGTCACCGAGGAACTGTTCCACAGAACTTTCAACATCAATGTCCTCGGCCTTCTGCTGACCACGCAGGCCGCCGTCCCCCACCTTGGAGAAGGCGCCAGCATCATCAATATCGGCTCCGTAGCGAGCAGCGTGACACCGCCCCATAGTACGGTCTATACCGGCACCAAGGGTGCGGTCGACGCCATCACGGGGGTTCTTGCCAAGGAACTCGGCGCCCGAAAAATCCGTGTCAACTCCATTAATCCTGGCATGGTGGAGACCGAAGGCGTTCACGCCGCGGGCTTCATTGGCACCGACTTCGAAAAAGGGACCGTGGCACAAACCCCGCTTGGCCGCATCGGCCAGGTGGACGATATCGCCAGCATTGCGACCTTTCTGGCCTCCGACGACTCAAAGTGGCTGACAGGTGAGCTCGTGCGTGCCGGCGGTGGGCTCCGCTAATTGCCACCCCACTCGGCTTGCTGCCGTTAGCCAAACAGCGGCGGGTCCGGGTATAAATCCACCAACTACGGAAAGGGACCAGTTATGGGAAAGCTCGAAGGAAAAGTAGCAGTCATCACCGCGGCGACTTCCGGCATGGCGCTGGCCACAGCCCGGCTCTTCGTCGACGAGGGCGCGTACGTCTTCATCACGGGGCGCCGCAAGGACAAGCTCGACGAGGCTGTGAAGCTCGTTGGCAAGAACGTGACAGGCGTCCAGGGCGACGCCGCGAATCTGGCCGATCTCGACCGCCTCTATGAGACCGTCAAGCGCGAGAAGGGCAAAATCGACGTGCTCTTCGCCAGCGCGGGGCAGGGCGAATTCGCGAGGCTCGAGGAGGTGACGGAGGAGCACTTCGACAAAACCTTCGACCTCAACGTGCGCGGCACGCTTTTCACTGTGCAGAAGGCATTGCCCCTCTTTAGCGACAACGGATCCATTGTCCTGAACGGTTCCATCGCTAGCATCAAGGGCTTCCCATCGTTCGGCGTCTACAGCGCGAGCAAGGCCGCGGTTCGCTCCTTCGCTCGCACCTGGCTGCTGGAGCTGAAGGAGCGCGGGATTCGTGTGAACATTCTCAGCCCCGGCACCATCGACACGCCTGCCTTGGATCCGTTAGGGCCCGACGCCAAGGAATTCTTCAAAACGCAGATCCCGCGCGGCGCGATGGGTCGTCCGGAAGAGATCGCGAGTGTCGCGCTTTTCCTGGCCTCGAGTGATTCCAGCTTTGTGAACGGCATCGAACTGTTCGTCGACGGCGGCACCGCGCAGATCTGACGCTGGTCCGCCGGGCCTGCCGCCATGCACTGACGCAACCAATGAGATAATGGAGATGCCCGTGGCGCGCATCTCCTTATTTCGCATTGTCACCATCCTGCTGTTGCTCATAGCAGCGGCGGAAGTGTATGCGTGTGACATCTCGGATGCCTGCGTACCCGGAGCCCCCCCCCAAACCTCAGAGCAGGCTGGCGGTTGTGATCAACCGTTAGGGGACAATTGTCTTTGCTGCTGCCATCACATTGTCCCGGCAGCGGTCTTTGAGCTGAAGCCGGCGGAACAGGTTCTTGAAGCGCCTGCGCTCCTGCTGTTGCCCCACCTCGCAGTTCGGCCCGCACACATCGATCACCCCCCACAACTGTAGCCGTCTCACCTCAGTCGTAATCCGTCAATCCAGCTACAGGGAGACTCTATGTTGTGGAGACGCACGTCTCTGCTCACCCTTTCCATGGGGTTGGGCAGAATATTCGGTCAGATGCAGGGTGCGCCTGCGTCCGGTGTGGACCAACTTGTCCAGCAGGCCTTTGCGCACAATCGCGAAATTCTCGCCGCACGGCAGCGCGTGGCGGAGGCACGCGGTCTGCTGCGGCAGGCAGGCGTGCGGCCGGTGTCGACCATCGAGGTGAACGCCGGCAGTGGGCGACCGCTCGGAACCACGGGCGAGGAGGAGTACACAATTGGCTACTCCCGGCCGCTTGAAACCGCAGGGAAACGTTCCAAGCGCGTTGCGCTGGCGGAACAGGGGCTACAGTTGGCCGAGGCGGAACTTGCTGAACTCCGGCGGCAGTTGGCGTATGACATCAAAGTCCGCTACATCGACGCCGCCGCGAACCACCGAAAGACCGCAGCCATCGAGAGCATCGTCACTGTCAATCGGGCTTCGTACCGGTTGATTGACGCTCGGGTAGAGCGGGGAGATGCCGCCCCCCTCGAACGACAATTACTGCTAGTCGAACTCAACCGGGCGGAGGCTCAGAAGGCGACCGCCGTAGGGCAGGCCGAGTCTGCCCGTTTGGCCCTTCGCCAGTCGATGGGCATACCTCCCGGAGCGAACGACGAAGCAAAGGTAGCCACACTCCCGCCGGATGATGTGGTGGCAAATCTGGACGATGTCCGTAAAAGGGCGCTGGAGAATCGTCCCGACCTTCGACTGGCGGGCGCATTGGAGTCGCAGTCCGGCGCGGAGTTGGCGCTGACGGAGGCCCAGAGCCGGCCAGACCTGACAGCTTCCGCGCAGTATGCGCGGCGCTATTCGCAGTTCGAGGACCCCCTTCGTAGGACCGGTTCCGGATCGCCCCTATTGCTGCAGGATCGCGACAACATACTCACCCTTGGCATCTCCATCCCACTCCAGAGCCGCAGACGGAATGAAGGCAATATCGAGGCGGCTGTCGCACGGCAGCGAGCCGCGGGACTCAGAAGACAGCATCTTGAAGTGACGATCCCACTGGAGGCGGAGGCGGCCTGGCGACGATACCAGGCGGCGAAGACCGCCGTTGGCATCCTGAATCGGGGGGTGCTGGATGAGTCGCGGCGCAACTTGCTGGTAATCCGCCAAGCCTACGATCTCGGCCAGTTGAGGCTGCTGGATGTACTAAACGAGCAGCGCCGGCTGCTCGAAACCGAGCTGAGTTTCGTCGATGCCGAGGCCGAGCTCGCGCGCAGTATCGCTGAACTGGAGCGGACGGTGGGAGGGAGCCTGAAATGAAACCAGGATTGGTTTGCTTCATCACAGTGACGAGCTTTCTCGCGGGATGCTCTCACTCCAAACCGGAGCCGCCACCCACGGAAGAAAAGAAAGAGAGCGGCTTGGTTCATATCAGCGCTGAGGCACAAAGGCATTTTGGGCTTCAGGTCGAGCCGGCGCGGGTTCAGGAACTGGACGAGTACCTGCAAGTTCCTGGAACGGTGCAGCCCATCGATAGCCATGTGAACACAGTCCGGCCGCTAGCGCGGGGCCGGTTGCATGACGTGCTGGTTCGCATCGGAGACCGGGTGAGAAAAGGCCAACCCTTGGCGACGTACGACAACATTGAGGCGGGCGAGCTGGCTGCGCAGCTTGCAGGCGCCCGAGCGGAACTGGAGCGGTTGCGCGGTCAGGAGCGAAATCTGGCGCGGCAGACTACGCGTGCGCGTGCTCTGGCCGACATCGGCGCTGTTCCCACGAAAGAGTTTGAGCAGGCAACCACCGAACAACAGGGAGCTCAGCAGTACATCAAATCCCAGGAGAGCACTATCGCCGGAATGCTGGCCCGTCTGCGGCGTTTCGGTGTGCCGGACGGCGATCTTGCGAAGGCGCCCGTCGCTACCATCAGCGCGCCCATGGCGGGTGTTGTTACGAAGCAGGAAGCCTCGCCCGGCGAGGTCATCGAATCGTCGACGGCGTTGTTCACCATCGCCGATCTCTCATCGGTTTGGGTGCAGGCGGAAGTCTACGAGAAGGACCTGGGGCGCGTCCGGGTGGGGCAGTCGGCATTCGTAACCGTCGACACCTACGCGAATCAGCCATTCACCGGGAAGGTGACCTACGTCAGCGATTTTCTTGACCCGCGGACCCGGACCGCTAGGGTGCGTTGCGAAGTTCCCAATGCGGACATCCGGCTCAAGCTGGAAATGTTCGCCACCGTGAATCTGCCGACTACGTTTAGCCGCAAGACGTTAGCCGTACCGGCCGGGGCCGTTCAGGAGGTCGGAGACAAGGCCGTCGTATTTGTCAGAAGAACGGCAACGGAGTTCGAACCGCGGTCGGTTTCAGTCGGCAACACGGTGCGCGATCTGGTTGAGATTACCAGTGGCTTGCGGCAGGGGGAGTCCGTCGTTAAGGCGGGTGCGTTCCACCTGAAGTCGATCCTGGTTGGCAAGGAGCTTGGGGAGGAATAACGATGCACACCATTGTCGATTGGGCTCTTCGTTACCGCGCCATCGTTCTTCTCTGCGTCGTCCTGATCGTTGTGTTTGGAATCTACTCACTCCAGCGCCTTCCGATCGACGCCGTTCCGGACATCACCCCCAACCAGGTGCTGGTGCTTACGCGCGCGCCCAGCCTCTCCCCCGTCGAGGTCGAGCAGTTCCTCACGTTCCCGATTGAGACCGCGATGACGGGGCTGCCTGGCATCGAACGGATTCAGTCGGTCTCGAAGAACGGCCTCTCCTACGTTGCCATCTACTTCAAAGAAGACGTCGACACCTACTTCGCCCGCCGGCTGGTGATGGAGCGTCTTCCGCAAGCTCGCGAGAACATCCCCGCGGGCATGGGCGTGCCCGAGATGGGCCCCATCGCGACGGGGCTCGGCGAGATCTACCAGTTCAAGGTCACGGGCCCAGGGCACTCGCTGATGGAACTGCGGAGCATCCTCGATTGGGACATCGGTCCCAAGTTGCGATCCGTCCCCGGAATTGTCGAGGTGAACACACATGGAGGAGAACTGAAGACCTACGAGATCCAGGTGGACAGCAACAAACTGATGGCGTATCACGTGCCCCTGGAGAAGCTGATTTCCTCTCTCGAGAAGAACAACGCAAACGCCGGAGGGGCCTACCTGGAGAGGCTTGAGGAGCAGTCGTTGATTCGCGGCGAAGCCCTCATTACGAGCCTCGCCGACATCGAGAAAATCGTGGTCGGAGTGTCGCCCAGCGGCACGCCGATCCTCGTCCGCAACCTGGGTTCAGTTCGCTTTGCGCCCATGGTTCGTCAGGGCTTTGCGACGCAGGACGGCAAAGGAGAGATTGTGGTCGGCGTTGCCATGATGCTGATCGGGGAGAACTCCAGAATTGTGGCCGACCGTGTGAAGGCGAAACTTGCCGATATCCAGCGCACCCTGCCCACTGGTGTCCAGGTGGAACCGCTATATGACCGGACCGACCTTGTCCGGCGTACGATCGGCACCGTTACCCGGAACCTCATCGAGGGCGGATTGCTGGTGGTGGCGGTGCTGCTGTTGTTGTTGGGTAGCCTGAAAGGCGGGATCATGGTGTCGCTCGCGATCCCCCTTTCCATGCTGGTAGCTTTCGCCGGCATGGTGCAGGCCAACATCTCGGGCAACCTCATGAGCCTGGGCGCCATCGACTTTGGGCTCATCGTCGATGGCTCCGTTGTAATGGTCGAGAACATACTTCGTCGTCTCGGCCACCGCAAACCGGACGAGGAACCGGTGGGGCTGATTCGCCGGGCGGCTCAAGAGGTGGCGCGTCCCACCTTCTTCGGAGTGCTGATCATCGTTCTGGTTTACGTTCCCATTCTTTCCTTGAGCGGCGTGGAGGGAAAGATGTTCCGGCCCATGGCAATGACCGTCCTGTTTGCCCTGGCTGCGTCATTGGTGATTGCGGTTGTCCTAATGCCGGTTCTCAGTTCCTACGTCTTCCGGACGCAGGTTAGTGAGAAGCAGACATGGCTGATGCGGAAGGCGGAGGCTGCCTATGTGCCGGTGCTGCGCCGCGTGCTCCGGTTTCCGGTGATGACTGCGGCCGCTGGGGCGGTGGTTTTCCTTGCGTCGCTGGCGGCGGTGCCCTACCTGGGTGCGGAGTTCATCCCAACTCTGGATGAGGGCTCGATCGTGGTAATGATGTACCGCGTACCTGGCATATCCGTCATCGAGTCGATGCACGGCAACGAGATCATCGAGAACGTGCTGAAGGAGTTTCCTGAGGTGCGGTCGGTCTACTGCCGCACTGGGCGGCCTGAGGTCGCAACAGATCCCATGGCGATCGACCAGAGTGACGTGTATGTGTTCCTGAAGCCCACGTCCGAATGGCCCCGCGCGCGAACGAAGGACGAGCTGATCGTCGCCATGAGGGCCAAGCTCGAGGAGCATGCACCGGGCGCGGGGTACAGCTTCTCGCAGCCCATCCAAATGCGCATGCAGGAGCTGATGGAGTCCGGTGTCCGGTCGGACATCGCCGTGAAGCTCTATGGCGATGATCTGAACATCCTCCGCCAGAAGGCTGATCAGATTGCCGCGATCGTGGCGAAGATTCCCGGCGCGGCCGACGTGCGGGCCGAGCGTGTCGCAGGTCTGCCGTATCTCCGGATACGGGTTCGCCGCGACGCGGTAGCGCGCCACGATCTGGATGCAGCCGATGTGCTGAACACGGTGGAGGCGATCGGCGGCAAGGTGGTGGGGCACGTAGTGGAGTCCAATAGACGCTTTCCATTGCAGATTCGCTTTGAACAGGCTCACCGGGACAGTGTCGACTCCATCCGGAATCTGATGATCGGAGACAACGAAGGGCACTTCATTCCACTGGCTCAGCTCGCCGACGTTTTCGAGGAGAGCGGACCGGCGCAGATCAGCCGGGAGAACGCACAGCGCCGCATCTCCGTGGAGGTCAACGTGCGCGGACGGGATCTGGGCAGCTTCGTTTCCGAGGCCAGCCGCACGGTCGCCGGTAAGGTTCAGTTACCTGCCGGCTACTCCATGGACTGGGGCGGAAAGTTCGAGCAGTTGGAGAGCGCATCCCGGCGTCTCGCAATCACCGTGCCCGCTGTCCTGCTGCTCATCTTTGTGCTGCTGTACTTCAACTTCGGCTCGTTTGTGCCGGCCACGCTGATCTCACTGAATGTCCCTCTCGCGGCAACGGGCGGGATCGCGGCCCTCCTGCTGTGTGGGATGCCCTTCAGTATCTCGGCCGGTGTGGGGTTCATTGCTCTCTTCGGTATAGCGGTGCTGAACGGCATTGTGCTTCTGACCTACGTCATCGAGACGCACAAATCCGGAACTCCGCTGGAAGAGGCGGTGGAGACAGGAGCGCGGACGCGCTTGCGTCCAGTACTGATGACGGCGCTTGTGGCCAGTCTCGGCTTCATCCCGATGGCGCTCTCGCACGGCGCGGGCGCCGAAGTGCAGCGGCCACTGGCGACTGTGGTTATCGGCGGACTGGTCACCTCTACTGCATTGACGCTGCTAGTCCTGCCGGCGGCCTACCTGTGGATCGAGCGCCGACGCAACAGGGCTCGGTAGGGAAGCACACGGCACAGATAGAGAGGTGGGCGCAAGACGCGATGCTTGCGCCCACAGACTATCAGAAGCCCACACGCAAACCGAAGCGGAACTCCCGGGAGCGGCCCATCGCATCCCCCGATTGCGTTGCCAGGATTCGCCCGAAATTGGAGCTGTTGGCGCTGCTATTCGGGCTAGCGAAGTGCGGAGTATTGCTCAGGTTGAACGACTCCCCGCGGAATTGCACATTCACCTGTTCCGTAATCTTGAACGTGCGGTACAGGCTCAGGTCCGTATTGATCACACCGGGCCCATGCATGGTGTTGCGCCCGACTGTGCCAAAGCGGACACCGGTCGGTCGGGCAAATGCGGTGGTGTCGAACCAGGTTCCGTCGTCGCCTACCAGTCCCAGCTTTGCCACGTCGGGCTTGATCTGGTCCGCGGTCTGGAGGTTGCCCGGCATATTTAGGCTGGACCCGGACGCGGTAACGGTGAACTGCCGTCCCTGGTAGGCGGCGAAGAGGCCGTTGAACTGCCAATCGCCAAGTATCGCGGCGGATACTCCGCTCTTGGCCCACTTCTTGGTCGCGCCGAACGGGAGCTCGTAGACATAACCAAGCTGGAACATGTGCGGAATGTTGAAATTCGAGTTCGCTCGGTTGCGGTCAAACACGCTCGCCGCGTTCCAGTTGAACCCTGTCCAGTCACCATAGCTGGCCATGTCGATGGAGTGCGAATAGGTGTACGCCGCTTTGATCATCAGGCCACCGGTTAGTCGGCGGTTCGCCGAGGCCTGCAGCGAGTGATAGGTGCTATGGGTTCGCCCGTTCCACTCCCGCGTGGTCGCCGTACGCCCGAATCTTTGATAGAGCAGGCGGCCGTCGTTACCCGATCCCGGTATCTGCGAAGCGTTGATGTCCAGGAACGCGAAGCCGTTCACCGATGCCGACGCAACATATCCAAGCGACGCCAGAAGCTCACCCGGCAGCTTGTGCTCGACGATGAAGTTCCACGATTGGATGTAGCCCCGTTTCATCTGCTCGTTGGCGACTGGATAACCCATCTCGTCCGACGCGGGCAGTGGAATCCTGCCTTTGCTGATATCCGGACAGCAGATCGGGATGATGCCGACATTCGAACCCAATGGCTGATTCGGGACACCCGCCTTGACGTAATTTGGATCGGTCGTCACCGGTTGGTAGCCATTGACGCCGTCAAATACGGAGACGAGCGTCAGGGGGTACCAGCCGCGCAAGGCCTGCGCACCCCACGGATGCGAGTGGTAGGTGATGCCATAACCGCTCCGGATCACCGTGTTGTTGCCCAGTTGATAAGCAAGCCCGATGCGCGGGGCGAACAATTTCTTGCTGAAGCCTACCCCTGCGTCTCTCGGGATACCGCCATATCCGCCGACCAGGACCTCGTTGGTCGTGGGGTCATACGACTCGACACCCATGCCGGCCGAACGCGTCCGCGTGGGATAAAGCTCCCATCTCAACCCTAGGCTGAGCGTGAGCTTCTGGCTCACGCGCCAGCGGTCGCGAACGTACAGGGCATACACGTTCTCCATGCTGTTCATCTTGATGAACTGGCTGCTCTTCCCGGCCTCATTGGAGGCGCCAAGCAGGAACGCACCCATGCCGTTCCAGGTCTCTTCGAAAGACGGAGTGCCGGCCTGGAACCCGACGGTTTGTTCCAGAGCGGCGGGGTTCAGCGCTGTCAGGCCGGATGCGAAGTAGAACGCGCCACGGGGGCCCTCGCCGAGTTCCGGTTGCCAGTGATTCATCAGGTGGTGCAGAAACTCGAAGCCAAACCGGATATCGTGTTTGCCCTTCATCCAACTGGCGTTGGTGTTAAACGTGATCGACTGATCGTTGCGGTAGAGCGGGTTCCAGCCCTCGGTATTGCCGAAACCGGAGTAGTCGGAAACGTAAAAGGCCGGCATGCCGCTTTCTTTCGGATCCGGGCCGTTGGTGCCCGGAATCCCCAGTACGTCGAGCCCGAAGTTCGTGCCGAGGTCCGGCGACTGCACGTTCTGCCCGAATCGCGTCCAGCCCAGCGTGCCGTCAATCAGGAACGTCGGCGAGACCGTATACGTCTGCCCGATGGCGGCCAACTGCGTGAGCGTGTGGCCGTCACCGACGCCACCATCGCATAGGCATCCGCCGCCGGCTCCGCCCAGGCCGAAGTCACCGTGAACCAGCGCATTCATCACGCTGTACTTGCCCCAAATCTGATTCTTCGCATTCCGGTTCCAGTTGATCTTCGCATCGAGGTTGTTACGATTCAGGCGCTGTGTGCCCTGATTGAAATAGTTGCTCAGATCGCCGGACTGGTTCGCATGCGGGACCAGAGCTAGCAATTTCTGCATTGGGGCGTTGAACCGCGAGCTCGGAATCACATTGAGACGTCCATTGCTGGAGAACACCGCGCGCCCCGTGCCGTCGAGGTTGCCCGAGTAAGGATCGAAGACCATCCCTTCCCGCAGCGCCGTCAAACCACCTTCGGTTGTGGGCACCGAGATCTGTCGTCCCTGTGCATCCAGAATCTGAGATCCAAGTTTTCTGCTGAAGTCGCCCGCGCGGAAATCGTCCGTCGGAACGGAGAACAGGCTCGACCGCCCTACGCGCTCGAATGTGCCTTCCCAGTCCGTGAAGAAGAATAGCTTGCCTCTCTTGATGGGCCCGCCGAGGCTGCCGCCGACAATGTTCCGGTTCCCGTTCGGTTTCTTGGTGGTTCCGGTGCGGTTCTCGTCCCAAAGCATGGCGCGTGTGACATTGTTTGCGTTGAAACCAAACGCGCTACCGTGGAAACTGTTTGTGCCGGATTTTGTAGAGACTGTCACGGCCGCGCCGCCGGTCATGCCCTGATCCGCATCGAAGTTGTTTGTCGAGATATTGACCTCTTCGATACTCTCGACCGGCGGTACGTAGACCATGTGATGGGGCATCGTGACCAGAATGTTGGCCGCGCCGTCCACTCGCGTGTTGTTGGCCCCACGTTCCTGGCCGTTGATGTTGGTGCTCAAGTCGCGTTGTGGGGTATCGATCACGGCATTCTGAAACTGCACAGGCGTGGCGCCTGGAACCAGATTCATCAGTGTCTGGTAGTTGCGGTAGCCGGAGAGAGGCAGGCTCGTGACCGCTTGTGCCTCAATGTTTGTGTTGACGTCCGCTTTACTGGTCTGAAGAGCGGCAGTGCTCGCCTCCACTGTGATGGACTCTGCGACACCGCCCACCTCGAGGCTTACGTCCGTGCGCGTGGTGTTGTTGATGCGAACAGCCACGCCCTTCTGGGTGACAGTCTTGAATCCAGACGCGGTGATGGACAGGTCATAGCTGCCCTCCATCAGGTTCTGAATCGCGTAGTACCCGGTTTCGTCCGTGGACGCTTGGCGCGTCAAGCCGGTGGATGTGTTTGTGACCCTGACAGCAGCCTTGACAACCAAGGCGCCGGACTGGTCTGTAATGGTTCCGACGATGGAACCGTAAAGTACTTGCGCTGAAGCATTGGGCGAATTGACGCCCATAAACATGAGGCCGGTGATCGAGATCGACAGCAGGACCCCAGTCACAGCAGACGCTCTCCCGTTTCGCATTCTCAGGTCTCCTCAATCGCAAAATAATGCGATATATCTGGTGAAAGATACCGCACTCGTTCACCGCCGTCAAGGGCATTCGTGCACACTCGTGTCGCTTTATCGGAATAGCGAAAGAGCGCCTCTCGTTTCTGGTCGGCGACAGTCATCTGCACTACATTTCGGTACTGCAGATCCTTGGGGGACGGCTACTTTCACCGCGCCGGCAAGCACGTCTGCGCGCCGGATACTTCGAGGCTTGGTGGCGTCCCGTGACTGGTCCTTGGCCGCACTGACGCGGTGGTCTTTACCCTCACCTCGCAGCGATAGCGACGATATAAGTGAGCGTGATTCCCGATATGTTTACAAGTTCCAACTCTTGGGTCGCGGTTCTGGCCAAGCATGCGTTTCGCGGTCCGCACAGCCCCTCACGATATGATGATCTTTCATGGCGACAACTGACCATTTCCCGCCGGTCACGGTGGTGGGCGCGGGCGCCGTTGGGTGCTATTTCGGAGCAATGCTGGCTCGCTCCGGTGTGCGCGTCAAGTTCGTCGGACGCGCGCCGCACGTGGAGGCTATCGTCCGAGAGGGTTTGCTGCTCGACCGTCTGCACGTCCAGGAGCGCATCCCTGTCGCGGCAACCACCAGCATGGCGGAGGGCGTCCGTGATGCCGGAGTGATTCTCTTCTGCGTGAAGTCGGTCAGCACCGAATCCGCGGCTCGTGAGATGCAGCCTTTTCTTGCGCCGGACACGGTAATATTGAGTTTTCAGAACGGGATCGACAATCCCGACCGCATCTATTCGGCGATTCAGGTGCACGCCATTCCGACAGCGGTGTATGTGGCCGCCGAAATGACCGCGCCAGGCTGTGTGACCCACACTGGCCGCGGCGACTTGATCATTGGCTACCGAGAGGGATGGCCCCACCGGCCCGATCTGGGACCGCTGGCCGCCATGTTCGAACAGGCCGAAGTGCCCTGCCGGATTTCGAGCGACATCGCGGCCGACCTGTGGGCCAAGATGGTAATGAACTGCGCCTACAACGCTCTTTCAGCTCTCACACGAGCGCAGTATGGCCGCATGGTCCAGTCCGAAGCGGTGCGCGCTTTCGGTGTGCGTGTCATCGCAGAGACGGTGGCGGTGGCGCGAGCCGAGGGTGTCTCGCTCTCGGAGCAGGCTATGGTGGAGGCGGCGTTTCGCCTGGCTGAAAAGATGACCCGGGCTACCTCCTCGATGGCGCAGGATCTCGCCCGTGGCCGGCCCACGGAGATCGACTCTCTCAACGGCTACGTGGTCCGGCGCGGCAAGGCCTTGGGCATCGCCACTCCGGCGAGCGAGATTCTGGTTGCGATGATCAAGCTGCTGGAGGAGTCCGTCCTCAATGGGCGATCGATCTGATAGGGCCCATCAAGGATGCACCGCAACCTGCTGGGCGCCTCCGCCGGTCAGTACATCCCCAGCCTGTCACCCAGAGAGAAGAGCCGACGTGAACTTCACGCCAGGCCACGATAGATGGCACTGTCGGCCAGCGAGCGGGCGAAGTACTCACCAGTGAACGGCGCCTTGGGAATTGCCCGCAGATGCTCCGCCGCGGCCCGGATCAGGTTGAAGTCGTCTGCCTTGCTCGACGCCTCCTCGAGCGTGGAAAAGAAAAGCGGATACTCCTCGCCCAGCAGCTCGATCAATGCCGGCAGCCGGTTGCACAACAACGGCGTGCCGCGCACAATGCACTCCACCACCGTGTTGTTGACCACCGTATCGTAAAGGTCCAGGAACACGACGCTATGGCTGAGCAGATCGTCGAACGCCTCCGCATCAAGATAGGGCAGCACGTCGACGGAGGCCCAGTCCGCCCGCCCGACCGACGGTTCGTGGGCCTGCTCCTTGCGCACCAGGGACTCCAGGTGGGCGGCCCCTTCCCGTCGCGGGATCAGGCACGACTTCCTCAGCCGCGTCGCATTCAGCAGAGCGATGGAGTGGATGCGGCGCAGCCACGCACCGACCTGGACAATCCTGGGACGATCGAGAGAAAGGAATCGCTCCAGATCAAATACCCGCGCAGGGCACTCGGTCGGATGGATCAGCGCGGCCACCGGCACCGTAAGCCGCTCCATTAGCCAATCCCTCATGGCCGCGGAAAAGGTGAAGAGCCCTCGGCAGTGCGGCAGGCTCGCCCGCCACGCGGGCAGCGAAAGAATGTGCTGTGGGGCCGAGCTTGTCTCGTGCCACTCCGGGATGCCCGGTGGATTATGGACAAAGCCGGTCCATGGGCGCCGATAGGGCAGAATTCCTGAGTGCTCGCCCCGTGCCAGGTTCCAGCAGAACGTGTCTTCCACAAAACTGTCGAGCAGCACGCCATCCGTTGTCAGCAGGGGCTCCAGTGCCTTCATGGCATAACCCCAGCCGCTTCGGTGGTGAGGGAAGTCGATCGGACCCGTAAGCGCGAACTTCGGGACGAGGTTTTCCATGAGGGGCCCAGTGCCGCTCAGTATACACCCAGGCAGGCCGGGCAACGTCGATCCCATTACGCCGCGCGGCCAAAACGTGGCCAGTCGAGACTGCGGATGTAACGGCGGCGCGTGACGTGGCCGACTGCCAGGACGGAAGAATCCGATCTGGCTCCTTCCGCGATGAACTCCTGCGATTCATGGAAACCCTGTTGTGCTGAGTCTCGGCCCTTCACCTCGTGGGCGGGCCGTAGGGTATCTACGCGCGGCTCTCTCCGAAGAGCCTCTCGAAGTACTGCCGGGTTCGTCCTTGGATTTGAAGCAACTCCAGGCCCAGTGGCTGGTCGCAAAGATGCTCGGGTACCCAGCGGCGAACCAGTTTCGTGAGCATCTGCAATTGCCACTCCGAGTTTGGCAGGCTGCCTTCCGTGTGCCCGGAGATCAGGCGTAGCCCGTGGTCGACCGCGCGATAGAAGGTCGCCGCGTTCTTCAGGAAGTGTGCGTCGTTTGGATCCAGATGGCCCATCTGCTCCAGCACATCAATGCGCTCGGGTGTGTTCAGTACCTTGAAAAACATACCCGCGCCGCGCAGGCGCAGGTACATCAACGAGAAGTCGATGTCGTAGTAGCCGCCCACAGCGGTCTTGAGCGGATTCTCCTCGCTGAGTTCCTTCTCGATGCGCATGCGCATGTGCCGCAACTGCTGTTTCGATCGGCCGCTCTGCCCATAACGGCGCCAGTCCACCTTTTGCAGATCGGCCAGGAAAGCGGTCGCGCGCTCCACATCGCCAGCCACGGCGCGCGTCTTCATGTAGGCCACGCCCTCCCACGCTTCCGCCGTTTTGGCGAAGTACTCATGGTAGGTGCTCTCGCTCTGTACCAGCGCGCCACCCTTGCCGTTCGGACAGAGACGGGTGTCGACCGCAAACATCGTACCGTCGCCCGTGTAGGAAGAGAGGATGCTGACGATCTTCTCGGCAACTCTGGTCCAGTAGTGCAACTCCGGCAGGTCCGCGTCGGGGATGACGAACAACAGGTCCGCGTCGGAGGCCAGGTCGAACTCCTGCATGCCGAGGCGGCCCAGGGCAATCACCATCATCTGCGACTTCGGCACGTAGCCTTCGGTTGCCAGGGGATGCGACGCGCTTGTCTGCACAACGGCCAGACGATACGCCGCTGCGATGGCGGCATCGGCCAGCGCGGACGTACGCTGCAGCGTCTCGAAGATCGGCACCTGCAGGCAAATACTCTCCACCTGCAGACGGAACATCTGAAGCAGGAAAAATCGCCGCATCTCCACGGCGTCTTCCAACATCGGCAGGATCTCGGCGTAGGCCGTGGTGGACCGGCCCCGTATGCGCATGGCCCGGATCTCTTCGAAGTAGTCCGGCTGCCGCATCAACTGCTCGGCGAAGTAAGGACTGTGCGCGAACAGGTCGAGCAGATAGCCGCTCAGGACGGGGTCGCCATCCAGGGCGTTGAGCCAGTCGTCCCGCTTGATCACCTTTTCGAGGAAGTGTTCAAAGGCGGTGAGCGAACGGCCCAGGCGGGCCCGGGCTACGGAAACCGCGAAGCCTGGCGCCTTCTGGTCGAGAAAGCGGATGAGATTGCTGGAGGGAGCGGTTTCCGGCCCGGCAGGCTCGGGTTGCACGTCGACGCTGAGGCCGCCGGGCGGAGCCTGCGCGGGCGTGTGCGTGTAGTACATCGTCTGCTGGGCGTGAATGACGCGTTCGTAGATCTCCTGAACGTGCTCAAGATGGGCGTTCAACGTCATCAGCAGCGCTTCGGGCGTGCTTTGGCCGCCAAGCAGGCCTGGTGGCATGCGGCGGGCAACCAGTGCCTGCTCCTCCAGCTTCTCGGAGAGCAGGTGCGTCTGTCGGTCCGCGGCGCACTGCAGGCGGTGCTCCAGGTGCCGCAGGTATTGGTAAGCGGAGGCGAGGCGCGAGTACTCGGAATCGGAGAGGAGGTCTTTGTCGCGCAGGCGGATGAGGGCGAGCAGCGTTGAGGAGTTGCGGACCCAGCTCTCACGGCCGCCGTGCAGGCGCTGAAGACACTGGACGAGAAACTCGATGTCGCGGATGCCACCCCGGGCGAGCTTGACGTCGATGCCCGCGGCACGGCGGCGTGCGCCGAGCTTCTCGTTGAGACGCTCGCGGGTCTCCGACATGGATTCGATGTGGGAGAAGTCGAGGGTGGTCGAGTAGATTTTGGGCTGCACCCAATCGAGGAGTTGGCGCCCCGGCTCCTTCTCGCCGGCCGCGACGCGAGCTTTGATGAGCATCTGCAGTTCCCAGTCGCGGGCGCGAGTCTCGTAGTAGTTCTTCGCGGCGTCGAGCGACAGGCAGACCTCGCCCAGGCGGCCATCCGGGCGCAGGCGGAGGTCCACGCGGTAGATCATGCCCTCGGCGGTATAGGTGCCCATCAAATCGGTGAGCTGGTTCGAGACCTTCTTGAAGTACTCCTGGTTGCTGATGGGCTGAGCGCCGTCCGTTTGCCCGTGTCCCTCATAGATGAACATCAGGTCGATGTCGGAGCTGTAGTTCAGTTCACGGCCGCCGAGCTTGCCGAGCGCCACGATGGAGTAGCCGCACTCGGCCCCGCCGGCCAGGCATGGGCGGCCGTATTTCTGGGAGAGCTCCGTGCGGATACGGGTGTAGGTGACGTCGAGCAGGGCGTCGGCCAGGTTGGAGAGCTCTTCGGTGATCTCGGGCAGCGCTCCGAAGCCCAGGACGTCGCGCAGCAGGATACGCAGGATCTGCTTGCGTCGGAACTCGGCCATGCGCAGCGCCGGCGCGTTGGACGTGCCGGAGCACAGCCAGTCGGCCAGTTCGGTGTCGATCTCCTCGCGGGTGCGGCCACGATGCAGCCAGCCGGCATGCAGCAGCGCGAGCAGCCACACAGGGTGCTGCAGGAGTTCCTCCGACAGGAAATCACTGGCGGAAAAGACCGCCACCAGCGCCTGCAGCCCGAAGGGCGTGTAGGCTATCTGTTGGAACTCGCTGGGGTACTTGGCGCAAAAGGACTCAAGCCGGCGCACCGCCACCTGTGGGTCGGCCGATTGGCTCAACAGGATTTCGAGTCCTTGCCGCAAATCCGGGGGGATGTCGTGTTCTACAGCCAGTAGAGCGTCGTGCAACGGGGCCGCCAGTCTAACTTAGACCTTTTGGTCTACTAGTGCGATTATAGCCCCGGTCTGGATTCTGCCCGGCTGGACCACGCTGGCATAGAAGCCGCAGCGCGCCCATCGGGGCGAGCCGGCCTCTCCGCCTCTCTCGTAGACGGCGCGTTGTAGCGCACCCGGGTCGCCGCTGTTGTAGACGTCCAGAGTCTTGCAGGGCTGGCGGAGCTGGGTGAGTTCCAGAATGGCGTCACCCGCCAGAAAGCGCTGTCCGGCACGGAGTTGGCGGAAATCGAGGCCTCGGACGGTGAGGTTCTCACCCAGCGCTCCAGCGGAAACGGGGAAGCCTTCGGCCTGGAGGCTTTCAAGGTCCTCCTGCGCCATCAGGAGAATCGCCTTGCGCGGGCCTCCGTGAATCTGTGTGTTGCGATGGGCATCGCCCTCGAGGCCGAGGGGACCGGCCCAGGCTTCCGGAATGGCGAATTTGGGCACGCCGCCTTTGGACGTGCTGACTTGGATGATCTGGCCCCGCATGCCTACAGCGTGACACACAAAAGAGAATGGCCGGAGCACTTGCCCCGGCCTTGTCAATACTCAATGGCCACGCCCGACTAGATGTCGTAGTAGAGCGCGAACTCGTAAGGGTGGGGCCGCAGCCGGACGGCATCAGCCTCATTCTTCTGTTTGTACGTGATCCATGTCTCCAGCAGTTCTTCCGTGAAGACATCGTCCTTCAGCAGGAAGCTGTGATCCTCTTCCAGGCACTGCAGAGCCTCGTCCAACGATGCGGGCATCGAGGGTACCGCCTTGAGCTCTTCGGGCGAGAGATCGTAGATGTCCTTGTCAAGCGACTCGCCAGGGTCGATTTTGTTGACGATTCCGTCCAGGCCGGCCATCAGCATCGCGGCGAAGGCGAGGTAGGGGTTGGCCGACGGATCGGGCGGACGGAACTCCACGCGCTTGGCCTTGGGGCTGGAGGAGTACATCGGAATGCGGACTGCGGCGGAGCGGTTACGCCGGGAGTAGGCCAGGTTGACCGGTGCCTCGTAGCCCGGAACCAGCCGTTTGTAGGAGTTCGTCGTCGGCGCAATAATGGCCGACAGAGCGCGGGCGTGCTTCAAAAGGCCGCCGATGTACCAAAGTGCGAGCTGGCTCAAACCTGCGTAGCCGTCGCCTGCAAACAGAGGCTGCCCGCCTTTCCAGAGGCTCTGGTGGCAGTGCATGCCGCTGCCGTTGTCGCCGAACAGCGGCTTCGGCATGAAGGTGACCGTCTTGCCGTGACGGTAGGCCACGTTGCGGATGCAGTACTTATACAGCATCATGTTGTCGGCCGATTTCACCATCGTGTCGAAGCGCTGGTCGATCTCGCATTGGCCGGCGGTGGCGACCTCATGGTGGTGGCATTCGATATCGAGGCCGACCTTGAGCATGGTTTCGACCATCTCTGCCCGCAGGTTTTGGTAGTGGTCGGTGGGCGGCAGCGGGAAGTAGCCTTCCTTGTAGCGAGGCCGGTAGCCCAGGTTGTTGGCCTCGCGGCCCGAGTTCCAGCGGCCCTCCTCGGCGTCGATGAAGTAGTAACCGCTATGCGGGTTCTGGTCGAACCGGATGTTGTCGAAGATAAAGAACTCGGCCTCGGCTCCGAAATAGACGGTGTCGGCCACGCCGCTGTTCTTCAGGTAGAGTTCGGCTTTCTTGGCGATCCAGCGCGGGTCGCGGTCGTAGCGCTGCCGCGTGATGGGATCCTGGATGTCGCCGATCATGCACAACGTGGGTGTTTCGAAGAACGGGTCGATGTAAGCCGTTGCGGGATCGGGGATCAGAAGCATGTCGCTTTCGTTGATCGCCGCCCAGCCGCGGATGCTCGATCCGTCGATGCCGAAGCCGTCTTCAAAACTGTCCTCGGTCAGCTGTGAGATAGGGTATGAGATGTGTTGAGCAAGGCCCGGCAGGTCAGTAAACCGCAGGTCGATCTGCCGTGCACCATTTTGTTTTGCGTACTCGATTACTTCATTGGGGGTCATCGTTGGCTCAGTCCTCCAGGGCCGCCGCAGAGTCGATTCTAACAGCGGGCGGAGAATGCGGGAAGAGGAATCCCCTGTCTCATAAGTTCAGCTGATGTGAAGGGAGCGCAGTCCGGCTCCGGCCCCGTTCTCATTCGGTATCTTCATCACAGCCGCCTGATTCTGTAAGCCATAGATTCTAAACTGTTTGCGTGGAGAGACGGGCTCCGATCAATTCCACAAACCAAGCCCATAAAAAAATCCGATTACCAAAGAGACCCAAATCCGTTGCTGCCACCGGGGGGCTGTGGCGGATAATTGGGCTTGGTTGAACCTGCTTGGTCCAGGAACGGGCAGGCGTATCGTTGGGCCTGCGTCGGCGCGAGTTGATGGTGCCCTTCCGATTGGTTCGTTCGCGGCTTTCCACCCAGGAGAGATTCTAGGATTCGTACGCCAGAGGAGATAGATGTCTAACCCACTGCAAGACTTTTTGAGCCTTTCTTACGCAGAGCTCGAAGATCTGAATCTGAATGCCAAGGAGCAACGCAAGAATCGTGTCCCGGCTGATCAGATTCAGGAAGAGCGCCTGAAGTACCTTACCGACGAGAAGCGCATCAAGGCAGTCACTGTCCTGTTCAGCGACCTGGAAGGCCGCCTGCACATGCTCGACTATGACAAGAAGTTTCTTGTCAAGAGCTTCGATAACCTGACGTTCGATGGGTCCTCGATCCGGGGCTTCACCGCCCAGCGCGAGAGCGACCTGCGCCTCGGGATGGACTGGAGCGCTTTCTACTGGGCTCCCTCCGACGTGTTTGGCTCCGGCAAGGTGCTGGTTTTCGGTGAGGTCATCGACAAGGACGGCTCCTTCTATTCAGGTGATATCCGTGGCGTCCTGAAGACCTTCTCCAATACCCAGTTCCAGAAGAACGGCTACACGCTGAACGCCGCGAATGAAATCGAGGGATTCCTCTTCAAGGGTGAGGACGCCGAGCGGAACTACAACGAGACGGGCAAGTTCGAGTACGTCAACACCGGCGGCTACTATCATTCTCTGCCGGGCGATCCGCTGCGCCAGTTCATCGACACCACCGCTGAAGTGCAGCGCGCGATGGGTTTCGAAAACGAGAAGGACCACCCCGAAGTTGCGCCGTCGCAGTTCGAAATCAATTATGGCTACGGCGAAGTCGTTGCCGCGGCCGATCAGATTCAGCTCTACAAGCTGATCTGCCGTCAGGTCGCCACCAAGATGGGGTTGAGCGCCAGTTTCCTGCCCAAGCCGGTGGTGGGCGTCAACGGCAGTGGCATGCACACGAACGTGTCGATCAGCAAGGGCGGCAAGAACATCTTCTGGGATCCCAAGGGCGAAGAAAAGCTCAGCAAGTTTGCGTGGCAGTTCGTCGACCGCATCCTCACTCACGGCAACGACATTTGCCTGGCACTCAACGCCAGCGTCAATGCCTACCGCCGTCTCGACCCGCATTTCGAGGCTCCCAACCAGATCAAGGCTTCGGCCGTTGACCGCGGTTCCATGGTCCGTGTGCCCATCGGCAACGAGCGGAGTTCGCGCGTGGAAGTCCGCTCGGTCGGGCCCGACGCGAATCCCTATCTCGTCATGCTCTCGGTCTTCAAGACCGGCCTCGAGGGCGAAATCGCCAAAATCAAGAACCTCCGCCAGGCCGACCGCTACCTGCCGGACAACATTTACGACGCCCTGGCAAACTTCAAGAACGCCGAATGGACCAGCACGCTGCTGGGGGCCGATGTGAAGTCACGCTATGCGGACCTGAAGCAGGCTTCCGCCGATCGCTGCCCCAGGCTGTTGGGCACCTTCGTCAAGCCGCAGGAAGTTCAGTATCATCACGAAGTCTACAACCAGTTCCTCTGGAACCAGTTCTAGTCTTCAGGCCGAGTCCCATCAAAACGCCCCGGCCTCCCGCAGCCGGGGCGTTTTGTTGTCCATATTCGCCATTCCTTTGCTATTTGGACTTCGTTCCACTTCTGTTGCAAAAATCGCGGTTCTAGTTTACCTAGATTAAGTGCTCAGGCCAAAAAGTTGATTTGATTACGAGGGGAATCGATTTTAGTATCCAATAGGGGAGACTTACCCCTTAGCTTTAGGGATGTTGAGTAATTGAGGTTCCTATGAATCGAATCTTCAATGCCACAAGTCTATCTATCGTTCTTGCGGCTATCTTGTGTGGGCAAGCCGCCACCTCCGTCAACGGTACCGTCACGGATCCCAGTGGCTTACCTGTTCCCGGCGTCGCCATTCAACTCCGTGATCCGCAAACGGGAGCGAGCCGCGACACCACCTCCGACTCTCAAGGCCGCTATGCGCTGCCTCAGGTGAAGCCGGGGCTCTATCAGATCACAGCGAAAGCCAAGGGCTTCAGCGACCTGCTTGTAAACGACGTGCGGCTGCTGGTGAATACACCTGCCACCGTTAACTTGACATTTGAGAGTGTTGGTTCCGTCTCGACCGTAGTATCCATCTCGGCGGAGTCAACACAGATCAACACAACCGACGCCTCCGTGGGTAACGCGATCGGCGAGAAGCCGATTCTGCAACTGCCGCTCGAAGCCCGCAATGTTGTCGGACTGCTCTCCATCCAGCCGGGTGTGACATACCTGGGCGAACCGGAACCAGGCGTGCAAACCGACTTTCGCAGTGGTTCCGTGAACGGCGGCAAGGCCGACCAGGCGAATGTGACGCTGGACGGCGTGGACGTCAACGACCAGCAGCAGCGTAGCGCGTTCACCAGCGTTCTGCGCGCCACGCTCGATTCGGTGCAGGAGTTCCGCACAATCACGACGAATGCGGGCGCGGAGTTCGGTCGCACCAGCGGCGCCCAGGTGAGCCTGCTTACGCGCAGCGGGTCGAACGACATGCATGGCGCGCTTTACTACTTCCTGCGCAACACAGCCACCAGCGCCAACAGCTTCTTCAATAACTCCGCCGGAGTGCCGCGCGAGAAGCTGAACCGCAACCTCTTCGGCGGCCGTCTGGGCGGACCCATCAAGAAGAACCGTCTTTTCTACTTCCTGAATTACGAGGGTCGCCGCGACAGCAGCGAGATCAACGCCGTCCGCGTGGTGCCCAACGCCGACTTCCGCAATGGGCTGTTCCACTATGTCCGCAAGGACGGTTCCATCGGCTCACTGGGGCCGGCCGACTTCAAACGGCTCGACCCTCTGGGCATCGGGCAAAACCAGGCGGTGCTCGACCTGCTGAAGACTTACCCGATGCCTAACGACACGACGTCGGGCGATCTGCTAAACACGGCTGGTTTCCGATTCAATGCGCGGGCGCCACTCACCTGGAACACTTACATCGCAAAGGTGGACTGGACGGCCGACTCGGCCGGCAAGCACGTCCTCTTCCTGCGCGGGAATCTACAGAACGACGACTACACGAACTCGCTGGGTGTTCCGCAGTTTCCCGATCAGCCCCCGCAGCGCAAGTTCCTCGACAACAGCAAAGGGCTGGCGGTAGGCTATACGGCGACCCTCACCCCCTCGCTGATCAGCAGCTTCCGGTACGGCTTCACGCGGCAAGGGCTGGACAACCTCGGAACCCTCACCGGCAACTTCGCCGACTTCCGGGACATCGCCGACCGGTATGCCATCACCACATCGCTGTCGCGCATCACGAGTGTCCATCAGCTCTCAGAGGACTTCTCCTGGAACCATGGCGCTCACAACGTTTCGTTCGGCGGCGTAATACGCTTTATCCGGAACAATCGGTATGACTTCGGCAACTCGTTTTCGAATACTCTCTCGAATGCGAACTACCTGCTGGGCAGCGGCCGCGAATTTGAGGTGGCTGACGCGCAGGGTGGCACGGCCTACCGCCGCCAGTTCGTCAACCTGCTGGGGCTGATGACGCAGATTACCGCCAACTACAACTACGATCTGCAGGGCAACCTCCTGCCGCTGGGGCAGGGCATCCGCCGAGACTTCGCGTCGGAGGAGTACGAGATGTATGTCCAGGACTCCTGGCGTGCTGCCAAGGGTCTGACGATCACGGCCGGTTTGCGGTTTTCGCTGATGCCACCGGTCTATGAACGCAACGGGTACCAGACGAACCCGGTCGTGCCCCTGGCCGACTGGTTCGTGCAGCGTCAAGCGTTGGCGGACTCCGGGCAGTCGCAGGCTGGTGTCGCGCCGGTGGAGTTCGATCTGGCAGCCAAACTAGGCCGCGACCTGTACCCGTATCACAAGAACTGGTCACCGCGCTTTGGCATCGCGTACTCGCCGCAAGGCAATGACGGATGGTCGAAGAAGCTCTTCGGCGGAGCGGGGAAGACATCGATCCGCGCCGGCTTCGGATTGTTCTACGACCTGTTCGGCCAAGGCATTATCACCAACTACTCCGGCACCGCCCTGGGGCTGACCAGCCAACTCCAGCCGCCTCCGACCTTCAGCTCGACCGACGCGCCACGGTTCACGGGGTTCTACAACGTGGATTCCGCCATTCTGCCGCAGGCCCCGGCCGGCGGGTTCCCGCAGGTGCAACCCGACAACTTCGCCATCAGCAACTCCATTGACGAGAAGTTGAAGGCGCCGTACACGATGAACACGAACTTCAGTGTTTCGCGCGAATTCGCGGGAGGGCTCATGGTCGAGGGCTCGTACATAGGCCGGCTTTCGCGGCGCTCGCTGATCAACTTCGATCTGGCGATGCCCACCAACTTGCGCGATCCAGCTTCGGGCCAGACGTACTTCCAGGCGGCGCAACAACTGGCGCTGCATGCGCGTGCGGGTACGGACATTGGGAACGTCAAACCAATTCCATTCTGGGAGAACATGTGGCCCGGTGCCGCCGGAGGCGGACTCTCGGCCACTCAGAACATCTACGACCTGTTCGCCGGTACCTACCCGGACATCACCACGGCGCTCAGCGCACTGGATTTGCCGGATGAGACCGGACAGTGCTTCCCGTCGTGCAGCAAGCTGGGCCCGTACACCATGTTCAATAGTCAGTTCTCTTCGCTGGCCGCGGCGCGTTCCGTGGGCAAGGGCTACTATCACGCCATGCAGTGGACGGTGCGGAAGCGTTTCTCCACGGTCCAGCTCGACTTCAACTACACGTATGGCAAGTCGATCGACTACTCCTCCGCTCGCGAAGTGGCCTCAGCCACCGGCGGACAGGTGATCAACTCCTGGAATGCTCGCCAGATGAAGGACGTTTCGGATTACGACGTCACGCACCTGGTGAGTGCGTTGGGCGTTTGGGAACTTCCAGTGGGCAAGGGTAAGCGTTGGCTGAGCAGCCCAACTCCTCTAGTTGACAATCTATTGGGGGGCTGGCAACTGAGCGGTATCTGGCGGCAATCCAGCGGCTTCCCGACAGGCGCGGTGGCCAACGGCGTGTGGCCGACCAACTGGAACGTGACGAGCTTCGCTTCGCAGACAGGTTTGGTGCCCAAGACCGGCACCGCCAAGAACGCACCGGCGGCCATTGACGGAGCTGCGGGCGGCCCGAATATGTTCTCCGATCCGGCGACCGCCATCGCGGGATATGACTACTCCCTACCCGGCGACAGCGGCCAGAGGAACGGTCTGCGTGGAGACGGGTTCTTCACCATCGACCTGGGCCTGGCCAAGCGGTTCACGCTGTTCACGCACCGTGACGTGCCGCACACCCTGCAGTTCCGGGCCGAGGCGTTCAACGTGACCAATACGGTTCGCTTCGATGTGGCGACCTCGAACACGGATATCAACGATCCGGGCTCGTTCGGGAAGTACACGTCACAATTCGGCAGCCCGCGCGTCTTCCAGTTCGCGCTGCGCTACGAGTTCTGAGGCTGGCGGATTCAGGGGCGGCGGAGCATCGCGGCCCCTGGATTCTTGCTGTTCTACACCACACTCAATTCGAGTTCCACGGCGGACACGGAGCCGGCCGGGAACGTCCACTTCGGTGCGGGCCCCGCGGCGAGCGCGGTCTCCTTGGGTTTGAAAGCGCCCGGCTGATCCAGGCCAACATATTGGCGCAGATCATCCGGAGCGATTGCGACCACACGTCCGCCTTGAATCGCCTTGCCCTTCACCGCGAACGCCGCTTCGACCGACCCGCGGTAATTCAGGTTCGCCACATGCAGGTAGATGCGGTTGTCCGCGCGGCTGGCAGCGATGTCCAGTCCGGATGGAGCGCTCGACACGGCGACGCCCTGCTTGCCGTTGTACCTCTTGAACAAACGGGCGATGGAGCCCACCGGCATCGGATACGTGATGCCTCGCGGAGTCTGCAGAGTTAGCGCGTTCACGGTCCAGCGATTGCCCTGAAAGTCGGCGGCGGTGGCGATCTTCACCAACGCGCCGTGGCGTTGATAGATGTTCAGCGATCGGGCGTGATAGGCGGCGGTGAGCCACTCGGCCAGGATCGGGTTTGCGTTGTGCGGCGCCAGGCTCAGGTGGCCTTCGGTGACCGCGATGCCCTTCTTCAGTCCTGACGCAATAATGACGTCCTCCAGCTCCTTCACGCGGGTCTCCACGTTGTTTGAGAGTTCCAGCAGCTCCTCCCAAGCGCGCTCGGGTTCCTTCTGGTAGCGGAGGCCCTTCAGTACGGTGTCAGGCCGCTTGGGGCTCTGACCCATCAGGTGGATGGCGACCATGTCGATGTGTTCGCCAGCCTGTTTCAACAGCTCACCAGCCCACAGGTCCTCGGTCTTCTTGTGGCGATCGCCCCAACCGATGAGTTGGATCGAGGGATCGCGCTGCCGCATGGCCCGCGCGAACTCGATGGTGTGCTGGATGGACTGCTCGCGGCTAAAGGTCGCCTCCCCATAGGATGTTTCGTTGCCGATCTGCCAGAGCCGGATGTTGAGCGGATTGGCGGCGCCGTTCTTCCTGCGCTCAGCATTGCCGGGGTCGTTTGCGTAGGAGACCCAGTCGGCGGCCTCGCGTGCATCGGCGGTGCGGTCGCCTTCCGGTGTGTTGTGGAAGCGCTGCTCGCCATCGGCCAGGAAGTTGACGCAGTAAAGCGGCTCGGCTCCGACACGTCGGCAATAGTCGACAAACTCGTGGGTACCGACGCGGTTGGTCTCCTTGCCGCCCCAGAAGTAGTTGCGGATGGAGGGCCGCTTCGAGGCTGGACCAATACCTTCGCGCCATTTGTAGTGGCGCGAGTAGAGCCCGCCGAAACGGACCACATCGGGGGCGAGGTCGCGCGTGGCTTCGACAAAGTCCAGGCGCCAGTCGTCCTTGTCATAGTCCCAGGCGGCTTCGACACTGCTGTCGGTGGCCCCGAGCGGCTCCATGAACTGCATGTAGAGCCAGGGCGAGATGTCGAACAGAGGCGTGGGGTCAATTACCAGCGTGCCCACTGCGCCTGTTTGTGCGGCCTGAGTCGCGGCAGCGCTACCCAACGCGGGGAGGGCGCGAACGAATGCTCGGCGATCGATTCCTTGACCGGACATGGGCTGCACCTCTGGAAGAGTTACCGTCCTTATCCTACTTCACGGCTATCGAGCAGGTTTCTAGCGTTGGATCTCATCAAAGAACTGCTCCAGGGCGAGGCGTACGAGTTGGCTTCTGGTCCGCACCTCGGTCTTTGCGAAGAGTTGCTGGAGTGAGGCCTTCACGGCGCTCTCAGAGATCTGCAACTGGCTGGCGATCTCCTTGTTGGACAGGCCTTCCAGCAAGCATCGCAGTATCTGCTTGTCCCTCTCGGTGAGGCGCGTGGCTGGAACCGCCGGAGCGGCGGTGCCGGACTGCACCAGGGTGCGAAGGTACTCCTGCTCGATCAGAATGCGACCGGCCGCGACCTCGCGAATGCAACGGTGCAGGGCTTCGGGTGACTGGTGCTTGTGGAAAATTCCGGAGACGCCTTCCCGGATGAGCAGCAGCGCTTCGCTATCGGGCAGGCCCGCGGTGACGAGGAGTGTCCTGCCTGTGAACCTCCGCGCGCGCAGCTGCTCCAGGAGATGCACGGCGGTGCTCTCGCCCAAGTCGTAGTCCAGGATCAGTACATCCGGCGATATCTTGGGAATCGATTCGAGGGCAGTCTCCGCCGAACCGGCGGCACCGGCCACCTGAAGAGTCTCGTCGGAGGCCAGCAGCCGGATGAGTCCCTCCCGGAAGAGGGCGTGGTCATCCACGATGAACAAGCGAATCGGCTGCTCCGGCCGCGATGGGTGGGACTCCACCATCATTCAGTCTCCTTACCGGTTTTAGTGTCAGGTCAAAGCGGCAGCCTGAGGTCTGCGGGACGTGGATGAGGTCACCCGAAAAACTACGGGCCAGTGCCCGGGAAATGTACAGCCCCAGCCCTGAGCCATCGGAGCCCGAGCGGAAGGGGTGAAATAGGGTTTCCGGCTGGGCTACGCCCGGTCCGGAGTCGATGAAACAGATCCTGACCACATCGTCCTTCAGGTCCACCTCAATTCTGAGGGTCCTCGCCGCGCTGCCTTCCACGGCTCGCAAGGAGTTCTGCGCGAGGTTGAGAAAGATCTGCAGCAGGCCATGTGAATCGGCCTGCACTTCGGGTAGGTTGGGCGGCAGTAGCCATTCGATCTGCCCGTCGATCTCCCGCCAATCCGTCTCCACGACGACGCGCAGGTTGTCCAGGACCGCTCCAAGCGAGGCCGATCGAGCCATCACGTTCTTCGCCAGCTCAAACGAGGCCAGCTTCGTCAGGCCGCCGATCAGTTGGTTGAGCGCCTGAAAATCGGCGTCGGCCGCGACGTCCGGACGCCGGCCCAGATTCGACGCCACCATGGACGCGGCAGAGCATAAATTCCGGATTTCGTGCGAGACGGCGCCGGCGAGCAGGCGATTGTAACTCAGCACATGGCGGAAGTTCTCCATCTCGCGATCGCGGACCTCCTCGGACACGTCCACGACGATTGCCGCCAGGTGATGGTCCGGCCCATCGCCATAGGTGGAAAACCAGGTGGCGATGGGGAACACGGTGCCGTCGGCGCGTTTGGCCCATGTCCAGGCAGAGGTTCGGACTTGGCGCTGTCCGGCATGCAGTTTCACCGCGCTGCCCAGCGTGGGCACCAGTCCGCCGATGTCACGGTCCATCAGCGTGCCCGGGGTAGTTACCGCAAAGATGTCGTGGGCGGCCCGGTTGGCGGCGATGACCTTCCCGTCGTGATCCAGCGTGAGGATCGCGGCCGGGCTGCTTTCGGCCAGAATTCTGAGCTGCTCTTCCGCGCGACGCCGCAACTCCTGTTCCAACTTCAACCGCGCGTAGTGGGCGATCACGATCCGCCGGTTGCGGCTCATCTCAAAGATGAGCAGGCCCACCCCGGCATAGGCAAAAAGGGCCATGGTGTAGCGCAGCAGGAACTCCAGTCCCGTGTACTGCGGGGTGAAGAGCCCACGCAGGAAGGCGCAGATCACTGCTACGGCAAAGATCTGCCAACGGCTTAAGGCCGTGGCCGCGACGGCGATAGGAAAGACGTAGAAGATTCCGAGTGATACGTCGAGCTTGGAACGCCACTCGAAAAGGACCAGAATCGCCACGAGGACAGCCGCGAGCGGCACGACCGTGCGTGGTCTGAGTACTGTTTCTGAAAGGGGGACCCCCAGAATTGACAGCCTCGTCGGCAAGTAGAGTCTCCTTCCTGGCGCATGCTGTCTTTCTACCTCAGACGATCGAGTTCTTACTTTCGATACCAATCTTACGATAGACAAGAGATAGCCCGGTGTCGCGATTGATTCCCAACCGATATCTGGCCGCAAGCCGGCGCGGCGGGTAGTGTGGGAGCAGACACCATGATTGTTCGCGACCACCTTCCACTCAAGCGAATCTGGCCGCAGGTATCGCAGCGGCTGTTACTGCTTCTCCTGTTCGACGTCTCCATCAGCGTGCTCTACACCGTTGGAGGCTTCACTTTCCTGGCGATCCCGTCCATCCCCCTGGCTCCTATGGCAGGGGCGTTGAGTATCTTCCTGGCGTTTCGAACCAACTCGGCGTATGGCCGATGGTGGGAGGCGCGCACATTATGGGGTGGTTTGGTGAACAGTTCCCGGACGTTTGCCAGACAGACCCTGACGTTGATCGACGGCAATGCGGATGATCTGGCCTGCGCCTCCGACCTGCGCAATCGGCTGGTGCGCCTGCAGATCAGTTTTGTGCGTGCGCTACGTTGCCACCTGCGGCGGCAGAATCCGTTCCCCGAACTTGAGCGGCTGCTCCCGCAGGAGGTCACCAGTCGACTGCGTGGTCATACCAACGTGCCGTCCGCGATTCTGCTGGAATCGGGCACGGTGTTGCGTCGGGCGAAAGAGGAGGGCCGCCTCGACTCTTTCCGATGGGTCGCGCTGGAGAGTACGCTTACGGAACTGACCAACATCCTGGGCGGTTGCGAGCGCATCAAGAACACACCGCTGCCGCGTCAGCACGACTACTTTCCGCGCATCCTCGTCATGGCGTTCTGCCTGATGCTGCCGTTTGCCCTGGTCGAGGGTCTGCGTATGTTGACGCCCATCGCATCGACCTTGATCAGCTTCATCCTCGTGGCGCTCGACACGGTGGGACGCGAGATCGAGGCGCCGTTTGACAACACGGTTCACGACACACCAATGACCAGTCTATCGAGGACCATAGAGATCAACCTGTTTCAACAACTGGGCGAGCGCTGTGTGCCCGCCGAAGTCCACCCCGTCGACGGCTTCGTTTACTAGCCAAATCTGAGACAAGGAGAACCCCGATGAGGAATCAATTTGGGAGACGTCTGCTCTTTCCCACGAGCTTTTCCGATGCCTGTTTCCGCACGACGCCCGTACTCTCTGAGTGGATGGACGACCCCGACGCGCGGCTGACGCTGCTGCACGTCTACGACGCGAAGAAGAACGGGCGGCGGGAGATCGAGCGGCAGTTGCAGTCGTTCTTCGCCGAGGCCGATCAGTATGGCCGCTGCGAGCGTGTGCTGTTGGCCGGAGATCCGAAAACACAGATTCTGGAGCATTGCCGGCGGCACCGGTACGACCTGTTGTTCCTGCCCGCGTCGGAGCCCACGGGGTTCCCGCGGATCGGGCACCGGTCGCTGCGGGCGAGCCTCCTACGAGAGGGGCACGTGCCGGTCTGGACGAACTCCGACTTTTCGCGGAGCGGCGCGCTGAGGCAGTCGCCGAAGAATGTCGCCTACGTGATGACGAACGAGCCGGACTGGAAGGAGCACTGCGTGGAGGCCGCGGCGGCGGCGGCGCGCTGGAATTCCGTATTCCACGTCATCTACATATTCCCGGTGCCCGATGTGGATGACGGTACGCTGGCGAGCGACCTGTTCACCGGCCGGGAAACGGGTCCGCTGGAGGCGCTGCGGGCGATCGTCTCGCGGTTGCCCGTGACTTTCAAGGTGCACACCTCGACGGGCCACGAGCGGTTTGAGGTACGGCGGCTGCTGAAGGACGCCCACGCCGACATTGCCTTCATCAGCAGCACTCGGGCGATGACGCGGGGGCTATTCGGTTTGCGGATGAGCCCGATCCTCAACTCCGTCCAGTGCCAGTTTGTGTGCTTCCCGGACAATCCGAGACCGGAAGTGCTGGAGCAACCCAGGTTGGTGGACCAGCTGGCCTTGCCGGATGCGGGCTAGCGTGCAGGGGACGCTGCTGAAGAGATGGCCGAGTGCGCGGAGGCCAGGGCTGCCTGGGCCGCGCCGGCCAGCAGCGTGTTGTCGACGCCCAGGGCGATCATGGTGTAGCCGTCGTCCAGGGCTTGGCCGATGTTTTGGGGCGTGGGATGCACCAGGTGCATCCCCGCCGCGATGCCGCGGCTGTTGCAGGACGAGCGGAAGGTGCTCAAGGCCTGCACCATCTCCGGGCAGTCGAGCTGGCCGGTCTTGCCGAACGAGCCGCTGAGGTCGAGCGGGCCGATGAAGGCTCCGTCGACGCCCGGCACGTCGAGGATCCCATCCAGTGCCTCAATCCCATCGCGGTGCTCGATCTGCATCACGATGGCGATCTCCTTGTTCGCTTCCTGGATGTATGGGGTGAAGTCGAGGCCGTGCGAATTCGACCGGCTATAACCATAGCCGCGGCGCCCCAGCGGAGGGTACTTGGCCTGGTCCATGGCGGCCCGCGCTTCGGCCTGTGAGTTCACCATGGGGATGATGAGTCCACCCGCCCCGGCGTCCAGAACGCGTTTGATCCAGATGGGGTCGTTGAAGGGGAGGCGGGCGACGGGCACCGCGTCATAGCGCTCGATGGCGCGAAACAGGCCGGCGGTCGACTCCAGGTCGATGACGCCGTGCTCGAGATCCACAGCGATCCAGTCGAAACCCACGCGGCCGAAGACCTCGGCGATGGCCGGATGGCCCATCTGAATCCAGGCGCCGAAGGTGGGCGTGCGGTCGAGCAGTGCTTTGCGAAAACGGTTCTTCATGACTTTTTCCCGGGGTCACAGGCGTCCAGCATTTCGTCGGTGATGAATCTGCCCAGCAGGTAATGCTTGCGGTCGGGGTACCAGAGATAGCGCTTGCCCCTGGACTCGAAGTAGCTGGTGTAGGTGGCGATTTCGGTGCGTTTCTCGGTGCCGAGCGGTTCGGCGTGGTTGTCCACAAGGATGCGCGGCTTCCCGAAGTGGATAGGTTGTACGGGGTGGTTAGGCACTTCCCGGCCCACCGTGTACCAGGCGGGCGTACGGTTCTTCAGCCAGGCTCCGGGCCCCGAGGGTCCGCCGTCGTTGTTGAAAAAGACGAGCAGGAAGCGGCCGTCGCCCACGCGATAGAGCGGGCAGGGGGCGATGGGGTTCAGGATCGGTTGGCCTTCCGGTTCGTAACAGAGCGGGCGCGGGGTGCCCCAGGTGCGGGCGCCGTCGGGGGAGAGCGCGAAGTAGACCTTGCCGGTATAAGTCCGCATGACGCAGAGCATGCGGCCGTCCTTCAGGGCGTGCAGCGTCGGCTCCTGGATGATGCTCTTCTTTGGCTCCGGTTCGGCGTAGAGCCGGATGCCCGGGCCTTTGGGGTAGGTGGTCACCTGGAGCTTGGCAAGGTCCTTCTCGCGCAGGATGTTGTCGAAGGACAGGAAGGCGACTTCGGTATTGCGGCCCCAGTTGCGAGGATCGGGATCCGCGGCCTTGCTGGCCCAGCGGGTGAAGCCGGCGATGACGCGGCCGTCCGCGGCGTAGAGCGGGTTCTGATAGACGATCCAGGTCTCGGGGATTTTGGGGTCGGGGTGGCTGAAGTCGGTGCGGCCGACGGGGTAGTCGTGGAATTCGCGGCTCCAGGTCTGGCCGCCGTCCTCGGACCACTTGATGCGCAGGGCTCCGGTGTCGGCGGGACGGACGTCCTGGATGCCGATGTTCTTGTTGTAGACGCAGTAGACGCGCTTCAACTTGGGGGCGACGATGGGGAACGCCCAACTGGCTACGCCGACCATGCGCGCATCGCCGGGTTGGGGGCCGTCGACTTCGATAGGGGTGGACCAGGTGTGGCCCTGATCCGTCGAACGGCTGCTGACAATGCGGTGATTCGGAGCGTTTTCGCCGGCGCCCTGGGTCCAGATGGCGAGGAATGCGCCGTCGGGCAGGGCGACTACCTGGAAGTGCTGATTCGTATTGTCGGCGCCGCCGGGTTTCTCCGGAATGTAGACCTTCAGGTCGGGCTTGGAGACGGCCCAGGGTGGGTCTTCGACGGCCTGTAGACAGGTGGCCAACGGAAGGGCCAGGAAGGAGCGGCGTTGGATCATGGCGGTCCTTTCTTACACGTTGCCGTGACGGGGCAGCGTCTTGAGCACCTCGGGATTGAGGAGATTCATCTGTTCGAATGCGCCCGCTTCCGCCAGGATGATGTTGTGCAGGGCTTGCTGCGCCATACGAGCATTCGCGTCGGCGGTGTTGCTGCCGATGTGTGGTGTGAGGACGGTATTCGGCAGTGTGCGCAGGTCCTTATCCGGATCTACGGGGACATACGGTTCCGTTTCGAAGACATCGAGGGCAGCACCGGCCAACGTGCCTTGCACGAGAGCGTCGTAGACAGCGGATTCGTCCACCACCGCACCTCGGGCGGTATTGATGAGCCAGGCTCCGGGTGGGAGCAGCGCGAGGCGCTGCTGGTTCATGAAGTGGGCGTTGGCCGGCGTGGCTGGGATGTGGAGGCTCACGAAGTCGGCTTGGGAGAGGGCCTGGACGGGGTCGTTCGTGAGTTTCGTGAAGTAGCCGGGCTCGGGCGGCGCGGTGTGCTGGATGACGCCGAGGACGCGCATGTCGAAGGCGGCGGTGGCGATGCGGGCTACGGCGGATCCAATGGGTCCGCAGCCGATGATGGCGAGGGTCTTGCCGCGCAGTTCGCGTCCACCGACCGGGGCCCACAAGCGGTTGGACATGGCGGCGGCGACACGTGTCGTGTGGCGGGCGGCGGCGAGGAGCAGCGAGATGGTGTGCTCGGCTACCGATTCGTTTAGGACGCCCGGGGTGTTGGTGCAGAGGATGCCCGCACGGGTGGCCCGGGTCTTGTCGATGCCGTCGTGGCCGACTCCGAAGCGAGCGAGGACGGATCCGGGCTGCAACGCCTCATATAAGGAAGAGCGGTAGGTGTGGATGCCGACGATGGCGTGGCGAGCGTTGTGTTGCTGGATGGCGGCGCAGAGGTCGGCTTCGGAGGGGGCGGATGGGCTGCAGGTGACGCCGGAGGATTGGAAGATTTGGGTTGCTTTGGTGAACTCGGGTTCAGTGACGAGTATTGGTCGCACGATTGAGATATCAGAATACTTCAATAAGTAATCGAAGACAAGCGTGCATTTTATGTTTTCTGATATCTCACTAGCTTGCCGAGAGCACGGATCGGGCGTAAACTGGCTGCTGGTGATTCCATGAACTCCTTTGCCGGCAATCTGACCGAACAAGTCTATACGACCATCCGCAACCGGATCCTGCGTGGTGAGCTACGGTTTGGGACAGGGCTTTCGCGCCGTGTGCTGGCTGAAGAGCTGGGTGTCAGCATCGTCCCTGTGGGTGACGCCCTGCAAAGGCTTGAAAGCGATGGGCTTGTGGAGAGCCGGCCGCGGGTTGGAACGCGCGTGCGCATCCCAACGGCACGTTCGATCCGGGGGCATTACATTCTGCGCGAGGCGTTGGAAACCCAGGCGGCCCGGATCTTTGCGGAGAAGGCGAGCCCCGAAGAGAAAGACGAAATCGTGCGCATGGCACACCAGCTCGACGCGCTGCATGTGCTTCAGATTCCCGAAGATGACTCCGGGCGAGACCGGCTGTTCGAGATCCACCGCTTTCACATGCGATTCCATATGCGGATCGCCGAGTGTACTGGCTGCGACGAACTGTGCCAGGCCGTTGAAAAAAATCAGGTTCTGATCTTCAACTGGCTCTATGACACAGCGCTGGGCAATCAACCGCCTCCGGCTGCCTGGCACTCGCAATTGGCGGAAGTGTTGATCACAGGCGGCCCGGAGCAGGCCGACGCGGCGATGCGGCGCCACACCCGCTATCGGATGGAAGAAGTGCTGGCCCAGATGGAGCCGTACTTCGGGTGGAACGAATCGCATGTCCAGACGTTCTCCAAGCGTTCGCGGCGCCATGGCCAGCCGCAGGCCGCCACCGCTCCAGAAACCCCTGCCTCCTCAGAAGGTGTGGAGTGATAGGCCTGGGCACCGCTAAGGGCAGCGGTGTCCAAACGCACGTTCGATTCCGGGTGCTGGCGATGCTCGTGCTCCTGGCGGGCATTACGTATCTGGACCGTGTCTGTATCTCGGTGACCGCTCCGCGGATGAGTGCGGACCTGGGGCTCAGCCGGATGCAGATGAGCTTTGTTTTCGGGGCGTTCACGCTCGCCTATGCCATCTTCGAAATCCCCACCGGGTTGTGGGGCGACAAGGTGGGGACGCGGCGGGTGCTGACGCGCATCGTCACCTGGTGGTCGTCGTTTACGATGCTGACCGCCGGAGTATTCAGCTATCCGTCGCTGTTGGGGACACGGTTTCTGTTTGGAGTTGGCGAGGCTGGCGCCTGGCCGAACGTAGCTCGCACGCTGTCACGCTGGTTTCCCCAGAAAGAGCGGGGCACGGCCCAGGGGATCTTCTTTATGGGTGCGCACCTGGGAGGGGGGCTGACTCCTTTGCTGGTCACGGCCCTACTCGTGCACTTTCATTGGCGGGCGTTGTTCCTGATGTTCGGGTCGATTGGGTTTCTTTGGGCGATTGCGTGGCGGCACTGGTTCCGGGACGAACCACACGAGCATCGGGCGGTGAGTGCGGGGGAGCGTGAATACATTGAAGCAGGCCGGGCGATCTCGGCCGGGCACTCCCTGGAACGGGGCGGCTGGAAGCGGCTGCTGTTGAATCCAAGTGTGTTAGCGCTTTGCGCCATGTACTTCACGCAGACGTATGGGTTCACGTTCTATGTGACTTGGCTGCCGACCTACCTGGAATCCTCTCGGGGTTTCTCGGCGGGGTTATTAGGTCTGTTCGCCGGCCTGCCGCTGACGCTGAGCGTTCTGGCTGACCTTTTTGGCGGGATCACTTCGGACCGGCTCACGGCGCGGCTCGGCCCGCGGTTGGGACGAGCCGCGGTGGGCGGAGCTTCGCTTGCTTGTGCCGGGGTCTTTCTGATTGCGGGCACAATGGCGCCGAACGCACTGGTGGGCGCCACGCTCATCGCCCTGGCGGCGGCTTCATCGAACTTCCTGCTGGGTGCCAGTTGGGGTGCCGCAGTGGACATCGGTGGACCGCATGCGGGGATGGTGTCGGCGGCGATGAACACGTCCGGCCAGATTGGCGGGTTTCTGAGCCCGATCATCCTGGCCTACGGGGTGGACCACTTTGGGAATTGGATGGGTCCGTTGTATCTGACGGGGGCTTTGTATCTCGCGGGAGCCGTGTGCTGGGTTTGGGTGGATGCGTCCCGGCCACTCGATTGATGTTTTCTGAGATATCACAATTGACAAGCCGAAGTTCCAGTGATAGAGTTCTGATATCTCAGAGTTGTAACCGGAAAGGGTCTCCATGTCGAAAGCTCACCAGCTAGTGCTCGCCCTCGTCGCCGCAGTGGCCATCGCCCATGCTCAATCCAGTTCAGGAACCATTCTCGGAACGGTCCGCGACAGCCAGGACGCGGTGATTCCGGGGGCGGTTGTTACCATCACCGACATCGCCAAGAAGACTACGCGGACGTTCACGACCAGCGCGGCCGGCGAATACGTCGTGCCCTTCCTTGATCCCGGCCAATACGCGATTTCGGTCGAGGCGGCCGGTTTCAGGAAATCGACCCAGTCCGGCCTGACCTTACGGGTGGCGGACCGGCTTACGCTCGATTTCCACCTGGAGATTGGCCAACTAGTCGATCAGGTTACGGTGGAAGCAGTGACGCCGCTGGTCAACGCGGTGACGAACACGCTGGGACAGGTGGTGGAGAATCGGCGGATTGTCGATCTTCCGCTCAACGGCAGGGAACCCTTTGCGCTGGCGACGCTGGCGCCGGGCGTGTTGCCGACACCGAACAACACCGCGCAGCACCAGGGCGGATCGGTCCCGAGCATCAGCGGCGCGGCAAACTTTACGAGTGAGGTCACGATTGACGGCATTCCGAATACGGCGCCGCGCAATCAGGGCCGGTTCAACTTTCTCATCTACACGCCTTCGGTCGATGCGGTGAGCGAGTTCAAGGTGCAGACGAACTCGATGAGCGCCGAGTATGGCCGGTTCAACGGCGGTGTAATCAGCGTGGTGACGAAGTCGGGCACGAACGAGCTGCACGGCACGGCGTACGAGTTTCACCGCAACTCCTATTTCGACGCCAACACCTTCTTCAACAACCGGGCGGGCATCCCGTTGGGCGCGCTACGCCGGAATCAGGTGGGCGGCGCGATTGGCGGGCCGGTGATCCTGCCGAAGATCTACAACGGCCGCGACCGGACCTTCTTCTTCTTCGACTACGAGGCGTTTCGAGAGAGCACGGTGGCCTCGGCCACCTATACGGTGCCGACCGCCCTGGAGCGGACGGGCGACTTTTCGAAGACGGTGAACGCCGCCGGCGCGGCGGTCCTCCTGTATGACCCGACGACCACGCGGGTGGGCTCGAGCGGGGCGCTGATGCGGGATCCCTTCCCGGGCAATGTGATTCCCACGGACCGAATCAACACCGTTGGGAAGAATCTCGCGAATTTCTATCCGCTGCCCACCAACAGCAGGCTGACTGCGAACCTGGACATTGGCGCGGCGCGCGTCAACCGCGACGATACGTTCGACATCCGCATCGACCACTACATCGGATCGAGCCACAAGATCTTCGGGCGCGTGTCGCGGCAGGAGCCGTTCACGGGCGAGCCGAACTACTTCAACAACATTGCGAACCCCGGCAATCCATCGCTCACACAGCACAGGCGTTCAGCGGCGCTGCAGGATATCTGGACGCTGACGCCGACGACAATCGTCAATTTCAACTACGGACTGTCGCGGCAGTACGGCACGCGCACGGCCTGGGGTGACGGCTATGACATCACGCAACTGGGCTTTCCGGCCAACTTCCGCGCCAACCAGCAGGTGAGCGCACTGCCCACGGTCTCCGTCAGCGGCTTCACCGGCCTGGGGAACGGCAACCAGAACTACAGCTCGCAGATGTCGCACATCCTGCAGGCGACCGTGACACGCATTCAGGGCTCGCACACGTTGAAGGCGGGCGCCGACTATCGTGTCTACCTCGACAACCAGTTGCAGAATCCTTCCGCGCAGGGCAGCCTGTCCGTCAGTTCGGCCTGGACGCAGGGCCCGAATCCGAATCAGGCCAGCAGCACCGCCGGGAATGGTATCGCCTCGCTCCTGCTTGGCATTCCCAGTGGCTCGCTGGTCAACCAGCCAGCCATCGCGTCCGCGAGCAGGTACTGGGCCGGGTTCGTTCAGGACGACTGGAGGCTGAGCCGCAACCTGACTTTGAATCTGGGTCTGCGGTATGAAGTCAATGTCCCTCGTACGGAGCGCTTTGACCGCATCAGCATCTTCGACGTCAGCGCGGCATCGCCCATCGCCGCCCAGGTGCCCTCCTTGCCGGGGCTGCGCGGCGCCATGGCCTTCCGCGACGGTGACAATCGCCAACTGATCCCGGCTGACAAGAACAACTGGGCACCGCGGTTTGGCTTCGCTTATCAGATGACCAAGAATATGGTCATTCGCGGCGGATACGGCCTCTTCTTCGGCCTGTCCTCAACGGATGCCGCGGGTGCGGCGGGCGGCTTTGTGGATGGCTTCCAGGCGACCACCAGTATTGTGACTTCCCTGGATGGAACCACGCCCATCGCCAGTCTCTCGAACCCATTTCCCAACGGATTCAATCAGCCTCTGTCGCGCGGTCAACTGACAGCGAGCTCGCTGCTCGGTCAATCGAATACGTCCGGCCTGCTATCCTTGGCGACTCCGTACTTCCAGCAGTGGAACTTCTCGGTGCAAAGATCGCTGGGGCAGAACCTGATTACCGAGATCGCCTATACGGCCAACAAAGGCACTCATGTGCCGTATACCAACTTCAATCCGAATGTGCTGACGCAGGCGCAGAACGCACTGGGAACGGTGAACCAGCAACTGGTGGCCAATCCGTTCTACGGCATCATCACGGATCCGACCAGTTCGCTGTCGCTGGCTACGGTGCAGAGAGGACAATTGCTCAAGCCCTACCCGCAGTATGGGTCGATCAATCTGGTCAATCCGTCGATCGGCAACTCCAATTACCACTCGTTGCAGGCCCGCGTGGAGAAGCGGTTCAGCAAGGGCTACACGCTGCTAGCGGCCTATACGTGGTCAAAGAACATTACTGACTTTTCCAACGCGGCTGTTGGCTCCACAACGGGCGTGATGGATCCTTACAACCTGCGGCTGGAGCGGTCTTTGGATTCGCAGGATGTGCCCCATCGCCTTGTGGTGAGCGGCGTGTATGAGTTGCCTTTCGGCCGGGGGCGGTGGCTGGGCGCGCACTGGAACCGCGGCGTCGACATGATCTTCGGCGGGTGGCAGTTGAACGGTATTGCCAGCTTTCAGAAGGGTGAACCGCTGGTGATGAGCGCCATCAGTGGATCGCGGCCGATCCGCCTGCAGCAGAGCGGCGAACTGAGTGGCTCGACTCAGAGCCGGCTGCTGCGTTACTTCGACACCACGGCCTTTGCGGTACCCGCGGCGTTCACTTATGGCAACAGCTCCCGCACCGCGCCAGATCTGCGCGGCCCAGGCATGGCGAACTACGACCTCTCTTTGTTCAAGACATTCGCGATCTATGAACGGCTGAAGGCCCAGCTCCGGTTCGAGACGTTCAACACCATGAACCGGGTGTGGTTCGGCATGCCGAGCACGTCCATCGGCTCGACCAGCGCGGGCGTCATCAGTAGCCAGGCCAATTCGCCGCGGCAGCTACAACTGGCCCTGAAGTTCCTGTTCTAATCGGATCAACGCACCATGACCAGACGAGACCTATTCGCCGTCGGCGCAATGCTGGCAGCCCCTGTTTACGCCGCCGAAGCCGGCCAGCCGGACTGGCGCAACGTGAAGCAAGGATGGCAGATCCCTCGGGAGGGCTACAGCGACCAGCCTTACGTGGTGGTGACGCGCGACGGCAACTGGCTGTGCGTGCTGACGACCGGCCGCGGAGTGGAGGGCGAGCCCGGCCAGCACATCATCTCGACGATCAGTACGGACCAGGGACACACCTGGTCCGCACCGATCGACATTGAACCGGCGGACGGGCCGGAGGCGTCGTGGGTGATGCCGTTCATTGCTCCAGGCGGCCGGGTATACGTCTTCTATACCTACAACTCAGAGAATCTACGGCTGGACACGCGCAGCAACAATCCGAAGGTGGGGCGGCGCGTGGATACCCTCGGGAAGTACGCGTACAAGTATTCGGACGATCACGGCCACACCTGGTCGAAGGAGCGGTATTACATCCCGATGCGGCCGATGCGCATCGACCGGGAGAATGCATGGGAAGGCAAGCTCATGTACTTCTGGGGCGTGGGCAAACCCATCCTGACCAGCAAGAAGGAGATGATCTTCGGGTACGCCAAGGTGGGGAAGTGGGGCGATCCCGGCGGTATGGTGACGTCGCAGGGCGTCTTCCTGAAGAGCTCGAACATCGCCACGGAGAAGGATCCGGCGAAACTGCACTGGGAGCTGCTGCCCGAGGGCGACGAGGGGCTGCGGGCGCCGAAGAATCCGGTGTCGGACGAAGCGAATCTGGTCGAGCTGAGCGACGGGAGCTTGTACTGCACGTACCGCAGCATCGATGGATACAACTGCGCGGCCTATAGCCGGAACGGAGGCAAGACGTGGACTCCGCCGGGTTATGCGACGTATACGCCTGGCGGCCGGCCGATCAAGCATCCGCGCGCGGCGAACTTTGTCCGCAAGTTCAGTAATGGCAAGTTCCTGCTCTGGTTCCACAACCATGCCGGGGAAGCCGTGATGGGGCAGAAGTGGCCTTACTACACGGGTCGCAATCCGGGCTGGATTACGGGCGGCGTGGAGAAGAATGGTTTCATTCATTGGAGCCAGCCGGAGATTCTGCTGTATGACGACAACCCGGATACGCGCATCAGCTATCCGGATTTTGTCGAAGACAAAGGGCATTACTACATTACGGAGACCGTGAAGACGTACGCGCGGGTGCATCCCATCGACCAGACTCTGCTGGACGGGCTCTGGAATCAGTTCAACAACAAGTCGGTGGCGAAGGCAGGGCTTGTCGCCGTGGGCGCCGCGGGGGCCACGACCGTGGCGATGCCCAAGCTGGCTGATCTGTCGAAGGGCGGCGGATTCACGCTGGAGTTCTGGCTGCGGCTGAGTGAACTCTCGGATGGACAGGTTCTGTTCGACACAATGACGGACGCGGGTCAGGGTGTTTCAGTGAAGACAACCGACCGGTTTACCCTGGCCCTGACGCTGAGCGACGGACGCACGCGGGCGAGTTGGGACAGTGATCCCGGGACTCACTCTGGCACGTTGCGCTCCGGTGTGTGGCAGCATGTTGTGTTTGTCGTCGATGGCGGGCCGCGCATCATCTCGGTGGTAACCGACGGCATCCTCAACGACGGTGGTACGGTGCGGGACTACGGCTGGGGGCGATTCCCAGCGGAACTCGGCGATGTGAATGGGCTGCCGGCGGCTCGTGTGGGTGCGAAGGTCTTTGGGCAGATCCGCAAGCTGAGGATCTACGACCGCTATCTGCGCACATCGGAGGCCGTGGGCAATTTCCAAGCCGGCCTAGAAGCGTAAAGTGTCCGGGTGCCTGCGGGCGGGTGCCCGGAGGAGTCCCGAGGGCTCCGGGCACCGAATCGTGAGATCGAGCGGTTTGGATTTCAAAGATCGAGGTGGCAGCGAAGTCATCCTCCCGGATGCGCCGCGCCCTGAGTACGCGGATTTTCAGGTTGCCGATGCGGATCTTCCGCTGTCAGCCTTCAGAGTGTGATGGCTTCGTTTGGTGACCAGCGTGAATCACGAAAGGCAGTGTTGGCTTTGATCCCTCGGGCGCAGTGGATTGCGCCTGGCCTCGGGCGGCAGTCGGAAGCCGATGGCTTCGTTTGGTGAGTGGGGTAAGCTCTGGCGGTTGGGCGTTGGCTTTGATCCCACGGGCGCAGTGGATTGCACCTGGCCCCGAGCGGCATTCGGAAGCTGGTGGCTTCGTTTGGTGAGTGGGGTAAGTTCTGGCGGTTGGACGTTGGCTTTGATCCCTCGGGCGCAGTGGATTGCACCTGGCCTCGAGCGGCGTTCGGAGGCCGATGGCTCCGTTTGGTGAGTGGAGTAAGTTCTGGCGGTTGGCGTTGGCTTTGATCCCACGGGCGCAGTGGTTTGCACCTTGCCTTGAGCGGCGTTCGGAGGCCGACGGCTTCGTTTGGCAAGCGATGTCCACCTTGCTGGCTGGTGTTGGCTTTGATCCCGCTGCAGCGGTGGTTTCCAAGTTGGGTTTGCGGTGTAGACCTTGGGTGCCCCCTTTTCCGAGCCTCGCCGGGTCGACCAGCGTGTCGGCCCGCCGGATTGCCGTTCCTCTGTTCTCGTTCATCCTTATTCACCTCGCTGTGAGTTGTACACGGGCGCACCAAGCGATTTTGCGGGTTTCGGCTGTAAGCGGCTGATTCCAGGGCGAAGATAGTTTCCTATTTCGTGAACCGCGCTCGGTGGAGGGAGTAAAACGGCGGAGAAGTGCGGCGCTTCGAGGTGGCCGACCGAACGTTTTGATGGTCTGGCTTTGGCGAATCGGGATTGGTTGTGTTGTCAGGTTGACGGGGTTCCGGTACTCGATCGTCGAGTCCCGCCCCGACGGCTGAATCAACTGCCCAGCGAGCTACTGGGAGCGGGGCGCCTCTGTTGCCGAGGTCTCGACCGGTCGTACACCACGATCTGCGTCGATGGTGCGGACGCGTTCCGTTGCGCTGTTGACGTGCGCAGCGATGATGCGCCCCAGTGGCATTTGCGGCGCCGGGAATCAGGACTGTCTGGGATGGGTATGCTCGCATTGGAGGGCGGTGGCGCGGGGCATGTCATTGATGCCGTGCGGCTTATGTGTCCTACGAGGCAGCAGCGCGGATCCACTGTGAACGTAGGTGGCGCTTGGGTTCGGCGCTCCGTATCTCCAGTAAGTCACTTTTTTTCATGATGTTAAGAGTTGGGACGAGTCAGGCCGTCCCGTTCCCGCCGTTCCCAGTTTCCACAGGCTGCCCCAGTTTCCAGTTTGACGACCCATTTTGACCCATCTTCATAACCGACGCGAAACTAGCGGAGCCACAGATGCCAAGAAGGCATCTTACGGAATCGCTGGTGCCCTTACGAAAGTGCTGGACAGGGACAACGGGTCGAACTACAATGGGGAAGAAAGGGAGAATCCGCGAGAGCAGTACAGCGCTAGCCATTCAGCTCGCAAAGAAAGCCCACATTCTACGTTGCCCTAGATCGCACGGTGATTCAAGCAAATCTGTTAATATGATTGGGTTTGCGAGAGACTCAATGCAATGTCCAGTGTGCGGCAATCCTGACATCAGAGATTACGACCGAAACTGCGCGGGTTGTGACGCTCATGTAGGTTACCCCAACGTTCGCACGGCTGAAAGACCCGAAGAACGAGCAGCACTTGAGCTGCGACTGGCCGAAGCTCAAGCTGCTGCTGCTACAAGCGGATGTTCTGATACGCTTAGTCGCTTTCAGGCTGCCGTGCGTGGCTCGAAGGCTGTTTTATGCCGTTCGATTCAACAGGTCTTGGAGTTACTATCTAGCGATAACGTCCTGTGGGTGTCTTTCTACGGGCAGGTAGACGCTGGAATTCGACGCCCGGAGACTACATTGATCGAGCGGGAGCGACTAATTGCCGACGATCTCTTGTTTCCACATTATCGGAAGGAAATTCGTTTCGCCGCGCTTTCTCTCGATGGAGAAGGCGTGAGATTTTATGGAAAATGCTCTGTTGTGTTGAGCGAAGCTCGAATACAGTCGAGGTCGACTGTGTTTGAGAAGAACTCGGTAGATTTCTGCAAAGAACATAATTTTGTACTCTCGCCCGGCTACCGCGCGACTTGGGAAGAAAAGGATAAACTCGCGGCGGCAAAATACTACAAGAACCTTCGGTCTAATTCGGAGAATCACGAGTTTTCTAGGATTTTGCTAAGAAACGAGTCATCGGCTCCTGATTTTATTGAAGTTCATATTTACGGGCCAATACACCGCTTGGCAATCGATACCATCGTAATAGAAGGCCCTCTGGATTCGGTTGACGAAGTGCTCTTGATTGAGATAGAGCGCAAGGCTTCTGAAATCGGTGTCGAAGTGATTCGCCGACAACCAGTGCGAGGAATATTGAGATGAAGGCAATTCTTTCTGGCCAGGCCGGCGTGGTTGTCGTACAGGATGGCTCAACATGCTGGTCGCGGCGCGTTCGTGATGATCAGTACAACGAATGCAGGCTTGAGGATATACCATTTCTTTTCGCAGATTGCTACGACCTTATGTCTGTCGCTTCGACCTCGCCAGCACAAGCTTTCAGAGTCTTGGAAAATGAATGGACACACGACCGTGCGCTCCAGCTTGTACTGATCCTTCTGGATTCCGATGCACACCTGCGCGCGAGGAATATGGCGGCTAGCGGACTTGAAAAACTATTTTCAAAAGAAACAGCACAGCAGTTTGTTTTGCATCGTCTCTATGCCTATCCGCTCCCGAAAGGAGCCGATCTGATTGGCGCTCTGGAATTTTGCGCAAGGGAATCTTGTAGAATTGCACGCGATCTACTGTTCACGCTCAGGGATGATCAGCAGAACATTGTTGCAGTGAGAGAGCATTGGAATCGCTTGAGTCCGGAACTATTCTCCACGAGCAGTGAAAAGTCTCTGCTGGAACAAATCGCCATTGAGGAAGGTTTCTTCTATGGTTTGTCTTCAAGCAAGAGTCGCCTTCTGGGAGAGATGATCTCTCAATGGGTGAGCAATCCAAGACTGAGGGGGTTTGGAAATCGCAAGTATATCATAGAGATATGGGCAAAACCGTTCCTCTCGCGCCCAAAGGAGCCTACTCGAGAGCAACAACTGGACTTGTTCAAAGAGGGTACTCAGGGAAATTGATCGGCCGCCGAGACGCGTTGCATTTTTCCTGGACCGTCAAGTGCAAGCGGGACGGCTTGAGAGTCTATCGGAGTGAGTTTCCGAGCAAGACCCAGCCTGGACGCCGCGATGCCACATCTGGTATGCCACTTAGGCGCGAATCTGCTGTCGAGGCTTCTTTCCGCGTGGTTGTGGCTTGAAATGTATCGGATTCTTGATGAATTCTGCCTATAATGTGTCCACTTCCCGGCACCACTGCCCCGTGGTGTGCCAGTGAGTTGGCTCCCGCCAGGGGCCTTGAGGTGTCGCAAGCGAGATGGTGAACTAGTCGAATCCACGGGGAATGGGCATGGCTGTCCGGGGCAGAATACCAGAGTGGATTGTCAGCGAAAGGATGGCAAAAAGCGGGAGTGACAAGTCAGGATATCCCGACCTCGCACATCGGGCGTGACTCGAGCTCAAGAGGGGTCATCGCTTATTCTGTGTTCGATCTTTATCTTGGTTTGCAACTACGCTGATCGTCTCGTGCGTTCGCTCATTGTCAATGAGTGCGCGGAGTTTCTCGAGTAGCATTTGTCTGTTCGAAAATCTTCGCATCGATCCGCGTGGGACGCTGAATCGCTCCGTAGCTATGTACTCTAGGTCTCTCCGTGTAATCGACGATTCATTTACTAGCTTCTCTATCTCGCTTAGCGGGGACTTGCTTAATTCACCGAGATTAAGAACGCCTATCGATGGCGTAAGCTCAGTGGGGTGTTTTGTGCGCTCCTCAAGAAGGCGCCTGAGGTCCCCAGACTCCAAAAAATCAAGGAGTATCGCAAACTCCCTGAGGATATGCGGGGCGCATTGTGCGGCCACCAGTGTCCCGTAATGAGCGGTCAACACTCTCAGTAGGCTCGTTGTCTCTTTGTTATGAACTGGCTTGTCAGTCATTTGTCGATCCGACCGTGAAGCTCCTCGCAAATTGATGTCATCATTCGCTTGACAGCAGGAGTCACATTCGTCCCCTTTACGCTCCAAACTGGCCATCCCATATTAACCGACTCCGGCACTCCGATCATATTTCTCCCGATCGAATTAATTACATCGCCCTTCCAGGCTCGCCTGAGTGCTGCAATTTGTTCAGTATGGATGTTAGTGAGCCCTGAGCGCGCCCGTCCGGCATGCTTCACAAGGAATGGCACAATTCCTGCCAGATTGGTTTTGGGCACAAAGTTCTTCGGAACGTCATCGTTATGGATATTTGCAGTGGTCCGTAGGTATTGCAGTTTTGTATCAATCTTGTTTTGCACGAGACTGCGAAAGTGAGTTACGCCGCGACTTGATAGATCATCTGGTATTACTGGTATTATATAGCAATCGCTGGCAGCCAGAGCATTCTGGCTTACAATTTTAGTCGCTGGTGGACAATCGAAGAGTATATAGTCATATTGATTATGGGCGTCAACCTGATCGAGCCAGCTGGCCAGTAGCGTCCTTTTGTCCCAATCTGACAGCGTTGGGTTTCCATAGGTGGTTGATGCGAGATCAATTTCAGTATCATCTAGCTCAAATTGAGCGCTGACAAAGTCCAGCGTTGGGTAATGTGCCTTAGCCCATGCCGCCTTCTCGCCGTATACATTTTTGATAATTAATTCATCCTTCGGCATCGGGACTTTGCGATTGCAGAACGATTGAAACACTCGGTTTATCGTGTTCTGTGATGTGACATTTCTCTGCCACAGGGCTTGGCCCAAAACAACTATCGATAGGCTCGATTGGTGGTCTATGTCGATAACTAGAACTCGTTTTTGGCGCGCCGCAAGATGGGCCGCCAAATGCAGGGATAGTGTAGTCTTGCCAACCCCCCCCTTGAAGTTAATGATCGAGACCTTCTTTGCCGCCACCTATGCTCCGCCTTTCATCTGCACCAGCTCAGCTCAACTCAGCTCCCGAAGGGATGCTTCCAATATATGCTATCTGATTTCATTGTCTCCGATCTTCTGAGGGCAACGGGTCCTAGAACCTCAGACCTTCAGTAGCGTACCTGCCCTGATCGGCCTGTGCTGCCTGTGTGGGAGGCGAGCACCGGCCACCGGGTGCATTACAAGCTGTCACCACTCCACCCTCCCAAACGGACCCGGCCCACTTCCTCCCGGAACGCCGCGGCAGTCGCTCATTGTGGATCCGCATCGCCTTTGCCCGGTCGACGCCAACAACCACCCGGTGCAGCCCGCCGCGCTCTCCTCGAACGCGGCTTTCGTCTGCCGGGGATCCTCCCCAGCCGCCAACCGCACTGTTCCCCGCCGGAACTCGAACAACTCCGGTTGCGTCATCGTCATCGCTGCCAGAGAATCATAGGGTCGCAGGCAGTAATCCGGAATTGGCCCGGACGGCCGATGCCGCAAAGACTCCACCCACCGCCGCATCGCAGCCGCCAGGATTTACCCCTGCGGACGCTGCGCCGCCAGACACTCCGCGTACTCCGCCTCCGCCATCTGGCAAGCCACCCCAATCTCTACCGGCAGAATCGTCAGCGGGATCCCGGAACCCAAAACCACCCGAGCCGCCACAAGATCCCCGCCGACGTTATACGGATCGACCCCGGTCTGGAAACTGAACTCCATGACGACAACCTCCTCCAGCCGGTCCGCCAGCGTCGGGTCCTTCAACGGCGCCATGGCCAGCTTCGTCTGCGCCCCGGCGCACAGCGCCCGCCGCGGACCACCCGCTGCCCGAGTCGCCTGGATCAGGAAATCCGCCGCATGCAAAGTACTGGGCCGCTGCGCCGGCGGCGGTTTGTGGGCGGCCGTATGACTCCAGACGATGACCGGCGTACTGCCGATGAGAAAGGCACCATCCCGCAGATAGCAGCAAAGCCCGGTTCATCCAGGGGCACAGAATCGCGCAGCCGAACATGGCCGGATAGCCCGAACGAATCATAATCGGCCGATAGCCGGGAGCCCTCAATCCCCTCCGCGCTCCAGCACCCGAGTCAGGTACACCTCGTAGTTGCTCCAGTCCATTGCCTGCAATCGCTGCATCCGCCGCGGCAGATCGTCCACATCGCAGCGGTACAGCAGCGGCGTGATCCGCCTGCGTAGCACCCAGGCCGCGCCCCACTCCGTGGTCACCCACTCACTCTTCAGACTCTCTTTCGTCGCCAGCAGCGCCAGTTCCCTGCTGCCCTCCAGTGCGGAGCGAATTTCCTCTTCCCAAAGGTCGCCGCCTTCCAACTCACGCTCGTCCAAAAAGATTCGGACGCCCATCCGGTCGCCGCAATCTTTAATCACCTGCGCCTGGGCGCGATTTCGGGAACCATAACTCAGGAACACGTCGTAAGCCCACCTGCTTTCACTCGTCACCTTCGCCGTCCACCGGATCGCATTCGACGCCAGCAGCAGGAACTGCGGATCGCTATACATCGCGGCAAAGTGCCCCAGCGAGAAGAACGCCAACCGGCCCAGCCCCACGCTCTTGCAGGCGCACACGGGGATCGGGTTCCGGAATCGCGAATGAGCAGGGATCCGGTCGCCCACCTCGGCACTCATCAACGGCCTGACGCCAGCCGCCAGATTCTGGGCCCACACCTCTTCCGCCAACTCGAACTCACCGACACCCCGCAGAATCGGGTGCCCCGCCGCCTCCGGCATCGGCCGCACCGGAAACCGCTGCAGAGGATCCTCGGGTTTGGCGCGAGCCAGCAGAATGTGCCGCTCCACCCCGTTCGCCGTTGGCACCACTTGCACCGCGTCAAAGGCCGCCCGGATCCCACAGTCGGTGATGAACCTCTCGTGGACCGAGTAGGGAAAGACCGTATCGTGGATCGCAAATAGGCCGCCGCCCTGCCGCACGTAGTCCATCACGCGGCCGGCCGGCATAGACTCCGGCGTGCCGAGAATGTTGTTGAGGACGACGACATTCACGCCGCGCAGATCGTCCGGAACGCGAGCCAGCGTCTCGATCTCGAACTCGTCGAGGTGCGGCAGAGAACGGCCCAGAACACCACCGGCCGGATGATTCGTGGGTTCCACAATACAGAGGCGCAGCATAGGTAGAGTTCATCATAGTCGCCCGGATCCACCGGGCCAAGGCAAGCGACACTTCGCTTGCCTTCCGGGAACCCCAGCCTCTCTGGCCGCAGTCGTCTGCGATAGGCTCAGGTAGATGCTGGACAATGCCGAGCGGCAGCGCCGTAAGTTGGTGCTCAGTGAACTCAAGGCGGCCGAACGCGCCAAGGCCGAAGCAATGCTGCCAGCCTCCAGACAGCAGTTGAAGGCGCTCATCGATTGGGTTGACGGACATCTCGAGGACGGCTACGATCACAGCCTCCGCTACACCGTCGAGTACATCAGGACGAACGACCTGGATGAACCGGGAACACTCGAGTGGCTGCGTAAACACGGCGGCTACTGCGACTGCGAAGTCGTCATGAATGTCGAGGATAGCTGCCCCGCATTCAAGTAATGGCGTCGCGGCCGCGGCGCGATTCCGTCCGCTCTTCGTAAGCACCACCGCCTGACCCGTCCCTCCGCAAATCACCAAAAGCAGGTCCCAGATGGGGGGCACCCAGGAGCATGGCCAATTTCCCCCGACCCTCCCTCCTTTTCCGGTGCGTCACCGCCCAACGTGCGCGGAGCGGCAGTGCCTCGTCCCCAATACCCTGGCGTCCCGATTCTCCACCGGGGCGGAAGTCCGAGATGGTGCTTCGGTGGTTTCCGTGGACGGTGTTTCCCGTGAGTAACCGGCTCCAAGGTGACAATCTCGCAGAACCGGAGTTCGAGAGGATTCTGAGAATTTGGCGATTCACTCATCTCGTAGCGCTGTCATCGGATCAGCTCCTGCCGCGCGCCTCGCTGAGTTGTGTCTGTCAAGTTCTGCAAAAGCACTGAGCTTCATGGAGCCTTCTGGTTGAGCGGGGGTGGAGGTGTGGAGGCGGGGGCAGCGAGTCCCCGCCTCCACTCAACCCTGTAGTCACCCCCGGCCGCCTTCAGGCGGCGGGCTGTATATCGCGCAGTAGCTGCTTCTTGTGCTCTTTCAGCTCCTCCATGTTCAGATAGCGCGTCGCTTCCACCCAGTCCTCGTGGATCTCCACCGCCAGCGCTCGCACCAGCCGCAGGCAGCTCGCCGCGTTCGGGAAGATCCTCACCACCAGGGTCCGGCGTTTGAGCTCCTCGTTCAGTCGCTCCAGCATGTTCGTCGACTTCAGATGCTTGTGGTGCGCCTGCGGCAGACGGTAAAACGTCAGCGTCTCCTCGATCTGCTCCTCCACCCACTGGCACAATCTGGCGTAGCGCGATTCCCACTTCTTCAGCCATGCCGCCAGATCCTGCCGCGCCTCGGCCAGGTTGCGGCGGTCGTAGATCCAGCGCAACTCGGTCAGACAATCGTCGTCGGCCTTGCGCGGCAGATGGTCCAGCGCATTGCGCAGGAAGTGCACGTAGCACCGTTGCCAGGCGGCCTCCGGCACGACCTCGGCAATCGCACGCTTCAGGCCCGCGTGATCGTCGCTGACAACCAGTTCCACTCCGCGCAGCCCCCGCTGCCGCAGCTTCACCAGAAACTCGCGCCAGCTCGACGCGCTCTCCCGGTTGGCCAGTTCCACGGCCAGGATGCAGCGCCGCCCGTCCCAGTTCACCCCGATCGCCACCTGCACCGCCCGGCTCCGGATCACGCCGTCCTCGCGCACCTTTTCGTAGCGCGCGTCCAGGATCAGAAACGGATAGTCCTCCTCCAGCGGCCGCGTCGCGAACTTCTCCAGTTCCTCGTCCATCGTCTGGTTGATCCGGCTGATCGTCGAGGCCGAAAACTCATGCCCACATAGTTCCTCGGTGATCGCCTTCACCTTGCGCGTCGACACGCCCTGCACGTACATCTCGGCCAGCGCCCCGACCAGCGCCTTTTCGCTGCGCTGATAGCGCTCAAAGACCTCGGTCCGGAAGCGCCCTTGCCGGTCCTGCGGCACGCGCAGCTCAATGCGGCCGACCCGCGTCACCAGCCCACGGACATAGGAGCCGCTGCGATAGCCGGTGCGCATCGGGGTGCGCTCCGACCGCGCCGCACAGAGCGTTTCCTCCATCTCGGCATCCAGTACCTGCTGCACGACGCTCTGCACCAGCGCCTTCATGAAATCGGAGTCTTCCGCCATCACCGCTTTCCAGTCCACCCGGTTCGCGGTATCCTTCTTTCGGGTCATTGGTCCTTTCCTTCCTTCCGCTGCGATACGGATCAGAAAGGCTTACCATGGCCCTCTTTGCTTTTGCAGAACTCTTAGAACATAACCCCTCGCTGGGACGTAGCTTGCCGCGAGCGTGACCACGGTCAACACAGCCATGCCAGCTAACAGGGTTGCCTGGTCATGGGGCTGAAGGCCGAACAGAAGAGTCGCGGCCGCGCGGCCGGCCCACAGTGCCAGGAGTCCACCCACAGTCAGACCGACCGCCGCCCAGCCCAAGGACCTGGTCCGCGCCCGCGTCCGCATGGCCGAAGACGAATTCGACACCGCCATGGAAAAACTCTGGATCCATGGCGGAGCGGTCGTCGACTACGCCGAGAACCTCAGCCTCGGCTCCGTCCAATGGCGCGAATCCTACATCGAGCAGCGCGCGCACAAGATGGCGCAGTTCCAGAAGATGCTGTCTTACTGCGAAGTCTCCTCCTGCCGCATGCTGGCGCTGTTGCGCTACTTCGGAGACAGCGAGGACCTGAACCGCCGCTGCGGCCACTGCGACATCTGCGCCCCCCGACGAAACCATAGCCCAGCAGCTCCGCGAAGCCACCCCCAACGAAACCGCGAGAGCGACCCAAATCCTGGAAGCGTTGAAGAAAATCGAAGCCGTCTCCGCCGGCCGCCTCTACACCCAGGTATTCCCCGATTCGGCCCTGGACCGCCGCGCCTTCGTGGACCTGCTGGGCGCCATGGGCCGCAGCGGCCTGGTGGTCATCACGGACGCCTCGTTTACGAAGGACGGCAAGGAGATCGAATTCCGCCGCGTGCGCATTTCGGAAGCCGGCTGGGCCGAAGACGCGGTAGCCGCCCTCCGCCTACCGGTAGAAATCGAAGCGATCCCCAGAGCCAAGCACGGCCGCAAAAAAGACCGCCGCAACTGCCGCGAGAGCCCCGAGTTGCGTGCCGCCACCGGAGCCTCTGTCAGGACCAGCAGGAAGATCACTCGGGCAGGGGAAGTCATTCGGTCGGGGCGCCGAGCCCCATTCGTGCTGGCCGAACGCCGGGACAGCAGCGAACCATGCCGCGGCCGCAAATTGCTGCCTGGCTGCAAAGTCCACTTCTCTGTGCGAAGCCGGATTCACGAGGTCACGAGGCGCGCTCCGCGCCGTCCGGGCGTTAGGCAGCTTCCGGCCAGCACGAGAAGACGCCCAGCGTTAGCGGTAATACCGCACATAATCGATGTCGATGTGCCCCGGCAGCCGTCCGGTGTCCACAGGATCCGGCCCCGCCGCGTTGGTCGCCGCCACTCCCAGCAGAATCTGCCACTGCCCGCCGGCGGGCGCCGCGGTCTCTTCCACCAGTTGCCCGTCCAGGAAGTACTTCACTCCGCGCTCCGAGATGTCACACCCGTACACGTGGTAGTCGGTCACAGGCAGCAGGGATACCGCCTTTCCGCCTGCCCGGTACAGCTTGATATCGCCGGAGTCGTTTTGCGCCACCCGCACCTCCGGCCCGCCCCCGTTGGGCGCCAGCGCAAAGGTGGTGGTCCACCCGCGTCCCGCCAGCACCCGGAAGCGCGCCTCATAGTATCCGTAGCCGAACGCCTGCTTCGAGAGCAGCCCGCCGCTCACAAACTCAAACCCACCCGAGGCCGTCACGCGGCTCACCAGGATATCCGCGCCGCCCGCTCTCGTCGTCACGTTGCGTCGCAGTTGTGTCCCGGCCTCGGTCGTGCTGGCCTGCCGCGTCCACTTCGCCGCGTCGATCTCCGCGCCGTCGAATTCCTCGCTCCAAGCCAGCGTTCGCCCCGCCGGAACCACCTTTGAGGGGGACGGGGCCAGCGCCGCCTTCCCGACTCCGAGGGTCATGGCCGACTTCAACTCTGGCAGGTGGTTCTCATACACACCTCGCGGCGTGGTGTCGTGCTTCCGCGCGATGGCTGCCGCCATCCCCACCACTTCGCCCATCATGCCCGTGGTCCGCATCACCCGGACCGTGCCCAGCGCCACATGGGTCACGCTGATATTCCGGCCCGCCATGAACAGGTTCTCTATGTTTCTTGAATAGAAGCAGCGGTACGGGATCGCGTACGGGCTCTTCTTCCCGAAACTCGCCACGCTGCGGAACTCCGCCCCTGGGAACTGCGTCGTATTCTTCGCCGTCGGCACGTGCAGGTCGATCGACCATGTCGCCGTCACCGCCGCGTCCGGGAACTCGCGATTCCCCACGATATCCTGCTCCTGCAGGATCACGTCGCCCAGCAGCCGGCGCGACTCGCGCTTCCCGCCCACATAGGCGACCCACGACAGACGCAAGTTCTGGTATTTCGCCCTCGTCGCCGCGTGGTTCTTCTGATAGCTCCAGTTGCCGTAGATGGCGCGGAAGGCGTGGTCGCGGATCGCTTCGAACTCCGCGATCTGGTCCCGGTTCTGGCCCGTTTCCCAATCCCAATCGCCGCGCGTCGCGTTCTGGATGGTCTCGTCGGTGAACGCGAGCGCCCACGGCGTTTCCGGGAACGGCGCGGGTTTCCCGGCATCCTCCGAGTACCACATCACGCTCGTGCCCATGACGAGCTTGTCCGCCACTGACGGCGCCATCGACTCGCCCGTTTCAGCCTGACTCTCCCGCCCGTAGCGCGAATCCGCCCCCGCCATCTCGCCCAGGTTGCCGTCGCCCGTGCAATCGGCAAACAACGGCGCCTCGTAGCGGTACTCCTTGCCCGTCACCACGTTGCGAGCCGTCACGGCCACAATCCGGCTGCCCTTCTTCTCCACCCGCGAAGCCCGCGTGTTCAGGAACAATTGGATGTTCTTCTCCGCCTTCACCACGCCCAATTTGCGTTCGTCGTCGTAGTTGGCCGCCGGCTGGGCATTCCCGGACTTTCCCGGCTCCAGTTCCGCCACCACGACCCCAATCGAGGGGTATGGCGGCAGGTTGATCTGCCCGCCCAACCCAACGCGGATGTCCGAGCTCGTGTTTCCGCCGAGGATGGGCCGGTCCTGGATGAGCGCCACCTTCAGCCCCAGCCTGGCCGCCGCGACCGCCGTGGTGGTCCCGGCCATGCCGCCGCCCACCACCACCAGATCGAAGGCTCCGGCGCGCTCCGGCGGGGCACGCACGCCAACGGTGTCCCTGCGGAACGTGCTCAATGCCACACCGCTGTCGGGAGGCCGCACTGCAGGATCGGCGCTGAACAGGATCGCGTCACAGCGGCCTTCAAAGCCCGTAAGGTCGTGCAAGACCAGAGTCACGCGCCCTTTGGGGAGGCGTACGGAGCCGCCGTCCTGCCAGTGCCACTGGGCTCCTTCGGTGCCGAAGGTCGCAGCCACAGGCTTCCCGTCGACCAGCAACTGGAAGCGGCCCGGAGCACCAGGGGCCGGGGCGACCCAATCGCGGGTCCGGACCCATAGGTGGTACGAGGCGGTTTCAGGAACCTCGAAGGTGGTCCTGGCGTCGGCGACCGGCACCCCCATGCCGTGGGCGAGCAGGTACGCAGAGCCCATCTGATCCATGAATTGCTGATCGACCACCCAGCCGCCGGTGTACTCGAAGCTCTCGGCCTCCAGCAGAATCGAGGGCCGCCGCGTGGGCGCTGCCATGGCAATCGTGGCCAGTACAGAACACAGAATCCACTTCATCGTTCTAGATTGACGCCAGACGGACGGCGGCGCATCTGACGATTGGACTATCTGGTCGCGCCCAGCGGGCCTCGCGGCCGATTGGCCATCCCCCGGTCACCGCAGCGGAGGACGTTGTTCGGCTCAATACACTGAGATACAGAGTCAGCGGAGCAAGGCTTGCTTTGGAAAGTCTCAAGTGTTTGATTTGTTGGGCGGGAGACCGGGATTGAACCGGCGGGCTGGGGGACGTCCTGGTGTGTCGCTCGCCATTTTGCCGCAAAAGCATCCATTCTCGGCAGTACGGAGTGACGGGCACCGATTGCCCCGGTCACTTTCCACCGGCCGCAGGATCTCCGCATGAAAGTCGCTGGCAGGATGTCACCCTCCGTTGGACTTTTAGTGGCAGAGTATTGAAGAAAACAGTCGATGAGGTCAGAAATCGTAAGGGAGTCGGAGTTCGACGGGATACAGGAATCGGCCATCCTGAATCCCTCGATCAGAATGCGAGGAGGACATAGCAGGACGTCCCGATTTTCAAGTCAGACTGCTGCAATGCACCAAGGAGAGTGGCGGGGGGCTCACTGCATGAGCCGAACAGGAGAGGGGGCAACGCAGCGCTGCATTGTTCCATTCTGTAATGCACTGCATATCTGCTGCAAATAGTACGTCGTGGCTGCGACCGTCATTAGGAATTGCCCTCTGGGCTTGACCAATGAGGCGGACTTTACAGCGACCGAGCTGTCTGGGCTGACTAATGACAGCGCACTACACCAGTCGCGAGCGGGTGAATCAGAGAACTGGACTGCGACGTCAGAATGCGCAAATTGGTTGCGAAGCTTGCGCAATAGGCCGAGATCTGCATGGACATTCGGAGGCAGGAGCCCGAGCGCGAACGCCAGGCTGATCTTGGCGGAGAGTGTCGCGAGGGGCCGGTCGCCCTCGAACATGTCCGCCACCTTGGGCCTCTCCACCATGAATTGTAGGAGTAGGTCAGTAATTCGATTTTCCACGAAACTGACAGCTAGGATGGCAGCAGCGCGATCGCTCTCAGTCGCGTATACGTCAACCATGTCGTTATATGCTGCGAGGTAGTCTGTGTTTGGCAAGTTGGCCACACGAATATCTTAGCTCCTCTGTCAGATCGCCACATTCTGATGCGGTAACGAATCCACGCCTTATTCATCGTGGTTGCCTAATAAAGGCGAGGGGCCTAGGGCCGGGGCCCGGGGGCAGTTCGGACTGGTTGACAGCGATTGCTTTGGTCACTTTCCACCGCCGGCCATAAGATCTCTCCACCACGGCCGCCTACCGGATGGCTCTCTCCGATGGACTTCGAGGTACCGAGCAACGAAGCATCATGATCGAAGAGGTCCAAGACCGTAGGTGCGTGGAAGCCGTCGGCATACAGGAGTCGGCCATCCTGAACTCTTCGAGAAGAATGCGAGTAGGGCCCTTCAGACGTTCCGACTTCCCGGGGCGGCTTCCGGTTCGTGCTTCGCGGGACGGGGAAGAGCGCCTTCAGGAGGGCGTCAAATGTCGAGGCGCAAGAGCCTCGCGTGCATCCGGTGCTCGGCCATTTGGCGCTCGCGTTCCCTTTCTTCCGCGGCTTTCCGTTATTCGCTCGACATCACCAACGGAAGGGCGATCGCGATGAACAACGAGAAAAAAATGGCCATAAGTAGGGCTGGGGTCATGGCGGTCTCCCATGGACAGTATATGCCTCGCAGAGTGAGCAATGCTGGGCGGAGGCCCGTTGGGAAGGGCGCTTTCGAGGTGACGGGGCCGGATGGTGCCGGACTCCGGCCTGGGGTGCTGGCGACGGATGCTCCCTATCGGGGCAGTAAGGGGCCGACTGACGTCGCAACACTAATCCATCATCGGGTGAGCGGTCAGGATGATTCGCCCGGATCGGTTTGGGTGGCCCGACGGCTACGGTTTGAGATTGCGCCTGCAGGGCTAACCGGATTGCTCCCGTGTAGTCGATGATTCGCTCGGAACGGCACATCCGCGAGTAGGGCGTCAGCCAAGTGGCGACGACTTTCCGATAGCGCCACGCTTCGGCCGTTGAGGAAGCAGGCACTTGGAGCCCTAACGCCCAGACCGCACGTCGCCAAGAAGGCGATAGATTGGTGGTCATGGTGGATTCCAAGGCACGGCGAATCGCGGCTGGCGTGTTGGAGAAATTCCGGGACGGCGTGATCACCAACTTTGACCTCGAAGGACTGTGGCCGGGATATAGCGAGGGCGACCGTGGCCTGCACGCCATTGAGACGATGGTCTGGCGATACTACGACGACTTTCACGAGCACAGGTTGGCCGACGATCACCACGGCCTCACCGATTCAGGGCGGGCAGTTTTCGACAGGTGCGTGCTCTTCCTGTGCACCGAATGTGAATATGCCTGGCCGGATGATAACTTTGCTACGGCGAGACCCTTCTCCGGAGAACTGATCGAGCTCGGCTTATCAGACGCTCACGATCGCTTAGAGGAAGCCCGCCTCGAAGGACTGCACGTACTCGGAGAGTCCCCGTTCTGGCCTTTCGCTAACCGCTCAGAATACGAATGCACCCGGTCGGCCCACTAGCGACCGAGGGCCACAGGCCGGGGGGCGTCCTGATGTGTCACTCGTCATTTTGCGGCGAGATCATCCGTCCTCGGCAGTTCGGATTGGCTGGCAGCGATTGCTTTGGTCACTTTCCACCGGCGACCACAGGATCCACGCACCAAGTCCGCCTACTCGATGCCTCTCTCCTTTGGACTTTGAGGTGCCAAGCAACGAAGCACCACGGTCGAAGAGGTCCAAAACCGCAGGCGCGTGGAAGGCGTGGGTATACAGGAATGGGCCATCCTGAATTCTTCGGTCAAAATGCGAGTAGGACGCTTCAGGCCGTCCCGACTTTCGACTTTCCCGACTTTCGCCGACTTTCGGGCTCGTTGCGCGGGCAGTCCTACCGGGCAGGCTGACTTGGTATCTCGACGAAACCAACTGAGGGGTGCTCTCAGGGAGGCCTAACTTATAAACTGATGGGAAGTCAGGATGCACGGAGGAGAAGTGGTTACCAGGCGAGGCTTTTTGACAACTGGCGGCTTGTTGATGCCGCTTGCGCCGGGCGCAGTAGCGCGTCCCTTGAAGGTGGTTTGCGTGGGCGGCCATCCGGACGATCCCGAGTCGGGTTGCGGCGGGACTCTCGCCCGCTATGCCGCGGAGGGACATAGGGTGAGCATCGTCTATCTGACTCGCGGCGAGCGTGGAGTCCAGGGCAAATCGCTCGAAGAGGCCGCGGCCATTCGCACCGCGGAAGCAGAAGCCGCGTGCCGCATCCTGGGGGCCAAACCTATCTTTGCGGGTCAGATCGATGGCGACACCGAAGTGAACTCGGCCCGCATCGAAGCCTTCAAGAAACTGCTGGCCGCCGAGGCTCCGGACGTCATGCTGGCTCACTGGCCCATCGACTTCCATGCGGACCATCAGGCGGCCTCCCTGCTCGCGATGCGGTCGTACTTCGCTCTGCGAGACAGGCCCGTCTTGTATTTCTTCGAAGTAAACAGCGGGTTCCAATCGATGGGCTTCAAGCCCACTCACTACGTAGACATCCTGGCGGTGCGCGAGAAGAAGAAGTCTGCCCTGTTTGCGCACCGCAGCCAGAATGGCGAACACATTTATCGCGTTCACCACGAGGTCATGGAGAATTATCGCGGTCGGGAGTCCGGCCTGACCGCCGCGGAAGGGTTTGTGCTGCTCCCCCGTGACGGAAAAATCGACCGTTTGCCCGGAGTTTGAGAGAAAGGCGCAGCCCAGCAGCAGGCATCACTGGATCACTGGACGGAATGGCTGTTGGGCTGCAACTCGACGAAGCTCGCAGGCGGGCAGATCGGTTGAGGCCGGACAGGACGTCGACAGGGGAACTGGCCGTCCTCCCCGCATCAATCGCGATGGAGCAGTCTGGCCCGATCGTTGCCGGCGGTGCGCACGGCGGGCCCGGTGGCGGCCGGGATCGAAGAGGCCAGGAGCGTCAGGCCGGCCAGCGTGAGGGTTGTGATGTCGCTGGTGGTTACGCCGAACAGGAACGGGCCGGGGACGTCCGGAAGGGGTCGGAGGACGTCCTGATGTGTCGCTCTCCATTTTGTGGCGAAATCATCCATTCTCGGCAGTTCGGATTGGTTGGTAGCTATCGCTTTCCATTCCAGAGCCTGCACGTTCCGGTCGAGAGGACTATGCTTCCACCCGCGCTCGTCTTGGGCCAAGTCATGGCCCGGTCCACATTAGAGCCTCTGTCGTAGAATCGCGCACGTCTCTGGCAAAAAACTTCTAGCGATGTGCTTCCAGGTCAGTATCCACAGGCCTTTGGAGGCACTTCGGCGGATGCCCCAACTTTTTGAGTTGGAGCACTGTTTGGTTCCGGCTACGCCGGGTTAGGGATTCGTTGGGAACTGGGACACTCGTCGGAGGCTTCCGGGTCGAACTCGTTAGCAGCAGTTTTGATTGGTGGAGTGAGTTCTTTCGGGATGGGGTGTTTGTCAGGGTTGCGATGGGCCCCCGGCGATGCCGGGGGGGGAATGGTGGGGCGGGTGTGGTTGTTGGTTGGGGACTGGTTAGCACCACTACATTTGGATTGTGCACATCTCTGGCAGCGCATCTTTCACGGTGCGGTCCGGAGCCAATGTTGACAGGCACCTGAAGGTACCTTTCGCCAGGCTCCAACATTGACTCGGCCGGCCTGTTTGGTTCCGGCTACGCCGGGTTACGGATTCGGTGGGAACTGGGACACTCGTCGGAGGCTTCCGGGTCGAACTCGTTAGCAGCCGCTTTGATTGGTGGAGTGAGTTCTTTCGGGATGGGGTGTTTGCCAGGGTTGCGATGGGCCCCCGGCGATGCCGGGGGGAATGGTGGGGCGGGTGTGGTTGTTGGTTGGGGACTGGTTAGCACCACTACATTTGGATTGTGCACATCTCTGGCAGCGCATCTTTCACGGTGTGGTCCGGAGCCAATGTTGACAGGCACCTGAAGGTACCTTTCGCCAGGCTCCAACATTGACTCGGCCGGCCTGCTTGGTTCCGGCTACGCCCGGTTACGGATTCGGCGCCTTTCGGAGGAGAGGAGGCGCTGCGATCTGAGTTGCGCCTTGACGATTTGTGGCCGGGGGCGTTTGGTGTGCCACTCCGCATTTTGCGGCGAGATCATCCGTCCTCGGCAGTTCGGATTGGCTGCCAGCTATCGCATTGGTCACCTTCCGCCGCCGGCCGCAGGATCTCCCCACTAATGCCGCCTACCGGATGCCTCCTTTCGTTGGACCTCGAGGTGCCGAACAACGAGGCATGACGGTCGAGGAGTTCAAAAACCGTAGGTGCGCGGAGCTGTCGGCATGCAGGAATCGGCCGTCCTGAATTCTTCGAGGAAGATGCGAGTAGGACGCTTCAGGACATCCCGACTTCCTCAGGACGTCCCGACTTCCATCCACCGGCCCGGCTCCTGTCGACCGCCTGGACCAGGCGGTTGTGCAGAAAAAGCGAGACTCCCAGCGTGATGCCGGTCAACGCCCAGACAGCGGTCCGCGAACCCAGCAGAAGCGAACCGCTCCACCGCAGCAGCCCCAGCCACGTGCCCGTCAGGAGACATCCGCCAATGACCGCGGCGCGCCGCTCCGCCACACTCCAGGGCAGGGCGTGAACCCAACCCGCAAGGAACGTCAGCGTGAACGGAACGGCCACAATCAGATCGATCAGGTAGTGCTCCCCCAACGCCAGGGTGGCGAAGAAGGTCCCGAGCAGAAACACGCCGGCCAAGGCGCGATAGATCCGGCGCGAATGGCGCAGAACCCAATAGCACCCCAACGCGGAGGCAAAGTGCAGGGAGGGCATGCAGTTGCGAGCCACACCCGGCAAACTCAACGGACTCAGGCTGCCCGCCGGTTGCAATCGAGCGGGCCAGTCCGCCGCAAACGCAAACTTGGGACCGGCCGCGGGACAGAACCAGTAGAGGCTAAAGCCGATCAGGCCCATGGTCACAAACATCGGAAAGGAACGGTATGCGGAATTGGGATTGCGAAAATCGACGGCCAGCGCGAGTCCGGCCATCGCAGGCAGGGCGTAATAGATGGTTGCCGTCAGATTCCAGGCCGCCGGTCGCCCGGCAAGAATCCTCCCCAGCAGAAAGCTCAGGTGGAATCCAAACTGCCCGTCCACCGCGTGAAACAGTGGATCGATAGTGAGCGGGCACATTCGTTGGGTAAGGGGGAGAAGGAAGCCCAGCGCGACCCAGAACCACCCACTGATCCAGGCGATCGCAAAGAGCCGGCTGGCCGGCCAGCGCTCCCTCTCGGACACAAGAAAGACCCGCGCCCCTAGCACCAGAAGGCAGCCTACGCCAAGGTAGCTCGCCGAGTTGATGAGCTCGGAACCGAAGTACCCCGCTTTGGGCACGCCCGCCCAATCCAGCACCGCATACAGCAGACCTCCGAGGACCACCGCCGCAGCTGCGGCCCAGCGCCCCGGGCGAGCCGCCGCAAACAGAAAGGCGCACCCCAGATAGGTAAACGCTACGGTGGGATTCCCTCTCAGCTCCCGGAGCAATCCACCAGGAATACCGAATATGATGGCCGCCGGCGACAGTACCAGCATCCACCGAACCCAGATGGATCGAAGTGGGTCCCTGCCCGGCTCACGGGAAACCGATCCCCATGGTAAAGTCTTCGCAGTCGAGTGCATTCAGGCTGTGATTCGCTCTCGCCCCGCAATGACATGCAGGGAAATAGGGGCGGGAAATGGAGACGTACTGGCCTGTCACTTCGACTGGTGCCCTGTCGTTGTCCGTACTCCGGACTCTCGCATTCTACTCTAAACTATCAGGCAATGGAGATGCAGATCGATCGTTTATGTAAATTCTTCTCCGTAATTCATCCGCAACGGACGTGACGGCATGGAAACAGCATCTCCGCTTATAAGTATCTGGAAAAGAAATACTTGTGTACGGCGGAAAGCCATTCTGGCGCACCAGGGCACAACGGGGCTGTCTCCGTGAAGCGCCTCTATCTGGCTCGTAAATAGAACATGATAAACAGGATAGAATTTCACTCGACTCTCTCGGTATTCACAATGCTGCGCGGATTGTCTGGATTCCGGCCCTCAATCGTGCCAATGGGCCGGACCTACCGCACGCAGGCGTTCACCAGCAATGTGCCGGGACAGTTAGCCGAGCCATCCTCGTTCGTGAGACACGGAGCCCCAGCCTCCGGCTTGGGGGAGCGCTGGGTGGTGACGGGACGGGGCAGCCCCAGCCTTCGGCTTGGGGGAGCGCTTGGTGGTGACGGGGCGGGGCAGCCCCAGCCTTCGGCTTGGGGGAGCGCTGGGTGGTGACGGGGCGGGGCAGCCCCAGCCTTCGGCTTGGGGGAGCGCTGGGTGGTGACGGGACGGGCAGCCCCAGCCTACGGCTTGGGGGAGCGCTTGGTGGTGACGGGGCGGGGCAGTCCCAGCCTTCGACTTGGGGGAGCGCTGGGTGGTGACGAGGCGGGGCAGTCCCAGCCTCCGGCTTGGGGGAGCGCTGGGTGGTGACGGGACGGGGCAGCCCCAGCCTACGGCTTGGGGGAGCGCTGGGTGGTGACGAGGCGGGGCAGTCCCAGCCTTCGGCTTGGAGGAGCGCTGGGTGGTGACGGGGCGGGGCAGTCACAGCCTTCGGCTTGGAGATTTGAGAAGGCCCGCGCCTGATCTTCCCGTTCCCCCCCCAGCTATTCGGTCACCGCCACTATGTCCGCCGACGGGCAACGGATCGCCTTTGCGAGCTACGTCGGAGACCGAGGATTCGCAAGGCTCGACTTTCCGGCAGACCCGACAAAGGAGTCGGTGCTCCACGGTCTCATCGGATCAGCCGCTGGAGACCAGAATCCGAACCTGTCGTCCAAGGGCGATCGCATCGCGTACGGCTCCGGCCGGACCGGGCACCCTGAGATCTGGATCAGCAAGATCGACGGCTCCCAGCCCATCCGCCTGACGCAGATGGGGGGCCCTTGACGGGAACACCACGGTGGTCGCCCGACGAGACCCAGGTCGCGTTCGACTCCGCAGCCAATTTCAACTCCGACATCTGGATTGTCAACTCCGAGGGGGGCAACCGAGGCGCCTCACCACCGAGCCGTCGGCTGAGTTCAACCCCAGTTGGTCGGTAGACGGAAGGTTCATCTACTTCACATCCAACCGCACGGGGCGGCACGAAGTCTGGAAGGCACCGGCCGTGGGGGGAGCCGCCGTCCAGATCACCAGGAACGAAGGATTCGGCGGATTCGAATCGCCGGACGGCAAGTACTTCTACTACGGCACGAAGTATCTCTACCCCGCCCTGCGCAGAGTGCCCGTCAATGGGGGGCTGGAGGAGACTTTGGCCCCCCGCTTCCGTGGTATTCACGAACTGAGAGTGGGCCGGTCGGGTGTCTACTTCCTTGCGGACTGCCGACCGTGCCAATCCCTCAAGCAGGCCTGGGAACTGCGACGATACAACTTCCTCACGGGGATAGTGGAAGTCGTCGCCAGGTTCCGGGCCAGGGTGTCGATGGGATTGGCGGTTTCGCCGAATGAAACCTGGGCGCTGGTGAACGTCTGGGAAAGGACCCCCGTCAACATTATCCTGGTCGAGGGCGTGCAGTAGAACGGGGCGCGGTAGGGACGAGCATTGAAACGGGACAGCCCGTCCCATCGCGGTTTTCCTTGAGATTTCGGCAGTCCAAACCGCACAGTCCAAACCGCACTTCCGCTTCAGAATGCCTCGCATTGCGCATTTCGTTGCGCCCGGCGTGGGCACCATATCATGTAGTGCGGAACCGCGCGCCCGTTTGTCTTCCGGACGGCTGCGGATCGTCTGGTCTATTTCGACCTTCTGAGAGAACAGGCCGCTTTCACCAAGGTGCGGATTCTGGCTTACTGCCTGATGCCCAATCACATGCACTTGATCGCCGTGCTGCCGGAAGCCGATTCGCTGGCAGGGCACAGCAGGACGTCCCGATTCTCCACCGGGGCCAAAGTCCGAGATGGGGCTTCGGTGGTTTCCGTGGACGGCGTTTCCCCGTGAGTAACCGGCTCAAAGGTGACAATCTCGCCGAACCAGACTTCGAGAGGATTCTGAGAAGTTAGCGATTCACTCATCTCGTAGCGCTGTCATCGGATCAACTCCTGCCGCGCGCCTTGCTGGGACGTAGCTCGCCGCGAGCGTGACCACGGTCAACACAGCCATGCCCGCCAACAGGGTTGCCGGGTCATTGGGCTGAAGGCCGAACAAAAGAGTTCCTGCCGCCCGGCCGGCCCACAGTGCCAGGAATCCACCCGCAGTCAGACCGACCGCCAGCAGCAGACCTGCCTCGAAGAGCACAAGGCGAATCACTTGGCTGCGGTCCGCGCCCAGCGCCATGCGTACGCCGATCTCATTTCGCAGCCGCGCCACCATATACGAGATCACCCCATAGAGGCCCAAAGTCGCCAGGAGTCCCGCCAGCACTCCGAAGGCGCCGGACAGCGTTGCCATCAGTCGCTCAGGCAGCACGGAATCGCGCACTTGGCCTGCCAACTCACGAAGCTCGATGCCGATTCCAGGGCTTACCTCGGCCACCGCGACTTTGACGGCGGACGTCAACTCGCCCATCGACCCCTTTGAGCGCAGAACAAAGGTGGCCGAGCCTGCGCCCAACTCATCTTCCTGTGCAATGGGAATGAAGCTGACGGGTGGGAAATCCTCTCTCAGGCTGTAGTACTTCGTGTTTCTGACAAGGCCTATGACCTGGAACACCGGGAGGGGCTGGCCTGGCGACGTTCGAAGTCGAAACGTTCGCCCCACCGGATTGCTCCCGGCAAAGAACTGCCGGGCGAAAGCTTCATTGACGATGGCCACTTTCGGCGATGCGAGAGTGTCGTGATCGTCGAATTCGCAGCCGGCGAGTAGCGCCGTATCCATGGTATGGAAGTATCCGGGACCGACTAGGCTGAAATGCGAGACCTTGCCGGACTCGCCAGTTGCACCCTCCGGAATGACCATGTCATCCAGCCCGGAACCGCTGATGGGTGTGTCCATCACTTGAGCCGCGGAGGAAACCGGAGGCTGCGCGAGTAGGTGCTGTAGCAAGTCACGGTATAGCGCCGGACGGCGTTCCTTGCTATAGCCCACCTGGCGAAGATCCAGGTTGATAGCCAACACACCTTCCGATCGAAAGCCGACATCCACAAGCAGGAGATTGCGAAGACTGCGCACGAACAGCAGCGCACCAACTAGCAGCACCAGCGAGAAGGCGATTTGAGTCGCAACCAGGCCGCGTCGCAACCCGAAGCGCTCGCGCCCGGCTGTGGCTCCGCGAGCTCCTGACCGCATCGCCGCGGCCGGCGCCAGGTACGTGGCACGCAGCGCCGGCGCTACGCCGAACAGAATGCACGTCATGACCGTGAGCGCAGCGGTGAAACCTAGTACTTGTTGATCCAATCCAAGGCCCACGAAAAGTGGACTATTGGTTGTGCTGATAAACGCAAGCAGCGCGCGGCTCAGCACCTGCGCCAGGGCCCCCCAAGCGCGGCTCCGATCACCGCAAGCACTAGACTCTCCGCCAGGAGTTGACGAAGTAATTGCCCGCGCGATGCTCCGATCGCCAGCCGTACTGCCATTTCGCGCTCACGCGTGTTGGCACGGGCCAGCAGGAGATTGGCGAGATTGCCGCAGGCGATTAGCAGTACCAAACCAGTCGTTGCCAGCAGAAGCCACCGGGGGGCTCCCGTATGCCTTTCGCCGAAAGGAAACGCCCGTGCCCGCTTCGGTTGCGATGAGCTTGTTGGAGAGATAGCGTTTGGCCGCGTCGGACTGATAGTTCGGCGGGAGCGTCGTCCGCATGATGCCGGGCGAGATGGCCTGGAGTTGGGCGGTAGCGCGTTTTGCCGTCCACTCCGGCTTGAGGCGCCCCATGATAGATAGTCACCAGCTGCTACGCACTGGGATGAGGCCCCGACCGTCTCGGGCCAGCAGGCGGTCAGCACATAAAGGAATCGCTATGTCGTACCGAGTCCCGACTTCAGCACCAAAAATACGGTGACGGCGTCACACCCACCACCGGAAATGCGTGCCCATCGAGGCTCACCACCCGGCCAATGGCGCCGGCGTCGCCGGCCAACTCGCGCTGCCAGAAAGCGTAGCTGACCACGGCGCCAGTGCTGACGCAACCATTACGATCATCGTCCGCGCTGAACGTCCGGCCCATCAGTGGATTTACTCCGAGAACACGGAAAAACTCACCGCTCACGTAAAGGCCCTCGGCGAAGTGCCCTTCGCCGCCGGTCGCCAGATTAAACCGCGCCGCGCTCCAGGCCAGCACGCCTGTAAAGGCTTGCTGCCGTGCCTGGATCTCCTCCCATTGGGCATAAGTGAGTTCGGCACTGCGTGAGTAGTACAGGCCGGATTGCTCGGAACCGCGGGCAAAGGCGATAGAGAGGAGTTCCTTTGGTCACTCCACAGGCAACGCCCTGAGGCGCAGGGCGTCAATCAGATGGAAGATTGCGGTGTTCGCGCCGATGCCTAGCGCGAGCGACAGCCCGGCTATCAGCGCAAAGCCGGGCTGTTGCCGCAACTGCCGCACGCCGTAACGTACGTCCTGTAGGAATGATTCCGGCCAGTTCACTCCGGTCCGCCTTTCTGTGCTTCCGGCTCCTGCGCCCTTGTGGTGCCTACCCAGTGCAGGCATTATCGGCAATACCGGCCCGCGATGGTTACCAACTTTGAGGTCCGGGCACGAAATCGTGGGGGCGACTCATTGCGCTTGTCGAATCGGAATGCTGGGTGGGAGTGAATCGCGGTCCCAAAGGTGGGAGATCCGTCTGTGGAAGACGCCGCGAGCCAGTGCCCGCTTACTGACGTGCGCGGTTCGCTACGCGGCGGGGACCCCTCCATTGAAGACGCGTGCGTAGCCCCTCACTTACGTTTGGGCACTGGGACACGGGGCGCGGCTTCATCCGCTTTGGCGGCCCGCAGGGCCACGGTTGACTCCCTCGCGGTCGTGGTTCGTCGCGGCTTTGTCTATTTACCGCTGGGGCCTCCTGGAGGCGAGTCAAGGCTTCAACCTGCGCCGCCTCTCTGAATCGCTTCCTGGATGCCCTTCACTAGCTGAGATGCGCTATACGGCTTCTGAATGAATCCGGCTGCCGCGTCGCTGCCCAGTTCCTCGCGCGCGTATGTCTCGTTGTACCCGCTCGATAGAATAATGGGCACTCCGGGCTGAATCTCCCGGATCAGCGCAAATGCCGCGTGGCCGCCCATTACGGGCATGGTGACGTCCAACAGTACCGCGGCGATCCCCGCGGCGTTCTGACGGAAGATGTCAACGGCCTCGCGGCCGTTCGCGGCAACCAACACGCTATACCCGGATTGTTTCAGAATGACTTCGGCCAACTGTGTGAGTGAGGGCTCGTCGTCCGCGACCAAAATGGTTCCGGTACTGCGCGGAACCTTCGACACCGGCATGCCGGCCGGCTTCAAGACACCAGCCGGCACCGCCGGGAAGGAGACCGTGAACGTAGTACCTTTCCCGGGCATGCTGTCCACCTGCAGTGCTCCCTTGTGGCTACGGACGATGCCCGATACGGAGGCCAAGCCCAAACCGCGCCCTGTGAACTTCGTCGAGAAGAACGGGTCGAAGATCTGAGCCTTCGTGGTCTCACTCATACCGGAGCCGGAATCCTTCACCTCCATGAAGATGTCCGAGCCCTCACCCACGAGGCCGGTGGCCACCCGCACGGTGCCCCCTTCCGCTCCGATCGCTTCCGCGCCGTTGATGATCAGGTTCATGACGATCTGGCGGATCTGACTGGCGTCTGCTTCGATCCAGGGTAGATCCGGTTTGAGCGCGAGCTCCAGATGGACAGCTTTCGGAATGCTGGCGGCAATCAACGGCAGCATTTCCGAGATCAACACCGACAAATCGAAGCGACTGATCACGAATTTGCCCTTGCCGGCATACGCCAACAACTGTGCCACCAACTCGGCCGCGCGGATGCTGGAGCGCTCAGCAATCTCGATGATCGGATAGGAGGAGTCGCCCGGCGACAACCGGTCCTTGACCAGCGTCAAGCTGCCCATGACGCCCGTGAGCAGGTTGTTGAAATCATGAGCGATGCCGCCGGCCAGAACCCCGATGCCTTCCATCTTCTGTGCCTGTTGCAGTTCCTGGGCTGAGCGGCGGAGTTCGGTCACATCGCGAATCAACACACCGTACTCGCGCGTCTCGCCGCGCCCCAACGACGCCAGCACGCAGGTGCCGAGGAAGCGGGTGCCGTCGTTGCGGACGCGCCAGCCCTCCCATTCCACCCAACCGGAGGTGTCGGCCTCGGACATCGGCCGCTGCAGGCCCTCTGCGGGCACGTCGTCGGCGGCCGAGAGGCGACTGGCGTCCTGGCCCATCATTTCCCCCTCACGGTAGCCAAAGAGGCGTTCGGCGCCACTGTTCCAACTGGTGATGCGGCCCGTTGGGTCCACCGTGAGAAGGGCGTAATCCTTGACGCCATCAAAGAACAGGCGGTACCGCTGGCTCGTTTGCGCCAGTCTTCTTTGCAGGATGGCCGCATAGCGCTGCCCCAGGAAGGCCTGACCGAGCGCCATCAGCAAGTTCGCGTACATCTGAAGGGTGGAACGGGCGATGGGCGCCTGGTGGATCGCCTCCGCCCACAACCCCTGCGGAGAAACCTGCCAGTCCCTGGCCACTCGTTGCAGCGGCAAAGGCTCGGGGTGGCGGCAGAAGACCTGTCCGGCAATGAGAGTTCCCAATTGTTGACCGCCCAACGACAGCGGCACGGCGACGTGAGTCAGTCCGGCCTGGTCCTGTGCCATCGCCACCCCATGCGTCTTCAAAGCCTCCTCGACCGTGCCACACCGCTGCCCCGCGGCCAATAGACAGAAGGGACACGCGGCATCGTCAGGGTTTGCACGGCCACTCTGCGCCAGGCTCCAAACGGGTTGTGGATTGTGGCAGTTTCCCAGCAGACGGCCTTCCCGGTCGGACAAGGCCACGGCGAGTCTCATGGTGTGGGCAAACGTATCCAGCACCGCGGTCCAGCCGGCGGGGTCCAACAACTCGGCACACCACTCCGGAGAAAGCTGGACGTAGCTGTACTCCTCCTCGGAAAGGTTAGCCTGCTGTCTGAGGATCTCAGCCGCCCCAGAAGTGAGGCCGAAGGGTGCTTTGTGTGATTTCATACGCCATTCAGTGGCAGGACCGGAACGGTCAGCCGGCTCGGAGCCCGGCTCAGGATGCCGGAGTATTTGGAGAGGGGTTGCACACTCGCAACCTGCTCGTCGAATGGTAGAAGCGATAGTCCGTCTTGCCCGATGACGTACGCCCGACTATCGATCTCGTGCTTGCTGCCCCGTGATTTCACGACGGTGAGGCGGCGGCGCAGGGAGCTGTTGATTCCCACGAGACTCAACAGAATGATGTTGTCGACGATGGAGCTCACGGGAAGATCCGGCATGAAGGAGGAGAGACCCAGAAACTCGGGATTCTCGTAGCTGAAGAAGGTCGTCATGAGCCGGTGCTTGCTGTAAGCCACCAGCGCATGAAAGAAGTCGCGGTAGACAGCCTGGTCGGCGAGTGCCGTGCTGTAGCTCGTCATTCCGTCGATAACCATGCGCTGGATATGGTGCTCTTCGATGGTGCGGACGATCTTCGCGGGGTGCTCGTCCAGCGAAATTAGCAGTCCTTTCAGGTTGCGCTTGATCGCCCCCTTCCGCAGAAGCTGCGTGCCGAGGACGGTCTTGCCCACGCCGGAAAGGCCGACCACCATGGTGGTGGACCCATCAAGCATGCCGCCGCCCAGCAACGTGTCCAGGGCTTCCACTCCGATGGCGGAGCGGCGAGCCTTGGATGTGTGCTGATCGAACTTCATGCGCGGAGGCGCCTGAACACGGCGGAACACTTGCAGGCCCTTACCATCCACTATTTCCAGAGTGTGTTCGCCATGGTCATAGTCCTGGCCGCGGCTCTTGACAAGCTCAACGGTGCGCAGAACTCGCCGGGTCAGCAAAGTTCGCCGTAGCCGAATCGCCGTATCGACCAAGGAGCCTGTCGCTTCCAGCGTCAGCAGCGTATCCGGGTAGCTTCCGATCTCGTGGGAGAGCATCGTCGTCAACTGCACCCGGTTGAGCCCTTCGATGAGTTGTTGTAGAGCTTCCCGGTAAGAGCCTGGCCCGGCGGCCACGAGCGCACCGCCCGTCCTGATCGGACCGGTCCCGACTGTAGCCGCTGTGGAGGGCGGGGCTACTGCGCTACCACTGTGCATCGGCGAAGACCTGACTGGGCAACTCTTCCAACCCCCGCCCAACCCGCTCAGAAGTGTCCTGGCAGTGAACACAACGCGATGCCCAGGGCACCACCGCAAGGCGTTTGGGGTTGATCGCTTCGTCGCAATCGATGCAGATTCCAATAGTGCCGTCCCGCACCCGGCGGAGCGCCGCTCTGACCTCGCCAAGCAGGCTTGAGTCGCGGTCCACATTGCGAATCGTCAGCTCCCGTTCCAGCGCGCGTTGGGTCTCATCCACTTCGTCCGCGCTCTTCTCGATGGCGATATCCTCGCGATTGTGTAGTTTCTCGATCAATTCCAGCTCTTTACGTTCAAGAATTGACCGAAATTCACTGTTCCCCTCGCCTACTGTCTTCATGATCGTCTCCGACGCCCAGTCGGGCTGCCTCCCAGACAGTACACGTAAGCGCCCAATCGAGATCGGATTCCACCGACAAATGCGGCGGCGGCGGAAATCCATCAGGACAAAGAGGAGAAGGTCAGACAGGATCCGAGCGATCGTCCGAATCACGAACCGCGTCGCCCTTGCCGCTCAGTTACTTGAGGGCGGAATTTGCTGATATCGATGCGGCCGGCAAGCGATTGTCATACTTAATTAAGGGGGCTAGGGCGGCACTCCGGCACCGCCTCTCAGGTATTGCCGCCCCTGCAGGCTGCTCAATACGCTTGATGGGCAATGACAAATAGTGGTCAGGCGACGCCCCGGCGTCACTTTCGAGGTGACGTGCACAAAGGGCGAAACCCGTTCGTGCCGCCTGGCTATTCCGGACTTTCCGGGGCCGCTCGACTTGCGGTCTCAACCGAGACGAGACGAGCCGACAGACGTCGACGTATATGTTGGAGGAGCGTACGCTTTCGAGGTACCTGCCCGGATGCAGAGCCTTTCTTGCCAGATGCGGCGGGAGCGAAAGACGCCGGGCGGCGGCCGGGTCCGGAGGCGGCTACCCACACTGCACGCGTGAGTCGAACTCGCCGGGGCAACTTCGGCAGTAGAAGAGGTAGGCATCGCCTCCGTCGCCGATCATCCACTCGTGGGGCAGTTCGTACTTCTGACGGAGCGCGAAGGGCGCACCGCGCAGGACATCCCGATCTTCAATTGGGACCCACCGTAGGTGTCCGTGTCTTCCGTTTCCAAACTCGGAAGAGGAGATGGTGACCAGCAGGTGCATCCGTTTTGTGCAACGCGAGCAATGGGGATAGTCCGCATTCTGTTCCCATCTCGGAGATCCGAAGAGCTTGGTGCCCGGCGCCGGGCCGAAGTCCGCGAGGATCTGCGACCAGTCCGACTCCGAAGAGAGCAAGTCCACGGGCGACGGATCCATTTCGAGCCAGCTTGGGTAGTCTGGAAGCGGCTCCGGGTCGAGAACGCAAGGAGAAATTGCATAGCCGTCGGTGGTAGGAGGACGGTCCGTGCGAAGTGATTTCACTGAGCCGGAGCGACGGAATAGAAGTTGGAATCCGCTGCTTCCTTCGAAGTGGACCTGAGGACACCAGAGCAACTGGAGCAGATCCGCTTTGCCCGGGAATGGCAGTTCCGGAAATTCGGCGCGGGTCAATTGCAGAACAGGGAGATAGGCGGAGCCGTGACCGTTGCGGCACTTGTCGATGAGGAGCAGAGCCGTTTCCCGCAGGCTGGGCATTTCAGGTGTGCGGGCGTCGATATCGAGTTCCTGGTCTTCGCCGCGCGCCAGACCAGCCTCAAGCCGGGTGAGCAAGTCCGGATCCCGCTTCATGCAAACGGGCCAGGGCTCGTCGGCGGGCCAGAGCATCGGCCATCCCATTTTGCTCACCGCGGGATCGAGAGGCTGCTCTGATTGGCGAGGGTGGAGGCGAGTTGCATGGAGAGGGCGCCGACCGCTCAGCCAGGAGGCCTGGCTGGTATCCATCGGCTGGGTAGTGCGCATGTCTACAGTCTATTGGTGGAGTTGCGCCGATGGCTGGGTCCGCGGTCGCGTGGCGTGAGGGATCTCCATTGAAGGCGCGTGAACAGCCTTATTTTCTCTTGACCGATCTACTACGAAATAGTAGTATCAGACACGATATAGGCGGAAGCACGCATGGCCCACACGAAACTCACCAAACTCGAACTTCAGATCCTGGAGGCGCTCTGGTCTCACGGGAAGGCGTCCATTCGCGAGATCCAGGAGGACTTTCCCGCGCCGCGCCCGGCGTACACCACGATCCAGACTACCGTCTACCGGCTGGAAGGGAAGAAGGCCGTGCGCCGTGTGCGGAAGATTGGGAACGCCGACATCTTTGAGCCGACCGTGGCTCGTGACATAACGCGGCACCGGCTGCTGGATGAGATTCTAAGCTTCTTCGGTGGGCGGGCCCAACCTATGATGGCGCAACTCGCCGAGGCCGGGAAGCTGACGCTGGACGATGTTCGCGAATTGGAGAGGACGATCAAGGCACTGGACCGGCAACGCAAATCGGAGAGGGGGCCCGGAACGAAATGATCGGCGATCTGACGAACCATCTGTGGCAATCGACTTTGTTTGCCGGCGCGGCTGCCTTGCTGACCCTGGGTTTTCGGAGGAACCAGGCCAAGGTCCGTTTCTGGTTGTGGTTCGGTGCGTCACTCAAGTTCTTCGTTCCGTTCTCATTGCTGATGAGCCTGGGCAGCCAGGTGGAGTTGGCCCCGGCGACGAGAGGGATCGCGGCGCAGATGGTGGCTCCGGCGATGGCGTTGACGGTGCCCCCGATCAAGCCGCCGCCGGAGATGTTGCCTGCGGCGCCGGCCGCGCGTGACACTCTTTATCCCGTGGCTGTAGTGTGCCTGGGCGTCTGGGTGATTGGATTGGGCGGCGTGGCGCTGATGCGGTTTCGAGACTGGCTGCGGATTCGCATGGCGTTGCGCTTCAGCAGTCCGATGGATCTGTCCGCACGCGTGGAGGTCCGTTCTTCACGCGGCCTTCTGGAGCCGGGTGTCGTCGGGTTGCTGCGGCCTGTGCTGTTGGTGCCCGCGGGCATTGAGGAACACCTGACGCCCGCTCAACTGGAGGCGGTGGTTGCCCACGAACTGTGTCACGTCCAACGCCGGGACAACCTGTTTGCTTCGATTCACATGGTGGTCGAAGCAGCCTTCTGGTTCCATCCGTTGGTGTGGTGGCTGGGCGCGCGTTTGATGGAGGAGCGTGAGCGGGCGTGCGATGAACAGGTGCTAAGTCTGGGTGGAGATCCGCGCGTCTACGCCGAGGGACTTCTTAATGTCTGCAAGTTGTACGTAGAATCGCCCCTTGTCTGCGTGTCAGGGGTAACCGGATCCAACCTCAGGAAGAGAATCGAGGCGATTATGGCGAATCACCGTGTTCTGAAACTCACCTTCGCCAAGAAGGTCACGCTTACCGTTGCCGGCACCATGGCCGTGGCCGTACCGTTGGCCATTGGTGTCCTAAACGCGCCGCTGAGCAAGGCCGAGGCCGCCGGGCCGAAGTTCGAGGCTGCATCGGTTAGGACGTGCAGCGACACGCCCGGTTTCAAGAGAGGCGCTGGGTTCTCCGTCTCCACGGGGCGGCTCAACACGGGGTGCATGGCTTTGGCGGAGATGGATCACACCGGCCTGATTCAGCGGGCGTACGTGCGGTTCGCAGATGGGCGCGCCCATCCGAGTGGGCTTGTGCCGATTGCGGGCGGGCCCTCGTGGATCCGCTCTGAGCTCTTCGACATCGACGCGAGAGCATCGGGAAGCCCGAATGAAGAGTTGATGCAGGGGCCGATGCTGCAGGCGCTGCTCGAAGACCAGTTCCGGCTCAAAATTCACCGGGAGACCAGGGACGTTCCCGTGTATGCGCTGACCGTGGAGCAGGGTGGCTCGCGCTTGAAGACGTTCGCTCCAGGGAGTTGCGTGCCCATGCCATTGAAAGTGCCACTGCCGGCGCTCGCCGCGGCGCAGGAGTACTGCAAGGTGAGGGTCGGGATTCAACCTCCGGCGGTGGATGCCCAAGGGGCGACGCTCACTGAGTTTGCGCAACTGCTCGACTTGGTGTTGGACCGTCCGGTAGTCGACAAGACGGAGCTTGCGGGGCAGTTTGATATCCGACTGAAGTTCGCGATCAGCGAAGCCACACCCCGGTTTTTGCCGGGAGGCGATCTGGCGCGGTTTGCCGATGCGGCCTCGAATCGGGATGCGCCCTCGATCTTCGCCGCTCTGAAGGAACTTGGGCTGAAACTGGAGCCGACCCAGGGGGCGCGGGCATTCCTGGTGATTGATCATGTGGAGCGGCCTACAGCGCACTGAGGGATCTATCGCGCAAGTCGGTCGAATGGATGGCCATTTGTCCATTCGACCGGCTTGGGTGAGTTTGGGTGGCCGGATTCGGACGACCACTGAAGTGCGGCCGGCAAGCGCGTGTGTTTCGGGACCGGGGATGAACGTCAGTGGCACTGCATCTTTGGACGGTTGGCGAGTAGCTACTGATATGCTACAGAATTCGATTGCCATTTGGAGGCTGGGGTGAACCGGCCGGTTCCGCATCGAGCGTGTCCGTGTCTCAACAATGAGACGGGGGGTACGGATGCCGAAAATCTGATGATTTCCTTCGATCTCCACCACGGTAAGGGGAGACGGAGGGGCCGATGCATGACTACGCATCGAAGTCACCGCAGTGCTTCGATTCCGGTGCAAGCAGCTTACTATCATTAATTTGCGGAAAAGCGTGTCGAAATATTCCCGGATCCCTCCCCGCTGAGTCCGGGCGGCGTGTGCCATTTCCTACTCTTTCGCGAATGACTTACAGTCGACGTTGGGAGGACGGGTGCTGAGCTGCCGGCGGTATCGAAAGGTAGGGTGATCTCGTCCTAATTTTTCTGTTTCAGTCAATGATGGATTGGGGTATACTCCTCCGAGCATCGTTGTAGACTGGCATTTCAATAACGATGGCGGCCCCGGTGCCGCAAAAGGGGTTCGTGTGCATACTCGCCTTGTCGCGCTGTTTTTCTGTCTCCTCGTCGTCCCCGTGGTTTCCGGTCAAGGTCTGGGTGAGTTCGTTGGGACCATCACCGATCCGTCCGGGAGCGCGCTGCCAGCGGCGAAGATCACCGCGATCGAAATCGGCACGAAGCAATCGCGTACTGCGACCACCACCGAGCAAGGCTACTTTGTCTTCCAGTCGATGCGTCCCTCTGTCTACGACATTACCGTCGAGGCCGCGGGGTTCCGGGTGTACAAACAACAGAACATCACACTGGGCGCCGATCAAAGAGTGACCGTCAACGTCCGCATGGAGTTGGGTGTGGCGAGCGAATCGGTGACCGTGCAGTCGGAGGCCGCGCAGGTGGACACCTCGACGGCAACGATGAAGGAGGTTGTCGATCAGCGGCGCATCGTGGAGTTGCCGCTGAATGGGCGCAATGCGGCGCAGCTGACGCTATTGGTGGGCGGAGCCGTGAGTTCTCCTTCCGGCGGTGCCGACCAGGGCCAGACGAAGACGTTTCCGGGCGCGGTGACAGTGTCCACTAACGGCGCGCGGGGGAACCAGATCAGCTACCTACTGGATGGCGGCAACAACGTCGACGAATACACGAATGTGAACGCGCCGTTCCCATTCCCCGACGCGCTGCAGGAGTTCAGCGTCCAGACCAGCAACTACAGCGCGGAGTACGGACAGAACGCCGGCGGCGTGGTGAACATCATCACGAAGTCGGGTACCAATGAGCTGCACGGGGACGTATTTGAGTTCAATCGGAACGCCGTTTTCAACGCCCGCAACTATTTTGCGGCGAAGCGCGATCAACTGAAGCGTAATCAGTTTGGGGGTGTGATTGGCGGGCCGATGGTGATTCCGGGCGTTTACAACGGCAGGGACAAGACGTTCTTCTTCGCTGGGTATCAGGGCACCCGGCTGCGCAACATCAGTGGAGCGCAAAGCGCATTTGTCCCGACGCCGGCCAACCTCGCCGGCGACTTTTCGGCCGAGTTGGACGCCAGCAACGCGGCCAACCCGTTGAAGAAGGCCACGACGATTCTCGATCCGCTCACCGGTCAGGCGTTCCCGGGCAACCTGATTCCGGTCAGCCGTTTCGACCCGGCATCGCTGAACGTGGTCAAGATGCTGCCGGCCGGCGGAGGCAACGGTTCGATCTTCTTCGCCAAGCCGATCATCCAGGACTTCAACGAAGTGGTTGCGAAGGTGGACCATGCCATCTCGGCCAACGACCGGCTGAGCGGGCGGTACTACATGGCGAAGTTTGCCAACCAGGGGATTTTCACGCCCGACAACTTCCTGTCCTATACCGATCGCGCTGGCATCATGTCGCAGAACGCGCTGATCCAGCACACGCACATCTTCCGGCCGAACCTGCTGAACGACGCGCGGCTGAACTACGCCCGGGAGAACGCGGGCAGAGGCCCGGCCAGCGGAGTGCCGAACTTCCTCGACCTGGGCGTGAAAGGCATCTACCAGCCGCCGGACAAGGCGATCGAAAGTATCAGCGTCTCGGGTTTCTTCTCCATTGGCGACAGCCCGCCCGCTCGCTTCACACGCAACAACTTTACTTTGGCCGACGACTTGCGCTGGACGGTGGGCCGCCACAGCCTGTCGCTTGGGTTCCACGGCGAGTTGACGCGGGTGGATCTGGACAACCAGTTCCTGCGCGGCGGCACATTCGGGTTCACGGCGGACATCACGAACTACGCAATGGCCAGTTTCCTGATCGGGAAGCTGCGCACGTTCCGGCAAGGCAACGGCGAGTTCAAGAACAACAGGAACCAGTTCATCGGCTTCTACGTGCAGGACGACTTCCGGGTAAACTCGCGGCTGACGGTGAATATGGGTTTGCGGTATGAGCCCTTCTTCCCGTGGCGCGAGATTCGCGGCCGTGTGGAGGTGTTCCGGATCCAGGACTATCAGGCAGGGAACCGTTCCAAGATGTATCCGAATGCTCCTCCGGGCCTGTTCTTCCCGGGAGACGCCGGTGTTCCGGAGTGGGGGCTGACGAGTTCGTTGAAGAACTTCGCGCCGCGAGTCGGGTTCGCCTATGACTTGACGGGCGACGGCAAGACGAGTCTGCGGGGCGCAAGCGGTATCTTCTTCGACACGCGCCAGTCGGGCATTTGGAACAACCGGTTTGTGGATGTCACGCCGTTCAGTCCGCAGATCACGCTGACCGACCCGGCTGGGCCGTTCAGCAATCCGCTGGTGGGGATGACGAACCCGTTCCCCGCGCCGTTCCCGGCTCCGAGCGATACAACATTCCCGCTGCCGGTGCTGGCGATCACCTATGAGCCGGACGGGCACTATAACACTCCGACGATCTATAACTACAATCTGGCCCTGGAGCGCCAGTTCGCCAGGAATTGGCTGGTTCGCGCGGCGTATGTCGGGTCGCATACTTCCCACCTGGCGGTGCACATTGAACTGAATCCGGCTGTCTACACGGCAGGGAGTAAGCTCTCGACGGATCAGCGGCGCCTGTTCCAGAACTACCAGTTCATTACGTTGAGCAGCCAATCGGCCAACTCGTCCTACAACTCGATGCAGCTTGGCCTCGACAAGCGCTTCTCCCAGAGCTTCACGTTGACCGCGAATTATACGTGGAGTAAGTCGCTCGACAACGCTCCGCAAAACTGGAATGCGACAGGGCCCGGGGATGGCGGCTCGTACAGCTATCCCTGGTATTTCCCGAATGCCAACGGGCTCGATCGTGGCCTCTCCGATTTCGATCACGCGCAGAGGCTTGTGATCTCCTCGGTCTGGCAATTGCCCCATTTCCGGTCGATGAACGCGCTGGCGCGGGGGGTGCTCGGCGACTGGCAGTTGAGCGGCGTGATGCAGGCGCAAAGCGGTGGGCCGCTAACCATTCTGGCCGGCAAAGACCAATCGCAAACCGGGCTCACGCGAGATCGCGCGGTGATCAATGGAGCGGGCTTGGGCACGGGCGCCTGCAAGAATACAGCGCCTTGCGTCGACTACCTGAACCCGAACTCGTTCGCGCTGCCTGATGTCGGGACCTTCGGGAACGTGGGTAAAGGCAGTTTCCGGGGACCCGGTCTGTTGAACTTCGATGTGGGCTTCTTCAAGAACTTCCCGATCAAGGACCGCTTCAAGGTTCAATTGCGCGGCGAGTTCTTCAACCTGTTCAACCGGGTGAACCTGAACGATCCGACCAACTCGGTGAGTTCGGGCGGCTTTGGCAGCATCCGCGGCGCGGCGGATCCACGCATTGGCCAGATGGCGTTGAAGATCGTCTTTTGACCCGGTTAGCGAACGCCCCACTCCCACAGGCCGAAGAGAACCTTCTTCGGCGGCAACTTGCCGTTCTGTTTCAGGGTTTGCAGGATCTGGCCCCGGTGATGGCTCTCGTGCGAGATCAGGTAGCCGAGGAACGCCGCCGGATGCGGCTTGAATCCCTTGATCTTGCCCTGTCCAAAAGCGCGTTCCAGCAGGGCCGCGATCGCTTCACCGGAAGCGGCCAGGTGTGTTTTGAGATCATCCGCGGTCCAGTCGGGGCCTTCCAGTTTCAGCAGTGATACATCGAGATCGGGCGCGGCCTGCGCCAGCCACATCTTCCTCACGTTGTGGACATGCGCAAACTGCGCCGCCACACTGCGACCCTTGGGCTGAGGCATGGCAGAGAGCGCGGCCTCGTCCAGCGCATCCAGAAGGTAGCTGTGAATGCGGTTGTGGATCCGCCACGTCTCCACTTGCTGTGCGGACTCTTGCGCGGGCATCCCTAGAGGATAGGGATACCCGCGGCGTTCCGTCAATCGAGCCGTCTACTCGGACCGCAGCATCGATGCCGGATCGATGTGCACCGCGCGGAATACTGGCGGCAGCGCAGCCAGTACCGACGCCCCGAGAATCGTTGCCGTCGGCCACAGCAGCACGGAAAGCTGTAGCGCCTTGACCTGGAAGAGCAGCGTCTCGACACAATGTTCCGATGCGATGCCCAGGGCCAATCCGATGAACGCACCGAAGATCAGCATGGAGAAGACCTCGGTGGTGACGCGACGCATGATGTCGTTGGACCTGGCACCAAGAGCGAGGCGAATCCCGATCTCGCGCTGCCTCTGGATGACGGAGTAATCCAGGACGCCATACAGACCCACGGAAGCGAGCAGCAGGGCAACCGCCGCGAAGAACATGGAGAGCGTTGCCAGCATGCGTTCTCGAAGGGTCTTGGAGCGGATCAGCGCCTCCTGTGTGGAGATATCGCTGACGCGCAGTTCGGGCCGACCGTTGGCGACCTCACGGCGGAGCACGCTCGCCAGATCCAGCGGATCCTTCGATGCGGTACGCACCACGAAGGTGCCCCAGTCACTGCTCTTCGTCATACCGGCTTCTTCCTTTGACGCGAAGGGGACATAGACAGTGGGCCGGATGGATTCGCGGAGGTCGCCGTAACGGGCGTCGCGCACCAGTCCGACGATCTGCGCGATGTTGTGCTTGTCTTTCGGCCCCGACGTTTCCATGGTCCGGCCGACAGGGTTCTGGCCGTCGAAGTAGCGGCGTGCAAATGCTTCATTGACGATGGCGAAATCAGGGTTCGCTTCATTGGGGCGAAATTCGCGGCCACCCAGCAGCGGGATCTTCATGGTTTCCAGCCAACCTGGCGAGACAGCCAGGAAATAGACGGGCTGCTCCCGTTCTGGTGAATGTCCGTTCGCCCAGACACCCGAAGTCCACACATTGCCACTCATCAGCGGCCAGCCCATGAGCGAGGCCGACTCCACGCCCGGCAGGGTGCGCAGCCCCGCAAGAGCCTGATCCCAGGTCACCTGAGGCAGTTCCTTCTTTGCCACTGTGTCCATCAGCACCAGGCGCTCAGCAGAAAAGCCGACGGGCTGGTTGGCAAGCCTGTCGAAGGAAGATACAAACATGCCGGCCACAAAATGAACCAGGAAGCAGAACGCCACCTGCGCCGCGACCAGGGCGTGCATCAGCCTGCGCTTGGAATGAGGATCCTCGCCGCCCTTCAATGCGCTGACCGGCTTCACGGACGAGGCCCGCAATGCCGGAGCCAGGCCGAAGAGAACGGTTACCGCTAGAGCGAGCGCCACCGCGAAGCCGAGCACCCGCCAGTCCGCCGGCAGCACCAGGCGCGCCGGGTTATCGGGCGGATTGATCATGCTCACCACGAAGGGCGCCGACCATGCCGCGAAGAGCCCACCCAGCGCCGAAGCAATGATCGCCAGTAAGGCGCTTTCCATAAGCACCAGTTGCAGCAGCCGTGCGCGCCCTGCGCCGATGGATACACGCAGTGCCATTTCCCGCGCCCGTGCCGTGGCTTGAGCGGTGAGAAGATTCGCTACGTTCGCACAGGCGATGAGCAGTACGAGCGCGACCAGCACGCCAAGGATGAGCATCGAGCGCCTGTAAGTCCGCTGCATGCCCGATACGCCTGCTGCCGCCGGCTCCAGCGAGACCCCCGCGTTCAGGTACTGCTCCGTACGGTGCTTTGCGCCGGGAGACTTCCATTCCTTTGCCTTTTCCTGGCGCGCCGCCAGCATCGCCGCCCGCAGCTTCTGCCTCATCAGTTCCTCTTCGACGCCCGGTTTCAGCCGCACCCACGTCCGGAACCAGCTCCAATTGGGGTTGTCGATGGCCTTGGCGTTCATCATCGTGGGGACGAACACATCAGTCATTGTTCCGGTTTCCGTACCCGTGAAGCCTGCCGTCAGCACGCCCACAACTTCATAAGTGCTGGTGCCCTGACGGAAGGTACGCCCGATAACATTGCGGTCGCCGCCGAAGCGGCGCTTCCAGAAATCGTAGGAGAGCACCGCGTAAGGATGCCCGCCCGGCTTCACGTCATCATTGGCCGCCAGCAGCCGTCCCAATTCAGGTCGCAAGCCCAGTGTCTCGAAGGTCCAACCGGAGACGTACTGGCGATACGCCTTCTCCATCTCCTGATCGGTACCGAAGGTTAGGTCTACCTGCCCGGCGTAGGAGATGGCCATCAATTCAGCCTGGCCATGCGCGGCGGCGCGCAACTGGCGGAACAGCGGATACTCGAAGGAATCGGCTACGTCTTTCTTGTCGTCGTTGTCCAACACTTCGTAGCTGAGGACGAAGAGACTACCTGGATCGGACACCGGCAGCGGGCGTAGCAGCATGGCGTCCACAAGACGGAACGCGGAGGTACACGCGCCGATGGCGAGAGCGAGCGACAGGATGGCCGCACCCGACGTGACCTTGCGCTTCACAATCTGGCGCCATCCGAAAACCGCGTCGGCCCGCAGCGAATCAAGCCACGTGGCGATGCGGATGTCGCGGCTCTGTTCCCTGGTCTGCAGCATGCGCCCAAACGCGCGGCGCGCCTCTTCCGGATCGCGGCCGCTCTCCACCGCTTCGTCAATGTGCGACTGCAGTTCTTCCTCGAGTTCCCGGTCCAGCGAACCAGGGCGAAAAACGTGGGCGATGCGAGACCAGATGGACATGGTCATGCCATCCTTAGCACTTGATTTACGGCTGCCGTGACAGCCTGCCACCGCGCCTCCTCCGACGCCAACTGATTCTTTCCGGCCGTGGTGAGCTCATAGATACGCGCGCGACGACCGGTGTCCTTGGTGATCCAAGCGGCCTTGATCCAGCCGGCCTCTTCCATGCGGTGAAGGGCCGGGTAGAGCGAGCCTTCCTCGACGCGCAGCACTTCGTCGGACATGTCCTTGATGGCGGTCATGATGGCATAGCCATGCAGACTGGGGCGGCGCGAGAGGATCTTGAGCACCATAAGGTCAAGGGAGCCCTGGAGGGAGTCAGTTTTAGCCATACTCAGTAATCTAAGTATATAGCTGACTGAGTAATCGTCAAGGGGAATCCGTCGTTCCCGCGAGCGAGGCTTTGCTGAGGAGCTGTCCGCCAGGTGGGCGTTCTATCGTGGGGTCAGCACGGCGTGGGCTTCGTAGGCGACCGAGGCAGGCAGGTTCGAGTCGATCTTGCAGCGGACCAGCACCTGGTAGGCGAGGGGCCATTTTCCGAAACCTGAGGCGGCGAACCGCTGCTTCAGGTCAGTCAGGTGCTGTGGAGACGAGAAGTATTCAGCCGCGGCAGCGGCGCCCGCGCTGGGGTCCCCTGAGAAGGCGATGACGCGGCCGGAGTCCGCATCCGCGGGATCGTGCGGCATGACGGTGATGAGGCTGTAGCTCTCCACTCGATCGTTGCGTTCATCCCGCCTGGGCGCGTAGATCTTCAGAGGGGCGCCGGGCGCGGCCCGGAATGTGATCTCCACGTCGCGCATCTTTGGTTGATAGGTGAACTGGAACGGCGTTTTCTCAAAGATCTTGAGGACCGCCTCGCTCTTGTAGGGGACTCCAAAGAGGATCGAATTTCTCGAGTTGAGAAGCGCGGTGGAGACAACGCGCTCAGGCAGCAGCTTGTAGGGGGTGCCGGCCGCTGTGAGGGTACGGATGACAATGGTTGCGCCCAGCACATCACCGAAGTGGGGGGAGTTGACGTCCGGGGTCATGTAGAGCCGCTTGCCCGAGAAGAGCCGGTGGTGACGCACGTACCAGGGGAAGAGCTGTGGCGGGGCTTCGAACTGAGGCAGTTCCGGTTGCCACTCCATCTTGATGTCGAAGGGCAAGAGGGTCATCTGGGCCGGAGTGCCTAGCGAGATAAGCACCGGCTCGCGACTCTGGAGCATCGTCCCCCAGGCCTCCCGGACGATGGGGTCGATCTTTGCCGTCGGGACCGGAGGTGCCTTGCGCCACCAGCCTGTGATCACCGTGCCTATGGCGATGCCCGCGACCAGGCAAAGCAGAGGTAGGACTGCGCGCCCATACCAAGGGCGAGGCGTAGCGGCAGGAGCGACGTGGTCAGGCGCTGCGCCATGATCGTCATGCTCATGCAAGGCGTGCCCAGGCTCCACGAATCGAGGCACGTAAGTGCCCTTTACGAACTCGATTCTGAGGGGCGCGTCTGGATCTTCCTCTTCGTAGTATTTATCCAGTTTCTTGCGCAAGGCGTACGCGCGATTCCGCACCGAGGTATCGTCCGTTGTGGAATAGTCCTCTGACTTGCCGAGCGCCTCAAGCCCGATTCGATACTCGTTGATCTCGGCGGCATGGCCGCCAATCTCCATCTCGCAGACGTAGGTGAGGAACCGCTTCAACTGGTCGGCGCGCGCAAAGGTGTCGCTTTGCAGCACACGAGCTAGAGCCAGACGTTTTGCGTCGGCGGTAATGGGCACCGATTGGAGGCTCACATCCGGACCATGCCAGGCTAACGGGTTCGGAAACATGATAGCACCGCTGCTGGTAACGTTAACGCACCGCGCCAAACGGTCCGTTCGTACCGTCCAACCACTGGTTCCAACGCGCGGTGCACCCCTACAATCAGCCCAAGACTGACAAAGGAGGTTGGTCCATATGATCTCTGTCGATGCTTCACTGCGGCTAACAAAGTGCCGCTGGATAGAGTTGATTGTCCTTGCTTGCTTCCTGGTATGTTCCGCCCCCGCCCAAGTGATTACCGGAACGATCCTGGGGAATGTGCGCGACCCGAGTGGTTCGGCCGTCCCAGGCGCCAGCGTTCGGATCCGAAATCAGGGAACAAACGTCGAAACAACGACGAGCAGCAATACAAATGGCGACTTTTCCGCGCCAAATCTTCCGACCGGATCGTACGATGTAGAGGTCTCGGCCAAGGGATTCAAATCGTATGTCGAGACCGGTGTGGCCGTGGCGTTGGACGCGAAGGCCCGTATCGACGTCACACTGCAGGTTGGCGACGTTACCGAGTCGGTCAAAGTTGTCGCCAGTGCACAACGGCTGCAGACGGATGCCTCTGACCTGAATGCAACGGTCAGCACACAGGCTATCGAAAGCCTTCCGAATATCGGGCGAAATCCACTTTACTATGTGGTGACGACACCTGGCGTGGTACCGCGGCAAGGGTTCGAGTCTGTGACGAACTTCGCCGTGGGCGATGATTCGCGCAAGCAGTTCTCGAACTTCACGGTGAATGGCAGCCGACCCATCTCCAGCGAGATCCTGCTGGATGGAGCACCCAACACCAATCCAGCCTTCAACGAGGCCTCGGTCCTGCCCAGCATTGACGCCATCGGCGACTACAAGGTCATCACCAACGCCTACTCCGCCGAGTTTGGACGCGCCGGCGGCGGTGTGGTGAGTTTTGGCACCAAGTCCGGCACCAACCAGTATCACGGATCGCTGTACAACAACTTCCGGAATCCCGTACTGAATGCCAACAGCTTTGGGAACAATGCCACGGGCGCCAAGAAGGGCAAATTCAACGTCAATGACTTCGGCGGCACCTTCGCCGGTCCAGTTTCCATCCCGAAGCTATATGACGGCAAGAACAAAACCTTCTTCTTCTATTCCTATGAGGGTGTGAGGGAAGCGGAGGACGCCAGCGCGTTCCTCACCATGCCCACGGCACTGGAACGTCAAGGGGACTTCAGCCAATCGATGGTCCAGGTGACGAATCCGTCCACGGGCCTGCTGGAGGTGGTCAACCGCAACATCTACGCTCCGTTTGAGTCCACGACGACCGTTGTCCCGGTAGGCAGTAACTTTCGCCTCGAGCGGCAGCAGTTCCAGAGCGGCGGCGTTCTAAACAGGATTCCGTCGAACCTGTTGAACGCGAGCGCCCTGAAGTTCATCAATCTCTACCCGATGCCCAATATCACACCGCTGAATGCGGATGGGACATTGAACTACTACGACTCCAACTCCACGTACAATCGCCTGGATCAGATCATCGTCAAGCTGGACCACTACTTCAGCCCCCAGCATCACGCGTTCTTCCGCTACACCAACGACTGGACGCTGAACACGCCACGCAACCGCTTCCGCACGACCGACCCGCAGGCGACCGATCAGGCGCCAGGCAGCCAGTTCAACTGGTCCGCCACCATCGGCCACACGTGGACCGTTTCGCCGACCAGCATCGTCGAACTGCGCGCCAATCTCACGCGCGTGAACCTCAATCTGCAGCCATCCAGCGGCCTGAACGCCGACTTGGCCGGCCTCGGCTTCTCGCAGCAGATGGTCGCTGTTGCACCCAGTGGCGCGTTTCCGCGCATCGCCGTCGGAGGCAGTTATCAGCAGATCGGCATCGGCAACTTCGTGCTGCGCGACAATCATTCCAGCAACTATGCGTTCACCGGCAGCTACACCAAGATTGCCGGCAATTGGACGCTCAAGTTCGGCGGCGAGTACCGGCCCCTGTATACCAACTTCTACCAGGCGTTCGTGCCGTCGTTTGCTTTTTCACCGAACAACTTTACCTCGGCCTGTAGCGGCACGGGATGTCCCACGCTGGCCTACAATCAGCCCCAGGGCTTCAACCTTGCCGATCTCCTGATCGGAAATCTCAGCGGCCAGGTGGGGGGCGGGCAGTTCACTACGGGCGATCCACGCCTCGCGTTGCGCAATGTCTACCTGGGCGGCTACACCCAGAACGACTGGAAGGTGAACCGCAAGTTGACCGTGAACCTGGGATTGCGCTGGGAGTTCCAAGGACCGCTCTCAGAGCGCTACAACCGCCTTTCGCAGTTCAACACCATGGGGACGAACGCGACCGGAACGGCCGGTGTGTACGAGTTCTCGGGTGTCAATGGCAATGGTCGGGGACAGACCGATCCGGACTACCGCAACTGGGCGCCGCGCGTCGGTTTTGCCTACCGGCTGAGTGAGAAGCTCGTGCTGCGCTCCGCCTATGGCATCAGCTACGACCAGATCACTGGCGTGGGCAGCGGAGCCCAAGGCTTTGGCACGGACGGCTTCGGAAATCCGGCTTTTCAAAACATCCGCCCGGACAGCGGCTATGACATTCTGGCGCGCCCGTTCAACGACTCCTTCAGCGGAGGCGGCACCGTCCTGGGCGCCGACCCGAGCAATCGAGGCTATCTTGGCTACAGCGTCACCGCGCTCGATCGCCACCAACGCACCCCCTATATTCAGCAGTGGAACTTTACCGTCGAACGAGACCTGGGGAAGGGAACCAGCCTTCAGGTGTCCTACGTCGGCACGAAAGGGACGCGGCTGATCATCCAGCAGTTGCCCGTGGACGGCACCAACTCCATCCCACAGGCCACGCTGGATTCGGCCCGGTCGACCTACATGTCTAGCGGGATCAACCCACTCACGGCCATGGTCACGAACCCGTTCTATGGAATCGCGCCCGCGAGCAACGCCACAGTTGGCGGTCCCACCATCTCCGTGCTGAATCTCTCCCGAGCCTTTCCTGCCTACAACTCCGTGACCAAGTTCCAGCAGCGATTCGGGAGCTCCAACTACCATGCCTTCCAGGTCTCCCTGCGGCGCAGCTTCAACAACGGCCTTGAAGTGGGCGGCAACTACGTGTGGTCGAAGAGTATCGACTTCGGCAACGCCATCTCGGTGAACTCCGGGAACACCGGCAACGGCGGCGGATCGAGCAGCTTCACGGTGAACAACTTCCAGTTGGAGCGGTCGGTTTCCAACAGCGATATTCCACACCGCGCGGTGATCTACTACGTCTACGAGCTGCCTTTCGGTAAGGGCAAGCAACTGCTCACGAACACGCCCGTGGTTTCCCACGTGCTGGGTGGGTGGAAGGTCTCGGGTATGACGACCTTCTCCGCCGGACTACCCTTGGGTATCACCGGTGGCAGTGGTTTTGGACGGCCCGATCTCATCGGCGACCCCATTCTGCCGGAGGAGTATCGCGCCTATGGCGACGGCAAGACGTCACATCCACTACCGGACGGCACTTCCATCGTCGTACCGAAGAACCGCTACCTCTACTTCAATCCGCACGCCTTCTCCGGGCGGACTCTGACTGTTCCGGTGGCGGGTACGGGCAACACGCAGGTGGTGAACGACCTCTACTGGTATGGAAACTCACCGCGCTTCCTATCGAACCTCCGAGGCTGGGGGACGAACAACTGGAACATGTCCATTGATCGGCGATTCGCACTCGGCGAAAGGATGGCCGTCGCGTTTTCCGCACAGGCGGTGAACGTCTTCAACCGGAAAGAGTTCGGCGATGCCGGTGTGGACAAGGGATTCGGTTCGACCAATCTGGTGACTTCCAATGGGCCGTTGGGACGGTCGACGAGTTCGACCTTCGGCACCATTGACATCACCAACACCGGGCGCACGCCGCGCTATCTGCAACTCGTAGCCCGGTTCACTTTCTAGCTGGGCTTGGATGGGAGGCCCGGCTTCGGGCCGGACCTCCCGCTACTCCTTCTACTCCTTGGCGCCTTTGATCCACTCCAAAATCGTTACGTACTCCGGCGAGTCCCTGGCCCAGCGAACACCCCCACCGTGGGCAAGGGTGCTGGCGCCGGTCACACCCTCGGACTCGGATGTCGAGGTGGGCTTCATCAGAATGAGGCTGTTCTCGGGATGAGCGGGATCCACAACCTTCATTGCCGTGCCATAGGTCCCGTCGAAGATGGCGTGGGAGGCATGGCAGTGAACGCAGGCGTAGCCGTCCTTGCCACGCTTCTCCAGAATCGGCTGCACGTAGCCCCTGAAGTATGCTTCGTCCAGCTTGACTTTCACCGGTGATGGCGCGCCCGCTGTCTTGGCCGCGACGGTCACGGGCGGCGGCTTCAGGGCGCGGGCCACTTCCGCTCCTTCAGGAATCTGCTCCATCTTCGCCGTCACGAACTTCACTTCGGGGCCGGTCGCACCCGCCAGCCGGTTCACATCGCCGAACCTTGTGGAGCGGACGAGGTAGACGGCGTGGGACGCGAGGGTTCGCATCTCAGGATCAGGGGCATCGAGGAGTGGATGAAGCGCGGTCGCAAAGCGCTCAGCGCTGTCTCCAAAGAACGTGATCTGCTCAATGTCGTTCCCAATCCGGTTGTAAACGACGGGAGCCGCCGTCGCGAGGTCGGCCTTGAGATCGTAGATATCGGCACGACGGAGAGGCTGCTCAGTCAGGGCCCTCAGCAGTTCTTTCCTGGCGGTATCGGGCCCCCTCTCAAGCACATCCGAAAGCTTGGCCGCGAGACGGGATTCGACGGCGAGACGTCCTCGGATGGCCCTGTCGCGATCCTCCGGCCGGCCCAGCAGAGGCACCCAGTTGTTGTACAGATAGCGGATATTCTCATCGGCCAGGTTGTACACCGCGTGCCGAAGGTTCTGTGCGACCCACGTATGCTGCGGCTGACTGAGGGCCTGGAGGGTGGCGTCCTCGATCCCCGAGCGCACCGCTGGGTCCGCATTCCAGAACCAGAACTGCCACAGCGCCTTCACCGCGTCCATGCGGATCACCGGCACCGGATCGTTCATCAATTTCTCCAGCGCAGCCGCCAACGGAGCGCGGGTGGCCAGCGTGGAGAAGTGGGCCGCGAAGATACGCACCCCGCCCCAGCGCACACGGTCATCCTTGCTGGCCAGCGCGGTCAGGACCGGCGTCACCGGAACATCCGCCTTTGACCGGTACGACTGCCGGATCGCCCATGCCGCGGTCCTCTGCACCATCTTGCTCGGATCGCCCAGCAGTGCCGGATCCACGGGCTGCCCCAGCCGCCCCAGGGCCTCCACCGCTGCCTGCCGGATCAACGCATCATTCGACTTCGTGACCGTCTCGATGGCTGCCAGTACGGCCGCGGACGGCTTGTCCCACACCTCATCCAGTTGCGCCAGCAGTTGCGCGGGATCACTGGACAGTGCGCTGATCACCGGCGAATTCCACCCTTTGGGCCGGTTCGCCTTGGGGAAGTACGCGCTCAGCGCCAGGATCGCCATCTGCGATTCCCGGAATGGCGTGCGGAAGTTTTCATACGACTGCAGCGGATCCAGCCAACCGCCCCACGGCTGCTGCCGCTCCAACAGATAGGCGATCGCCTTCGCCACCTGCGGATGGTCTGCCGGAATACCCGCCGCATGCAGCGCCCATAGGGCATGGCCGGTTTGGAACTCCACCTCGGGCTGCCCGGTAGGGAAGTTCATCGCCCACTGGCCGTCCGGACGCTGCAGCGAGAGGATGCGCTTGGCGTTCCTGGCGATCTGCTCCTCGTATCGCACCTTGTCCATCTCGGCCAGCGCCAGCGTCTGGTAGCAGAGGTCCACCATGTTTTTGACCTCGCCGCGCGCCACCATCTCCGGCAGCCGCTCGTCGTGGGTCTCGGTCCAGGCGTACCATGCCACCTCGTGCGCACTCACCAGCGGCGTATTCCCGTTGGTCTCGTCACCCGGTAGCTTGTCGCGGCCGGCGTAATAAAGGTTCAGATACTTCGCGACGCCCTGGTGGAACTTCTCTCGCCGCTCGCCGGTGATCTGATCCTCGAAGATGTCCATCAGATGCGACATGCGTCCCAGCACATTCGCGGGCGCCGAGATCATGCGCGCCCAAACCGCGCCTTCCTGTTCGAATCCATAGAAGGGCCGCGGGTTGTTATAGAACCGCTCCGAGAGGAACTGCAGCTGTTGCCGCTGCACCACTGGATACCCGTTGCGCGTCGCATAGAGCTGCGCGCGCTGGGAGAAGTGCGTCGCGTGGCAGGCCACGCACAGCGACGTCTCCTGGTGCACCGCACTCACCCGATCGAGCGTTCCGCCGCGCCGTGGCGTATTCGCATGCCACGAGTCGCCCGCCGCCAGGATATAGTCCAGACCCGTTCGCACGGCCGTCTGCGGATCCCTGTAGGGCGCCGGATCATACAGCCGCGTCCGCAGCTTGTACTCCGGATGCGCGGCCCGCACGGCTATGTAGTAGTCTCCGGCCTCGCTGAGAATGCGCGGGATGAACTTGTTGCCCGGCAGGGCCTGCACCTCATGCGGCAGAGAGACCGGATCCTCTCCCTGGAAGTGCTCCTCCAGCTTGCCGCCGGCCAACCGGTAGACCGCCACGTTCACCGGCACCTGGTCACGCTCCATCAGTTCGATCTGGAAGAACACCAGCTTCGGCGCGGAGCCTGTGAAGTGGAACTTGTACCAGTCCGTGCGCGCCGGATCCTCGACGATGGCCGTTCGCGGCGTACCCGGCAGCGGGATGTACGGCGCATCGTCGCCCGAGGCGAACACGGTCTTGCCCAGTGTTATCTCCATCGCGTCCTGCCAGCGGTGGCAGGGGCCGCGGCGCACCGCATCGGTCAGCGGCCAGCGGTTGACGGTCAATCGGAACTGGCCCGATGCGCCTGAGTTCGATACGCGCACTTCCGCCTTGCCCGCCTTCGGCACCCGGAACTGTGTGTAGAAATCGGCGTCGCCGGCATGCAACACCTTCTCCGCCAGCACGGCATCGCCCTGGGCCACCTGCACAGTCAGCCGCGCGTCGGGACCCAGTCCGCTTAGCGATGCTACCGAATAGAGCAGGCTGTACTGGCTGGCCGGAGTGAGTTCCGGCAGCGCCACCGTTTCCGTCCGGATCGGACCCGTGCGGCTCTGCACAACGGGCAGCGGAGCAGGTTGTCCTTGCAGACCCAGACCTGCGGCCAGGCAGGCGAAGAGCAGGCGTTCCCAGAATTTGTGCGTCATCGGCTTCCCTCTACGATATTGCAGCGCGCGCGGCTCGTGGGGTGCGGACGTGCTGACCCGACGCCCACTCTGACGCTACGATGAACATGAGATGTGCTCCAGCCGCCTTGCTCTTCTTCCCATCTTTGCCCTCGCCCCGCTTGTGGCCGCCGCCCAATCCAATGCGGCCGACCTGGAAGCGGTCATCACGACCAGCGCCGGAACGATTCGATTTGAGTTCGCACCCGACAAGGCCCCCAAACATGTCGAGAACTTCCTGAAGTGGGCTCGTCAGGGCTACTATGATGGCGGAGCCTTCCACCGAACCATCTCCTACGGCATCATCCAGGGCGGCGACCCACTGCTCAAGGACGCCAAGAGCGCGCGAGCCCTCTGGGGCACCGGCGGCCTCAAGTTGCAGGCCGACGAGTTCAGCGACATGAAGCACGAGCGCGGCACCGTCTCCACCGTCCGCATCCCGAATCAGAAGAACAGCGACGGCAGCCAGTTTTTCATCTGCGTCCAGCCGCAACCGCCGCTCGACGGGCAGTACTCCACCTTTGGCCGCGTCACCGAAGGCATGGACGTCGTCGAGAAGATCTCGCAGTCGAAAGTGGACGGCAGTGCCATCGCGGTTGAGCCGGTCCGCATCCTGAAGGTCACCATCGAAAAGAAGAGGACAGAGCCGTTCGTGGACGCCACCGTCGAACAGCTCCGCCGCACTGTGACCATGAAGACTACCCTCGGCACAATGAAGATCAAGCTGGAGCCCGACTGGGCGCCCAATCACGTACGCAATTTCCTCAAGCTTGTCGACACCGGCTGGTACAACGGCACCGCCTTCCACCGCGTGATCAAGGGCTTCGTGGCGCAAGGCGGCATGGGCGACAAGCGCGAACCGAATCCCACGCATCCGGCCGACCGTTGGGTCCGCCCGGTGAAAGGCGAATTCCGCCAGGACCTGAAACACGAGCGCGGCATTCTCTCCATGGCCCGCGCCGATGACCCGGACTCCGCCAGCACCTCATTCTTCCTGATGCTCGCCCCGGCCCCGCACCTCGACGGCAAGTACACCATCTTTGGCCGTGTCGTCGAGGGATTGGAGGTGCTGGACGCCTTTGAGAAGGAAGAACTGGACGGAGAGACGCCGAAGCGCAGTCTGCGAATCATTGAGGCTGTGGTCGACCCGCTCTGATCTTTCCATTCGCTATCAAAGAATTTACTATACAGCGTATATCGATTCCTATACGCTGTATACGTGGCAGCTCCGTCCGACCTGAAGACGCGCATCTCCGCCGTGGCGCTCGACCTCCTCGAGCAGGACGGCCCCGAAGCCGTCACCATGCGCAAAGTGGCCACCGCCGTAGGCATCACGCCCATGGCGATCTATCACCACTTTGACTCTCGCGAGACGCTGCTCCGTCAGGTCACGGACGTGGAGTTCGACAAGTTGCTCGACTTCATCAATGCCCGCGGGCATCGCGGTTCGCTGCGGACGCAGATCCTGCACTGCATGGACGGGTATCTCGACTACGCTTTCAGGCGGGCCCGTGTCTTCGATCACGTCTTCTCCAAACCCAGGGAAGGCGCCCGCCGATTCCCCGACGATTTCCGTGCCCGCCGGTCTCCGACCCTGACGCCTATCGCCGACCTCGTTACCAGGGCCATGTCCGAGGGGCAACTCGCCGAGGACGATCCGTGGGAGGTGGCCCTCGAGCTGTGGTCCCTCGCCCACGGCTACATTACTCTCTACCGGGCCGGCCGCTTCCACCTGGACGAACAACAGTTTCGCGGGCTCGTGCATCGTGCCCTGAAGAGACTGCTGGATGGGCTTCGTGCCCAGGAAGGCACAACGTGATGAGACCTGCTGTCGCCGCCGTCGCCGCGGTAGCCCTCTCGGCCACCGCCATCTTCTTCGCCGACTCCCTGCACCCCGTGTGGTGGCTGATGTGGCTGGCGCCCATCCCGGTGCTGCTGCTGGCCCCGCGACTGACAGCCCTGCCGCTCTTCGGCGCCGCCTTCCTGGCCTGGGCGGTCGGGCACCTCAACCTTGTGAGCTACTACCGCATGGTGCAGATCCCGTATGCGGTCATTGCCCTGGCCGTGGCTGGACCGGCGCTCCTCTTCGGACTCTCGGCACTGCTCTACCGCGTGCTGGTGCTGCGAGGGCACGCGCTAGCCGCCGCCGCCGCGTTCGCCAGCTTCTGGACGCTCTGCCAGTATCTGATCGAGTACTCCGGCGGAAGCTACGGCGACCTCGCTTACACACAGATGAACTGCCTGCCCCTGCTGCAACTCGCGTCCGTCACGGGCATGTCTGGCATTACGTTCGTGGTCATGCTCATCCCCGCGTCCGTGGCGGCGGCCGTGACAGCGCGCTCCAAACGGGCCGTTCTGGCGGTCACAGCCGCTGTGCTGGTTGCGGTCTTCGGGTTCGGTGTGTCGCGCCTGGGTTCGCATGGTGACGACCCCACTGTCGTGGTCGGCATGGTGGTCTCGGATCTCAAACAGAACCTGCTGCCCGAAAAGCCGGACGATGCCAGCCGCTTGTTGAAGCAATACGCCGAGGAGGCCGTGAATCTCGGCCGCCGCGGGGCCCGCATCATCCTGCTGCCGGAGATGGCCGCCGTCGTCACAGACGATCACCTCGCCGAGTTGGATCAGCTCTTCGGCCAGACGGCGCGGGCCGCTAACGCGCGGATCCTCGTCCCCATCCTCCACCCGATGCCGGAAGGGCGCCGCAACGAAGCCCGGCTCTACGATGCCACGGGCCGCCTGGAGGCCACTTATTGGAAGCACCATCTCGTACCGGTGCTGGAAGACCGCACGCGTCCGGGCACTGAGCTTGCATTGCTGCGCGACCCACGCTCCACCATCGGCATCGAGATCTGCCGCGATATGGACTTCGTCCCTCTGGCCCGCCGCTATGGCCGTGAAGGGACCGGCCTGCTGCTTGTGCCGGCCTGGGATTTCGTCGTCGACGACTGGCTGCATAGCCGCATGGCCTTCATGCGCGGTGTGGAGAACGGCTTCCACGTTGCGCGCCTGGCGAAGCAGGGCCGCATGACGCTGCTCGACGCCCACGGCCGCGTCCGGGTCGAACGCGACAGCAAAGCCGCGCCGTTCTCCACACTTCTGGCGCCCGTCGGTCTGCAGGCGCTGCCGACGCTCTACACCCGCTGGGGCGACTGGTTCATTGGCGTGCTCGTGCTGATCCTCTGCGCGTGCCTCGCCTATGGATTCAGCAGACGAAGTTCGCCGTAGCGGACGCGGAGTCTACTCCGCTCGGATGGCGGTCGTTGGATCCACGCGGGCTGCCCGCAGGGCCGGAATCGCGCCCGAGCCGATCGTCATCAGCGCGGCCAGCCCCACTGCGGCCAGCATCGTGGGCCCGTCGCCCGGCTCGACCCCTGAGAGCAGCGACCGCAGCAGCAGGCCCGCGCCATAGGCCAGGGACACGCCAAACACAACGCCAACGGCGGCCAGTGCGGCGCCTTGCCTCAGGATCATCCGGCCGATATCACCGGACCTCGCACCCAACGCCATGCGTACGCCGATCTCCTGCATCCTGCTTGACACGTTGAAGGCCAGCAGCCCGTGGATGCCGATCGCCGCGAGCAGGAACGACACCAGTGCAAATGCCCCCAGCACCCGCAATTGGACGGCCCGTGACAATGTCTGCGCCTCCACCACCTCGGTCAACGTCTGTACGTCCGAGACCGACTGTTCCGGATTCACCTCACGGATGACGCGCCGCAGCGTGTTTGCCAGCGCCTCCGTCGGTAGGGTCGAGCGCACCACCAGGTCTTTGGGCGCGTACCAGGTGGACACCTGGTCGTGCTGGTAGTACGAGAGGTAGACTTGCGGTTCGCTCTCCTGCTCCAGTCCGCGCACCCGCACATCCCCCACTACGCCGACAATCTCCCGGTCGTGGTTGCCGAACTGGAAATGGCGGTCGATCGGATTCTCTCCGGGGAAATAGCGGCGCACGAACGACGCACTCACCACCGCGACAAACGGCTTGTCGAAACGGTCCTGCTCCGAAACGTCCCGGCCCAGGCGCAGAGGAATCTGCATGGTCGAGAAGAAGCCCGGAGTGACAAACCGCAGGCTGGCGTTCAAGCGGTTGGCCCCGTCCCGCAGGCGCCCGGCAATCTCCACGGGCCAGACCCCGCCCCTGTGTACCATCGGCAGAAAGCTTGTGTACGCGGCGCCCGTCACGCCCGGAATCTGCCGCACCGCGCCCAATACCTGTGCGTAGAACGCCTCCCGCACGCTCCGGTTCTCATACCGAGGCATGGGCAGGGAAGTGCGCAGGCTCAGCACGTTCTCCGTGCGAAAGCCAGGATCCGTGGCCTGCACGCGCCACAGCGCCCGCAACAACAGGCCGGACGAGACGACCAGCACGATGGAGCCTGCCACCTCGGCCACTACCAGCATCGAGCGCAGCCTCTCCTTGCGGCCCCCTACGCCAGACCTGCTTCCTTCGCGCAGATTGCTGGAGTCTTCCCGCCGGCTCAGCCGCAGCGCCGGAGCCAGCCCAAACGCGAGCCCGGTGAGCACCGTCAATAAGGCGGCAAACGCGAGTACGCGCAGGTCGACACTGGGTACCTCGGCGATGGGCAGTGAGTTCGGCACCAGGCGCGCCAGCAGTGGCAATGCCGTGATCCCGATTACCACGCCCAGTCCGCCACCCGCCAGCGAAAGCAATAGGCTCTCCGTCAGCATCTGCCGAATCAGCCGCTCCCGGCCGGCCCCCATGGCAGCTCGCACCGCCAGTTCCCTGCGCCGGCTCAGTGATCGCGCGATCAGCAGATTGGCGAGGTTCGTGCAGGCCACCAGCAGCACGCAAAAGGCGGCGCCCAGCAGCGTACGCAGCATCATCACTGAGCGGTCGGAGACCTGTTCTCGCATCGGCAGCACCGTCGCGCCGATGTTCGCCAGCTTTTTCGGAAACTCGCGGGACAACTGCCCGCTGATGCCGGCGAGCTCCACCTGCGCCTGCTGTACGCTGGCGCCTGGCTTCAGCCGAGCCAGTGCATACAGGTACGTATTCTGGCGGTCTTCAAAATCCTCGGGCACGAAGCGCATGGCCGTCCAGAACAGTGCATCACGGCTGGGCAGATAGAAGCCGCGCGGCATCACGCCGATCACGGTGTAGGGCGCCCCGTCCAGTGAGACCTTCCGCCCAATCACGCCGGCATCCCCGCCGAAGAGGCTTCGCCATAGCGTATGGCTCAGCACGACAGTGCCTGTCGCGCCCGTCACGTCGTCGCCCTGCTGGAAATACCGCCCCATCAGCGGCTGCACGCCGAGCAGGGGGAACATCTCCCAAGTCACTGAAGCGCCCTCCAGCCGGACTGGATCCCCCTGTCCGATCAGATCGGCCGACAGCCCGCGATAGGCGCCCATGCTCACATAGGATTTGCTCTCCCTCTTCCAGTCCCGATAGTTGGCCGGGGCAATGTCCCAGAAGTTGCCGTTGATAGTGTGGTTCTCCCACAGCTTCACCAACCGGTCCTGGTCAGGGAACGGCAGAGGCCGCAGCAGCACGTGATCCAGTAGTGTGAAGGCCGCCGTGGTGGCGCCGATCCCGAGCGCGGAAACCAGCACGGCCGTCATCGTAAAGCCGGGCGCGCGCCGCAGCGTCCGGGCCGCATAGCGCAGGTCCTGCCGCGCGATGTCCCAATGCGCGCCCGCCGCGCTCGTCAGTACGTCGGGGATCGTCTCCAGCCACAGGGCGGCGATGCCCGCCAGAGACCCGGCGTCTCTGCGCCGGGCCGCAAAGACGGAGCACATCTCCGCCCCGTATTCCAGCCGGAACGATTTCGGGTACAGCCGCAGCAGAGCACTATACAGCAGCATCATGCCCTCCCCGGAGCCAGGCCGCTGGCCTTCGCCAAGCGCACCAGATTTGTCAGCCGCCGGGTCTCGGCCTTCGCCGTTTCCCGACCAAACTCGGTGATCCGGTAATAGCGGCGGCGCTCGTCATCCTGGTCCGGAGCGGGCCGCTCATTCGTCTCTTCCAGCAGTCCCTGCTCCAGCATTCGCTGAATCGAGCGATACAACGTGCCCGGGCTCAACTTCAATGCCCCGTCCGTCCGAACCGCCACATCCTGAATGATGGCGTACCCATGGCGGTCTTCTTCCGCCACCGCCATCAGGATATGGAACGCCGCTTCCGGCAAGGGGAGCAGGGAATTCGAATCGCCATCCTGGAAGTGCAGCATCTCCTCCAGTATATCCATAGTGGATATATACGCAATGGATATATGTGTAACGGATATAGACCCGCGGCAGCAGCAGAGGGCGAAGGGAAGAAGAGGTAGGGAGCAAGGACGGCTGCCGGCCCTGAGCGGACCGGCAGCCATTGAGCGAGGTGTTTACTGGCCCTGGCCCAGCGAGTAGCCGGCCTTGCCTTCGTAGTTGTAGAGGAACTCAGTCTTGTGGATATCGGCGCCGGCATCCACGGCCCGGCCCATCGCGGCCACTACCTGCTTCAGGCTGATCACCGGATTCCCGGTCGAGCTCTGAAAACGGCAGCGCCAGCTATCGCAGGTGATCGTGTCCGGCAACGGATCGGGATAGACCTTCACGCCGCGGTTGGAGATCATCACGAGTTTCAAGCCGTCGGTGGCGACCGTCTCCATCAGCCTCCCGACGATGTTCGGATCGCCCGGAGCATGATGCACGAAGATGTCGACACCCACCAGTTCGCGGTTGCCGGGCGGCGGCACTTCCGCATGTGCCTGCACCGTCTGGCTGGGCGCCGCGTTGTAGTGGACCGGCTTCAGCAGTTCCGGCAGCTTGCCCACACGGGCGGCGACGGCCTGGGCGAATTCCTTCGTCCCGACCTTTTCCTTGCTGACGCCTTCCTTGAAGATGTCGTAGGTGTGGATGCCATCTTCAATCGTACGCAGCCAGGCGTTGTGGACGCGCTCGGCGATATCGGCCTGATTGAGGTGCACCAGCATCATCACGGAGCCCAGCAGCAGGCCCGACGGGTTCGCCAGGTTTTGGCCTGCGCGCCGCGGAGCCGAGCCGTGGATCGCTTCGAACATCGCATACTTCGTGCCGATGTTGGCCGATCCAGCCAAGCCCACTGACCCGGCGATCTGCGCCGCCACGTCCGACAGGATGTCACCATACAGGTTTGGCATCACGATGACGTCGAATGCTTCCGGCGTGTCGGCCATCTTCGCCGCACCGATGTCGATGATCCAGTGTTCCTTTTCGATCTCCGGATACTCCGGCCCGATCTCGTCGAAGACCTTGTGGAACAGGCCGTCGGTCAGCTTCATGATGTTGTCTTTCGTGAAGCAGGTGACCTTCTTCCGGCCATTGCGCCGCGCGTATTCGAACGCGTAGCGGACAATGCGCTGGCAGCCGCCGCGGGTGATGATCTTCAGGCACTGCACCTGGTCCGGAGTGTGCTGGTACTCGATGCCCGCGTAGAGGTCTTCCTCGTTTTCACGGACGATCACAACATCCATGCCGGGATGCTTCGTCCGGACATAGGGATCGTACGCCACGCACGGGCGCACGTTCGCATAGAGACCCAGCAGCTTTCGCGTGGTAACGTTCAGGCTCTTGAATCCGCCGCCCTGCGGCGTGGTGATGGGTGCCTTCAGGAATACTTTCGTACGCATGAGGCTGTCGAGCGAGCTCTTCTCAATCCCCGCGGAGTTGCCGCGCAGATAGACCTTCTCGCCGATTTCAATTTCTTCGATATCGAGACGGGCGCCGGCCTCCTTCAGGATGTGGAGGGTGGCGTCCATGATTTCCGGACCGATGCCGTCGCCTTTGGCGACTGTGATTGGTGTGTTTGCTGACATTGCAGGATTCCCAACAACTACGAAACTTTCAAGATACCGTAAGCCGACGGGCGCGCGAAAACAGGCCCCGCCGCAAGGGTACCGCAGATCATTGAGGTTTCGCGCGATTTTCCGCCTGAAACTGGCCTTGGAGGGCTAGTCGACGCTATCCCGGCCCACGTACAGCGCGCCGATCTCACCCCGCAGATTATCGATGACCTTGCCGCGCCGCAGCTTCATCGTTGGAGTGAGTTCTCCGGCCTCAATCGAGAACTCGCGCTCCAGAATCTTGAACTTCCTGATCTGCTCGAAGGGTGCAAGCTGACGGTTTACGCGCTGCACAATCCGCTTCACCTCTTCCTGCACTGCCGGGGATTGCGACACCTCGCTAAGCGCCGAGCCGGACTTCACGCCTGCCAGACTCTCTGCTGCGGGCTGGTTGATGGTGATCACTGCCGTGACATACGGCAACCGGTCGCCCACCAGCAGCACCTGGTTGACCAGCGGCTCGAGCTTGAACAGCCCCTCGATGCGCGCCGGGTAGATCTTCTTCCCGTTCGAGGCGACGATCAACTCTTTCTTGCGTCCCGTAATCCAAATGTAGCCATCGGAGTCCATCTCCCCGATGTCGCCAGTGTGCAGCCAGCCGTCGCGCAGGACCGCCGCTGTGGCGTCCGGATCTTTGTAGTAGCCCGAGAACACCATCGCGCCGCGAATCAGCAACTCACCGTCCGTATCGAACCGGATCTCCGCGCCGGGTAGTACCTTCCCGATGGAGCCTGCGCGGGGCCTGTCGATCGGGTTCAACGCCACCACCCCGCCCTCGGTGAGCCCATAGCCTTCAATCAAGGGCATCCCGATGGATGCGTAGAACTCAGCGAGGTCCTTGCCGAGTGGGGCCGACCCACTCGCGGCAATCCGCATGGCGCCGCCCAGACGGGTCCGGATCTTCGAGAATACGACCTTGTCAAAGAACTTCAGTGAGGAACCAACCCACGGCGCGGGCTGCCGACCCTCTCTACGCGCGCGCGCCGCCTCTGAGCCCACGCCGAGGCCCAGGTAAAACAACTTGCGAATCACGGCCGGACGTTTGCGAATCTCGGTGGTGATGCTGGCGTACATGCGCTCCCACACACGGGGCGGGGCGACAAAGAACGTGGGCCGGATGGCTCTCAACTCCGCCGGCAGCTTGTTCAACCCCTCGCTGAAATGCACGGGCACGCCCATGCGAATCATGAGCTGCTGCATAACCATCCGCTGCGTGATATGCGCCGAGGGCAGAAAGGCGATCGTCCGGTCGTCTTCGCTTACGGGTAGCACGGGCGGGCCGCACTCGCAGTTCGACACGATGGAGTGGTGAGTCACCAGACCCATCTTCGGTTCTCCGGTGGCGCCGGATGTCAGGTAGAGGATTGCGTAGTCTCGCGGCTGCACGGCTTCCACCAGACGTGTCAGCAGGCCCGGGTCCGCGTCCATGGCCGTCCGCCCCATGGCGCGCAACTGGTCTAGTGAGAGTGCGCCCGGTCCTCCTCCATCCAGCAGGATTCGGGGCATCCGCAGGTCACTCAGCCCTGCTTCGTCCAGTACCTGCATCGTCTTGGCATTCTCAAGGAAGACCAGACGCGGATCGCAGCCTTTCAGTGTCTTCACCTGGTCGGCCGGAGGCAGGCTCGTATACACGGCGGCGGCGATGCTGCCGTTCGTCATCACGCCGATGTCAGCCAGGTAGAACTCCGCCCGCGTCTCGGACGCCAGTCCCACAATATCGCCGTGCCGGATACCGAGGGCGTGCAGGCCCGCCGCCACTTCCTCGGCGATGCGGGCGTACTCCACCCAGTTGTAAGTCCGATACTTGCCCTGACCTATCGGCTGATGCAACGCGGGGAGTGCCCCCCATGTTGCCTCAGCCATCTTCAGCATCCGGTAAACCGTGCGAAGCTCAGCCGGGAGCGATGGCGCCATCTTGCCCATTCGACGCGGTTCCTTCCTTAACTCACCCATCCACCTGGAACGCCGAACACACTACCATACTTGTCACGGCGGCGAGCTTTCCAGATCTCCAGCTTAGAATACTGGTCATGGCCTATGAAAGAGAATTGGAAGCCGCCCGCAAACTGGCTTCCGATGCGGGGCGCCTCGCCCTGCAGTTCCAGCGCGATGGTTTCGAGGTGGAAGACAAGCCCGACGACTCGCCGGTGACGGCGGCGGACAAGGCCTGCGAGAAGCTCTTTGCCTCCAGACTGGAGGCGGAGTTCCCAGAAGATGGCTTGCTCGGCGAAGAAGGCGCAAACAAACCCGCGTCCAACGGCCGGCGCTGGATCATCGACCCCATCGACGGCACGCGCGATTTTGTACGCGGCAACCGTCTGTGGTGCAATCTGTTGGGGCTGGAGGTGGATGGTGTCGTCGAGGTTGGCGTGGCGACCTTTCCCGCGCTGGGCGAGCAATACTACGCGATCCGCGGCGCCGGCGCCTTCCGCTCATTCGGGGGCGAAGAAATCCGCCTGGCGGTCTCGTCCATCGACAGGGTTGAACGGGCTGTCGCCTGCGTCCTCCAGTTCAACAACGTCCACAAGCGCCCGCATTCCGGCCGGCTGCTGCCCTTCCTTTCACGCTTCTGGGCCGTGCGCAGCATGGGCGGGGCCTGGGATTCCATGTTCGTGGCCTCCGGTCATGCCGAGTTCTGGCTGGAGCCCAGCGCCAAGCCCTGGGACTTGGCCGCCATCTCGGTAATCGCCAAGGAGGCCGGCTGCCGCTTCTACGACTACTCGGGTCTCGACACGATCTACGGAGGCAACGCCGTCGTTGTGACTCCGGCGCTGGAGAAGGAAATCCGCTCGTTCCTTGGTTTAGGTGGTTAGCCGGTCCCTGGAAACAGGGGTCAGCGGCCACGATTGGATGCTCCGCGGGTCGCCGCGCAGGCTCAAACCGCGCCGCTCACCGTACACCCTGCCGGTCAGCCACACTCGACGGTTTGCGAACACCTCCACCACTGATCCATCCAGGAAGATCCTGAGGTCGAGCCGGCCGGGTGGTACGGGCGCTTCCGATCTGCCAACGCTCAGGACGTGACTCTCTGGATCAAAGCCCAATACCTCCTGCCCGCCCCGCAGGAGCCCGAAGGGTTTCATGCCGTCGAGCTTGATGTGGATTTCGCAGCAGTCATCGTGCGCCGCCTCCCGCATGCGCTTGCCCCGCAGTCCGTCATACTCCGCGGCCGGGTTCAGAAGCAGCTTGCCGTCTCCATCGAGCGTCGGCACTACGGCCAAGGACATCGATCCGGACCATCCCGCGCGCAGTTGATCGGCCTTGCTGCGCTGCTCCCGCAGCCAGGCCCAAATGATGCGGCGCTTGCCGGAAGCGTCACAACTCTTCGGCGCGTACCCCGCGCCGTGTACCAGCACTCCGTCCGATTCCGGCGTGAAGACGTCGTCCTTCCAAGTTCCGAGCCAGTACAGCACTTTCCCCTGTGTGGAAACGTACAACAGCCACTTGTTGCCGACGGGGAAGAAGTCGGGGCATTCCCACATCTCGCCGCTCGCCACTGGATCGGCCGGGCCCGACAGTTTCTGCCCGATGAGCATCGGCTTCAGGTACGTCCACTTCACCAGGTCGTTCGATTTGTACAGCAACACCGTGCCGCCCTTGCCCCGGAAGCCCGCACCCACCAGCAGCCGCCACTCGTTGCCCTCGCGCCAGACATGCGGGTCGCGGAATCCCGGCGTGTCGACACCGGCCGGTGGGCCGGCAATCACGGGATTGTTCGGTTCCTTTGTCCAGGTGAGCAGGTCTTCGGACCGTGCCACGCACTGGACCTCCGGGTTCACGCCGGTGTAGACGATCACCGGCTTGCCGCCGTCCACCACCATGCAGCCTGTGAAACACCCATCCTTGTCCGAGCCGCCCGGGGTGGGCGCCAAGGCGATGGGCAAGTGCTTCCAATGCAGAAGGTCGCTGCTGGTGGCGTGGCCCCAGTGCATCGTGTCCCACTGCGCTGCCTTGGGATTGTACTGATAGAAAAGGTGGTACTCTCCCTTGAACCAGATGGGTGCGTTGGGGTCGTTCATCCAGTTCGAAGGCGGTAAAAAGTGGTATTGGGGTCGGTCCGCATCCTGGGCCAGGCCGCTTCCAGCCAGCAGCGGTAGCGGGAGTGCGGTGAGAAACGAACGGCGAGTCCAGCCCTGCGACATGCTGGGATTCTATCGCAGCGGCATCCGGCGTATCATGAGCCCATGTCGAGACTGTGGAAGATACTGCTGGGACTTGTGATTCTGGTGGCCGTCCTTGTGGGCGCGGGTGCCATGGCGGCGCGCTCGATGATTTCTGGTTCGGGAAAGCAGAGACTGCTGGCGACGCTCAGTGACTCACTGGGCGTGGCGGTGACCGTGGGTACCGTCGATGTGCATCTCGGCAGCCTTGTGAAGCTGGAGCCGGCGTTGGAGCTGGCCAAAATCAGCCTCGCCAACCCGCCCGGTTTTAGTGCCAAGCCCATGGTGGAGGCGGACTCCATCGACGCCATCGTATCCATCCGTTCGCTGTTTTCCAGCTCTCCGCGCATCATCGCGCTGGCGGTCACCAACCCAACTCTGCTGGTTGAGAAGAATGCGGCTGGCAAGACGAATCTGGAAGTCTTCATGGATCGCCTGGAAGCCCAGTCGGCCGCGCCCGGCAGCGGTGGCGGGGCCCCCTCCTCCGGGTCTTCGCTGTCAATTGAGGACCTCCGCATCGAAGGTGGTTCACTCAAGCTGGCCGGGGAAGCACTGGGTTCCTGGCGCCGTATCGACCTGCGTATTGCCGGTTTCGGATCGGGCCGCCCCCTCACCGCCAAGGCATCGGCACGGCTGCTGGAGACCAAACAGTCGCTGTTGGAGTTTCAGGGAACGGTGGGGCCCTTCGCTCAAGGCTCCACACCGGTGGACGGCAAACTGGACCTCGCGTTTGCGCCGGCGGAACTACCTAAGGGCTTCCTACTGAAGGAGTTTGGCTCATTCCTGGCCGCGCCGGGCGACAAGGCCCTGATGAAGCTCTCAGTGGCTCTGAAAGGTGATCTAGCACGCACGGCGTCCGGCCCGACACAACTGACTCTCACAGACTTCCTCATTGGCCGGGACGAGCAGCACCGGTTGCCCCTTACCGGCTCCGCGGCGGGCCAGGTGACCGTCAAACACGCGCTTTCCGGTCCGTCGATACAGGTCGAAATCCCGAAGTCGACGCTCGGCCTGGCGGGTGGCCAGTTGGCCTCCACGATCTCGCTGCTGTCTGACGGTGGACAGACGCGGGCGGCACTTGCAGGCTCGCTCAAGGGCCTGGACATCCAGCAGCTTCTCGGCGCGTTCATGGAAAGCGACGCCGGGGTCCAGGGAGCGCTCCACATCCCCAGGTTTGAATTCCGCACGCAGGGGCGGGACGCCAATCAAATGAAGGCGGCCCTCACTGGCGCGGGTGCTCTCGAACTCGCCAACGGCAAGCTCAAACAGATGGACCTTCTTGGTTCGATCACCGGAGCCATGGGCAAAGCAGGCCTGATGAAGGCCACGGGCGGTACCGACTTCACGACATTCAAGACCAACTTCGCCATCGAGAACCAGGTCCTCACTCTCACCGACGCAGTCATGGATGGTGGAGGACTGCGCACCACGGGCACCGGTCGCGTCGGCTTCGACACCAGTCTCAACCTGAAGCTCCAGGCCCAGGTGAGCGGTCGCATCGCTGAACTACTCGGGGCCCGGCCACGCGGCGACCAGCCCGCGCAATCGACCATTCCCGTCGACGTGGCCGGCACTACGGCCAATCCACGCGTTACGCCCAGTGTCAAGGGATTGGCCGCGGAAGCCACCAAAAACTATGTAGGTGGAATGCTCGACAAACTGCTGAACAAGAAGAAGTGAGCAGGCCACGGCGCCTCGAACCCCACGCGAAGCTCCGAAATTGTTATAAACAGAAAGGGCGCCCCGTGTCGCGTCTGGCCCAGGCCGTTGGCATTCCTGTTAAGTGGTTGATTCCATGGGATATTCTGGCCGAGGGTGTGCTGCTGCATTTAGGGGAACGGGCTTCTGTGCCGTCTTTCCGGTCCAGAATTGCCTGAAACCAGAAACTCTCCACTTGCATCCACTTTCTAGTAGAAATAAGATAAACGTGTATTTTCATCTAGCTCTCTAGAGGTAGCTCATGATCTATTCCCGTTCGGCTGAGTACGCGATTCGCGCTTTTGTCCACTTGGCGGCTGTCCCGGAGGGCAAGTACGCCATGGTGAAGCAAATCGCCCAGGAAGCGGACATCCCTTCGCATTTTCTGGCAAAGATCCTTCAACAACTTGCGCGCAAAGGGTTCCTCCGGTCCAGCAAAGGTCCCACGGGGGGATTCTGCTTAAGGCTGCCGGCCGCTGAACTCTCGATCCTCAACATCGTGGACGCGGTGGACGGGTTGGCTGACTTCGAACGCTGCCCGGCCGGCATGGCCGAATGCAACGATCAGGCGCCGTGCGGAATGCACGATAGCTGGAAGGCCCTGCGGAATCGTATCATGGAGTATCTGGAGCGTACTACGATCCTCGATCTTGCCAAGGGCTTCGAGCAGAAGCGGAAGAACCTGGAAAAGATCACGAAGAAAGCCAAGCGCTCCACGACCAAGAAGGCCTAGCGGCCTCCGGACGGCTTAGAGACCGTGCCCGGGGGTCTCTTGAGCTGCTGCAAGGAGGCATAATGCCGATTCGCAACGGGGACATTCCGACCCCGCACGATATGTTGGTCCCGATGGTGGTCGAGCAGACCTCACGGGGAGAGCGTGCCTTTGACATCTACTCTCGGCTGTTGAAGGAAAACATTATCTTCCTCGGCACGCCCATCGACGACCAGGTGGCCAACCTAATCATCGCCCAGATGTTGTTTCTGGCGTCGGAAGATCCGGAGAAGGATATCTCGCTCTATATCAACTCTCCCGGTGGTTCCATCACGGCCGGCATGGCGATTCTCGACACGATGAATCTGATTGAGCCGGACATTGTGACCTATTGCGTGGGACAGGCCGCCTCCATGGGGGCAGTGCTGCTCGCCTGCGGCACCAAAGGGAAACGCTACACTCTGCCTCACTCCCGCATTCTCATTCACCAACCCTCGATGAGCGGCCTCGCCGGCCAGGCCACCGATATCGATATCTACGCCCGTGAGATCCTCCGCATGCGCGAAATTCTCAACGGCGTCCTTGCCGATGCCACCGGCCAGACCATTGAGAAGATTGCCCGCGATGTCGATCGCGACTACATCATGGAAGCCGAAGCGGCCGTCGAGTACGGCATCGTCGACAAGATCATCGCCAAACGAGCCAAGTAGTTCTTTCCAAACGGGGGAGCTACGCGCTCCCCCACCTGCCTCGCCTCTCACCCCGTCCGCGGGAATAATTCCGCTGTACTCCAGGATCCCATTGCCCTGGAGGGACGTCTCTGTCTACACAGTCTGTATTACCCCTGCAACCCCCGGTTGCACCTGGCGGCCATTCTCTGTCACAGCCGGAAGCGGCTTCCGGGCTCCTGACTCTCTCCGAATTCGAGATCAAGGACGGCGACCTGGCCGAACGCTCTGTTCAGCAGACCAGCCTGATGCTGCAGGTGAGCGGGCCAGTTATCGTAGAAATCGGCCTGTCCGGCCGCTTTCGATCGTGCCCGATTGAACCTGGCGACTTCTGCGTGGCGCCGGCCGGAGCGAGCGTCCCAGCCGCCCGCTGGCGCGGCATGCGCCAGATTGTGCTGACCGAGTTCTCCCCCTCCCTCCTCCGCTCGGTGGCTGACGCCCTGGGCCTCCATTCCTACGAACTGCATGCCGCCCAGGCGATCCGCGATCCGCGCATCAGCCACCTTCTCTTCGCCCTGCGCGAAGAAGTCCTTGGCGGGAACTCCTCCGGACGAGCCTACGTCGACAGCATTGCCTGGGCCCTCGGGACTCGCCTCCTGAGCGGCCACTCCGCCGCCACCTTCCCCAAACCCCACCGCGGAGGCCTTTCCCGGCCCCTCCTCAAACGGGTGATGGAGTTCGTCGAAGAACATCTCGACGAGGATCTGGGTCTGGCCCGTCTCGCCGCGATCTCCCGGCTGAGCGAAGACCACTTCGCCCGCGCCTTCCGTGAATCGGCCGGAGTACCCCCGCATCGCTATCTGCTCCAGCGCCGCCTCGCCCGTGCCAGGCAGCTCCTCGAGACCTCGGACACGCCCATCGTCGACATCGCCCAAGCCCTGGGGTTCACCGACCAAAGCCATCTCACCAATATGTTCCGGCGGCACCTGGGTCTCACTCCGGGGCAGGTGCGCGCCGAGTCTTCCCGACTCCCATTGGTCCCGGAATTGTCCAATAACACCGGGATTCTGCAATAAGCCGGCCCGGCTTTCCTTCTACTCTGAACCTACACGCAAACGACCTCCCCACAAAGGAAACGAGTATGTTTTCACTGAACTTCCGGGCCGCTCTGCGCGCCCTCGTCTTCGCCGCCCTCCCGGCGGCCGTAATGGCCCAGCCCAGTCCCGGCGTCTTCGGACCCGGACCTGGCTGCAACCTCTTTCCGGCGCCAGCGTCAGTCGGCGCTACCGTCGGTCTCTCCTACTTCGGGCCGCCGCCGTCCTCCACCAACCCCAGCCTTGTCGGGCCGGTCCAACTCCTCAAGTCCGGTGTGGTCGACGATAAGGCCGGCACCATCACCCTGCCTCTCTATCGCGGCACCCTCAACGGCTCCAACAAGCCCGTCTGGTTCATCATCACCGATGTCAACGACGCCCAGGTCGCGGAGTTCCTCGGCATCAACTACTCGGCCAAGCTGAACTTCACCGCCAACGGTGCCCGCAACGCGTGGTTCGATGCCGACAACAACATCGTTTTTGATCGTGGCACTGTCGACTTCACCCCGGTTCGCAAGGTTGTCGCCGGCTCCGCCGCCGTGCCCTTCCCGCCCTCCACCGCCGATCCCGGCTCCGTCGGGGATGACGGCTACAGCCCCCTCATCAGGCTCGGCAATCTCATCTACAACGCCCCTGTCGTCGCTTTCGGTGCCGAGGCCGCCGACATCAACTTCCCTGCCGGCAACCCCGACTACACCAAAGTGCATGACGAGGTCCTGGCCATCGACACCACCGAAATGACTGTCACCCTCCAGCTCGTCAACGGCTTCTCCTTCGGCCGCCCGGTCTGGTACATCTCCACCGAAGCCAGCCTGGCGAACGTCGCAGCCATCGAGGGTGCCACATACGCGCCACGGCTCCAGAAACTGGTCACCGGTCGCGACGACAGCTTCGCCAGCCCTGTTGAACGCATCTTTATCGCCGTCAACGGTCCCTACGAGGACGGCTGCGACAATCCCATGCGCCAGGGCCTCTATGCGGCATTGACCGACGGCCACCGCCCCAACAACGTCTTTGGTGGTATCCCGACCATTGCGCCCGACTACAGTCCGCTGTGGAACGGGAACCTGTATGAGTGGACTCAGCCAGCCATTGCCCGCGGCTATCGCGGTCAGCTCCGCGAAGAGTTCCAGATCCTCACGTACGTGCAGGATGGGATTCTCACCGGACCTGGAGGCTCCAAGTTCGGTGACAGCCAGTTCATCGTGAACTGTCCGCCCGTGCAGCGGTTGAACTAGTGCCAGGAACGGGGCGGGGGCTTCTTCAGCTCCCCCTCACCTTCACATAGCGCTGGTAGGCCCGGTCCCAGGCGGGGTCGGGCTTGCCTTCGTAGGTCTCGAGTTCGAAGGAGTTGCGGACCACTTCGCGCAGCTCCTTCAGGTCCTTCACCTCTCCGGCGCCGATGGCCTGGACGAGGATGTTGCCGGCGGCGGTTGCTTCGGTCGGTCCGGCGATTACGGTACGGCCGGTGGCCGAGGCGACGAACTGGTTCAAGAGGGCGTTCTTCGAGCCGCCGCCCACGATGTGGATGACCTCGATGCGGTGGCCCACCAGCGATTCCAGGCTCTCCAATACCTGCCGGTAACGGAAGGCGAGGCTCTCGAGGCAGACGCGGACGTAGCCGCCCAACCCTTCCGGCACGTTCTGGCCGGTCTTGCGGCAGTAGGCCGCGATACGCTCCGGCATGTGGCCCGGTTCCAGAAACTGGTCCGGATCCAGGACGGCGGCGAACGGCGCGGCCTCGGCGGCCAGCTTCGTGAGCTCAGTGTAGCTGTACTCCTTGCCTTCCAGCAGCCACGCGCGGCGACACTCCTGCACTAGCCAGAGGCCGGCGATGTTCTTCAGCAGGCGGGTCTTGCCCTCGACGCCGATCTCGTTCGTGAGGGTCAATTCCAGGGCCTTGGGCGTGACAATGGGCTCGTCGATCTCGACACCCATCAAGGACCAGGTGCCGGAGCTGATGTAGCACCAGGGCCGGTCGCCGGTGGCGGGCACCGCGGCCACGGCTGCCGCCGTGTCGTGACCCGCGGTGGCAAAGACCGGCGTCTCGCCGAGGCCGCAGGTGTCCTGCAGGTCGTCCAACAGGCTGCCCAGGCGAGTGCCAGGAGGCACGATGTCACCCAGGATGTGTGTGGGCAGGCCGAGCGTCTCCAGCAGTTCCGTGGACCAGCGGCGGAGAGTTGGGTTGTAGAACTGCGAGGTGCTGGCGATGGTCAGCTCGTTCTTCTTCGAACCGCAGAGCCAGTAGCTGAGCAGGTCCGGCATGAAGAGCAGCTTCTCGGCGGCGCGCAGGCCGGGGGAGCCGGCGAGCTTGGCGGCGTAGAGCTGGTAGAGCGAGTTCAGCGCCATGAACTGGAGGCCGGTCTGCTCGAAGATGTTCTCCTTGCCGGCGGCGGCCAGGGCCGCGTCGTAGGCGGCGTTGTTGCGCGGGTCCCGGTAGTGGCGGGGATTCACCACCAGCTCACCGTTCGCGTCGAGCAGGCCGTAGTCGACACCCCACGTATCGACGGCGATGCCATCGAGCTTCAGATTGCGTTCCCGGCCGGCCTTGCGCAGCCCTTCGCGGATGTCGCGAAAGAGACGGAAGGCGTCCCAGTACAGGCCGTCGGGCAGGCGTACGGGCTCGTTCAGGAAGCGGTGCAACTCTTCCAGTTGCAGGCGCCGGTCAGCGAGCGTGCCCAGCATGGCGCGACCGCTCTCGGCGCCCAGGTCGATTGCGACGTAGTGACTCATAGCGTGAAATCGTAGATCAGTTTGCCGACACCGTCGGAGTACTCGTGCAGCATCTCGAAGCCGTGCTGCGCCTGTGCCAGCGGTAGCACATGGGTGATGAGGCTGGTGGGGATGCGTCCACCGGCCAGTAGTGCTCCGGCGGCGCGGCCCTTGTGGTTGGAGCGCTTCATCACCTGGATGTTCAGTTCCTTCGACATGGCTGTGTGGAGGTCGACGTCGAACTGCAGCGGCACCGGGATGCCGATGAGGACGAAGCGGCCGCCATCGCGCGCGCACTGGATGCCGAGGTTGATGGTGCGCGGGTCGCCGGCCGCATCAAAGACGATGTCGACGCCGCGGCCGTGGGTCTTCTGCATGACGGCGTCGCGGAAGTCGCCTTCGGTCAAGTTGAGGGCCACGTCGGCGCCCATCGCCTTGGCGAGTTCCAGGCGGTGGGGGACTCGGTCGCAAGCCAACACCATCTCGGCTCCTGCCTGCTTGGCCATCGCGATGCCGAGCAGCCCGATGGAGCCCGTGCCCATGACGGCCACGGTGTCGCCGAGGCGGACGGGCGCGAGTTCGTAGGTGTGGACCCAGACGGCCACCGGTTCCATGAGCGTGGCCTGGTGCCAGGTGAGGGAGCCGGGGATGGGATCGGCGTTATGGGCCGGTACGACGCAGTAGTCGCGCAGGCAGCCCTGCTCCTCCGGGCCGCCCATGAATTTGGAGGTGCGGCAGAGGTTGTGGCGGCCGGCGATGCAGTGTTCGCAGTGGCCGCAGGTGATGGAGGGTTCCAGGCTGACGCGATCGCCGACCTTGTAGCCGTGGACTCCGGCGCCCACCTCGACCACTTCGCCGACGGGCTCATGGCCCAGGACCTGGGGGTACTTAGCCTGACCGGCGTGGATGCGGCCTTCGGCCCACCAGTGGAGATCGGAGCCGCAGAGACCAACGGCCCGCATTTTGACGAGAAGTTCGCCGGAACGCGGGCCGTCGGGGAGAGGTGCTTCGATGAGTTCGAGACGCTTCGGGGCGACAAGTGGAACGCTTCGCATGAAGCGACCAGAATATCTCAGTCGACAGCTTTAGCGGTAAGGACCAGGATGAACGCCGTCTTGTCAGAGCCCGTCTTGGCTTTGCCGACCACCACCTTCTGACCGGCCCGGATGTCCAGGTTCGTGCTGAACCCAATGTCGCTGACCTCGAACCCATTGGGCTTCCCGTTGGCATCCACCCCCGACGCGATGGGGAGTCGGAGATGGAACCGGAACTTGTCGAACCGAATCACCACGGTCTGATCGGAAGCAACCACCGCCGCGTTTCGGTAAGAAAGCTGGTAGCTAGCGATCCGGGGGATCTGCTCCGTGATTCGCCCCACATTGCCACTGGTCTCGGCCTCCTGTCCCTCTCGCGCCCGCAGCACCGCGCTGTCCAGTAGGCGGAAATCCGTGTACCCAAACAGGTTCTTCAGTTGCTTCACCACCGGATCCAGGTCCGCCGGCACCGCATCACCCACGTTGCCGGTGGGCGCCGCCATCATCAAGTACGCGATGAGTTCAATATTGCGGTTCCCGCTCGGAGCCGAACCACGAGGCACGTCATACCGCTTCACCAACTCCTCGGCGGTCTGCATGTCGAAGTCGTTGTAGGTGCCCACGCTCAGCGCCTTCAACTCTTTGTTCGCGTTCACCTTGGCATCCCGGACGCTCGCGCGAACCAGTTCCTGCAGGGCATTCACATCGACATACTTCACGTCGAAGACCTTCTGCAGATACTTCTTCTCCTGCGCCCCCGCCGTCAAGACCAGCGCAACTAACACTACGATCAGCTTCTTCATCGTTCTGCTCCTTTTGAATTCATTGCCCACAGGATCACCACATCCGGGTCGTCCGTCATGAGCTTCACAAACTGCGTCTCGCCGGATGACGCGGGCTGCTCGGGTCGAGCGCTGGCCACGGGGTCGACCTTCGGTTGGGCCTTCGCCGCGCGGGCCATCACTGCCTTCACTGCCGGTGCAGGGGTGGTCACCGGCGGTCGCGATTCCAGCTTCGGTCCTGCCGGAACTTTGGCCACCAGGGGTGGCCGAGGGGCCGGCTTTGTGTCGAAGGGAACCACCGCCACCAGCACCAAGGCCGCGGCCGCCACGGGTGCGAGAGCCCACAACCACCACCGATGCCGCGCCGGCTTCGAGACTTCCGACAGAACCCGCGCCCGAACCGCTTCGGTTGCCCCCAGCGGCAACTCTTCTTCTTTCAGATCGCGCAACGCCAAGTCCAGATCGTCGTCTGTCCAGCTCATCGCATTCTCCTCTCCACAAAGGCCTTCAGCTTGCCTTTGGCTGTCGAAATCTGGCTGCGCACCGTCACCTCCGTGGTGCCCAGAATTCCGGCCACTTCCGCCGTGTCGAGCCCTTCGATCTCGCGCAGGATCACGGCCGCCCGTTCCCGTTCGGCCAGAATCGTGAGGCCTTCGGCCATCAGACGCCGGCGTTCCGCCTGCTCCATGTCGGTCTGCTGCGCTGCCGCTACCGGAGGCTCCCAATCGATGGGCTCTGTCGGCTTGCGGACGCGCAACTGATCGAAGCAGGCGTTCATGGTGGTCCGGTAGAGCCAACTCGTCAGGCCCCGTTCTTCGTCAATCTGGTGGAAATGTTTGTAGAGCCGCAGGAACACCTCCTGTGAGAGGTCCTGGGCATCTTCCAGACGGCCGAGCATGCGCAGTGCCACGCGCAGCACCATGCGCTCGTGCCGGAGCATGATCTGCTCGAATGCAGCAGTCCGGTCCGAGCTCTGCCAGGCCATCGAAAGCTGAAGTCCTTCCAAATCCACTCGCCCTGTTATACGCGAGCGACTGCCCAAGCGTTGAGAGGAAAAATTGCAGAGGCGGCGGGTTTGTATGCCGACGGCCGGGATTGGCCTGGGGTGGGGACGGGCGGGGCTCGTGAGGTTGGTGAGAAGGCGTTTTGATTCAGCGGCTTCGGAGGGGGCCGAGGGTTGGATGGTGCCGATGGCGTCCTGGTGGTCGGAGTTGGCTTTGATTGTTTTGGGGGAGTGGATTGTGGGGGCTGAGGAGGGGGCGGCGGATGAGGGGTGCGGTGGGTTTGATGCCTCGGGGCGAGTGGATTGCTGGGTCGGGTTCGGGGTCTTGGGTTGCTGGGATGGGTTGGTTGGGGATTCCTGGGGGGCTATCCGCTCGCTTACGCTCGCGGCTCCGTTTGCGGACGTAACGGGTCCGCTGGCGGGCGCTCCGTTCGTTCGAGCCTGTTCCGATCCCGTTCGTCTTTTCATACATCTCCTTGGCCGGGATTGTAGTGGACGAGGTCCAAAGAAGGAGTTGCCGGGGCCGATGTCGCTGCATTCGTAAGTTATTGCACATAAATGGTTAGGGGCTGTTTGGGTTTATTTTGGAAGCGCGTGACCGGGTCTGGGCGGGAGCGGATTCCGGGAAGAACCGAGGATGGTCTGCGATGGAGGATGGCAAGGGTGCCCCCACAATCCCGGAGGACGGCGGACCTCCTGGTCAGCCTTTCGCCAACAAACCAGTACGCCCGAATCACCCCACATAGCGGTTCAGCCTTCCCTGAAACTACCTGTTGACAGATTACCGGTACCCTGCTTACCATCAACGTGTAGGCGGATCACATGTCAGAACCCAAGACCGACATCCCTTACGGCACTCTCGACCTCCTCATCCTCCAGACCCTCAGCACCATGGGCGCCATGCACGGCTATCGCCTTGCCCGTCGCATGGAACAGGTCTCCGGCGACCTCCTGCGCCTCAACCAGGGCTCCATCTATCCCGCCCTCATCCGCCTCGAGCAGGCCCGCCTCATCGCTACTGAATGGAGCGTCTCCGAGACCAATCGCAAAGTAAAGGTGTACGCCCTCACCAAGCTCGGCAAAAAGCGCCTGGAAACCGAAGTGGCCAAATGGCACGAAACCACGCTGTTGGTCGACAGGTTCCTGGAGGCCAAGCCATGAGCCTGCCCACCCTCCTCCACCGCCTGCTCGCCTCCCTCCAGCGCCGGCGCCTCGAATCCGAACTCGACGGTGAGATCCTTGCGCACCTGGAACTCGCGCAGCACGAGGCGATGGCCCGTGGCCTCACACCGGAAGAGGCCGCCGACGAGGCACGACGCCACTTCGGCGGCATCGCCCAGATCCAGGAGGACCACCGCGACGCCCGCACCGTGAATTGGCTCGAGACCGTATTTCGGGATCTCCGGCTGGGTGCCGCCTCTCTCAAACGCGACCCCGTCTTAGCCTGCATCACCATCGGCGTACTCGCCCTCGGCATTGGCGCCAACACCGCGATGTTCAGCCTCCTGGACGCCACGCTCCTGCGCCCGCTTCCATTCCCTGAGCCCGATCGCATAGTCCGCGTCTGGGAGACTCCGTCCTCAGCGCATCGCAATTCCGTCAACACCCTCGACTTCCTCGATTGGCAGCGCATGAACACGGTCTTTCAGGCGCTGGCGGCCGAGAGTTCCACGACCGCCACACTCGCGGCCGATGGTGAGCCCGAACGAGTCCCCCTGAAACTGGTGACCGCCGCCTACTTCCAGGTCTTCGCCGTGAACGCGCGGATGGGCCGAACCTTCGAGGCCAGGGATGATTCGTCCGGAGCCGAGCCGGTCCTCGTCCTCAGCCACGCTTCCTGGCAGGGCCGCTTCGGCGGCCGTCCTGACATCATCGGGCGCAAAGTCCTCCTCGACGGCGAACCGCACCGCGTGGTGGGCGTGCTGCCACCTGGCCCCTTCGATCGCGAACAGGTGGCCATGTGGAAGCCTCTTCAGTTCACCCCCTCGCAGAGAACACGTGGCTTCCACTGGCTGCTTGTGGCCGGACGTCTCGGCCCAAGCGTCACCATCCAGCAGGCCAATCAGCAGATGCTCGCCATCGACGCGCGTCTCAGTGAGCTCTCTCCGCCCTGGAAGCGTGACTGGACTGTGAGTGTGGACCCGTTCCGCGAAGATCTCGTCGGCGAGAAGCTGAAGCGGTCGATGTATATCGCCTTCGGGGCCGTAGTTTTTGTACTGCTCATCGCCTGCGCGAATGTGGCGAACCTTCTGCTCGCCCGGGGCGCCGCACGCGCAAAGGAAATGGCCGTCCGTGCCGCGCTCGGCGCCAGCCGGGGCCGCCTCGTTGGCCAGCTTCTCACGGAAACCCTGGTTCTCTGTCTCGCCGGAGGCGTGGCCAGCATAGCCGTTGCCCACCTCCTGCTACGTGCGGCCGTGCCACTGCTCGGCGACCTCCTGCCGTTTACCGCCGAAGTCGGTCTTGACCTCCGCGTGCTCGCCTTTGCCGCCGCCATCGCCTTCAGCATCACCCTGGCCGTCGGCCTGCTGCCCTCTCTCCAGACCTCCTCCCACGGCATCGCTTCGTTCATCAACCAGGGCCACCGCGGCTCTTCCCAGCGGCAGGACGGCCTCCGGCGCACCATTGTCTCCGCCGAGGTTGCGGTCTCCCTCGTTCTCATCTGCGGAGCCCTGCTCCTGCTGAAAAGCCTCTTCAATCTCCAATCGGTCAGCACCGGCATCCGGACTGAAAACGTGATCACGACTACCGTGGATCTCCCCTTGTCCGCATATCCCACTGCGGAGCAGGCATCACGCTTCTACCGCGATGCAACCGACCGTCTACGGGCCTTGCCCGGAATGGTGGACGCGTCCGTCTCCTCCGCGCCGCCGCTGGAGCGGGTTGGCGAGGGCATGGCGATCCTGAATGCATCCCGCGACAAGTGGGTCGACATCGGCTACAAGCGGGTCAGCCCGGAATACTTCTCCACGCTGGGCATCCCTCTTCTCTCCGGCCGTGGTTTCACGGGCCGTGACCGCGCAGGATCTCCGCCCGTGGTGGTGGTCAATCAGGCCCTGGCCGCCAGGCTCACCGAGGTGTTTGGGATCGCTGCCCCCGTCGGCCACTCCCTCGATGTTGTCACTCCGGACTGGGTGAAGCTCGAGTCGAAACTGGTGAGTACGGAGATAGTCGGCATTATCCGCAGCGAGCTGACGGGCAATCCGGCAGCGGCCGAGGCGCCCGTCGCCTACATCCCCATCGACCAGGTGCCCCCGCGCCACGCCAGCTTTGTCCTCCGGACTACAGCGGAGTCCGTCGCCTCGGTGCCGGCCATCCGCCAGGTCATCCGGACGATCGACCCACACCTGGCGCCCGGCGAGTTTCGAACCGTGGAACAAATCCGGCAGCGCAGCCTCAGCGGCGCCTCCCAGCCGGCGTCAGTCATCGCCGCCTTCGCGGTGGTCGCCCTGTTATTGGCGGCCATCGGCCTTTACGGCGTGCTGGCGCATGCGGTCACACGTCAGCGGAAGGAACTCGGCATCCGCCTGGCCCTCGGAGCCGCGCGAGGCAACATTGTTCGCAAGGTATTGAGCGAAGCCGGCTCCATGATCCTGGTGGGCCTGTTTTGCGGCCTCGCGGGCGTCTTCGCGCTCACGCGCCTGATGAAGGGCATTCTCTACGCCGTGCCTCCGCTGGACCCGGCCGTCCTGGCCGCCGCCTGCCTCACCATGGCCCTGGTCGGCCTGGCTGCTGCCTTTGTCCCCTCAATGCGGGCCGCCCGCCTGGACCCGGTGAGAATCCTCCGTGAGGACGGCTGACCCAAGGCGCAAAACACAACAGCCCGAGGACCTCTAAACGGGCACCACCCGGCTTGGCCCCTTCACCATCTCGACAAGCGGATCCCATCGGATCCGTCCCACTTCGGTTTTCCTTGAGATTCCGCCGGCCCAAAGGGCACTCCGCTATCAGGACGCCTCGGATTGCTCGTTTCGTTGCGCCCGGCATGGCGTACCACATCACCCAGCACGGAACCGCGCGCCAGTTCGCTCTTCGCACACGAGCGGATTGCCTCGTCTACCTCGACCTTCCGAGTGAACAGGCCGCATTCGCCGAAGTCGTAATTCTGGCCTGTTGCCTGATGTCCAATCACATCCACCTGATTGCCGTGCCGCACGAGGTGCCGGTCCTGGCCGAAGTGATGCAGCGTGTGCACGGCCGATACGCGCAGTATCTGAACGCTCGCCGGGGTCGTTGTGGGCACCTCTGGCAGAACCGGTTCAATTCCTGTCCGTTGGGCGCATCGCATCTGTGGGCGGCCTTGCGCTATGTGGAAATGAACCCGGTTCGGGCCGGACTGGCGACAGACCCGCGGAGCTATGAATGGTCCAGCGCTGAGGCTCATCTATCAGGGGAAGATCCCGCGCGGATTGCGGAGATGTCGTTGTGGCGCGCGGCGGGTGCCGCTCCAGCTTGGGCGCGTCTGTTGAATGAACCGGAAGTGGAAATCGAGCTAAAAGCGCTGCGCCGTGCGACACACTCTGGTCAGCCGTTTGGGGATCAGGCGTTTAGGGAGGAAATGCACGCGCAACGGGCTATGCTTTGGGCAAAGGTGGCCGGAGAGTTGGCCCCAGCGAGGGACGTTGAGGTACTGAGAGCCAGATCGTGAATGAGGCGGAGCCAGCGTGATCGGAAGTGATCGCATAGAGTAGGATACTGGAGTGTATTGTCTGGAACAATATGTAGATAAATTGATAGTGACAGGCCAGGACGTCCCCTTTCCTTTGGTGATTGACTGTAGTGGGGGGGTGACACCAGTTGTCCAGGTGGGGAGCTCAGGTGCGGGAGTGGCGGCGAATCCGGGTCGTGCATGTACACCAATGGTGATGGGACTTTCATTGTGGACGTGTGGCGTTGCGGGCAGTAGTGCTCGGTGGTTTCTTGTCGAGCTCACACCGGCGTCTGATTCCTGTGGAGTGCCTAGCTCTTTGCGGCCTTCATCTTTCGGCTGAGGATCGCCCACTTGGAATACGGGGCACTATCCCCGTGTACCCAGGCGGCACCAGCGAACTGAAGGCGTCCGTGGCTGTCACGAACAAGTCCACACGGCCAATCGTCGGCTTGGTTATTACTGTGCAGGAGGTAGGTGCAAAGAGCCCCTTTGTTGCGCACAGGGAACTGTATGAGTCTGGCAGCGTGAAACGGTGGCTTCGGCCTGAGGAGTCTAGGCAAGTGTTCATTCGAGTTGGTCGTAGTAAGCATCGCAGAGTTTTCTTGCCGCCGGAAGTTGATTTTGTTCTCTTTGCGGACGACACAACGTGGGGGCCTGATCGTGAGCACAGCGCGGAATTCATGAAGGGTATGCTGGCGGGCGTGCGTGCATCGTCATTGGCGTCCGCGCACTCTAGAGGAAAATGAGGATCAGTATGTCCCGGTATCGTCGACATCTACGGCCAATTCCGAGATGAATCCGATCATTATCCGCACCGCGCCATTGCTTTGGGCCTTCTCCTTTGCCTTCGTTGCGTCCGCCGGCGTGGTGGAAATCTCCGGCCGCGTCGTGGAGGCGGGCGCCGGCACCCCGATTGCCAACGCCCGCGTGGCGTTGTTTCGTGTCACGCCCCGGACCATCCAGGTACCTCAAGGCTGGATGTCGCAGGCGCCCTCCGACAATACCGATCCTGACGGCGCGGCCTTCCTCGCCAACACCGGCGACGACGGCAGTTTTCACTTCCGTGTCTCCACCCCGGCTCTGCTGCTGCCGATGGCTTACGCCAAGGGCTTTGTCGTCTCCAGTGACTTTGCCGATCGCTCCAAAGTCGTCGATATTCCCGCCGGAGCCACACCCGCTCCGATTCTCCTCTCTTTGGACCGCGAAGCCTCCCTCTCCGGGCGTGTGCTGGATCACGACACTGGCCAACCGCTTCGCGGCTTCACCGTCAGCGCTCACCTTTGGGCCAATGGGACCGGGTGGGGCGGCCGGGTGGCGGCCTCCGCGACCACCGATCCTTCGGGTGCGTATGCACTCCTGGGGCTCCGGGCCGGACGCTATGCGCTGGTGGCGCAGCCGCCCGGTAAGCCGGCGTTTGGGGCGCCGATGGACGAGCAGGAGTTCCCCGACCACGTCTCCACCGGCTACGGACGGGCTGTCTACCCGGGCGCGGCGGAGTTCGCCCTGGGGGCGCCGCTGGACGTAATTCGCGGTTCCACGATGGAAAAGCTCGATTTCCGTCTCCGCAAGAGCCAGCGCGGCGCGATCCGCGGTGTGGTGTCCGTGTCCGGTGATGCCCGTGGAGCGCCCTTCGAACTCCAACTCTTCGAGGATCAGTCCACCAGTTCGTCGCTGCAATTTGAATCGCTGGCCCGCACCGCCGCGTCGGGTGGGGCTCCATTTCTTGTCGAGAACCTTTCGCCCGGAGCCTATGCCCTCTGCGCCTACACACCGCAGGGCACGCGCTCCGCTCCGCTGATGGGCTGTACGAATCTCCAGCTGGACCGCGGCGCTCGCGAAACCGCTGACGTCCGGCCGGCCCCGGGCGTGGAAGTACAGGGCGCTCTTCGTTTCGTGGAGAAGCCACCGCCCGCCAATGCCCAAGGCTATGCGATGCTCACTCTCCGGCCGGTGGGGCGCCCTTCCTTCTGGTGGGACATCCCCGTGAGCTTTGCTCTCGCCACACCGCCCGGTACCCCTTTCCCCATGGCGCCCACCATGCCGGGACGCTACGACGTGGAAGTCAATGGATTGCCCCCCGGTCTCGCCGTGGCCGGCATTCGCTGGAACGGCGTCCCCGTTGCCGACCGTCGCATCTCCGTCGACGGCGCCGCGCCACGGGCGCAATTGGAACTCATCCTGACGGCTGCGTTAGCCACCTTGCAGGTCACATTCAAAGACGGAGCGAAGAACGCTGGCGCCTGGGTGGTCCTTGTGCCCGAGGCGACTCCGCCGGAACGGATCCGCTGGGTGTGCCGCGCCGTCCATGCCGACCGCGACGGGCGCGCCGTCCTCACCGCTCTGCCACCCGGGCGCTACCGGATCGCCGCCTTCCCGAACGACGGGCGTCTGCTGCCGGACCTCCCGTTGGACGATGCGTTGCGGGTGGCCCGCGTCGTTGCCCTCGGGCCCGGCGAAGCCGCCCAGTGCGCATTGCCGTGACGGCCCGTCTCCCCCGGCGATTGCGCTCTGTGGGCCAAACGGCGGCTCGTTGCGGTTGCGGCTGTGGTTGGTGGACTGGGGTTTGGGTGCCCTCGCTTGCTGTTGTTCGCGGGTCTGGTGGGTGGGGAAAGGTGGACGTCCTGGCAGGTCACTCTCGTATTTGGATGAGAAAAAATCATCCCGCAGCGTACTGATTGATCAGAATGCCTCGATCCGCTCGATTGATTGCGCCAGGTGTAGCGCATCACATTACCCAACGTGGTGTCGACCGCCAGTCGGTGTTCCATTCCCGCCGTGACCGGCTGACATACCTGCGCTTGTTACGCGAACAGGCGGCGGTGAGCAAGCTCCCGATTCTGGCTTATCACCTGATGTCCAATCACACACACCTGATTGCCGTGCCGCACGAGGTGCCGGTCCTGGCCGAAGTGATGCTGCGTGTGCACGGCCGGTACGCACAGTATTTGAACGCTCGCCGGGGTCGGTGTGGGCACCTTTGGCAGAACCGTTTCGATTCCTGTCCGTTGGGCGCATCGCACCTGTAAGCGGAGTTGCGGTATGTGGAAATGAACCCGGTTCGGGCCGGATCGGTGACAGACCCTCGGAGCTATGAATGGTCCAGCGCTGAGGCTCATCGATCAGGGGAAGATCCCGCGCGGATTGCGGACATGTCGTTCTGGCGTGCGGCGGGTGCCGCTCCAGCTTGGGCGCGCCTGTTGAATGAACCGGAAGTGGAGATCGAGCTAAAAGCGCTGCGCCGGGCGACAGACTCTGGTCAGCCGTTTGGGGATCAGGCGTTTAGGGAGGAAATGCACGCGCAACCGGCTGTGCTTTGGGCAACGGTGGCCAGACAGTTGGCCCCAGCGAGGGACGTTGAGGTACTGAGAGCCAGATCGTGAATGAGGCGGAGCCAGCGTGATCGGAAGTGATCGCATAGAGTAGGATACTGGAGTGCATTGTCTGGAACAATATGTAGACAAATCGATAGTGACAGGCCAGGACGTCTCCTTTCCAAATGGTGCACCAAAGGCTGCCAATCGCACGGTTGCCAGTACCTCGCGGTGTTGCGAGGCGTCAAAAGACGCCCGGCCGATTGTGTGCATCAGGTAAGTACGTCGCTGAACCGGGATGAGGGATATTGATAGGTGATGATAAAGCTTGTGCTGGCGATCGTGATCTGTTCTTCTTTCGCTTGGGCCGACCAAGAGAAGCCTTGCTCACCTGAGGGGGAAGGAGACGTCGCCCGATTGCAGGCGCTAGCCGATCAGGTGAAGGACGCTTTGGCAAACGGGAATGTGCCGGCCGCCAACCAACTTGCCACCGAACTCGCCAACGGTACCTCTTGTCGTGAAAAGTGTCTGCAGTTCAGAACTCTCGAAGCGGAGTTGCCTGCCGATGGTCTGGAGCGGATATATCCACTCGCCCGCGCGGCGAATGCGGCCTACAAGGCATCGGATTACACGAAGGCCGAGACCTACGCTCGGGAATTGCTGTCCCTTGCGGCGCAGTACCCCGAGGAGGAGGCATACGGAACGGCCATCTTCTCGGGGAATATGGTGCTTGGACGCGTAGCTCTGGGCCGCGACCATAACGTCGCGGAGGCTAGGGCAGCGCTCCTCGCCTCAGGCAAAATGCGGGGGTCGCGGACGCTGAACAGCTTCGGTCCGAATATGAGTCTTGCGCAGGACTTGCTCAAGGTCGGCGAGCGCGATGTAGTTCTGCAGTTCTTTGAGCAGTGCCGGGCATTCTGGAAGTGGAAGCCGGCGACGGCCAAACTCGATCAATGGACAGAGGTTGTCAAGGGTTGTTGCCGTTTACCGGACTTTGGCGCCAACTTGGTGTACTTCTGAGGCTGGAAGTTGTCCTCCGGCCGGCGAACCTGCGACTGCTGGGGCGCAGGATCCTTGCCAGCTGCGCCTTCGTAGCGGCGTCCGTTTTGGGCTATTTCATGCGCTGCAGAACAACTGGCCGCGGCTTCGAGGACATCTCCGGCTGGCCCGACGAGCAGGTGCTGGCCGCTCCCTGATCCACAAGGAACCGTGTCCGTAGGTCGGAGGTCCAGGAATATGGGACGCCAGTCTGTCCTACGGACATTTTGCTCGAATAATTCGGGACGACAAATTCCCGTATCCCGTCGTCTTCAGCCGTGGAAAACTCCTGTGCGCCTCCTCGGCACGATCGGGAAGTCGAATGAAAGGGGACGGTCTGATCTGCTCCAAGCGCCAAGACGATGAAAACAGGTAGCGCATAAGCGCCTCGGAGCACTTAGCCTAGGCTCAGTCTACGTTCACCTTGGATCAGCATTCCACCTTTCGTGAGCGCTACGCAAACCCCATCTTGGAGGTGTCCTCCGTGTGCCCCACTGTGGAGTCATGCGCACGCGTGGACCTGAGGCTTGGGCGAAGTGGTGCGAACTGATCGCCGAGCAAGAGCGGGGCTTTGTTTTGGCGAATCGCGGTGGGACGGGTCACGCTGAGGAGCTTCCAAAGGGAGCTCAGCGATTAGTGCATTTTCCCTTGACAACTACTTATCATGGATGTCACTTTTCAAACACTGTCGAACGGGCAAGCCGAAGTGCTTCTATTGCTGCCGCAAGGCCATGACCGGGTCCAGCCGCACTGCGCGTCGCGCCGGAAACCACGCCGCCACCAACGCAACGATCAACAGTAGAATCGCGACGCCGAGATAAATCGCAGGTTCCGTCGTCGTGACGCCATACACCTGCGACTGTAGGAACCGTGTCAGCCACAGAGCGAAAACGATCCCAGCAACAAGTCCGGTACCGGTCAAAGTGAGCACGTCCCGGACCACCAACCGCAGTACATCGGCTGGGGTAGCGCCCACCGCCATGCGGATGCCCAACTCGGATGTGCGCTGATTCACGGTGTACGAAAGAAGTCCATACAGCCCGATGGCAGCCAGCAGCAGCGCCAGCACGGCGAAAGAAACCGTCGTCCAAGTGATATACCGGAGGAAGTTGTAGGAACGGTCAACCAGGTACTCGAGCGTCCGAACCTTCCACACAGACTGCTCTTTCTCGACAGCCCAGATGGCCTGCTTGACGCTTTTCGCCAGTTCCAGAGGGTCGCCCTTCGTACGCACGACCAGCGTCGCAAAGTCGTACGGATCCTGCGCATACGGCCTGTACAACTGTGGTTCGCTACCGTCGATGAGAGCGAACTGTTTCACGTCGCCGACGATACCAACGATTGTTACGGGAGTGGAAGCTGATGCGCCTGTGGATATTCTGATCTGACGCCCAAGCACGTCTCGCCCCGGCCAGAAGCGGTCGGCAAAAGTCCGGTTCACCAGTGCGACCGCTTGCGAATTCTCTCCGTCGGCAAAAGAGAAGTCGCGCCCTTTGAGCAACGGTATACCTGCCGTCCGGAAGTACCCCGGCGAGACGGGGTTGTAGCCGATCGCCACGGGCTCCGGGCGATCGGGCAAGGTGATCGAAATCCGATTTGCATTTCCGCTGAACGGCAGGGCGCCCACCAAGGCTGCTGAAGCAACTCCCGGAACCGCCGCCACACTGGCTACGATGCGATACTGCATCGTGGCCTGGCGGCTTGCGCTCGCGTACTTGCCCGGCGCTAGACGATACTCCATCGTGAGAACCCGCTCGGCGCGGAAGCCCGGCTCAATGGCGGCCACGTTCCGCAGGCTGGCCCCCATCAGCCCTGCGCCGATCAGCAGCATCAGCGCTAACGCTACCTGCCCGGCGACCAGCGCGTTCTGGAACCTGCGCCTTTTCGTGTCCCCCCGCTGCCGCAATGAGGCGGTTGCCCGTGTTCGGGCGTTGAATGCCGGCGCTAGTCCGAACAGAATTCCTGTCACAATCGCTACCACTGCAAGATAGGCCAGCACCTGTGGATTCAGGCGCAATTCCGTCGATCCGACAAGATCTGGACCGTAGATGCGAAGCATCTCAATTCCGAAATCCGCAAGTATCATCCCGACGACGCCGCCGGCCCCGGCCAGCAACAGAGATTCGGTCAGGAGTTGGCGCATCAGCCTGCCCGTCTTGGCGCCCAGCGAAGCGCGAATCGCGATCTCCTGTTTGCGCCCCGCTGCTTTCGCCAGCAACAGCCCCGCGATGTTAGCGCATCCCAGGAGCAGGATACACGCCGCGGCCGCACTCAGGACCAGCAACGGTTTGCGCCTAGACCCCACCGCGATCTCGCTCAACGCGCTCACGGCAACGCCACGGTCACGATTGGTTTTCGGGTATTCCTGCGCAAGCCGCAGCATGACACCCCCGAGTTCCGCACGCGCCTGCTCAATGGTTGCGCCGGGCGCCAGTCGCGCCAGCGCGAATACCGGCGTACGGGCACGATCCCGTGAATACCCGGGATAGTCGCGCACAGGCATCCATGCCTCGGCATTGGTGTAGCGCGGTCTGAAACTCTCAGGCAGGATTCCGACTACGGTGTGTGCTTCGTTGTTCAGAATCAGGGATCGCCCGAGGACACTCGGGTCCGAGCCGAATCGGTCGCGCCATACGGCGTAATTCAGGACGCAAACACCCGGTCCATTCGGCTTCTCGTCTTCCGCATTGATGCCGCGGCCCAACACCGGAGTAACGCCGAGGATTCCGAAATATGAGCTGCCGACGAATCCGCCGATCAGCCGGCCAGGCTCCTCAACTCCGGTAAGATTCACGCTCTGGATCTGTTCCGCGGCGATGCCGGCGAGCGAAGGCGCCGACGCCAGGGCTTCTAAATCTGCGACTGAGATCCCCTCCTGACTAGAATCCTTTGTCGTCCCGTAGAGTTGAAGCAGACGATCCGGTTCCGGGTAGGACAGTGGGCGCAGAAGCACGGCTTCCACCGCGCTAAAGATCGCCCCGTTGACGCCGATGACCAAACCCAAAGTCACTACCACCGCGGCCGTGAAGCCGGGCTCGCGGCGCAGCCGCCTGAGACCGTACCGGAGGTCCTGGAAAATGCTATCGATCCCGGTAAAGACGTGCAGTTCGCGCGTGCTTTCCGCCATAAGAGTCACATTTCCGAAACGCCGGTGCGCTTCAAGAAGAGCTTCGTCTCGCGGAATGCCGTTCGCCTCTAGCTCCTCCGCTTTCAGTTCGATATGAGAACGCAGTTCATCTTGCAGGTCCTCATCCAGGTGCCGGTTCCACATGGATCGCAGCTTCATCCGTAGCATTCCAGCACCTTTCGCACTGCTAGGGTCAGTTCATCCCAGCGCCTCTGCTCGATCTCAAGCTGGCGCCGCCCCGCCGCCGTGAGGCTGTACAACTTGACTCGCCGGTTTGTCGACGACGTGCTCCACTCCGAGGAGATCCACCCCAATCCCTCAATGCGATGCAGCGCCGGATAGAGCGATCCTTCCTCTACCCGTAGAAAATCGTCCGATACCTGCTGTATGTGTGTCGAGATGGCATAACCATGCAGGGCACCACGCGCCGCGAGAGTTTTGAGCACCAGAAGATCGAGCGTACCCTGCAGGTTCTCGCTTCTTAGAGGTCTAGGCATAGTCTTCTATGTGTAGAATGCCGCCACCTGAACAGAATGTCAATAGAGAAATCCGACGAGCGCCGCATCGGCCCCCACTGCCAGTGCCAGGATTCAGTTATTGCCCCTGGGCTCCAGCCCGCCGCGCCAGCCGCCTCGCCGGGCGCGGCATCATTCGGGCCGGCCCCCCCCGGGGTCTCCGCGGCCTCAGGGCATCCGCTTCGGCGGCAGACCGGGACGGAAAGGGGACATCCGTGATAAGTACAAGGCCCGTTTCTCTAAACCGGAGTGGCTGTTTAGAATTGCGGTTTTGGCCCAACAACGACTGTGCGCCAGCAGTGGCGGCACGGGGCGCGCGGGCAATGGAGTTCACTTCGCCAGCATCGGAACCGGTGTGATGTCGTCGTGCCCGGCCTCTGATCGCGAAGCCGTCAACGGCTCGCATCTGGCCGCGCCCTCGGGCGTTGTTGGCTCACTGGCCTTTCGCGCCGAGCATAATCGGGTCAGTTTCGAGAAGCTTGAGGGACTTCACCATGCCCTGTGTGGCGGCTTTGTACCGCTTGAAATGAGAGGTCTCCAGGTGCGCTCTGTACGCGGCCACGTCGGCGTATGTCTCAAAAATCCTGACTTGCGTGGGGTTCTCTTTGAGGGCTACCGCGTAGAGGGTCAAAATGCCCGGCTCAAGCCGAATAGAGGTCGCGATCTCTTCTCGCAGGGCGGCTTTGTAGTTCTCTATTTGGGTCTGGTCGATCTCCAGTTCCGCCAGCCGTACGACGCGGGCTTGCGTGGGTTCCTGGGCAGCGGAGCGAGAGCACGGGTAAGAAAGAGAGAGCATCAGCAGCGACGCTCGGAGGGTTAGGGCTCGGCTCACGTTCAAATTGCTGCGTTCCTTTCAGTGGTCCCAGTCCAGCCACTTGGCGGGCGGCGAGGGCCGGGCTGTCTCGGCAGTGATCGGATTCTGGTGGGATGGCGACATCGGCCGGGACTGCACCCAACTCCATACCTACACCATGAACGCCCCGCCGTTCACTTCGATGGTCTGCCCGACCACATTCCGGGCCGCGTTCGAGCACAGGAAGACAATCACTTCGGCCATGTCCTCGTTCGTCGACAATCGCCCTTGCGGCGTCATCTTCACTACGCCATCTAAAATCTCACGGGTCGAAAACCGGGCGTGAAAGTCGTTGTCCACCGTGCCCGGACTTAGCGCGTTCACGCGGATCCCCGCCGGAGCCAGTTCCTTCGCCAATCCCTTCGTCATGGCCGCCACCGCCGCCTTCGCCGCCGAGTAGATGGTTGCGCCCAGGCCGCCGCCGTTCCGGGCCGCAATCGAACTCAGGTTCACGATCACACCCGAACCGCGGGCAATCATCCCCGGAGCCACGGCCTGCGTGATGAACCAGACACTCTTTGCGTTCAGGTCCATCACTTGGTTGTAGGTTGGCAAGTCCATATCCGCCAGCTTTGCCCTCTTTAGCAGCGAGCCGGCATTGTTGATCAGAAAATCGATCGTAGGGATATAGGGCTGCAGCGATTCCACAAATGCCGCAATCCCGTCCTCGTGCGACAGCTCGCCATGCAGCAGCACTGCTTGTGCTCCGGCCGATTCCACAGCTTTTGCCGTCGCACGCGCACCCTCGATTCCACTGGCATAGTGCAACAGCACACGCGCGCAGCCCGCCGTCGCCAACGCGATAGCTGTCGCCGCCCCGATCCCCCTGGATGCGCCGGTCACCAGCGCCGTCTTGCCTTGAAATTCTTGCGCCATTTGTTACTCCTCCACGATTGCGAACGGCCGCAGCGGCGAACCGGTCGCCCCTACAATTTTTAGCGGAGCCGCCAGAAACAGGAACTCCGCCACACCGTTGAAGACGCGTTCGCAACCGGTGCCCGCTCCTTCCCAGTCGCGGTTCGCAGCGCGGCTTCCTACACTTTGGCGGTCCGCAGAGCCATGCGGGACTCCCTTCTGGGCGAGTTGCTCCAGGTTCAGGCACTCAATGATGTGGATCCCGCTCTCCACCAGCAGGTGCATGTGGACTTCCATGCGCGGCGATGGAACCCGCTCCAAGGCAACATTGTCCGCGCCGGCCGCGAAGATGCTCTTCGACGACAGCCACTTTGCGCCTTCCAGCGTGATCCCTGGCTGGCGCTGCTCGTTGACGAAGGCCCGCGCGTTGTTCCACTGGCGGCCCCAGCCTGTGCGGATCAATACGACGTCACCCTCTTCGATCTCGCAACGCGCGGCCCGCTCCAATTCGTCGGGGCCAATGCCTTCATCCTCCGCCATCTCCCGGTATCCCGCCACATCCAGCAGGACGCCACGCCGGATGATGGGGGCGACCTGGTCGATGCCGACCTGGCTGGGCGACTTGCCTTGGAAGAGCAAGCCATTGCAGGAGAAGTGGCCCAACCCATCGATGTGGGTCCCCACATGGGTCCCGAGCGCAATCAGTTCGGCCGCCGCTGAAACTCCGCCAGGTAGAACGTAATCGCCGTGCTCCTTGGTCATCGCCATCGCGAAGGGCGGGTGCGTGGGCCAGTGCGGCATGCCCACAAACCACGACTGCGCGAGGTCAATGACCCGCGCCTGCTTGAGCAGCTCCAGTAATTCCTTCATGACTCCCCATCTCCGGCAGGAAGTAGAACGAAATGCCCAAAATAACGTACACCGCCAACAGCATCGCGCCTTCCAGCCAGTTCGACTCTCCGTCGCTAGCGATCTCGCCTACAATCACCACGGACAGTACCACAGCCAGAACCTCGGCAGGGGAGAAGACGAGGTCCATTGGACGCGGACCGACAAACTGGCTGGCCAGGACTAGGATAGGGGCCACGAACAGCGCCACCTGAATGCTGGACCCGATGGCAATCGACAGGCTCAGGTCCATGCGGTTCTTCATGGCCATCAGGATTGCGGTGGAGTGCTCGGCCGCATTGCCGATGATGGCCACCACGATGACGCCGACAAAGACACTGGTCATGCCGAAGGTGTGGGCGGCCTGCTCCACACTGCCCACCAGGATTTCGCTCATCCAGGCGATGAAGGCGGTGGCCACGGCCAGTACGCCCACCGACTTGCCCACGCTCCAGCCCGGATGATGGTCGTGCCGGGATTCGGTCTCCTCGCTGGTCGGCAGGCCTTTGAACAGCTGCTTGTGGGTGACGAGGGAAAAGATCAGGTGGCCTGTGTAGATCAGCAGCAGCACGACGCTGATCTCCACGCTGAGGCCGCCCTCTTTCGCGATGCCCTTGGCTCCGGCCAGATGGTGGAACATCGCAGGGACAACCAGCGAAATGCCGGCCAGGGTCAGCAGTGTCGACTGGGTTCGTGCCGCCGTTGCCTGGAAGCGCTGGATGCGGTATTTCAGGCCGCCGGCGAATGTTGATGCTCCGGCTACCAGCAGGATGTTGCCGATGATCGAGCCTGTCAACGACGCCTTCACCACGTCGTGCAGCCCTTTCTCCAGAGCGGCCATGGCGATGATCAGCTCCGCGGCATTCCCGAAGGTGGCGTTCAACAAGCCGCCGACGCCTTCACCGGTATGCGCGGCGAGATGCTCGGTGGCGTGGCCCAGCCAGCCCGCCAGTGGCAGGATGGCGAGACACGCACACACGAAAATCGTGACGTGATCGGTGGGGCGCAGATACTCCAGTCCCACGGTCACTGGTACGAAGACCAGAAACCAATCCAACGAAAACCTGATCTTCATCCCTTGCGCGCCGCCCTCTTCCTGGATTTCACCTGTTGTACCGGTCTCTCATCCGCCGCCCACCGGCCCAGCCGGTATTTTCGCTCATATCCGGCGGTCAGGTTGGAGATCCGCACGAGTACGGCGCCGCTTGCATCGGCCGTGTACTGCTCCTCGATCATCTGGAGCGCTTCCCCGCCGCCATGTGCGACTGGCACGCCGGTCAGGTCGTCGAGCTCCGCCAATGCGGGATCGAAGGGAAACCGGATCTCATCCCAGGCGGTGATGTCGCCCGTGGGCTCGGATTGGGGTCCGCGGCTCGAGCATTCCAGATACCGGAAATGACCTACGTTGTGAACGGGAGAGTATCGGCGCACACGTTCCAGCGGCGGCTCGCCTGGTCCTGGCAACTCCAAGCCGCGTTCGAAGAGTGGGTCGAAGACCATCACACGTCCTGCTTCACTTTCGCGCCACACGCCGAAGAATCGCGTGAATCGCTCGCGTAGCTGGTAGACAGACTGGGCATCGGCCTGAATGGCCAGACCGATCGCCGTGGCGGAACGTGTGTAGGCCGAGCGCTTCACCCGCCGGCCGAATTCCTCACGCAACTGCCGGCCGATCAAGGGCAGCTCGCTGGCTCCGCCGGTGATGTAGAGCGAGACCGATTCGCCTTCGGGGACACGCTGTAGCAGGTCGTGGGTGGCGTGCAGCGTCTCCTGCACTAGTGGCTGGCAGCGGTCGAAAAACTCATTTACGGGAACGGCTACCTGAGGCCAGCCTTCGCGCACTCTGTCGAGGTCCACGATCAGGCGGCGCGTGTTCGGGTGCAGCGACTCCTTCTTCTCCCGGCACTCCTCCAGCAGCAGGAACTCCTCGTGGCCACTCAGCTCGGAGAGAGCGTAGCCAGACTTCTCCAGCGCCAACTCAGCCAGGATCTCGTCGAAGTCGTCGCCGCCGAGGGTGGGGATGCCCTCCGTGGCTGCCACCGTGTGGCTGCGGTCTTCTTTCAGGACAAGAGAGACGTCGAAGGTGCCGCCGCCGAGATCGTAGACGAGGACGCGCTCGGGTGCCTTGGAGTCGTCCGCGGCCAACCGGTGGGCGTATTCGATGCTGGCCGCCGAGGGTTCGTTCAGTAGCCCGGCGACGGTGAAACCGGCCTGGCGGAAGCCCTCCGCGGTAAGAAAGCGCTGGTTGGAATTGGCGTTGGCCGGCACGCCCAGCATCACTTCCAGCGGTTCACCGTCGCGGATCGGAAGCGACGAGTGGTGGAGCAGCAGCTCGCGCACATAGCCGAGGAGCTCCGCCAGCAACTGGTTCATGGGCAGGTGGTGCGTGCCGAGGTCGATTCGAGTTTCCGGACCGGCATCGGCCAGTACGCGCTTGATGCTGCGGATCAGCAGGACCCCGTCGGTGCCCTGGGCCGCCCAGGCATCCCAGCCGTAGAGGCGAGTCTCGCCACGCACCGCAATGAGCGGCGGAATCCACTCGCGCGAAGCTCCGTCCGGGCATTCGAAGGCAGCCACGGGGTAGTTGCCCCGGTCTACTGCTGCTACCACGATTCGCGTCGTGCCGAAATCGATGCCGAGCCGCATGTGGAATTAGGTTAGCGCGTCCGGCGGGAGAATTGACGTGAGATCGCGGTTCACCGCTTCTTCGTCGCCGCTGCGGTAATGGGCCAGGATCTCGGAGTCGACCAGCGCATACCAGAGCCTCCGGCGCTCCTGAAAGTCGGGCACGGTCTCGGCCAGACGGCCGCGCAACCGCCGAGCCAGCTTGAGGAACTCAGCATACTCCGGGCCAAGTTCGCGCTCCAACTTCTCCCGGATTCTGACCGCCAGAGCTGGGCAGGCGCCGCCGGTGGAGATGGCGATGACGAGATCGCCTTGGCGAACGATGCTGGCAAAGGTGAACCGGCAATGGGGTGGGTCATCTACGCAGCAGACGAGGATTCCGCGCCGTTCCGCTTCGGCGAAGATCGCGGCGTTCATGGAGCGGTCTGGACCGGCCGAAATGACCGCAAAGTAGCCGTCAAAATCCGCGTCTTCGAATCGCTCCCGCCGGTGAACCTCCGCACCCGCCCCGGCCAGGGCGGCGGACTTCTCGTCCGCTTCCCGGCCCGACCCCAGGACGAGGCAAAGCTTACCTTTGACGTCCAGAATGATGGGATACATGGCCTTGATTGTCTGACACCGGGGGGATCCTCCGCACGCATGCGACAGAATGGATGGGGAGAGCTTCCAGGGTTTGGATTCCATATCGGCCAATCCGGTTGTGCCGCCCGCTGAACAGGCTCTGGTCACCGGGCTGCTGCGCCACGATCGGAAGGCTGCGGCGGAACTCCTGCACCTGCATGCGGATGCGATCTATACCTACCTGTTCTTTCGACTGACGCCGCGCACCACCATGCTGGACGATCTTTTCCAGGAGGTCTTTGTCTCCGCCTGGCAGGGGCTGGACCAGTTCCGTGCGGAAGCGTCGCTGAAGAGCTGGTTGCTGGGCATTGCCAGGCATAAGGTGGAAGACTACTATCGCTCCTGTTTGCGGAAGGTTACGGCCGTTGACGATTTGGATGATGAAGACGAGCCGGCGGCTGCCCCGCTGTTCGACGAGTCGATCGATTCGCAGCGCCGGCGCGACCTGGTGCAGCAGGTCCTCCAGGAATTGCCTGAACCCTACCGAGTCGCCTTGTTGTGGCGCTATTGGGAGCGCTGTTCGGCCCGGGAGATGGCCGAGATGACCGGAAAGACCGAGAAGGCGGTGGAACGGCTGCTGGCGCGCGCCAGAGCGAGCTTCAAAGAGAGGTGGAACCGTGCCGGGTCCTGATCCCATGGAAGACCTTTTCGATCCACTCGGTGAGACTCCGATGCGCGCTCCGTCGCGTCTGAAGTCCCGTGTTTTCAGTGCTCTGACCCGTGGCATGCAGCAGGCCGGCGGCCTCTGCTCGCTCAGCGAGTCGTGCGCCGCCGGCCGCGCCCTCTGTGTGTTTGAAAAGCTGGTCCAGATTTCGCCCATCCCGGAGGGTCTGAAACAGAGAAACCCCTGCGAGGTCTGTCATGCGCGGCTGGCCGGCGAGAACATCGAGGGCGCTCCCATCTTCTGGCCAGGCTGCCCGTATTCGCAGTTCCAGAACCGCTGATTCAGAATGACTTCATCAGTCCAACGAGATTCTGGAAGCTGGCCAGGTTTCGCTCGCCGGGAGGCAAGAGCTGTTTGCTCAATGGGTTGCGGCTGATTGTCTCGCCGAACGAGTAGCGCAGCGCCCAGCCATTGCGGAGAGAAACATCGATTCCCACCGACGACCGTATGGCCGGTTTGGTGGCCGAGAACTGATCGGGCGGTAGCGGGAGGTCTCCTTCCTGCAGGATGTTGGAGCGCAGGTCACTGGCCAGACGAACAAATCCGCCGCCGGTGGCCAGCCAAGGCCGCAAACGGCTCGTCCGCGGCCGGAAGTAGATCAGGAAGTCGGCAAATGCCGCGTGTTGAGAACTGCCGCGCTTCTGCTCGTAGCGCCCGCTGGGCCGCAGCGCGTCGAACGTCAGGTCGTTGCGCTGCCAGAAGTAGAGGCCCTGCAGCGAGAACCAGTTGTTGAAGTGGTAGCCCGCGAAGCCCGAGGCTGCTGGTCCGCTTTCCGGCTTGTAGGACGACACCGCGTAGTCGGTATTGGTCTGCAAGGTTCGTCCGTCGGCGGAGACTGCGGCCACCCCCGCCATTCCTCCCACGAAGACCCTCGGTTGAGCCGACAAAACGCCACACCCCAAAGCGAGACAGACAAACATACTCAATCGCATCAGTATCAGATTGACAGAGCTTCACAAACTTCGGGGGGGATTTTTGAGCTTACTGCGACAGATGATACAGGACCGGTCCATACTCCACAGAAGGAAATGAAAACATGCGCCTTAACGACACCAGCCGCGCTCTGTTCGCGGCCCTGTTCCTGGTGGCGAATTGCACCGGTTTGATGGCCCAGGACGGCATCCGGCGATTGATAGCAAACCCAACGACCATCGATCAACCCGGCTCCTACATATTGCGATCCAACCTCCGGTACGGCCCGGCCAGCGGTCCGGCAATTCTGGTCCAGGCAGACGGCGTTTCGCTGGACCTGAACGGGTTTGAAATCCAGGGGCCCGGCGGTAAACAGGGTACTGCCATCATGGTGGATGGCGCCCACGGCGTCAGCATCTCGAACGGCTCATTGTCCGACAACTGGTTTGGCGTGGTGGTTCAGAATTCGGGGAATGTGACGATCAAGAATCTCAGGATCCGGGCTCAGGGATTGGTGATCGCCGAACTGCCGCCCGAAACCGGGATCATGGTGGTGGAGTCCCGCAATGTGGTGGTGGAAGACAACGCCATCTTCAACACTGGATTGGGGATCTTCGTGCGCGGAGGCATGAGCGGCGGCAACCGCCTATCCAACAACACCGTCACGGCCGGCACGAACGGTCTGCTGGGCATTTGTTACAACCCGGCGCCCAACGATCCCGAGAGCCCGAAGAGTGACATCGTCTCCGGCAATCTGGTCTCCGGCTTCACCACAGGTATGTCCTTCAAGGGGACCTCGGCGTTCAACGTCATTCGAAACAATGTGATCCAGTATGGGACTACTGGCATCGAGCAGCTCAGCACCAAGAACACAGAGGAAGGCAACACCGTCGTCAAAATGCAGTAGGGCGGGGGAACGCCCGCCGGTGGAGGGCCGGCGGGCCGCGCCACCCGTTACGATGGGAACATGCGAGTGATTGCGCTGGAATCCCGACGGGCGCGTGAGATGGAGGAGTTGCTGCGGCGCCAGGGCTTTGAGCCGTTTGTTGCTCCCTCGGTGCGCGAAGTCGGGTTAGAGGCCAACCCCACAGCCGTCGTCTTCGGCGAAGCACTGATTCGAAACGAGTTCGAGGCGGTGATCTGCCTGACAGGGGTGGGCGTCCGCCAACTCTTCACGCTGTTGAAGACGCGTTTTGATGAGGCGGAGCTCCTCGGCGCGCTGAAGCGGACGACAACGATTGCCCGCGGGCCGAAGCCGTCGGCTGCCCTGCGGGAACTGGGTGTGCAGCCGACCGCGATCGCGCCGGATCCGGCGACTTATCGCGAAGTGCTGGCGATTCTCGCGAGTAGGGCCGAGCGGCGGGTGGCGGTGCAGGAGTATGGCCGCCCGGACCAGCGATTGCTGAGCGGTCTCGCCGAACTCGGCTGCCACGTGACGCAGGTGCCGGTCTACCAGTGGGCGCTGCCGGAGGACATTAAACCGTTGCAGGAAGCCGTGAGACGCATCGCGGCCGGCGATGCGGAGGCGGTGCTCTTTACCTCGTCGGTGCAACTCGATCATTTGCAGCAGATAGCAGCGGAACTCGGGGTGGATGTGCTGGCCGGACTGTCGAAACTGAAGATCGCGTCCATCGGGCCTACCATGACCGAGGCGCTGCGGGCCGCGGGGTTGGAACCGGCCGTGGAACCAGCCACTCCGAAGCTGGGCTTTTTGATTCATGAATTTGCCGCGTTCATTAAGACGTCGTAATGTGAACCGTATAAGCCCGTTGATTGCCCCGCATCAGCAATTTCGATTGGACTGAAATCCCTAGCTCCGGGTACAGTTAGGCCATAACCTCCTCGTTGGAGCCCTACCCGTCCTGTCCCCCGGTCTCCTGTCTGATCGGATTCACCGTTCCTCACTCTTCACCCTTCTGACTTCTGGAAACTGGGAGCAACCACGTAAATGCCTGAAAGCATGGGAAAAGTGTGTCTCGTTGGCGCGGGCCCCGGTGACCCGGATCTGCTCACGCTGAAGGCGGCTCGCCGTCTTCGCGAGGCGGAAGTGGTGCTCTACGACCGTCTGGTCAGCGCGGAGATCCTGACTCTGGCCGATCCCAATGCAATCTTCATCGACACGGGTAAGGAAGAGGGGCACGCCGAGGCGATCCAGCAGGAGATACACCGTTTGCTTTTGCAGTACGCGTGGGAGGGCAAGCGCGTCGTCCGGCTGAAGGGCGGCGATCCGTTTGTATTCGGGCGGGGTGGGGAAGAGGTCCTGTTTCTGCGGCAGCACGGCATAGAGGTGGAAGTGGTGCCGGGCATCAGCAGTGCGATTGCCGCTCCGGCGCTGGCGGGGATCCCAGTGACGCATCGTGGTGTGGCCGCTTCGGTCACGGTGATGACGGCGCGGTGCAAAGGCGGGACGGAGGCCGACTGGTCGAAGGTGGCGCGGGTCGACACGCTGGTGATTCTGATGGGGGTGAAGTGGCGGGAGCGCATCGCCCGGCACCTGATGGCCTGTGGGCGACCGGCCAAGGAGCCGGCGGCGTTCATTGAACGGGCGACGACCTCCCGGGAACGGGTGATTGAGACTACGCTGGGTGCCATTGCGGCGGGCAAGGTGGCCGTGGAGTCGCCGGCCGTCCTGGTGTTGGGGGCTGTCGTGAAGATGCGTAGCGCAATGCTCTCGCTGTGCGCCCGGAGCGTGGCATGAGCCTGCCCCTGCTGCAGCGCACGGTTGACCCCTCGTTCTGCCGGTACACGCCGGCGGACGCGGAGCCGCTGGAACTCAGAATTCCCGTGCGCGCGCCGGTGGAGGGCGAGCAGTATCGCTTCCACTTCGACATGACGAAGTGCATCGGCTGCAAGTGTTGTGAAGTGGCCTGCAACGAGCAGAACAATAATCCGGCCGAGATCCGCTGGCGGCGTGTAGGCGAGTTGGAAGGCGGCACGTATCCGTTCGCTGAGCGGTTCCACCTCTCCATGGGGTGCAACCACTGCCTGGAGCCGGCGTGCCTGATTGGCTGCCCGGTGGACGCCTACACGAAGATGCCGGATACGGGCATCGTGCTGCACAGCGCAGACACCTGCATCGGCTGCCAGTACTGCACGTGGAACTGCCCCTACGGGGTGCCGCAGTTCAACGAAGAGCGCGGCGTGGTCGGCAAGTGCGATATGTGCCACGGGCGGCTGAGCGAGGGGCGTGAACCGGCTTGTGTCAACGCCTGTCCCCAGGGCGCGATCGCCATCGAACTCGTTCAGATCGACGCTTGGCGGGGGACCAACGCGGCGGCGGGCAATGCGCCCGGGCTGCCGCCCGCCTTCGAGACGATGTCCACCACGCGCATCACGCTGCCGGAGAACATCGACGATTCGCTGCGCAAGGCGGACTACCACCGTGTACGGCCGGAGCATCCGCACTGGCCTCTGGTCTTCCTGCTGGTGCTGACCCAGATGTCCGTAGGCGCCTTCGCGGTGCTGCTGGCGCTGGGCGAGACGGCTCCGAAGCTGGCCTTCCTGTTTGCGACGGCGGCCGGACATGCGGCTCTGGGCTTCTCGCTGCTGCACCTGGGCCGTCCGGCTCACGCGATTCGAGCTTTGAAGATGTGGAAGCGGTCGTGGCTGAGCCGGGAGGTGTTGTTCTTCTCAGTGTTCGCAGGACTGACGGCGGTGGCGGCGCCGGCCGCGTTCTTCGGAATCGGTCCGGTGAAGCCCCTGCTGGCCGCGACGGTGCTGGCCGGGCTGGCGGGGGTCGTCTCCAGCGCACGCATCTATATGGTGCCGGCGCGTCCGGGCTGGAATAGCCCACGCACGCTGGTTGAGTTCCTGATGACCGGCGCTTTGCTGGGTTCGCTGCTGGCAGGCGGACCGGGCTGGTTCACTCTCGCTGCCGCGGTGGCCCAGGCCGCCTTAACCGGTTGGAAGATCTACGCGATGCGCACATCGGCCGAATTCGAGATGAAACAGAGCGCACGGTTGATGACGCGGACCTTGCGAAAGCACCTGGCTTGGCGGTTGGCGCTGCTGGCGTTGTGCCTAGTACCCGGGATTCCGGTGGCTGTCGCGCTGGCCGCCGCGCTGGGCTCCGAGATCCTGGGCCGCTACCTGTTCTTCGTCAGCGTGGTGCCCCGCAACATGGCAGCCACCTTCTTTTCGGGAGCCGAAGCCGCATGAAGAAGAGCTGGAAGCGCCTGCTGGGGCTGGATATCCTCAGCGACAAATACGCCTACTCGAACGACGTCGAGCACGGCTGGACGTCGACCGAGAAGATCCCCGAGAAGTGGGTGAAGACCACCTGCGGCTACTGCTCGGTCGGGTGTGGGATGAAGGTGGGCGTACGGGGTGACCGGGCCGTGGCCGTGCGGGGCGACGAAGACCATCCCGTGAATCGCGGCAAGCTCTGCCCCAAAGGGTTGAGCGAACACCACACGCTGCAGGCGCGCAGCCGGGCCTTGCGGCCGCTACTGAAACAGAAGAATGAATTCCAGCCGGTGTCATGGGATACGGCTCTCAACACGATGGTCGAGCGGTTCCTCGCGGTGCAGGCCAAATACGGCAAGCAGGCGCTGGGGGTTCTCTCTACCGGGCAACTGGTCACCGAAGAGTTCTATGCGCTGGGGAAGCTGATCCAACTGGGGTTCGGAACCAGCAACTACGACGGCAACACGACGCTCTGCATGGCGAGCGCGGTGGCGGGCTATAAGCGCAGTTTCGGTTCCGACGGGCCCCCCGGCGCGTACGACGACTTGGCCGAGTCCGACCTGGTGATCCTGATCGGCGCGAATATCGCTGACAATCACCCGATCCTTTGTCAGAGGCTGGCGGAGAACCGGCAGGGAACCGTGGTCGTCGTCGATCCGCGCGTCACGAAGACGGCGATGCTGGCGGACATCCATCTGCCGGTGAAGCCCCGCTCCGACATTGCGCTGCTGAACGGCATCGGGCATGTGCTGATCGCGGAAGGCCTAATCGATGTGGCGTACATCGAGCGGCACACCACCGGCTTCGAACAGCTGCGGACGCACCTGGCCGCCTACACTCCTTCGCACGTGGCGGGCATCACAGGGCTCACCGAAGAGCAGGTGCTGGACATCGCCCGTCGGTTTGGCCGGGCTCACGCGCCGTTCGTGGCCTGGACGATGGGCGTGAATCACTCCACGCAGGGCGCCGAGACGGTGAATGCGATCTGCAACCTGTCGCTGTTGACGGGCAAGCTCGGCCTCCCGGGCGCGGCTCCGTTCTCCATCACAGGGCAGTGCAATGCGATGGGCTCGCGCGAGGCGAGTTGCACGTCGTCGCTGCCCGGCTACCGAAAATTCGAGAGTGCCGAGGACCGGGCCGAGATCGCGAATCTGTGGAATGTGGATCCTTCGGTGATCCCCACGAAACGCGGCCACGCCTACCCCGACCTCGTCGAGGGCATGGTGAAGAAGGAGATCCGCGCGTTGTGGATCATCGCCACCAACCCGCTGGTCTCGTTCCCCAACTACGACGTGTTGACCCAGGCCCTGGGCAATCTGGAGTTCCTGGTGGTGCAGGACGGCTTCCATCCGACGCCCACCACGCTGCATGCCGATCTCGTGCTGCCCGCTGCGATCTGGGGCGAGAAGGAAGGCACGTACACCAATTCCGAGCGGCGCGTGAGCAAGGTGAATGCGGCCGTGCCGCCGCCTGGCGAGGCGCTATCCGACTTCGAGATCTTCCTCCGCACCGCCGGCAAACTGGGTGTGCGCGAGAAGCTCTTCCCTGGTTGGACCGGACCGCGCGATGCCTTCGAGGAGTGGCGCCAGGTCTCAAAAGGCCGCCTGTGCGACTACTCCGGTCTGAGCTACGAACTGCTGGAGACGGCCGGTCCGGTGCAGTGGCCGCATCCGGAAAGGACCGAATCGATCGGCACACGGCGCCTGTACGCCGACGGCATCTTCGAGCACGCTGACGAGAAGGCCAAGCTTTTTTGCATCGACTGGCAGCCCGCTCCGGAGCGGCCGAGCCGCCAGTATCCTTTCGTCCTCAATACCGGCCGCACCGTGGAGCACTGGCATACGCGGACGAAGACCGGCGAGGTGGAGATGCTGCAGCGCATGAGCCCGCGGGCCTGGCTGGAAATGAATCCGACCGACGCTGAGCGCCTGGGCCTGGAGATGCACGACAAGGTCACGCTGGTTTCGCGGCGCGGCCAGGTGGACGGCGTGGAACTGCGCGTCACCTCGATCATCGCGCCAGGTCACGTCTTTCTGCCCTTCCATTACTTCGAGTACAACTCCAATCGTTTGACGCTCAGCGCTTACGATCCCATCTCTCGCGAACCGAATTACAAGCAGTGTGCCGTACGAGTCGAAAGGAGCCATTAACCGAAATGAAGCCCCGCAAAGCAAAGAAGCCCCATCTGGTTCTGGTCGGCAACGGCATGGCAGGCATCGCCTGTCTGGAGCAGATCCTGCGCTACGGCGACACGTTCGACGTCACCATCTTCGGCGATGAAACGCACGTCAACTACAGCCGCATCCTGCTGTCGAACGTTCTGGCCGGTGTGCACGGCTTCGACGACATCACGCTGAACCCGCTGGAGTGGTATCGGGAGCGCAACATCTCATTGCGTCTGGGTGTGCGGATCACCGGCGTTGATCCGGTGGCGCACACCATCACTGGCGACGACGGCGCAGTGACCTCCTATGACAAGCTGCTGATCGCGACCGGCAGCCACCCCTTCGTGCCGCCCGTGCCCGGCCTCGAGAAGAAGGGCGTCTGCGCATGGCGCACGCTCGATGACACACAGCGGCTGCTGGAATGGTCGGCTCCGGGCAAGCACGCCATCGTGCTGGGCGGCGGGCTGTTGGGCCTGGAAGCGGCGCGCGGGCTGCAGGTGCAGGGCTGCCAGGTGACGGTGATCCACCTGCTGGACACGCTGATGAATCGCCAGCTCGACAGCACGGGCGGCCACTATGTGCAGCGCAAGATGGAGAACCTCGGCATCAGTGTTCGCACGAAGTGTACTGTGCGCGCAATCCACGGCAAGGAACGCGTGGAAAGTGTAGAGCTGAACACGGGCAAGATCCTGCCTGCCGATTTCGTCGTGGTCGCGGCCGGCATCCTGCCCAACGCGGAGTTGGGCCGCATGGCCGGTCTGGAAGTGAAGCGCGGCATCGTCGTCAACGACTTCCTGGAAACCTCGAATCCCGACATCTTCGCCGTGGGTGAGTGCGTGGAGCACCGCGGCATGACCTATGGCCTGGTGGCTCCACTGATCGAGCAGGGCAAGGTGCTGGCGGCCACGATCACGGGCAACAAGGGTCCGACGTACGAGGGCAGCTCCACCGCAACAAAGTTGAAGGTCGCCGGAGTGGAAGTGTTCTCCGCCGGTGTGATCGAAGAGACTGAGCCGGGCCTGGACATCGTGCGCTATGAGGATCCGGGCCTCGGCATCTACAAGAAATTGGTGCTCAAGGGCGGACAGATGGTGGGCGCGATTCTGGTAGGCGACACCTCGGAGAGCGGCCGCTACATGGAGTGGATCCGATCGAAAGAGGACCTCACCGCCAAGCGCCGCAACCTTCTCATTCCGGAACCGCCGAAGGATCCCGGCGCCTCCATCGCGGAGATGTCGGACAGCGAAGTGGTCTGCGGCTGCATGGGTGTCAGCAAGGGCACGATCATCACCGCCATTCACGATCGCGGCATCTGCACGCTGTCTCAATTGAAAGAAGCGACGCGCGCGTCGGCAGGCTGCGGATCGTGCGCCGGTACTTGTACCGCCCTGCTGGCGGCGGTGGCTCCGGGCTTCGAGCCGGACGTGAAACAGGTCCTGTGCGGCTGTGTACCGTTCCCGGAAGATCAGTTGCGGGAGATGGTGCACACGCAGCAGATCCGGTCCGTGCAGCAAGTGCTCGACATCTACGGCAATGGGACGGGCTGTGAGAAGTGCCGGCCGGCGCTGAGCTACATGGTCGATATGGTGTGGTGCGGGGAGCACGAAGAAGACCGGTCGTCCCGCTTCATCAACGATCGTGTCCACGCCAATATCCAGAAGGACGGGACGTTCAGCGTGGTGCCCCGCATGCGCGGCGGCGTGACGTCGCCGGCGGAACTGCGGCGCATCGCCGAGGTGGCGGAGAAGTACAACGTGCCGCTGGTGAAGGTCACCGGCAGCCAGCGGCTCGACCTGCTGGGTGTGAAGAAACAGGATCTGCCGGGCATCTGGGCCGATCTCGGCATGCCCTCTGGGCAGGCCTACGCGAAGGGTGTCCGCATGGTGAAGACCTGCGTGGGCAGCGAATTCTGCCGCTTCGGGACGCAGGATGCCATCAACACCGGCATCGAGTTGGAGAAGCGCCTGGAGAATCTCTTCACGCCGCACAAGACGAAAATGGCAGTGGTTGGCTGTCCGCGCAACTGTGCGGAAGCCACGGTGAAGGATATCGGCCTAGTGGGCCAGGAGGGATCCTGGCAGGTGGTGGTGGGCGGAGCGGCCGGCAAGTCTGTGCGTAAGGCGGACGTGCTGGTCACAGTAGCTTCGACGGAAGAGGCCCTGGAATCGGCGGAGCTGTTCTTCCAGTACTACCGCGAACACGCCAACTACCTGGAGCGCACTTACGACTTCGTCGAGCGCACGGGGATGGACAAGATCCGCCGCGAAACCGTTTACGCAGTGCCCGAGGCAAGAGCCGGCCTGCTCGATCGATTGAGGAAAGCCAAGTCTGCTTCCTATGACGCGTGGCTGGAGCGCGAGCAACCCAAGACGGCCACGCAGTTCGTTCAGATTCAACCCATGGAAGCACCCGAGGAGGTCTCCTACCGATGAGCTGGCTGAAAGTCACTCCCGCCGAGAATGTACCCCTGCGCGAAGGCCGCAGCGTCTGCATCGGACGACGCGAAATCGCAGTTTTTCATCTGCCTGACGGCTTCCGGGCGATCGACAATCGCTGCCCGCACAATCTGGGGCCGCTGTGCGACGGCATCACCAAAGGCACGACGGTGGTGTGCCCGCTGCACGGTTGGAACATCAACCTGGAAAACGGCAAGGTGCTGAAACCGGACGTGCCGGTGGGCGTCACGACCTATCCCGTGCGTGTGAGTGAAGGGATCGTCGAGATCCAGTTGCCTGAGATGAAGGAGGCCGTCGCATGAACTCTAGAGCCTTTTTGCAGGCCGGCCACTGGCCGACGCTGCTCGCATCGTTCCTCTATTTCGACGTGAGCTTCATGGTGTGGGTGCTTTTGGGGCCTCTGAGTCCGTTCCTCGCTGAACAGCTGCACCTGACGGCTTCGCAGAAGGGGTTGCTGGTGGCAATTCCGCTGCTGGCCGGGTCGTTCTTCCGGCCGGTGCTGGGTACGCTGGCCGATCGCATCGGAGGTCGCCGCGCCGGTCTGCTGGGCCTGTCCGTGACATTGCTGCCGCTGCTGTTGGGCTGGCGCTACGCCTCGTCCTTCGAACACTTCCTGGGCATCGGGGCGCTGCTGGGCGTGGCTGGCGCGAGCTTCGCCGTGGCCCTCCCGTTGGCGTCGCGCTGGTATCCGCCGGAGTATCAGGGACTCGCCATGGGTATCGCCGGGGCGGGGAACTCAGGGACCCTGTTGGCGACCCTGTTTGTACCGCGCATCGCCACGCACTTCGGCTGGAACAACGCCTTTGCCTTCGCGGCTGTGCCTGTCGCGCTGGTGTTGGTCGCTTTCGCCTTGCTGGCCAAGGAGAGCCCGGCTCCCAAGGCTCCCGTTACGTGGAAACAGTACAAGGCCCTGCTGGCGCAGGCGGATACGGGTTGGTTCTGCCTGTTCTACTCGATCACCTTCGGAGGCTTCGTCGGACTGGCGAGCTTCCTCACGGTCTTCTTCGTCGACCAATACCGTCTGCCCAAAGTGCAGGCCGGCGACTTCGTCACGCTGATCGTCGTCTGCGGTAGCTTCCTGCGTCCGGTGGGCGGCTGGCTCGCCGATCGTGCCGGCGGCTACCGCGTGCTGATCGGTGTCCTGCTTGTGGCCGGAGCCGGCCTGTGTGCCCTCAGCACACTGCCTACCCTGGGAGTCGCCGTAGCCGTTCTCGGCCTAATCATGGCGATGCTCGGCCTGGGCAATGGCGCGATCTTCCAGTTGGTTCCGCAGCGTTTCGCCGGCTCCGTTGGGACGATCACCGGCCTGGTCGGCGCGGCCGGTGGCATCGGCGGCTTTCTGCTGCCGTCGCAGATGGGCTATCTGAAAGATCATGCCGGCAGCTATGGCGCAGGCTTGCTGGCCTTTGGCGGATTGACCCTGCTGGTGCTGTGCGCGCTGCTGAGGTTGGGGACGAAGTGGCTTCAGGAATGGCCGGAGGAGACGGTCCGCAGAGCCGGCCTGTTCAGTCTGCGATCCGTCTGGGCGTCGGAGCCCGTGGATTAGAAGCCATTCGGCGAAGGTGGGCGAAGGGTCTGGCCCCACGCCCGCCCGCGCCTGGTTGTCCTAGGCTGTCAGCAGCGATCCGATCCGGAAACGCTTGCCGGCCAGAATTCCCAATCCAACGAAGAGCAGCAGGACCACCGACTGCGCCACCACAAAGGCCGGTTCCGACCCCGTCGGGGCCAGTTCATGCAGCGCCGGAACCTTGAGGAACGACTGCACGACGGCCACGAATACGTTGAAGTAGAGAGCGATCATCGAGCAGATGACGTACACCCGCCGCCATCCGCCGGCCAAGCCGTAGGTGTAGCGGGCAAGGATCGCTGCCGCCAGCACGACCAACGAGAGGATGCCAATGGCGTGCGACGGCAGGAACTGCTTCACCGGGAAGCCGAAGCCGGTGACGCTGGTGAGGACCGTGGTTGTCAGGAAGATGGCCGTCCAGCCGTCCATCCGCTTGGATCCCAGCAAACCGGCCACGACCACAAAGCCGGAGGCGATGCCTATCAGGCTCAGCAGTACATGGACAAAGGTGAAAGTGGACAGGCTCATGCCGAGCATCATAGTTTTGGTCTCCTTGCATGGGGCTGATCGCAGTGAGCAGGCGGCGGACCGCGGCTCCGTCAATCCCAGCTAACCCAGTTTCCAGCAGCGCGACCCAGAGCGCATCCCGAGATGCGGTGGGGCCCCGGTAACCCGATTGGGGAGGTAGCAGTGCGGCGGTTGCGGGTCGGGCCGGGCTATTGTAGGACAACATGCATGCGCAATCGCATCGTTCCGACGCGCGGATTCTGGGCCGGCGCACTTTGGAGCAGGATCATCGACGTCTGGTTGAGTTGCTACGCCCCGGGCTCAGCGTGCTCGACGTGGGTTGTGGAGTCGGTTCCATCACGGCGGGCATCGCCGAAGCCGTAGGTCCGACGGGCCACGTGGTGGGGATCGATCGGGACGCGGCTCATGTGGAGAGCGCGCGTGCGCGGTATGGCCATGTGGCCCATCTGCGATTCGAGTTGGGAGATGCCACAAGTCTTGAGTTTCACGGCGAGTTCGATATTGTGACGGCGGCCCGCACCCTGCAATGGATTGCGGATCCGCGGGCCGCGGTCTCAAGGATGACCCGAGCAGCGAAACGTGATGGCGTTGTGGTGGTGCTTGACTACAACCACGCGGAGAACGCCTGGAGCCCGGAGCCGCCGCGCGAGTTCCGCGCGTTCTATCAGGCGTTTCTGAATTGGCGGGCGGCGCGTGGTTGGGACAATCAGATGGCGCGGAATCTGCCTGCGCTGTTCTCAGCCGCGGGGTTGGTGGAGGTTGAGACCTCAATCGAGGACGAGGTGGTGGAGCGCGACACGCCTGGCTTCGAGGAGAAGGCGAAGATCTGGTCCGAGGTCATCGAGAACCTCAGAACGCAGCTGAGGGACGATGGGTTCTGTTCTGAGGACGAATTGCGTGCGGCCGGCTCCGCATATACCAGATGGGTCGCAGCTCATTTGCAGCGCCAGACGCTGGTGCTGCGTGCGGTGACCGGGCGTGTACCCTAGGCGGGACCTCGGCAAAGCGAGAAGATGAAGTCCTGGCCATAGCCCGCCTTGATGGCCATGTGGATCCACAGCAGCGCGTGCTCTTCCTGCATTCGAGACGCGGAAAGATCGCCGAGATAGACGGGTTCGAAACCAGTGTCCGCCGCCAGCGCGGAGACCCGCTGGTTGGCTTCCGCGTCGTCGCCCGAGATGAATAGCACGCTTTTGCGGCTGTCCCGAATGGGTTGCGCCATGATGCCGAAACCGACGGTGTTGAAGGCCTTGACGATGCGAGCGCCCGGCAGGGCCTGTGCGATCTGCTGGGCGCCCGAGAGGCCGCCGGGATGATCGAGGCCGTCGAGTTGCGGCTTCAGCGGATTGGTGGCATCGACAAGAATCCGGTCGCCCAATGGACCACAAGCGCGGGCAGCCGCGATGGCTGCGTCACCGGGCGTTGCGAGCAGTACCATCTGTGCGCTCTGCACGGCCGCCTCAGAAGTCGTCGCCGCGACACCCAGCGATGCGGCCTGGGTGCGGGCCTTCTCTGTCGACGGATCCCGCTGACCGAGTACGACGTCGTGTCCCAGTTGCGACCAACGGCGGGCGAGCGTCCCTCCCACGTGGCCGGCTCCGACGATTGCGATCTTCATGGCTGCCCCTTTCGTGCTGACAAGACAGTTGCCCGCGCTTGATGACGCCGGCCGGTACGGCTATATTCATTTTGATCATTCAGGCAGAACTGTAAATGAGTAAAAGTCCCAAAAAACAAACCGAACGTCCCGCTGGCTCGAAACTGCGGCGTGTGATTGAGGCCAGGGGTGCGGATGTTCTAACGGATGTCCTCAACGGGCTTGGCCTGCAATCCCGATTGTTCTGCCGGTCCCGGCTGAGCGCGCCGTGGGGCCTGAGCTTCGAAAAGAGCGATCTGGCCCACTTTCACTGGATCGAGCGAGGAGGATGCTGGCTGCACTGCAAAGGGCATCTGAGGCGTCCGCGCCCGTTGAGCGCGGGCGACCTCGTGGTGCTGCCGCATGGTGACGGTTACTATCTGTCGGACCAGCCCGGCGGGTCAGCCGTTCCGGTGATGGACCTAGTCGGTGGTGATGGCACGGGGCGCTGCCGGTTGCTCATGCAGGGCGGTGATGGGCCTGTGACATCCATGCTGTGCGGATCGTTCAGCTTTATTCGCGAAGGAGTGCCGTTGCTCGGCCTGCTTCCGGCCGTGCTCTGCATTCGGGATGGGGAGGACGCCGGGCAGGACCACGTTGAGCCGTTGATGAGGGCGTTGACCGACGAGTCGGAGAACATGCGCCCGGGCTGGGAGACGGTGGTAACCCGGCTGATGGACATCCTGTTTGTGAGAGTCATCCGGACGTGGCTGACTGAGCAGCCGAAGGACAGCCACTGGCTGGCTGCCCTGAACGATCGCCAGATTCACACGGCATTGTCATTGATGCACGAACGCCCGGAGTATCCGTGGACGCTGCAATCGCTGAGTCGCGCGGCGGGCCTGTCACGCTCGCCGTTTGCATCCCGGTTCACGCTGTCCGTGGGGGAGCCGCCTTTGACTTACCTGACTCGCTTGCGCATGCACCGGGCTGCACGGGCTCTGAGGGAGCGCGGAGTCTCCCTTAGCGAAGCGGCTCAAGTCGCTGGGTATGCCTCCGAGATCGCGTTCGGCAAGGCGTTCAAGAGGGTCATGGGGATCCCGCCTGGGGCTTACCGGTCTGGCGGGGCGGGGTGAGCAGCCACGGGCGCAGCCACCGCCGAGCGCCGCACTCGATGTAGTTTTGCAAAGAATGAAAAACACCCGGACGAGTCGCCACCAAGGCTGTCCGAGTGCGCCATGCACGCCAGCGGGAGTGCCGCTTCGCCGACCTCGGCTTGTTGGAGAGCTGCGGGCATGTAGTTCTACGAATTGGTACATATTAACTCGCAGATATGTCAGTATTAGCACCTTAGGACTAGAAGAGGCTTGACCTCCTCGATCGACGAGCGGAAAATCATCACGATGCAATTCGTCGATACCGCTGAGGTTCGACGATGAAGGGAGAGCATTATGACTCGTCTCGCGAGGCTTCTCGCAGTGCTCGCGTTCCTGCATGTCCTGGCCGGCAATCTGCCGGCACAATCAATTTACTCGACACTGACCGGCGTGGTCGCGGATCCCTCGGAAGCACTGGTGGCGAACGCCACCGTACGACTGAGGGACGAGCGTTCCGGTTCGATGCGTGAAACGGTCACGAACGGACAGGGTTACTACACGTTCGCGTCGGTGCCAGTCGGAGGCTACGAGCTGACGGTTGAAGCGCCGGGCTTCGTAACTTACAAGGAGACCGGGATTGCGCTGGGCGGAGGCGAAAGGCGCAACATCAACGTCACCTTGAAGCTTGGAAGTACATCGGAGACGGTGGTGGTCACCGGCACGTCGGAGCTGTTGGTGCCGGTCGATTCCGGTGAGAAATCCACAACTCTAAATACCAAGCAGATCGAGAACTTCGTTCAGGTCGGCAGCAATGCCGCCGAGTTTATCAAGATGATGCCAGGCTTTGGCATTCAGAATTCCTATTCCAATGCGGCCAACTATTCCGGCCAGACGATGGGCATCAACGCTAACGGCAATGCCGGCAGCCAAAGCCCCCTAAACAACGCATACGCCTACAATGGACTACCCAGCAACACGCTGGACATTACGGCGGACGGGGCGCACGTTTCCGATCCGGGCTGCAACTGCGATACGCCGGTGAATCCCAACTCGGACATGATCGGTGAGTTCAAAATCACGATGTCCAACTTCAGCGCCGAGAACCAGAAGGGGCCAGCGGTGATCAGTTCGGTGGCCAAGTCCGGCGGCACGGCCTTCCACGGATCAGGATTCATGTACGCCCGCCACTACGTACTGAACTCCAACGATTGGCTGAACAACCAGAGTTCCAAGCCGAGACCGCAGAACAAGTACTACTATCCCGGCTTCACACTTGGCGGTCCGGTGATTGTCCCCGGGACCAACTTCAACAAGGATCGGAGCAAGCTCTTCTTCTTCACGGGATACCAGTATTTCTACCAGGTGCTCGATACCGGCCTGCTGCAAGCCGCGGTACCAACAGACGGAATGATCAACGGTAATTTCTCTCCGACGGAGCTCGCCAGTCTGGGAACGACGACGGCGTCTGGTTCCGCGCCCGGGCAGATCAACGCGCGCAATCTGGCATTGTATCCGGGCGGCATCATTCCCGCCTCTGCCATCGATACCAGCATGCAATCGCTGATGAAACTCTACCCGAAGCCGAACTCCAATCCCAACGCGACGGGTGGGTACAACTGGACCGACGATCTGCTGTTCAATCAGAACAACCATCAATGGATGTCGCGCGTGGACTACAACATCAGCGACAACACCAAGATGTTCGTGCGCTACAACATGCAACGCGAAGTGCAGAGATTCCCGATACAAGTCTGGGCAAACACCACCACCCAGCAGCTACCGTATCCAACGCAAGTACTTGGGAACAACCGGTCCGACTCCGTCACCGCTTCTTTGACGCACGTCTTCAGCCCGAGTATGACGAACGAGTTTGTCTTCGGCTATACCTTTATTGGGTTCCCCAACGTGTTTGAGGATCCCTCGAAGGTGGATCCGGCCAAGGTGGGGTTTACCGAGAAGCTGCTCTACAAGAACGCCGTTGCTCAGATCCCGAACATCAACAATGGGGTTGAGTCCGCTAAGATCGCCAATTATGGCGGCTTTGAGGTTGGTGGTCCGTCCGCAGGACTGTACGCGAACAAGTGGATGCCCAGCTTCAGCGATATCATGACCAAGGTTTGGGGCCGACATACCTTGAAAGGTGGTGTGTTCTGGGAATACATTCGGAACGCTCAACCAGCGAGCAACGCCTCGAATGGAGCCTTTACATTCAATAACGGCAACTCCAACACTCTGGGCAATGAATACGCCGACATGCTGGTGGGTAATCTAAATACCTTCAATCAGTACTCGTTCAACAGGGTGAACGACATCGCCTACAAGACGTGGGAGGGCTTCGTCCAGGACTCCTGGAAGGTCAACAAACGCCTTACTCTGGAACTCGGTGTCCGCATCACGCATTTCACGCCTTGGGTGGACCGACTCGGCTACGGGTTCTCGGTCTTCGACTACTCGAAGTACAACTCCAGTTGCACGCCCACACAGTACTGCGGGTTCATCTGGAACAAGCGCGACTCCAACGTCCCGCTAGGGGGCTTCCCGACGAGGGGCGCCTACTATCAACCGCGGTTTGGCATGGCCTACGATGTCTTCGGCGATGGCAGCACTGTGCTGCGTGGAGGGTGGGGCATGTACTACTTCCACTCGGGGCAGTTCACTACCGGGTTGGATGTGGCAGCGGGCGTGGAGACGATTACACTCAGCAACAATCAAGGCATCGGCGAGTCACCGTACGTAGCGAGTCCGACCACCAATGCCAGGCCGCTCATGGTGAGGGATCTCGGCTCGATGAACTTCTCGAGTGCCGCACTCTCGCCGGGCGCGGTGGACAGCGAGGACGACCGGCAGCCGCTCACAAAGAGCTACAGCTTCACGGTCGCGCAGCGCCTGCCCTGGTCCAGTCTGCTGGAACTGGCCTATGTCGGGAACGAAAGCACGGAGCTTGCGTTTACCGGCGGCCCAGGCAGCAGCCTGAATCTGGTGCCGGTGGGCGCGATGCTCTCTTCCGCCAATGGAGGAGTCGATCCGAACTCGCTGGTCGCCAATAACTTCCGTCCCCTTAAGGGGTTCTCGGATGTGAATCTGGCGACCCATGGGACCTACGCCAACTACAACGCGCTACAGGCGACCTGGGGCCGCACCCGGGGCCGCTACATGTTGAACCTCAACTACACGTTCTCCAAGGCGTTGGGGATCATCAGTTCCACGTATGACCCGTTCAATATGAGGAACAACTATGGCGTCCAGGCCAGCAATAGGACTCACATCTTCAATGTGGCTTACTCCGTCGAGCTGGGCAGCTTCACCAAGAACAGGATCGCGGGCGGTCTGGTCAATGGCTGGCAGGTCTCTGGCCTGGTTCAGATGCAGAGTGGGGCCAACCTCACCAGCAACCGTGGCAACAACTTCGGCATGAATACCAACAGCTACAAGATCCCGGGCACGACGTACAACGTCAGTAGCACGTCCTTGCTGGGTACCCCGAGCATCCAACTACGGCCGTTGGTTACCTGCGATCCAACGGCCAACCTGGCGGAGCATCAGTATGTCAATCAAAACTGCTTCGCCATGCCTACGCACATCGGTGAGAATGGGCCCACCACGCTCCCCGTCATCTACGGACCAGCGTTCTTCAACGCGGATCTGGGTGTCTTCAAGAACGTCGACATCAGGGAAGGGAAACGGCTTCAGTTCCGGGCCAATGCCTACAACTTCCTGAATCATCCGCTCTGGTCATTCCCCGGGACGGCTAACCTGACGCTCGGGTTTAGTGGCAGCACGGGTCTTCTCAATACCCCGCTATTCGGGTATGCAACGCAGAAACAGGGCCGCCGTACGATCCAGTTGGCGGTGAAGTTCATCTTCTGATAATCGGGGTGGGCAGACCTTCGGGCCTGCCCACCTTACTTCAAGGGTTCTTCAATCGCCAGTTGTTGGTCGGGCGCGACGTTGTTGAGGGTCTGGCGAATGCCGCTGGGCCACGTGACTTCGAGGGAAGAGACTTTCGCCTCTCGACCCAGGCCGAAGTGAACGCGTTTGTCGCTCGATGACATAAATCCGGTACTGATCGCGACGTGGTTGTAGAGCACGCGTCCGGACGCAGTGGTGAGTTTCACTTTTGCTCCAATTGCATCCCTCGCGCTCTTGCGCCCGGTGAGGCGCAGTGACAGCCAGTGATTGCCCGTGCCGGCGCTGTTCATCAGGATGCGCGGTCCCTCGTTGAGCGATGTCACGACGATGTCCAGTGCTCCATCGTTGTTCAGGTCGCCGAACGCCGAGCCTCGCTGGTAGCCTTTCCGCAGGAAGTCCTTGCCAATCATCTCCGACACATCCGCGAATGTCCTGCCATCGAGGTTCTCGAAGAGAGTGTCGTGCTGCGGTGACTTAGGGCTCATCATGTCCACGTCACCGTTCGCGGAGTAGATATCCTTCCATCCGTCGTTGTTGTAGTCGATGAATCCATTGCTCCATCCGGAGTAGGGCGTACTGAGCTTCTGGATCTTCGACAGGGACGAGTAGTAATCGAACATGTCGCCGCGATTCCTCAACAACTGCCAGATCTGGCCCATCAGGTTGTTGTAGAAGATATCCACTTTGCCGTCATTGTCGAAGTCCTTGGCATCGGAGCCCATCGACGAGCCGACGTGCGCGTTCTCGTTGTACGCGACTCCCAGTTCGAGTCCCTGCTCCTCGAAGGTGCCGTTCCTGCGGTTGATGAACAGGGAATTGGGCTCGGTATCATTCGCGAAAAACACGTCCGGCCAGCCATCGCCGTTGAAGTCGGCGATCGAAACGCCCATGCCTTTGCCTGGCGCGGAGGAGAACCCCGCCTTTGCCGTCGTATCCAGGAACTTGCCGTTCCCGAGATTGTGGTAGAGGCGGTGCGGGACGCTGGGGTAGCGTCGCGGATCGCAATAGTAGTCGAGATCGCTCATCATGCAGCGGGCATCTGACTTTGGATTCCAGATCGTGTAGTTGGAGACGATGAGATCCAGCAGTCCGTCGTTGTCATAGTCAAACCAGGCTGCGGCGATGCTGAGAGTGTCAGGCGGCTTGCCTCCTATGCCTGAGGCCGCCGTCACATCCGTGAAAGTCCCATTTCCGTTGTTGCGGTACAGGGCGTTCTTTCCGATGCTGCAAAGGAACAGGTCCTCATACCCGTCGTTGTCGTAGTCGCCCACTGCGACCCCGAAGTTGAAGTCGAGTTGGCTGCCCGTCACTCCGGCCTTGGCCGTTACGTCCTCGAAGGTGCCGTCGGCCTTCTGGTGAAGCAGGCAGTTGAAGTAGGATGCGTCGATCTTCTTCAGCTCCGGTAGTTTGGCGCCATTCGTGAAGAAGATATCCAGCCGGCCATCGTTGTCAAAATCGAAGATGGCGACGCCGCCGCACATGGGCTGTGGAAAGTACTTGCGGCCCGAGAAGCTGTTGTTGGTGGTGTAGGCGATCTTTGACCTCGGCGCAGCATCCACAAAGTGTGGGCGGACAGCGGGCGCCTGGGCGCTTCCGGGACCCTCTGCCAGGATCAATGCGCCACAGACGCCAATCGCGACAAAAAACGGCAGGCGCCTCACTCGAACTTCTCCGCGCTGTCTTTGCCCTCCGGGCTGCGCTGCTTCAACGTGAGTGTACGCGCAAGCGCTTTCTCGCGGTCGCCGTCTTCCTTGCGCTTCAGCCTGTAGTACACGGTGGCCAGAGAGATGTGCGCCTCAATGAACTGGGGCGACTGCCTGAGGATCGCCTCCAGACCGATGCGGGCTTCGTCGAGCCGCCCGGCGGCGAGATTGATGGCGGCCAACTGAAACCGTGCGCGTGGTTCTCCAGGCCGCACCAGCAACGCCTGGTCCAGTCTCTTGCGCGCGCCTTCATAGTCCTGATCCAGTTTGAGTAGCGCCGCCAGTTGCAGGTTGGACTCGAAATCGTTGGGATTCAGGGCGAGCTCCTTCGAAAAATCCGAACGGGCCGCCGCGGTGTCGCCGGTCTGGATGTGTGCGCGGCCCAGGTAGGAGTGCACCTCGGGCAACTGAGGGTTCAGTTCAGCTGCCTTCTGGAGATCAGCAATCGCCGCTTCGTACTCCTCCGCGTGCAGCTTCGCGGTCCCGAGCAGGAGCCTCGCTTCCGCGGAGTCGCCGTGCCGGAGAATTCGATCGATGATCTGTTGCCCGCGTGCGACTTGCTTGTCGCGGAGCAGCGCCGTGCCCAGCAGGTAGGCCACTGCCAGATTGTCTTGATCCTGCTGCTCTAGAGGGCTCAGCAGCTGAATCACCTGCCGGTCCTGGCCCTGCCGCAGCCACGAATCGGCCAACAGCAGCGTGATTTGCGGTTCAGACGGACGCTCCTTATGCAGGGAAGCCAGTTCCACGGCTGCGTCGGAGATCCGGCCCAGCTTGTAGTGCGCCAGTGCCAGGTTCAGGCGAATGCCCGGATCTCCGGGGCGGCGCTTCAATGCTGAGCTGTATTCCGTGATCGCCTCGGCATACCGGCCGGTCTTCGCCAGCGCGGCGCCCAGGTTGGAGCGCGCTTCCACGGCGTCCGGCTTAAGTTTCAGGTAGGCGCGGTACTTCGCGATGGCCTGTTCCATCGCGCCGCTTCGGTGCAGCGCTACGGCCTCTTGAAGAGTCCTTTCCGGGTTCTGCTGCGCGCCGGCCGGCTGGCACAAGAGCGTCAGGATGACTGCGGCATAAGCGGGGGACATGGCCGTCCAGATGCCAGCATAGAACAATCGCGACGGCGAGTCAGGGCGCCTGGCACGAAGAAAGGCGGCCCGGGCACTGCCGCGGGCCGCCTCTCGACTTCCGGACGATCGGGTCTATTCGGCCGCGTTCTTCGCCCTGGTCTTCAGGACGAAAGCGACCAAGGCCGCCGCGCCAACTGCGAACAGGGTGTCGCCCGGAGCGCGCAGCCAACGGAGCGTTTGCATCGTAGGGGTTTGTAGGAACTCCTGGCTTCTGGCGTACCAGTAGCCGTGATCCACAGAGGCCCAGGTCTGCATCAGGCCGACGGGCAGCAGGCTGCCGATGCACATGGCAAACAGCCCTCCATTCATCGACCAGAAGGCGAACTTCATCCACCGCTCATTCCATTCGCCGGCTTGGCCCATGGCACGCAGGCAGACTAGCATCAGGCCGATGCCGAGCATGCCATAGACACCGAACAGGGCTGCGTGGCCGTGCAGTGGGGTCGTGTTGAGCCCCTGCATGTAGTAGAGCGCGATGGGCGGATTGATCATGAAGCCGAACAACCCGGCACCCACCATGTTCCAGAAGGCGACGGCGACGAAGTAGTACACCGGCCATTTGTAGCGGCGGGCCCATTCCGTCGCCCGGCCGCGCCGCAGGTCGTCCAGAGCCGCATAGGCAACCAGCACCAGCGGTACCACTTCCAGGGCGCTGAAGACTGAGCCCCAGGCGATAGCCACCGTGGGGGTGCCGGAAAAGTAAAGGTGATGGCACGTGCCGATGATTCCGCCCGCCAGATAGATAGTGGCGGACAGCAGCGCGCTCTTGGCTGCCAGGCCAGGGCGGATGAGCCCCAGTCGCGTGAAGAAGAAGGCGATCACGGTGGTCGCAAACACCTCGAAGAATCCTTCTACCCACAGATGGACCACCCACCAGCGCCAATACTCGACGATGGAAAGGTTGGTGTGCTGGCCCCAGGTGAGCCCAGCGCCGTAGAAGAGTCCGATGGCTGCGCTGGAAACGAGGAACAGCCACAGCAGGTGACGTTGTTCTCCGATGACTTTCAAGGCCGGACGCACGCTGCGAACCACGAGGGCCAGCCAGATGAGGAGCCCGGCGAAAAGCAGGATTTGCCAGCCGCGGCCCAGGTCGACGTACTCGTAGCCCTGATGGCCCCAGAAGAACGATTGGACATCGGTGAGGCGATTCTGCACGCTCATCCACTCGCCGGCGAGCGATCCGGCGACGATCACGAGGAGGGCTCCGAACAGGACGTTCACGCCCAGACGCTGGAACTTGGGCTCGACGCCGCTGACCAGCGGTCCAATGTACAGGCCGGCAGCCAGCCAGGCGGTGGCGATCCAGAAGATGCCTACCTGGACGTGCCAGGTGCGCGAGACACTGTAGGGTAGCCATTTCGACAGAGGAATGCCATAGAATCCGTCGCCTTCCACGCCATAGTGGGCGGTGATCATGCCCATGATCATCTGCACCAGGATGAGGGCCGCCACCACCCAGAAGTACTTCAGTGTGGCCACCTGGGAAGATGTCGAGCGCCAGCCGGCCAGCGGATCGGTCTTCGGTGTCTCGCCGATCGGTTCTTCTTTCTGTGACGCGTACCAGGAGACCATCGCGCTGATGCCAGCCAGCAACATGAGGATGCTGACGCCGGTCCACATCACGCTTTCGCCAGTGGGGCGATTGCCTACCAGGGGTTCGTGAGGCCAGTTGTGGGTGTAGCTGATGTCGTCGTTCTTCCGGTTCGTGGAGGCCGACCAAGCCGACCACCAGAAGAAGGCTGCCATCTTGCGAGCTCGTTCCGGATCGGTGACCGCGCCTTTCGGAATCGCATAGGCGGTCTGGCCGTTGGCGAAGAGAGCTGTGAAGTACGTCACATTGGCCTGAATGGCCCGAGCCCGCACCGGATCGATGACGATGGTTTCATTCGCCGCATCGAACGTGTTTTTGCGGTACATCTCCTGCAGTCGGCCCTGCAAACCGGCCTTTTGCTCCGCGCCGAGTTCGTCGTAGTTCTTGCCGAAGCCAGCCTGAGCCCACTCATTCAGGACAAAGATGAGTTCCCGATGCAGCCAGTCGGCCGTCCAGTCGGGTGCGACATAGCTGCCGTGGCCCCAGACGGAGCCCACCTCCATGCCGCCCATGGCCTGCCAGACATTCTGGCCATCTGGTATGTCGCCCGGACCGAACACACGTTGTCCGTCCGTAGTGACTACCCCCGCGGGAATGGGAGGTGCTTCCTGGTAGATCCTTGTTCCGATCCAGCCCAACACCGAGAATGACAGCACCAGCACTGCGCCGAATGCTATCCACAGCCTCTTCATTGACTCAACTCCTTGGTGAATCTCATACTTTCTTTGCAAGTATCGTTCAGGCGGCCTGCCAAGGATAGGACCAAAGTCACAAATGGAGTTCAATGTCCATTTCTCTTGCTAAGTCGATACCAATGTGATATCACTTTAATAGCGTAAAGATTTCATTGTCCTTGTTCCTCATGGAGGAAACCATGTTCAGAGAGAAAGTGATTTCGGCTTGGCCCGGGATTCCGGTCCTGTTGCTCGCATTGGCGTTCCTGGTGATTCCCATTGTGGGAATCGTGTTTGCGGTGCGTTCAGCCGACTATGGGGAAAAGCCGGTTGTGGCCATCGTGGCTTGGATGGTGATCTGGGTCGTGGACATCGTGTGTCTCGCCGGGTTCTTCAGCGTTCAGCCCAATCAAAGGGTGGTGCTGACGCTCTTTGGGAACTATGTGGGGACGGTATCCGATCCTGGGCTGAGATTCGCCAACCCGTTCTACACGAAGAAGCCTATCTCCTGTCGTGTCAGAAACTTCGAGACTTCAAAGCTGAAGGTGAACGACCAGGACGGCAATCCCATCGAGATTGCGGCGGTGGTGGTGTGGAAAGTGGTGGACACGGCGGAAGCATCGTTCCAGGTGGATAACTATGAGAACTACGTTCACGTGCAGAGCGAGGCCGCGGTGCGCAATCTGGCCACGGCGTTCCCCTACGACTCGCACGAGGAACACACGGTCTCGCTGCGCGGCCACACCGCTGAGGTAGCGACGCGGCTAAAGGCGGAGATCCACGAGCGCCTATCGGTGGCGGGCGTGGAGGTGATTGAGGCGCGGCTGTCCTACCTCTCCTACGCCCAGGAGATTGCCGCTGCCATGCTGAGGCGGCAGCAGGCCTCGGCGGTGATCGCTGCCAGACAGAAAATAGTGGAAGGCGCAGTAGGAATGGTCGAGATGGCGTTGGATGCCCTGGCGACCAAGAATGTGGTCCAGTTGGACGGAGAGCAACGGGCCGCGATGGTGCAGAACCTGCTAGTGGTCCTTTGCTCCGAGGCAGCGGCCCAGCCCGTGTTGAACACGGGGACGTTGAGTCACTAATCCGATCATGGCAGAGCGCAAGTCGTTTCTTCTCAGAGTAGATGGCGAGGTGCTCCAGGCCTTGCGAAAGTGGGCGGACGACGACTTGCGCTCACTGAACGGTCAGATCGAGTTTTTGCTACGGAAGGCGCTGCGCGACAGGCGGCGCTTTCAGGGGCCGGCGGAGCCCCCCGAGCCCGACGAGGCTACCTCTGCCTGAAGATCCACAACCATCCGATCCGCCATCGTTCCAATAGTCCCGGCCGCCGCATATCCGGCGGTTCCTCCTTCGACACGCGCCATCCATCCAGTTCAGCTTTGTAGGCGAATACCTGCGCCTTACTGCCCACCTGAAGGCGGTGCACGGGCAGCCCGGCTTCCCGCTCCCACCGCTGGATAGTCCGCACTGACCGGCCCAGATGAGCGGCCATCTCTTTCCACCCCTCCATGCGTTGCTGCACCATTGGACCTCCGTTAACTCATGCATAGACGGATGACGACACACCATGTCATGAGGCGACGCCGTTTTGTGACGCCTCTCACAAACGCAACAGAATCGTATTGCCTGTCATGCGCTGGGCAATCTGCATTCTTGTCACCGCCGCCGCCTCCGCTCAGGAGTCTGACGTCAAATCGCAACTACAGAAGGCGTCGGACGCTTACCGGGAGGCGACAGTCCTGTGCGATGCCGGCCGGTATCAGGAAGCCGAGCCGCTCTTTCAGCGTGCGCTGACGTTCCACCGTTCTCACCCCGAGGGGAATGAGGGCTACGTCATGGCCGAACTGCACAATCTTGGAGTGATCGCGCGCAAGCGTGGCGACCATCAGCGGTCGCTCGATCTATTGGGCGAAAGCCTCGCCATGAACAGGCGATCAAATGCGACACGTTCCACCGCCATCACCCTCACTGAGATGGCGAACACCTATAGGGCGATGGACAAGCCGTATGATGCCGATCCGCTGGTCCGTGAAGCCATCACATTGGCCGAGCAACTGGACCCGCCGGACCCCCACACCTACGCCACCGCATGCAACACCTATGGCGCTTTGCACATCCGGCTCCAGGATGTGGAAGGCGCGAGCAGATGGTTCCGCCGGGCCCTGGAAGCGGCCAGCCGGATGCCGGCGAAACAGCCGGAACTGGAGGCCTCGGTGATGGCCAATCTGGCGACCGCTGAATTTGCGAGCGGCAACGGTGCAGCGGCGCTGGACCTCTTTCGCCAATCCATTGCCATGCAGGAGCAGTATCTGGGGCCCAACCACCCGAAGCTGGCCGAGACTCTGGCCTCCTACTCTTCGGTACTGCGGCGTCTGAGATATAAGGACGAGGCGGCCGAGGCCAACCGCCGCGCCGTCCAGATTCGTAACTCCCTGGTGCCGCAACGATAGGCGACGGAAAACCAAACGCCGCGCGGATCGCTCGATCCGCGCGGCGCTTCTGCTGCAGTTCCCGACGGTTTAGTTCAGAGCAGTTCCCGGCGGTAGTGTTCCAGGGCAACACGCACCAACTGGCTGCGAGTGCGAACTCCTGTCTTGCTGAACAACTGTTGCAGCGATGCTTTGATGGCGCTCTCGCTGACATGTAAACGGTCGGCGATTTCTTTGTTGGCCAGTCCTTCGAAAACGCCGCGCAGAACCATACGGTCGCGTTCCGTGAAACGGGCGCGCCGGGCGGCTTCACCGGCCGCGGTCTCACCGACATTGCTCGTGTACTTCGGATCCATCCAGGTCTCGCCGCGCATGACGGTCTGGATGGCCTGCATCAGCAGGTCGGGCGAGTTGTTCTTTAGAAAGACGCCGCTTACTCCATGATTCATTAACTGGCGCAGTTCGGCGCGAGTCACGCCCACGGTAACAACCAGGACCTTGCCGGCATAGTTCTTCTGCCTGATCGCCGCAACCACTTCGTTGCCACGCCGGTCGCCTAATTCGTAGTCGAGCAGGATCAGGTCGAAGACATTCGACTCCAGAATCTGCAGCGCCTCCTCGACAGTGGCGCACTGCGCCGTCACCCGCACTTCAGATTCGGCGGCCAGCAGGCGCGCGAGACTTTCGCGAAACAAAGCGTGGTCGTCGACCAACAAAATACTTGTCATGCCGTGATCTCCGTGTTCTGCAACTCGCCCGCCGGTTCCGGCGCGAGGTGGGGTTTCAAGCGCACGCACATTGTACATCCTGTCTCCGATGGTTCATGGTATAGTTCACCCTCGCTGGCCCGGACGATGGCCCTCGAAACGAAAAGTCCCAGCCCGACGGCGTCCGCTCCCTGCTGGAAGGCCTGGAACAGCCGCTCGGGATTCTTTACCCCCGGTCCCGAATCCTGAAAACGGACCTCCACTGCCGGCCCGTGCAGCCGGGCAGTTACCCGCAGGTCCCTTCGCTCGGCATTCTCCATGGCCCGGACGCTGTTGCGCGAGAGGTTCAGAAACACCTGTAGCAGCCCGTGGTGATCGCCGACCACGGGCGGAAGGCCTTCGGGGATGTCGAGTTCGAACTTGATCTCTTCCGCGTCCAGTGTCGGCTCCACGACGATCCGGAACTCTTCCAGCAGTGTCTCCAGGTTGGAGGTGCCCACTTCCTGATCGCCGGCGGAGTGCAGTTCCACAGTGGCCAACCGCGCCAGGCCTTGCGCCAGCGTACCCAAGGCGGTGTAGTCCTCACTTTGGGCGACACCCGGGATGCGGCCGAGATTGGCGTGGACTACTGCAATGGCGGCGCAGACATTACGGATTTCGTGCGACACGGAACCCACCAGGACCCGTGTACTACGCAACAGATTCTGCAGGCTGGTCTCCTGCCAATCGCGAAGGTCGTCAGAGGCGTCGGTGATGATGGCGGCAAGGCGCTTGCCTGCCCGGGTTGGATACGTGGCAAACCATACGCAGGCGAGAAACGATTCGCCATTGGCGCGCCGGCCGCGGGCATTGGTCGCCGTGCGATACGGCAGATCTCCATCGTTGGCCTGCAGCAGATCGGCCATCACGGGCAAGTACTTGCGAATCCGCTCCCCATAGAGCGAACCCATGGGCAGCACCAGCAACTCGTGCGCGGCCTGATTGGCCAGGTCTACACGGCCATCCGCGTCCAATGTAATGATGGCGGCGGGACTTGATTCGATGAGCGTCCGCAGTTGCCCTTCGGCCTCTTTGCGCCGCTGGATCTGTTCCTGCAGTTCGCGCGAGTACTGCAGCGCCATGCGGCGGCTTCGGACGACTTCGTTGGCGAATAGTCCGGCTCCGGCAAACCCGATGACCGCGTAGCCGATGCGAGCAACCGATTCCAGCTCCCATCCAAACGGAGCCAAGTGCTCCCGCAGCAGTGAGTAGACCAAGCCCAGGAAGATGATCTGGCCGCGGTTCAGGATGAACGACACCAGTAACATCGGGATGAGATACAGCATCCCAATAGAGACATTTGTGTCGATCCACACATCCAACGCAGCAATAGCGAGGGAGATGCCGATGGTCCAGGCGATGATGACCCCACGTGGCGCATCAAAGACACGTGCCAGGGAAAACGGTGAGATGTTCTCCGGCTCACGTTCCAGGCCGGGAGCCTCGATCTGAGATTCCTTGCTCATTAAGGGCAACGCCCATGTCGATATTGCTTCATTTATATCTTATTGACAATAGCGGGTATAGGGGGTAAAACCCACAAACTAACGGGATGGTCGATCAATCGTTCGATAGCCAATCAGCTCAAACCGACCGTCCGTCAGCAGCCGGTACCTCCGGCCCCGCCAGACGATGGTGTTCCCGAAAAAACCCGCGACCCAGAACGCAAAGCTCAAAAGGTCCTGCCACAGGATCAGGGGCCACCACATCCGGCAAAGCGGGTCGTGGAGAACCCCTTCGGAAATCGCCGCCGCCGCCATGGCCCGCAGGACGCAGGTCACCAAAGCGGCAGGCCAGGTGGCGGGCTGCAGGACGAGCAGCGCCATGGCGATGGGCACTGGATTTGTGAATACCTGCCCCACATAGCCCGCCGGTCTCGATCTGCGAGTGGAACGGCTCCATCGCAAGCGATGCGCGAAGTTGGATGCCAGAGTCTGAGCGCCAATGCGATGCTCGATGACGTAGGACGAGAGGATCACCCCATATCCCGCGGCTGCGGCGAACTGGCCCAGAACGAAGTCCTCCGCCAGATATTTGCTCAGGCGCTCCCACCCCCCGACGGCCCGAACGACCTCGCGGCGGGCCGCGATGGTGGGTCCTACCGCAAACTTGACGCCGCCTTCCACCATACGTGCAGTGATGGCCCCGCCCCAGAATTCCGTGTTCATCCCGATGGCTTCCAGCGCCGACCACACGCTCTGCCCCGGCACCGCGCGGTAGGGACAGGTCGCCACACCAAGCTTCTGATCCTGGAACTCGGCCGCCAGGGTACGTAGCATCGAATGAGTGACACGGATGTCGCTGTCGCTCATTACGAGCAAGTCGTGCTCCGCCTCGACCATCATCAACTGGAGGCTCCACACCTTGGCATTTGGGTAGGGTGGTTCTCCGGTCACGAAGATCCGGACTGGAATGTGCGGATAGTCCAGGCGGAGTCGCTCCACCAGCGCGAGTGCCGGGTCCGAGGCCTCCCGGGCGGCAAAAAGCAGCTCGAAGTCCGGGTAGTCCTGCTCGAAGAATGAGCGAAGATTCTCTTCGAGTCCGTCGTCCAAATGGTGAAGCGGCTTCAGGATGGAGATAGGCTCGCAGGTAAGCAGGGCCGGCGGGCGCACACGGCGGTAGCGGATCGCGGCGATCACCGTCAGGATACAGAAAACCCACGACCCTGCCAGCAAACAGCCGAGCACGATCGTGGGTATCCAGGACATCAAGACACCAGCGGTGTGCCGTCTAGTCGGTCACAGCCTTGGATTCGACGAGCTGAGCAATTTCAGCCACTACCTCGTCAACGAGCTTCGCGCCGAGGTCGCCGCCCTTGCGGGTGCGCACAGCTACCTTGCCGTCGGCGGCTTCGCGGTCACCCACCACCAGCATGAACGGGATCTTCTGCAGTTGGGCTTCGCGGATCTTGTAGTTCACCTTCTCGCTGCGAGCATCGACCTCCACCCTCAGGCCAGCGGCCTGAAGTTTGGCCTCGACCTGCTTTGCATACTCAGCGTGGCGGTCGGCGATGGGCAGGACAATGGCCTGAACAGGCGCCAGCCAGATGGGGAAGGCGCCAGCGTAGTGCTCCAGCAGGATGCCGAAGAAGCGCTCGACACTGCCGTAGAGAGCGCGGTGCACCATCAACGGTTGATGCTTGCCGCCGTCCTCGCCGACATATTCGAGCTCGAAACGCTGTGGCAGCGTGAAGTCGAACTGCACGGTGGAGAGCTGCCAGGGCCGGTCGAGCGCGTCCAACAGCTTGACGTCGATCTTCGGGCCGTAGAAAGCCGCCTCATCCGGGATCACCGTGGCTTCCAGCCCGACGCGTTCGACAGCGACTTTCAGCGCATTCTCGGCCAGAGCCCACTGGTCTGGGGTCCCAACGTACTTTCCACTTGTACCGCCATCCCAGGTAGAGATCTCCGCTTTGTAGCGATCGAAGCCATACGTCTTCAACACGTCGAAGGCAAATTCGAGGCAATTGACGATTTCTTCCACAATCTGGTCGGGCCGGCAGAAGATGTGGGCGTCGTCCTGGGTGAATCCGCGGACCCGGAACAGGCCGTGCAATGTACCGGAGCGTTCGTAGCGGTAGACAGTGCCCAACTCGCCCAGGCGGATAGGGAGGTCGCGGTAGCTGCGCTGCCGGTCGCGGTAGATCAGGATGTGGCCGGGGCAGTTCATCGGCTTCAGCCGGTACCGGGCATCGTCCAACTCCATGGCGGCGTACATGTTGTCCACATAGTGGCCCAGGTGGCCCGAGGTCGCCCAGAGCTGCTCGCGCATCACGTGCGGCGTGTTAACGAGCGAGTAACCGCGCTTCAGGTACTGTTCGCGCATCCAGTCTTCCAGCAGCTTGCGCACCAGCGCGCCTTTAGGGTGGAAGAAGATGAGGCCGGGGCCTGCCAGTTCTTGGATGGAGATCAGGTCGAGCTGCTTGCCCAGTAGCCGGTGATCCCTTTTCTTCGCCTCTTCTAGTTTGTGCAGATGGTCGTCCAGATCCTTCTGCGAGAACCAGGCGGTGCCGTAAATGCGCTGAAGCTGCTGCCGCTTTTCGTCGCCCTTCCAGTAAGCTCCGGCGATGGAGAGCAGCTTGAAGGCCTTGATCCGCTTTGTCGTGGGGACGTGCGGGCCGCGGCAGAAGTCGATGAACTGCGGCCCCAGCGTGTACTCGCTGAAGACGTCGCCTGCGCGCTCCTCAATGAGCTCGCATTTCATGGGCTCGCCCAACTCCTGATACTTGGCCAAACCTTCCGCTTTCGCTACCAACTGCCGCTCATAGGGCAGGCCGCGATCGCGGATTTCCTTCATCTTCGCCTCGATCTTCTCCAGATCTTCGGGGGTGAAGGGCGAAGGCCGGTCAAAGTCGTAGTAGAAGCCGTCCTTGATGGGCGGGCCGATGCCGAGTTTGGTCTCGGGATAGAGCTCCAGCACCGCTGCTGCCAGCAGATGGGCGGTCGAGTGGCGATAGACCTCGAGAGCCTCTTCGTTCTTCGAAGTCAGAATCTCGAGGGTAGTGTCTCCTTCCAGCGGCCGCGTCAGGTCCCACAGGGTCCCGTCCACGCGAGCCACCACTGCGTCGTCGGCCAAACGCTGGCCAATCGAGCGCGCCACATCCATCGGAGTCGTGCCCTGGGGCACGACCTTCTGGCTGCCATCCGGCAACGTGATTGTAAGGGTGCTACTCATGGTGCTAAAAGGGGTAAGTTCCAGCCTATCATGTCAGAGCGCTACCGCCCGTTCACTGCTATCCTTTAAGATTCGGAGCCCACACTATGGAAGGCGAACCTACACAGTCCGCTGTAGTCAGTGAAGCTATCTCCGCCGAACAGCCCTTGGTGGACCGGGCCCGCCGTGGCGACGCCGCGGCATTCGGCGAGCTGATCTCCAAATACGAACGCCGTGTCTACCGCATGGCGCGCCAAATCACTCAAAACGATGAGGACGCAGAAGACGTCCTCCAGGAGACCTTTCTCAAGGCCTTCGAACATCTCGATTCCTTCCAGGGGCAGTCCAAGTTTTATACCTGGTTGACCAGAATCGCGGTCAACGAGAGCCTGATGAAGCTCAGAAAGCGGAAAAGTGATCGAACCGTTTCGTTGGATGAAAACATCGAAACGGAAGAGGAACCGATCGTGCGCGAGATTGCGGTGTGGGATGACACGCCGGAGCAAAAGTACAGCCAGGAAGAGATGCGCGAGATCCTGGACAAAGCAATCGACAGCCTCAAACCGATCTTCCGGACGGTTTTTGTTCTTCGGGACGTCGAGGAACTCAGCACGGAGGAGACCGCTGAAGTACTCGGTCTGTCAATAGCAGCTGTGAAAAGCCGCTTGCTGCGCGCGCGCCTGCAGTTGCGCGAGAAACTCACCCGGATTTTCAAACGCAAAGGGGATCAGATCCTTGGCTATGCAAAATGAGGCAACGCACACCGAAGCGCGTCGTAAAGAGATGGTCACCTGTCAGGACTTTCTCAAGGAACTGAACGACTTCCTCGACGAAACCACAGACCCCGCGCTTAGGGCCGAACTGGAGAAGCACATCACGGAGTGCCCCAACTGCTGGGTAATCTGCGACACGACTCGGAAGACCATTAGCGTCTATAAAGGAATGGAGCCGCAGGCGATTCCGCCTTCCATCCATGAGAAGCTGATGAGCCTCATCCAGAAGCGCTGCGGATGCGGCTCAAAGGATCATGCCAAGGAGGAGTCGAAGGTCGACGGGCAGGCGCCACCCAAATAGGGGCACCACTGGCAGCGCGGCGCTTCCCGCAATGGGAACTGCCCAGATATCTCCGCCTCAGATAGCGCCCGCAAGTCCGCGAGGCGTTCCTCCCAAGTTCCCAACGTGACAGCGTGAGCTGTGCCATCACGCAGCGAGAACAGCCAGGCCTCGTCTACCGGCCGGCCCAACATCTGCCGCAGCGCGTGCGCATAGAATCCAAGCTGAAGGGCATAGGTTGCCAGCCTAGCCTCGTCCAGGACACGGTCGGTCTTGTAATCTACAATCACCACGCGGCCGTTGTGCTCGAACCAGAGGTCGACCTGCCCTCGAAGTAGTACGCCGTCCAGTTCGACCAGGAAATCGAACTCCCGCTCCACGCGATTCGCCTGTTGCACCCGCTGCGCGAGGTCGCTCTGCAAGAATACTTCGGCCAGTGCGGCTGCTTCGGGCGAGGCCTCGGTTTTCACGCCGCTCAGGAGTTCGTGCACTTCAGTTCCCAGCGCCGCCCCGCCACCTGTGTCTCCCGCGGCGATCGGCTGCGGCCAGCCCGCGAGGAATTGCAGGAAGTAGCGCCTGGGGCAGTCCGCGAAGACCGCCAGGGACGTCACCGCCAACGTCGCGCTCGGCTGGTTCGATTCGGCTTGCGGCGCGACCTCCACCGCCTCAGCCAGGGCACCTTCCAGCATCGGCGGTTCCATCTCCTCCGGTTGTCCGCTATGCCGGATCAGACGCACGGTATCTGTCTCCGCCGCTACATTCACGTCACTGGGCCACTCGATCTGGAGACCGGTCTCGATCTGCAGGACCCACGGCGGAACACCCCGCCCGGGCTGTGTCCAGGAGAGAATCAGTCGCTCCTCGGCGCGGGTCATGGCGACATAGAGCAGACGGTCCGCTTCGGCCCGTTCCCGCTCGGAGGTCAGGCTGATGCACGCCGCCAGAGCGGGATCGGGCTCAGTCGTCTTTCCGTCAGGCAGACGCCAGCGTAGGCCCAGGCCGGTTTGTGGAGTCCACGCCAACGGCTCACTGAAGTTCGGTGTGCCTTTCTGCATGGCGGCCACCACGACCACCGGAAACTCCAGGCCCTTGGCCGAGTGGATGGACATCACCTGCACGGCGTCGGAGAACTCCACCTCCGGTGCGTTGGGCTCCTTGCCCCGGTCTCTCAGGTCGTCGATCTGCGCCAGGTGGCCGGCGAGATCACCGGGCGCCGCCGCCTCCAAATCGCGCAGCAGCCGGAGAAACTTGTCGACGTTGGCCCGGCCACGTCGCGAGAGTCCATCCTGATAGCCTGTCTCATCCATCAGGCGCGCCAGGATACAGTCCGAAGCGATCTCCTCTCGCAGCACGCGAGCCCGCGCGATGCGCTGCCACGCTTCCTCCGGCGCCAAGCCGCCGTTGGCGCGGGCCAGCAGCAGGGATTCATCGCTCAATCCGAAGAAGGGCGAGCGCAACAGCGCGAAGAGCGGGATCTCATTCGCCGGATTCTCAAGCACCCTCAGCCAGTTGGTGAGATCCAGAATCTCCTGCTCCTCATAGAAGTTCTTGCCCCGATCGATCTGGCAGGGGATGCCGAATCGTTCGAAAGCCGACTCCAGCGCATCAAAGGGCGCTTTGCTGCGCGCCAGCACGGCCATGTCGCGGAACTTCGCCGGCCGGGGTGGGTCTCCCACCATCAAGTCGCCATGCAGCTCGCGCAGACGGTGCGCGATCCACAGTGCCTCGTTGTCGGCCTCTCCTTCCTCCATCCGCTGCACTTCGACAAACGGCGCTGCTCCGGGAGGATACGCTCGCTCGCCGATCAACTCATGTCGTGTCACACCCACACTCGGGGTGGTCACGAGCGAGGCGGTCACGGCCGCCAAGACCTCTGGCCGGCTTCGATAATTGCTCTGCAGGCGGTCGACGATCCCTCCGGCCGCGCGCACGGTCTCCTGATAGGCTGCAAACTGTTCGGGCACCGCGTGCCGGAAGCCGTAGATCGACTGATTGATGTCGCCCACCGCGAAGAACCGGCCGGGTCGTCGCATCTGGTCCAGGATGCGCCACTGCACGGGGTTGGTATCCTGCAACTCATCCATCAGGATCGAGTCGAATCGCTCCCTTGTCTCCTCCCGGATCTCGGAATCGCTTTCCAGCAGGCGCAACGTGTGCTCCTGCAGATCCTCGAAATCGAGGGACGCACGGGCCCGTTTCCGCCGCTGGTATTCCTGTTCGAACTCGACCAGAGCATCCCGAAGCACGGCCCTTTCCTTGAGGTGCGCTGCCCCCACAAGGCAGCGCCGGGCCTGGTCTCGTAACATCTTCACGCGGTCGAGGCCGTCATAGACAGGGTGTCCGGCTTTCAGCCCCCGTTTGTCGATGGTGAAATCCGCCAGCCACTGCAGCGAAGGCTCCTGGCTCAACCAGGCACGCCCGTTCTCGACGCGCCGCCTCTGCGCGTCGGTTGTGGGCGACGGTGAGTCGTCCAGCATTTGCCGGACGGAGCGCCGCAGTTCCTCAATCTCCACTTCAGGACGGAACTCCGGCAGCCTCTGCAACGCGGTACGCGCACCACCGCCCATGCGCAGGTCTTCGTAGACGCCCCGCAACGCCAGCGCCATATCGTTGGCGGACCAGGCTTCGGCGACGGCGACGAACTCCTCACGCCGTTCCGCCGCAAGGCGATCCAACACGGTCTCCATGGCTGCCGCCTGTTCCGTATCGGACTCGCGCTCGTCCAGTACGGAGAACTGCGGATCCAGCCCGGCGCGAATCGCGTGCTCCTGCAGCAGGCCCATGCAGAAGGCGTGGATCGTGGACACCTGAGCCCGTTCCACGCCTCGCCGCCGCTCTGTGTCTCCTGTGAAGCGTTTGACAAGCCGCGCCTTGATCTGTGTGGCGGCTTTCTCAGTGAACGTGATGGCCAGAATCCGCCCCGGATCCATGCCCTGTTCCACCAGCCAGGCGAAGCGCTCCACCAGGACTGTGGTCTTGCCGGAACCTGGTCCGGCCACACAGCAGGCGTCCTGCCCGCTGCGTTTTACGGCGTCGAGTTGGGCCTGCGACAAAGCCATTGCGGCTTCTATTGTCGCCTCTACTCCTCCCTCAATGCTTGCAGCGGATCGATGGAGAGGGCCCGCCGCGCCGGCGCATAGACCGACGCCAGCGCGATCACGGCCATCGTGACCACAACCCCGCCCAACACCACAGGGTCGTGCGGAGATGCCTGATACACGATGCGGCTCATGCCTTGGCTAGCCACGAAACCCAGGGCGAGGCCTCCCAGACACCCAGCTGCAACCAGCCCGCTCGTGCGCGCCAGTACGAATCGCAGCACCTGGCCCGGCCGTGCGCCGATGGCCGTACGGATTCCGATTTCGCGCACGCGGCGGCTGACGGAGTAGGCAGCCAGACCGTGGATCCCCGTCACCGCCAGCATCATGGCCAGCAGGCCGAAGGCGCTCAGCGCGAAGCTGGCCGCGCGGGCAGGGAAGAATGCATAGCTCAACTGTTGGTGGAGTCCCCCGACGTTCAGGGCCGGCAAGCGAGGATCGAGTTCCCCCATGAGTTGGCGCAAGATGCCCGCCATCTCGTTTTCGGGCCGGTTGGACCGCACCAGCAGCAGACCGCTGGACTCATACCGGCTCGCGGCGGGCCAGAAGACCGCGGCCCGCGGCCGCTCGGTCAACGTTTCATACTTGCCGTCTTCCACCACGCCGATGATCAGCACAGTCTCGCCTCGAAACCCGTGTACGATCCGGCGGCCCACCACATCGGTCCGTCCCAGCACCTTGCGGGCCAGTGTTTCGTTGACAATCGCCATGCCCGGCGCATCATCCCACCGGAAGTCCCGCCCGGCCAGTAGCCTTGTCGACATCACGGAGAAGTAGCCCGGCGAAACGACGAAGTAGCTGGCACCCACGCCCTGATGACCCTTGACGTCCACCGCACCCTCAGGGTACAGCGTGGTGGAAGACTGATCGACCGTCAGTGGTATCGAACTCGCAAAGGCCGCCGCCGCCACCCCAGGCACCGCCTGCGCCTTCTCGAGAATCGACTGTTGGAACTGTCGGCCGCGTTCCTTGGAATAGCGTGCGATGCCGAGATCAAATCCGGCCACGGTCACACCCTCGGCCCGGAAGCCGGCCGGCATCCGGAGAGCATTGGACAGGCCGCGCAGAGACACGAAACACGCGGTGACGAGCAGGCAGCAGAGGCACACCTGGCCCGCCAGCAGCAGGTCGCGGAAGGCCCAGCGCCGGCCTGCGCCCGCACCGCGCACCGCCCGATTCGTCTCGGTCGCCCAGGCATGACGGACCGGGGCCAGGCCAAACAACAATCCCGTCCCCGCCGTGATCGCCAGGGCGAAGGCCATCACCCGCAGATCCGGCCTCACATCGAACTGAGCCGGGAAATCGAATGGCGGATGAAAGCCGCTCAACAGGCCCAGCAGGCCGTAGGCCAATGCACAGCCCGCCGCGCCGCCGGCCGCGGCAAGTAACATCGACTCGGTCATCAATTGGCGCATCAGCCGTGCCCGGCCCGCGCCGATGGAGATGCGGATGGCGAATTCGCGGCGCCGGTCCGCTGAGCGGGCCGAGAGCAGCCCCGCCAGATTCGCGCAGGCCGCCAGCAGCACAAGGCCCGCCAGCGCCATCACGCCCAGCAGGAAACCACGAACCGGGCCGCCGCCGGTGTCGCCGACCATGCCCGGCTTGGTCAGCCTGGCGTGCGGCACGATTCTGTTGGTCGGATGTTCCTGGTTCAGCACTACCGCGATGGCATCCAGGTTGGCCTCGGCCTGCCGGGGCGAGAGGCCCGGTTTCACACGGCCGATGACAAATGAGTTCCAGGTATTGCGGTCGTCCAGCCAGTTCCTCATCTCGATCTGGGGCTCCATCATCATGGGCACCCACACGTCCGGCCAGTAGAAATGCTCCGTGCCATGGAATTCCCGGGGCGCCACGCCGAGGACTGTGTACGGACGGCCATTGATCCGGATCGTGCGTCCGGCAATACCGAGGTCGCCTCCGAACCGCTGTCGCCAGCAGGCGTAGCTCAGCACGGCATACGGACTGGCACCCGGACCTCGCTCGTCCTCTGGCCGGAAGAACCGGCCAATCAACGGCCTGACCCCCAGCATTTCAAAGTAGTTGCCCGTCGCCAGATAGCCCCACGCGCGCTCGGGGCCGTTTGCCGTCTCCAGACCCATGGGCGCCATCCGGTAGGCGGCCAGCGCGGAGAAGGTGGCGTTCCGGTCACGCATGTCGCGGTAGGCGGGAAACGAGTGGGTGGGGCCGCTGTCTCCCTGCACGAAGAACACCCGCTCCGGCTCGGCAATGGGCAGCGACTGCAACACCAGCGAGTTGAGAGCGCTGAAAACGACCGTGTTCGCTCCGATTCCCAGCGCCAGGGAGGCGATCGCTACAGTGGTGAAACAACGGTTCCGCAGCGCGCTCCGAAAGGCAAAGCGCAAATCCTGCAACAACTCGTCGGGCCAGCGTAGCCCCTTGGCCTCGCGGCACTGCTCCTTGTAGGTCTCCCCTTGGCCGAGTTCGAGACGCGCCTGCCGGAGAGCCTCCGCCGCCGGTACTCCGCCGGCCACCAGATGGTCGGCGCGGTGTTCGATGTGCGATTCCAGTTCTTCGACGAGATGGGACTCCCACGATTGCCGTCGCCGCAGCACTCTCAGCGCTTCGCGCCACTTACGCCACATTTCTCTCTCCTAATTTCTCTAGGAAAAGAATAGCCGCGGACTCCTAAGCTGTCAAGGAGAGACGCTGTTGCCCGGCGTTTGTAACAAGTGTTGGCCGTAATCGAGGCCGTCTAGGCTTTCGCCGTCGCTGTGATCTGAGCGACTTGTGGGAACAGGAAGTCGTACCCCGGAATTAGCTTCTGCTCCCCAACCAGGACTTCGTGCACATCATACGGATTGGTGGTGTGGTCCAGCAGGGCATTCCGGATCACCTCGAAAGTATGCTCCAGATACTGCGCCTCGTCGATGTCCACGTCCACCAGGTAGTGATCTCCGGTTTCGCCCTGCCGGAAGAACGAGAGCTGCAGGTTGCCGTAGCGGTCGAACGTCTTGAAGCTCTTCGCTGGCAGATAACCTTCCGGGGGATGATGCAGCGACTCAGATACCTGGTGGAACAGCCGCGAGGCGTTTTGAACCTCCTCAAACAGTGCCGCCGTCGTTTTGGCAAAGAACCGGTCGCGGCGGAGTTTCTGCAGGCCGCCCAGGTGGCTGAGGCAGTTCGACCCGTCGTCGAGAATCGTATTCGAGGCCTTGGCGCAGATATTCAACAAGCAGGCCTTGCGTTGCGCGTCCAGGGCCTCGTATAGTGCCTGGCCCTGCTGCGCGGGCTGCGTATCGATGCTCGAGGTTTCCAGGATCGACCGCAGTGCGGGCGGAAGTTTCGCGTAGGCGGGCGCATCGATATCCGATACCTTGTCCGGATTTACCGGCAGAGTGACCGACCTTCGCACTGCCTTGCCGTCCTGCACTCTGAGGAAGAACGACGACGGACGGTAGCGCAGCGGCCACACCGTCACCTGATAGTCCTTCACCGGAGAAGCGTCGATAGCGCCGATCTGGATGGTGCCATTCACCTCCACCGCATTTTCATAGTGGGCCGAGCCGTCTCGCGCCACGATATCCAGGTGAATCTGGTCGCTGAGTTTGACGCCCGCGACCGTCGAGAAATCCAATCGAATCGTGCCAGTACCCATGCAATCCCCTTTCAAGGAGCTTACCCTACCCGTCATCCTGTCCCTAGTGAAAAATGAACAGGTCAGCCGTCCGAGTCCCCGATCAATGCATAGTGGAAGGATGTCGCTCCCATTCCTGCTGCGCGAACCCACCCAAGGACAGGCCCTCTTTCTGCTCTGCCTTGCCGCGTTGCTGGAGGCCCTGGGCGACTCTTTCCTGCAGTCGGCGCTCTACCGCGCCAGCGGCCCGGTCCGTCTCCTCTTCGCCGCGCTGGGTGTGCTGGCGCTGTCCGCGTATGGGTTCACCGTGAACCTGCCGCGGTGGGACTTTGGACGCCTGCTGGGTGTCTATGTCGTCTTTTTCTTCCTCTGCGCGCAGCTTCTGGCCTGGCTCCGCTTCCAGCAGCGGCCTTCATTGCCTATCTGCGCGGGCGGTGCCCTTATCATTGCCGGCGGCTGCGTCATTTCCTTCTGGCGCGCCTAAGACACCTGTAACTTCTTGCGGCTATCGACGTACTCCATTTGACAGCCAAATGGAATGACTGTAGGTTGTATTAGATTGCCAACTAGAGAACCCTCCCCTCACAAGGCAGGAGTGCTGCAAGGCACCCTTGATCTGATGATCCTCAAAGTGGTCGCCAGCCTCGGCCCCGTGCATGGCTATGCCATAGCGGAGCGCCTGGCGCAGGTCTCTGAGGGCGCATTGCAGTTGAACATGGGAACGCTCTACCCCGGACTGGTCCGCCTGGAGCAGCGCGGCCTGTTGCGCGCCGCCTGGGATCAGACCGAATCCAACCGCCGGGCCCGTTTCTACGGTCTCACTCCGGCCGGCCGCCGCCGTTTGGAAGTCGAGCGTCATGAGTGGACTCGCATGACCGACATCATGCGGCGTTTGCTGGACGATCCGGTCTGATCAGAACAGTGCACTCAGCAAGGAGACGCCTATGCGCGGACTACTGGAACTCTTCTCGAAATGGCGAGCTGTCTTCGGGAAGCGCGAACTCGATGCCGACTTGCAGGACGAAGTCGAGTTCCACCTGCAGATGGAGACCGACGCAGGCCTGCGCCGTGGATTGAGCGTTGAGGAGGCTCGGCGCCAGGCGCGCCTGAAGTGCGGTTACGAAAGCGCAGCCGTGGAGGAGATTCGCGACCAGCGTCTGCTTGGCTGGCTCGACGGGACTCTTGGCGATCTGAGGCAGGCCGTCGTAGCCCTCCGCCGCCATCGCGGCTTCACCTCCATCGCGCTTGCCGCCCTGGCGCTCGCCGTTGCGTTGAATACGCTGATCTTCACCATGCTCGATGGCGTGCTGTTGCGGCCCTTGCCTTACCCGCACCCCGAGCGTCTGGTACGCATCTTCGAAGCCACCCCGCGCAATCCGAAGTGGCCGGTCTCGATGGGGAATTTCGCCGACATTCGCCACCTGAACAAAACGCTCGACTCCGCCGGGCTCTACACCGAGGACGATCTGCAGTTGATGCACGGCGAGGTGCCGGAACGGCTCACCTCAATGAGCGTCTCCCACGACTTCTTCACCACTGTCGGCATCCTGCCGGCGCTGGGCCGCAACTTCGAACCTGCCGATTCACAGGCGGCAAAGGCCCGGGTGGTGATTCTCAGCAACCTGCTATGGAGGACGCGCTTCCAGAGCGATGCGTCCATCGTCGGCCGGACCATCCGGCTGAACCGCGAATCCTGGACCGTGGTTGGCGTCCTTCCACCCGGCTTCCAGCACGTTGGCGGCAGTTACCGGTCGCCGCTGCAGGGCGACACCGTGGATCTGTGGTATCCGCTCAAGGTTAACCCGGAGAGCCGAGGCTCGCACTTCACGAATCTGATCGCCCGCATGAAGCCTGGAGTGACACTGGAACAAATGCGCCAGGACGCGCAAGCCATGTCCGCTGAACTCGCGCGCCGCCATCCGGGGCCTGACAAGGACCTCGCCTTGCGGGTCGAGCCGCTCTCCACCGAACTCGTCGGCAAGTCCAGCGATACCGTATGGCTGCTGGCTGCTGCCGGCGGTCTGGTGCTCCTCATCGCTTGCGCCAATGTGGCCGGGCTGTGCATCGCTCGAAGCCTGGCGCGCCGCAGAGAGATCGCTGTCTGCCGCGCCTTGGGGGCCGGCAGTTGGCGTATCATCCGCTCGGTCCTGTGCGAAAACCTCGTACTGGGTGCGGCCGGTGGAGCCCTCGGGCTCGCCCTGGCTGCCGCGCTAACCCCAGCCTGGCGCGCGCTGCTGCCTCTGGACTTTCCACGCGTCCACGACGTGCAGTTCACCGGTCTCGCTGCGCTCTTCGCACTCGGTTGCGCGTTGTTCACCAGCCTGCTGGCCGGTCTAGCGCCAGCTTGGAGGCAGTCGCACGTCGATCCGGCCGCCAGCCTCACTCAGGAATCCCGTGGCGCCTCTTCCGGGCGAGAGGCCAACCGGCTGCGCGCGCTTTTGGTGGCCGGCGAGGTGGCATTCGCCACCGTTCTCTGTGTCTCCGCCGCGCTGCTTGTACAAAGTTCACTGCGTCTCGGCGCCCGCGATCACGGCTTCGATCCCAACGGCGTGCTGACGTTTCAGTTGGCGCTGCCGCGCAACGGCTACGAGACGCCCGAAAAGGCGGCGCGCTTCTACGAGGATCTGGTGGGCCGGTGGCGCGCTCTGCCCGGTGTTGGCGCCGCTGCCCTGGCCACCAACATCCCGTGGACGGGCTATGACGAGAACAGCAGCTTCTCTATCGAAGGCATCGAGCCGCGGCCCGGAGACTCCACTCAGGGCCGCTATCAGATGACCTCTCCGGGTTACTTCGAAGCCCTGCGCATTCCCCTTCGCGCCGGCCGAACCTTCGATCAGCGGGACGGCGCCGCGGCGCCGAAAGTCGTCATCGTCAATGAAGCTCTAGTGCGCCGCTACATGCCAGGTATCGACCCCATCGGACGCGTGCTGAAAATCTTCGGCTCGCCGCGCCAACTCGTCGGTGTGGTGGCCGACAATCGCGACCGCCCCTCCGACCTCAACGCGGAGCCAGGCTTCTGGCTGCCTCTTTCACAGATGCCCATGGGGCAGTTGCACGCGGTTCTTCGGACTTCGGGCGATCCTCTCCACCTGCTTACCGGCGCCACCGCGGCCCTGCATGAGGTGGATCGCGAACTACCCATCGCCGAGCCGCGAGCCATGACCGACGTCACGCGTGCCGCACTGGCCGAGCGCAACCTCGCGAACTGGCTGTTGCAGTCCTTTGCTGCATTGGCGCTGCTTCTTGCGGTCTTCGGCATCTACGGCCTGCTGGCCTACGTCGTCGAACAGCGCCACCGCGAGTTCGGCATTCGCGTTGCCATGGGTGCCACGCGCCGCGACATTCTGTGGCTTGTTTTGAAGGGTGGGCTCGCGCAGGCCCTGGCCGGCGCGGCTCTCGGCGCCCTGCTGGCCCCAGTGGCCGCGCGCTCCATGTCCAGTCTGCTCTACGGAGTCACATTCGGCGATCCCGCGTCACTGGTTTGGGCTCTGGCTTTCGTCCTCTGCGCCGCCCTTCTGGCCAGTTTCACGCCCGCCCTGGGCGCCGCGCGCGCCGATCCGTCTATCGCCCTGCGCGACGAATAGCCGGCCTGGCCGAACCTACACCAATGCCTTGAGGAACTGGCCGGTATACGACTCCGCGCAACGCGCCACTTGCTCCGGCGTCCCGGCCGTCACGACGCGCCCACCGCCGGAACCACCCTCCGGACCCAGGTCGATCACCCAGTCCGCATGGCGGATCACTTCCAGGTTGTGCTCGATGATCAGCAGGCTCGCACCGTTGTGCACCAGCCTCTCGAACGCATCCAGCAGCTTCGCGATATCGTCGAAGTGCAGCCCCGTGGTGGGCTCATCGAAGAGATACAGCATGCCCTTCGAGTCGGCCTGCGTCAGATGGGACGCCAATTTCACCCGCTGCGCCTCGCCGCCCGATAGTGTCGTCGCCGATTGGCCCAGCCGCAGATAGCCTAACCCAACGTCCGAGAGTGGTTTCAACCGCGACACCAACTTGGGCTGATCCGCAAAGAATGCCAGCGCTTCCCGAATCGTCATGCCCAATACTTCGTGGATGTTCATGCCCCGGTACCGCACATCCAGGACGGACGACTTGTAGCGTGTCCCCTTGCAGTCCTCGCAGATCAATTCGACGTCCGCCAGAAACTGCATCTCCACCGTGACTGTTCCGTCACCTTGGCAAGTTTCGCACCGGCCGCCCGCGATGTTGAACGAGAAGTGTCCCGCCGTGTAGCCGCGCCGGTCGGCTTCCGGCGTCGATGCGAACAGTTCGCGGATCACGTCGAAGGCTTTGCAGTATGTGACTGGATTCGAGCGGGGGGTCCGGCCGATCGGCGACTGGTCCACCAGCACCATCTCCCGGATCAACTCAGCGTTCTCCACCTTGCGGCAGGTCTGTTTCTCCGCCTTCTGCGCGAGGACTTCGTCGTCTTCCTTCGCGCCTTCTTTCGACAGATCCCGGCGATAGCGCGACTCCAGCGTGCGGTGAATCACGTCGTGGACCAGCGACGACTTGCCTGACCCCGATACGCCGGTCACCACGGTCATCATGCCCAGGGGCACCTCGACGTCGATGGTCTGCAGATTGTTCGCGCGGCACCCAAAGAACTTCAACAGCCGCTTACGATCCACCGGCCGCCGGTCCTTCTTCAGCGAAGTACGTAGGTCACCCTTTAGGTACTTGGCCGTCAGGGACGTATTGCGCTTCCCATTGGTCGAGAGCATCTTCGCCAGGGTGCCTTCAAAGGTCACCAATCCTCCCAACTCACCGGCGCCGGGCCCCATGTCAACCACGTGGTCCGCGGCCCGCATCACGTCAGCATCGTGTTCCACCACGAGAATCGTGTTGCCGAGGTCCCTTAACTCCTCGAGAATCCGAATCAATCGCTCCGTATCGCGTGAGTGCAGACCGATCGAGGGTTCATCCAGCACGTACGTCGCGCCCACCAACCGGGAGCCCAGGCACGTCGCCAGTTGGATCCTCTGCGCTTCACCACCGGAAAGCGTCGCCGACAGCCGGTCGAGCGTCAGATACTGCAGGCCCACATCATTCAGGAACTTTAGCCGCTGCCGGATCTCCACCAGCACCTTCTCCGCGATGGCCGCCTGTTCCGGAGCCTGCTCCAACTCGTCGAAGAACTCCTTGGCCTCGGCAATGTTCAGCCGCACGACTTCCGCGATCGTCTTACCGCTTACGCGCACGTTCAAAGCATCGGCCCGCAATCGTGACCCGTTGCACGCCGGGCACTGTGTATAGCCCCGGTAGCGGCTCAGGAACACTCGTACGTGGACTTTGTACTTCTTGGTCTCGACTTCGAGGAAGAAGCGCCGGATGGCATCCAGCACCACGCTCTTCTCCGCGGGCTTCAGGTCCACATAGGGTACGTTAGCCCGTACTTTGTTGCGCGATTTTCCGATGAACTCCTCGCGCATCCACTGGTATTGGGGTTTGTTCCACGGATCCACGGCCCCGTCGGCGATGGACAGCGTCGGATCGGGAATCACCAGATCCAGGTCGTAGTCGATGGTGTTTCCAAAGCCCTGGCATTTGGGGCATGCCCCGTAGGGGTTATTGAAACTGAACAGCGAGGGTTCCGGTGTCAGGAACTCGACGTTGCAGGTCTTGCAGGCGAAGCGCTCGCTGAACCGGATCTGCTGCGGTTCCGGCTCTCCGGCCTGTTCAAACACGACCTCACCCGCCTCGCGGTAGCAGATCTCGACGGTGTCCACGATGCGCTGCTTCTGGTCGGCGCGAATCACCAACCTGTCGGCCAGCACAAACGCGGGCTTCGAGAAATCGACGTCCAACAGCGACTCGGGCGTCGAAAACTCATACATCGTGGAGTTCTGGAACAGCCGATTGAAGCCCCGCTTGCGCAGGTCGAACAGGTGATCACGCAACGCGGCGGCATCGCCTGGCTTGAACGTCACAATTGGGAACAGAGCATACCAGCGCGACCCGTCGGGTTGCGCCAGCATCTTCCGCGCGACCGGATCCACCGTGTCTCGCTCCACCAGTTGCCCGCAGGTTGGGCAATAGGTCAAGCCGGTCCGTGCGTACAGCAGCCGCACATAGTCGTAGATCTCTGTCGACGTAGCGACGGTCGAACGCGGATTCCGTGTCGTGTTCTTCTGCCGGATTGCAATCGGTGGGGCGATGCCTTGAATCTCGTCGACATCCGGCTTCTCCATGCGATCGAGAAACTGTCTGGCATACGCCGACAGGCTTTCCACATACCGGCGCTGGCCTTCCGCATAGATGGTGTCGAACACCAGCGACGATTTGCCAGAGCCGGACACACCCGTCACCACCGTCAGCTTGTTGTGCGGCAGGTCGACACTCAGGTTTTTCAGATTATGAACCCGCGCCCCGCGGATCCTCAGGAGTTCGTCCACTGACTTACCATTGTATCAGCCGGATGCTCATTCCCCCGCCTCGCAAGGCCAGCCAACTTCTGCTCGACTGGTACTCCGCCGCCGGCCGTGATCTGCCCTGGCGCCGCACCCGCGACCCTTGGAAGATCATGGTCTCCGAGATCATGCTGCAGCAGACCCGCGTCGCGGCCGTGATCCCCTACTATCAGCGCTTTCTGGAACGCTACCCGGAGCCACGCGACCTCGCGCAGGCACCCGAGCAGGAGTTCCTCGCCATCTGGTCCGGCCTCGGCTACTACTCCCGCGCGCGCAATCTGCAGCGCGCCGCCATACAAATCACCGCCGCCCGCGGCTTTCCTCAGACGTATGAGGAGATCCGTACGCTGCCGGGAGTGGGCGAGTACACCGCCGCCGCCATCGCCTCCATCTGCTTCTCGCTGCCTTACGCCGTTCTCGACGGCAACGTCATCCGCGTCCTGTCGCGCCTTGGCCTGGAGAAAGGCGACGTCTCGAGTTCCAGCGTCCGCGTCCGGCTGAAAGAGCACGCCCAGCGCCTGCTCGATCCCAAGCGGCCCGCCGACTTCAATCAGGCCATTATGGAACTGGGTGCCACAGTCTGCCTGCCCCGCAGCCCCCAATGCCTGCTCTGTCCCTGGCGCGAGCTCTGCCAGGCGCGCTCTGCCGGAGTCCAGAACGAGCTCCCCATCAAGCTGAAGAAGCGCGATCCCGTCAAGCTGGCCATGGAGCTCTTTCTGGTCGAGAAGAACGGTAGCATCCTCCTGCGGCAGCGTGGCCAGACCGAATCCAAGCTTGCCGGCTTCTGGGAGTTGCCCGCGGCTCGCGATATGCCCTCTGCCCACCGTGGCGAGTGCCTCGGTTCGTTCAAGCACTCCATCACCCACCATGACTACACGATCGAGGTCTATCGCGCCTCCGCCGCCAAAGCCCCGAAGGGATTCCACTGGTTCCAGCTCAACGAACTGGAAGACGTGCCACTCGCCACCATGACACGCAAGGCGCTCGCCCTGGCTTGACTACCGTATTCCCCGCAGAAGAGCGGGGTATAGACGCGGCGCCCCGACATCCGGTAAGATCCGCATCGACTGCCCATGCGCTATCCGCTATTGGCGCTGGCATTCCTGGCGTGCGCCGTCATCGGCAGGAGTCAATCACCGCGGCCGGCGCCGTCCTACTCCGCGGACAGCATCGTTAATCTGGCCAGTGGAGAGCGAGGACGCCTCGCTCCGAACACCCTTGCGGCCATCTATGGCCGGAACCTGGCTCCGTACAGCCGTGCCCGCGTGGAGGGTGACCTGAAAGGTGGCGTGCTGCCCTATCAGTTGCCGGGCACCGGCGTAACCGTAAAGGTCAGCGGTCTGCTTGCCCCGGTCGAGTACATTTCGCCGGAGGTAGTTACGTTTCTAGTCCCGTCGGAGTTGCGGCCCGGCCCGGCGACAATCGTTCTTACCTACAATTCCCTGAATGGTCCCATCGTCCGCGTGCAGTTGGCTCCAACGGCTCCTGCCTGGTTTCTGATGGAAACTGGTTTGGTGCTGGGCCGCCATCGAGACTCCATGGAGTGGATCGACCACAAAAACCCGGCGAGGCCGGGCGAGGCCGTGATCGTCTACGCCGCCGGGCTCGGCGACACTGAACCGGTGCTGCCTTACCGTGAGTTCCCGCGCGACCCCGTGCCGTTGGCGGCGGCGCCGTCTGTTCGCCTCACTCTGGCCGGGCGTGACCTGGATCCAGCCCGGATCCTGTACATCGGGCTAACTCCTGGATTTCCAGGGGTATACCAAGTGGATCTGGTGTTGCCCGACGACCTTCCACAGGATCCGGAGCTAGTCCTGGAGGTCTCCGGCGATCAGACTGCCTCTGGCGCCTGTCTGCGCTTCCAACCGACACCGCCGCAACCGGATGCTCCTCCATTACGTTCAACAAGATGACCCGGCTCCGGCCGGCGCAGCTACGCCGCGAATGGGTGATTGAGTGGATTCATTCATCTCCAGTGCGGAAAAAACATCTCAACCTCCTTCGGTGGGGTTAGTCTAGGATGAGGGAGCACAAAGTGCATATCGGCGCCATCTGTATCACCCCGTTGCTGGCTCTGGCCCTCTTTGCTCAACCTCCGGCGCGTACCGGTTGGCAAGCGGCTCAGGACGCTCTCGCCGCAGGCGAAGAACGGGTCTACACCATCGCTGCCGGCACCAAAATCCCGCTGCAACTCATAAACAGTATCAGCACAAAGACCGCCGCGATCGGTGACCGGGTCTACCTTCAAACCAACTTCCCGGTGCTTTCCGACAGCCGCATTGTGATTCCGCCTGGTTCTTACGTCACCGGCACCGTCACTCAGGTGAAACGCGCTGGTAAGGTGAAAGGCCGGGCGGAACTCTACGTTCGTTTCGACTCGCTCACCCTGGCCAACGGAGTCACCCGTGACTTCAGGGCCTCACTCGGCACGGTCGATGGTTCAAACCCGGGTAAGGTGGATCGTACCGAAGGAAAAGTCGAGGGCGACGGGTCGAAGGCTTCCGATGCCATGAAGGTCGGCGAAGCCGCCGGCTGGGGCACCATGATCGGCGGTGTTGCCAGCCGTACCGGGACTGGCGCGGGCATCGGCGCGGCCGCCGGAGCAGCCGCTGGTTTGGCCGGTATCCTCATGACTCGAGGGCCAGATGCCATCATCGAAAGAGGTTCCACCATCGAGATGGTCATCGACCGCAGCCTGAAGTTTTCGGACGAAGAACTGGCTGGCATCGCCCCGGCTCGCGTCGGGGCTCCGCAGGTGCCGCCGCCGGCACGGCCGTCCACATCTGGTGGACTCTCCAGGCGGCCTTTTCCGGTCCGCTGAGGTTGCCAGCGCCTCAGGTGTTCTGTCGACTGGTTCCCGGGTTTCCCCGGGAGTTGGGGCCGAAAGGCCCTAGAGCCAGTAGGTAGATCAACTCATCCGTCTAGTACGAACGCTTCTACTGGGCCGAGCTAAGGTAAGGGCGTCAATTGAGTCCCTACTCCTATTTGTCTACCTACTGGCAACCCCTACAATCTTTCATAGGGTATTTCCATGGGCGCAATAGAAATCCAGGTGTTCGTCAGCCTGGTGGTCATTCTCGGAGCCGCCTTCGTCGCGCTGATCTGTGATTTTCTGAAGGGCAGCAATGAGCAACTTCGGGAAGCCAACATCGTCATGCGCGTTCGTCAGGATGAGCGCGACAAACGTGACGACCTTGTCGAGAAGGTTCAGCAGCAGACCATCGAGGTAGTGGCCAAGGTGCAGGGAGCGTTGGCTGCCCGGCCCGTCGTGCCCGCAGTTCCGGCAGCCCAGCCCGCCCCATGGACCCAGCAGCCAACGGCCGCCCCGCTGATGACTCCGGTTTCCGATGCGCGCGAACTGTTTGAGCGGGCACAGTCGGAACGGTCCGCTCGTGGCCGGCGCACCGGGCGCCGGGTCGAGGAGAAGCCGACCGCGCCGCTCAAGTCAGAACCTGTTGCCGGTTGGGCACAAGACATCGTCATCCGGAAGCATCAGGAGGCTGAGCCCGTCGAGGCGGCAGCCGCTGAGATGGCACCAGCCGAGGCGACACAAGTCCCAGTGCCTGCCGCACCGGTGGCCATGCCGGCCCCCATCGCTCAGTCCTCCAACTACGAGTTCGCCGCTACAGACGCCCCCGCTGATCTGTCCGCGCCCGCGCCCGGTTTGGAGCACAGCGAGACCTTTGTTCCGCTGGCGTCCACGGCCTCGCTGACACTTGTCCCCTCCGGTGCTTCCCCGGTGTTTGTGGTGCCGTCCTATTCCAATCTCACTGAGATGGAAGACCATGGGATGGCAGGCACTCCTCCTCAAACGACGCAGGAAGCCGATCGTTCTCCCGCCATGGTCGACGCCCAGCAGACCCTGCAGTCCCAGGCCGTCTCCGTGCCGGTTGCCATCTCCACTTTTGGCGTCGAAGCCAATCCTTTGGAGCCGGAGGCCGCCATTCCCCATATGGCTGAGTCCACAGCCGCCTGCCGGCTGGCTGAAGGCTCAACAGTTGCTCTGGCTACCGCGAATCCAGCCGCCATGGCGGCCTCAGTGGTGGAGTTGACGTCCAACGCGGTGAGTGCCCAGGCGGAGTCCAACTTCCCGGCTCTCAACCTTCACTCGGAAGTGCCGGAATTCGAGATTGTTCCACCCGCGATTGAGGAGTTCTCAGGGAACCAGGAATCCTCCGAAGTATTCGAAGCGCCACTCGCCGAAGGTCCTTTCGCTGAGACAGTTTCGACCGAACAGGCTCCGGCCGGAGTTGCGGAGATCACCGAAGAGCCCGTCGTCGTGTTCGAAGCTCCTATTGCCGAAGCTGTTGTGGCCGAAGAAGCTCCGGCGGAAGCGGCGGAGGTTGTGGAAGGGCCTGTCGCCGTCGCGTCCGAAGCGCCGGTTGCCGAACCCGTTGCGACTGAAACCGTGGTGATCGACGATACGCTGTCTGAGGCAGTTGCGTCGTCCATCAGCGAATCGGCTGAAGCCGTTGTTCAAGAACTGCCCATGGTCGACTCCATGGACGCTCCTATCTCGACTCCCGACTACTCTCTGCTCGACGACATGCCTGTCTACGCGGAGATTCCAACCCTGCCTCGCGTGGAAGCGATGCCCGAGCCTGTGGCCGTTGCACCGGTCGAGGCTGCCCCCGCCTCGCTCTTCGAGCCCACCGTGGTCGAAGGCGCGCCAGATGAAGAGATCCAGGTGGTTCGCATCCGCGTCCTGCGCGACGACGATGTGCTGCCCGGCTCTGAATTCGCTGACACTCTCATCTCATTGGACGAGTTGTCTTCTTTGTCGTCTACTTCTGCTCATGCGGAGGCCATCGCGGTAGCTCAATCGCTGGTCGCCGAAGTGGCGGCCGACGTCCAACCGGAACAGCTTGCCGAGCCCGAGTCCATCATTGCAAGGATGCTAGCCGAAGCCCAACCGGAGCTGTTCGTCGAAGCCGAGCCGGTGAATGCTGAGATGCCGTCCGAAGCTCAGCCGGAAGAAGTCGCCGAGCCTGGGTCCATCGTTGCCAGGATGCTGGCCGAAGTCGAGCCGGAACCGGTCATTGAAGCTGAGCCTGTCGTGGTTGCGATGCAGGCCGAAGTCGAGCCGGAACCGGTTGTCGATGCCGAGCCAGTTGTCGCCGAGATGCTGGGCGAAGCCCAACCGGAAGCGGTCATTGAAGCCGGACCGGTGACTGCCGAGATGCTGGACGAAGCTCGGCCCGAACCCTTTGCCGAGTTCGCCAGTTCCCTTGAAACATCCGAAGAGCCATCCATCTGGCTCACTGGCGCGGAACCATCCACTTGGGATCTCCACCCGGAACCCGTCGTCACCGAAGCGGAGCCCATCCCGGACGAGCCGATGTTCGCCGAGGCTTCAGCTCTCGCCCTTGCTGCTTCCAGCGAGCCGTTTTCCTACCGACCGACGATTCCAGATCCGGTCGCCGAAACGGCGGCACCCGTCATTCCACAAAGCGAGATGCGCCCCAAGGTCGTCGAAATGCGCACCGCTGCTCCACATCGCATCGAGCAGGAAGCTCCGTCTGCTCCAACGCTGGCTCTCCCCGGCGGCTTCCATGAGCCCAACGCACTCGCCCGTCTTCTCGAGGACGAATCGACCTTCGCTGGTCTCGTGATTGCTGTCAGCGTGGTCGACTACGTCCGCCTGATGGCCGATCAGGGGAAGCCCGCCATTGAGCAGATTATGGCGTCCGTCACGCGTCTGATCATGTCGCTCACCCGCGAACAGGATTTCGCCTGCCGCATTGCGGAAGACGAGTTCATCCTCATCTTCGGAAGCGAAACCGGCGCAGCCGCCAAACGCCGTACACAGTTGGTTTCTGAACGTTTGTGGGATTACCAACTGCGCTCCCTTGGCTCCGTGTCCATCATCTTCAGTTGGGGCGCCGCCGAGTCGCAGCTTCAGCCTATCGTTCATGCCGTCGAGAATGCTCGCGAGCAGATGCTGGAAACCCGCCGCAACCGGCGTAATCTCACCGGCGTCTCCCGCCGTTTCGGTCGCCAGGTGGCCAATAGCTAAGACATTCCCCGAAAATAACGAAGGCCCGCTCGTCTGCCACGGCAGCGAGCGGGCCTTGATTGTCTCACGGATAGGTCCTGTTTATGCGAGCGCGTCGGAGACAGCCTTCAGGACGGTTGCGAGCTGCAGCGGCTTTGCCAGGGTTCCATGGGCACCCAGATAGCCTGCAATCCGAAGATAGTCGCCGCCAAAAGCTCCTGACATCGCAATTACCCGCACATCGGGGTAATCCCGCCGGATCAGCTTGATGGTCTCAATGCCTTCCTGCTCCGGCATAACCAGATCGGTGATGATCACCTGGAACTTTTCGTGCTGGAGACTGGTCAGCGCTTCGCGGCCATTCGCCGCCACCGAAACCGTGTAACCCGCCGTCCGCAGCATCGAAGCTACGACCTCGCGAACGGCGGCGTCGTCATCCACAACGAGAATATTTGCCGGACTGGCGCTCACGTCGTCCATCCTCCTCAAGTGTACATCTTATGGCTGAACGATTCGAGATGCTGGGGTCCCAAAATGGGTGTAGCCCGCACTCTACCGTTGGCGCGCCAGTCGATCGAGAGCCTCGATCTCCTTGCCTGCGTCCGCGAACTGGCCTTGCGCCATCAACTCTTTGAAGCGTTTGAGATGCGACTGGATTTCGTTCCGGAGCCGGGCGGCCTCGTTCTGGTCAGTGGATCCGGATCCAGCCGTCTTCGTTTCGCCCGGCTCCGTGGTCTGACCCTTGCTCTGGGTGGGCTGAATAGGTACCCCGGTGAGTTCGCTCAGGGCCTGTTCATACGTGTCGGTGTAGATGAGCCGGTTCCCCATGGCCACCACCACCTTCTTCAGTTGCGGCATACGCGCTTCTGACGCCTGAATGTAGATCGGCTCGATGTACAGCAACGTGTTCTCCACCGGCAGCACCAACATCTGCCCGCGCAGAACCTGTGACCCCTGCTGATTCCACAGAGTTAGGTCTTTCGAGATGTTCTGATCCTGGCTGATCCTCGCCTCAATCTGCATCGGACCGAAAATCAGCTCCTGCTTCGATAACTGTAGAAAATTCAGTTCGCCCAGAGCCGACCCATCGCAACGAGCCACCATCACGCCAATCAGGTTGTCCTTGTTCCTCGGGGTAAATGTCGTCATTAACAGAAACTCCGCTACGTCGCTGCCAGGGAGCGTAGCTACTACGTAAGTGGGAGAAACTGGTTCCGGCTTGCCCGACGGGCCGTTGAGGTTTCGAGCGATGTCCCATTGGTCCTCCTTGTTGAAGAAGGCCTCGGGATTCGTCATATGGTACGTCCGGTAAACCTCGGCTTGCAGCCGGAAGATCAGTTCCGGATAGCGTGCGTGCGCCTTCAACTCGTCCGGCATCGCGGACCAGGGTTGTATCAGCTTGGGGAACAGCTGCTGATAGGCTGCCAGAAGCGGGTCCCGGTCCCCAAATGCATATAGGCTGATTGTGCCGTCGTACGCATCCACGGTCGCCTTGACCGAATTTCGGATGTAGTTCACCCTGCCAATGTCTTCCAAAACGAACATCTTCGAATAAGGATGTGCATTGCTGGTCGTGTAGCCGTCCACCATCCACGTGAGCCGTCCCGCTTTAGTGATCACCAGATACGGATCGGCATCCCACACCACAAATCCGGCCAGCGCCTCCAGCCGCTCACGCACCTTCCGTCGGATCATCATGCGGCTTTCCGGAGCCAGATATGACGTCAACAGAATGTTCCAGTCGCCCGTCGACAACGCCGCCGCGAGCCGCATCGGAATCGACGACATGGGGAAGCCGCCCTTGCCCTCATATCTCGTCTCCACATTGCCCGCACCTGAAGGATAGTTGAACTCAGGTTGCTTCGTGTGAACAAACACCGGTTCATGCGACACTTCGCCGTAGTACAGTTCCGGCCGCGTCAGCTTCAACGAAGGGGTCTTCACTACCGCCGGAGCGTCCTGTACCAACAGCAGCGGAAGTCCTTCCTTCGTAATCCTCGCCGCCTCGGCCACCACCATTCCATACCCATGGGTGTAGATGAAATGCGGATTGATCCACCGCGACCGTGCGTCGCCCGGCAACTGAGCCACATCAATTTCGCGCGGAGTCACCAGCACCTGGCGCAATTGGCCGTCAACTTGATAGCGATCGACGTCGCTGTCATGAAATACGTAGTACGGCCGCAATGCCTGAATCTGGGTCACTGTGTCATGAAATGCCCGCCAGTCCCACAGCCGGACATTGTCCAGCAGTTGGCGATGCTTGGAGACGTCGATCGGCGCCTCGATCTTCGCGGCGAAATCCGTCTCCTTGGTATGTGTGCCGAGCCCATAGGCTGAGCGCGTTGCCTCGATATGACGTTTGATAAATGGCTTCTGGATCGTGATTTCACTCGGGCGTACATAGACGGCCGTTACCAACATGGGCGCCGCTACCAGCAAGGCATAGGTCGCCACCAAACCGATGAGGACCTTCGGCTTTCGCATCAGCATGCCCGCCGCCGCCGCCAGCGCCGCCACAATATTCAGCCAGAGGAGCGGAATGGTCAGATTCTCCGCCACCCAGTCTACGCCCACCAGCGACCCATGGTCGTCCAGCAGCAGGTCGTACCGGTCGAGATAGAACTTGCTTGCCCAGGCCACCAGGAAGAAGGCGGCCACACCACGCAGAAAGCTAGAATCCAGCGCGCCGTGCAGGCTAAGCCCGGCCATATCCAGCCGGATGCCCTCCTGCGGATTCCAGTCCGGCAGCTGATCCTTTAGGCTCCACCCGCGCGCCGTCAGCCAATGCGCCAACGCCGCGACTACGCTTACCGCCAGCAGGTACCTCAGCACCACGCCCAGGAATGGCACGTCGAAGAAGTAGAAGGAGAGGGGGTGCCCGAACACTGGATCGCGCCAGCCGCCCGAGTCCAGTCCGTGCCCGCCGAACCAGCGCACCACGGTCCACGAATCCACCGTCGCCACCGCCACCAGCGTAGCCAGCGCCAGAGCGACAGCCGTCGCGAGTTTGGCGTAGCCCGGGTGCTGCCGCATGCTCGTGCCCGCATGCTTCATGCCTCGCGCATGAGCGACCCAGAATGCCACGAAAGCCAGGAGGCCGGCCCCCACAACTGGCACGGAGCCATAGCTCAGCATCTGGATCCAGGTTTCCACCTGGCCCATCTCGTGCCACCACTCATACTCGATCGCAAAGCCCGCCACCCAGCGAACGCCAAGCAGTACGACCAGAATGATGGCTAGGATCAAACCGCGGCCCATGGATTTTCCTCCTCACCTAGTGTATGCCTCCGGTCCCCGGAGTAGCTGGGAAAGATCCGCGCGATAATCGCAAGAAACGGCACTACCGTCCGCGAGGAGCAACTCCCTTGAATCCTGAACTCGCTCTGCTGCTCGAATCCATCGACGAAGCTTTTGATCGCAAGTCCTGGCATGGCCCCAATCTCCGCGGAGCCCTCCGCGGCGTCACATGCACAACGGCCCAGTGGCGCCCCGCGCCCGGCCGGCATAGCATCTGGGAGCTCACTCTGCATTGCGCCTACTGGAAGTACGTGGGCCGGCGCCGCCTCACCGGTGAGAAACGCGGGTCATTCCCCCTCCAAGGCTCGAACTTCTTCCCCATACCCGAGGAGTCGACGGAAGCCGCCTGGAAGCACTCGGTCAACCTGCTCGTCGCTCAGCATCAGGACTGGCGGGCCGCCGTGACGCGGGCCACCCGGCTCGACGCTAGGAAGATCCATCTCATCCGAGGTGTGGCCGCCCACGACCTCTATCATGCCGGCCAGATCCAGTTGCTGAAGCGGATGCAGCCGTAGACGGTGGGTGCGCGGTCAATGACCAGCCATCCGCCACCAACGCGAAGATCGCGCGGCCGCCATTCCCGACTGGCGTCCTTCATTGGGATGCGGCGGTCTCCGGACGGATGTCTTCGGGACCACCGTTGTTTCTCCGCAACCAGGCGCACCATGCGGAGTTGCTTCCTCTCCCATTCGTGTTCACCCATCGCATCGTCGTACTTGATAATCCTCAATCCGTCAGAAATCGTCGGGAGTTCGTTCGTTTCACATTCGAACCGCGCATGGGCGCTGCGCTTCTCGATGGGGTAGATGATCGCAATGAGATCCCATTGGTCCGTCCCAAACTCGAATTCCTCATCGGAGGTCAGCACGGTCCTGATCTTGACTCCGGAATGCGCGGCGGACCGCTGTGCCACAGCCAGGCCGGTTTTCGATGTGACCATTGATCTGAGCGAACTCCGGAGTGGCAGCGGCGCAGAGTGCGATCACGATCGTGAGGAGCGTTGGGCTATACACCCGACGATAGCGGAGAGTCGGAAGCGCCGCCGGACCGCCGAAAGACAGCCCGGCGAGCTCAAGAGCTGACTTCAGTTCGCCGCTTGCTTCGTCATTGACGGCGGAGCGTCGCCCACCCCGGACGCAAACTGCACATTCGGTTTCGCGCCCATCTGGAACACGATCTTCCCGCCGTCGGCTATGGCGGAGTGCGGGAACCAGGCTTTCCCATACGGCTTGCCGTTCAGTATGACCGACTGGATGTATTGGTCTGAGGGGGACTTCCGGGCGGCCTCCACCACCAGTTTGTGGCCTGCGCCCATTTCGAGCGTGGCGCGGTCGAACAGCGGAGTCCCGAACACATAGTTGCCGCTGGCCGGATCGACCGCATAGAAACCTAGCGAACTGATCACATACCAGGCCGACATCTGTCCGCAATCTTCATTGCCCGATACGCCGTCATCCGGCGTGCTGCCGTACAGGTGATCCAACAGATAGCGCACCCGCTCCTGCGTCTTGTAGGGTGCGCCAGCGTAGGCGTAGAGATAGGCGATGTGGTGGCTCGGTTCGTTCCCGTGCGCGTACTGGCCCACCAGCCCGGTCATGTCGGCGACCTTCTCGCCCACCGTCTCCGTCTTCTGGTCGAACAACTCGTCCAGCTTCGCGACGAACTCTCCCCGGCCGCCAAGCAGATTGATGTAGCCCTGCGGATCCTGCTGCGCGCCCCACGTCGCCTGCCACGAGTTGGCCTCAGTGAAATCGCGCCACTTCTTCGAGACGCCCGTCGTCTTGGGATCGAACGGAGCAGCCCACTCGCCGTCAGCCAGCCGTGGCCGCACGAAGCCCGTCGACTTGTCCCACAGATTCCGGTAGTTGCCGGCCTGACCCAGCAGTTTCTCGTAGTCGCCCATCTTCCCCAGCGCCTTCGCGATCTGCGCCACCGACCACGCGTCGTAGCTGTACTCCAGCGTCTTTGTGGCCGACTCCTCTTCCTTATCGCTGGGAATGTAGCCGAGCTTCCGGAAGTATCCAAGCCCCCGGTAGTCATCCGCCATCGCCCGTTGGTAGAGCTTCGTGTACGCGCGCTCGTAGTCGACGCCGTTGATGCCCTTCGCCATCGCCTCGGCAATCACAGGCGCCGAATGGTAGCCCGTCATGCAGAACGTTTCCCGGCCCTGCAGCGGCCAGATCGGAACGCCCGACGGGCTCTCCTCCGCTTGCCGCACCAGGCAGTTCACCAGGCCCGGTAGCCGGTCCCGCTGCATCAGCGTGTATAGCGGATGCAGCGCCCGGAATGTATCCCACAGCGAGAAGGTGCTGTAGTTGTGGTCTCCGGCTTTCAACTGGTGTACTTCGTTGTCCATCCCCCGGTACTGCCCGTCGACGTCCTCAAACAGAGTCGGTGCCAACAGCGTGTGATAGAGGGCCGTGTAGAAGATCTGCGCCTTCTTCTCGTCCTTGGTTTCGATGCTGGCTCGTGAGAGTTCCTTCTCCCAATCCGCGTGCGCCTTGGCCCTGACCTTCTCAAAATCCCAACCCGGGATCTCGGTCTCCAGGTTCTTCAGCGCACCTTCCACGCTTACGGCCGAAAGAGCCACCTTCACCTCGATCACTTCGCCGGCTGCGGTTTTGAAATGGAGAAGACCTTTCACGTTCCGGCTATTACCTTCACGCGTCGCCGCGTCCAGAACCTTGCCGTCCGACACGACCTCAGCCCGCTCGAACGGCTTGGAGAACTTCATCGCAAAATAGATATGCCGCCCCTTGGCCCACGCGTTCACCCGGCGCCCACCGGTGACCATGGAATCGCCGACGATCTTCAAATCCGCCGCCGTGACGCGCTCCGGCCCGCCGTAGGCGTGAGCCAGATCCACGATGAAATGGCTCGAATCGCTCGCCGGGAACGTGTACTTATGGAACCCCACGCGCTCGGTGGCCGTGAGCTCGGCCTTGATGTTGTAATCCTTCAGCAGCACGGAATAGTAGCCGGGTACGGCGGTCTCGTCGTTGTGCGAGAAACGTGACCGGTAGCCCTCATTGGGATTCTCCCGCGACCCGGGCACGATCTTCGCTGGTCCCGTGCCCGGCATAATCAGCACGTCGAGCAGGTCGCCAATGCCGGTACCACTCAGGTGGTTGTGGCTGAACCCCATGATCGAGGAGTCGGAGTAGTGGTACCCAGAACACCAGTCCCATCCGAAGTTGTACGTATCCGGGCTCAGTTGCACCATGCCGTGCGGCACCGTGGCGCCGGGATAGGTGTGGCCGTGTCCGCCCGTGCCGATGAAAACATTCACCTGGCGAGTGGCGTCGGTAGCTGCGGCGAGCAAAGTAGACGAAAGGATAAGGACGGGGAAGACTCGAAAAAACATATCAAAAGAAGACCTCCCCTTGAGTGTATGCCTGCGCCTCCAGACGTGGGACGTCTCACACGTGCCCCATGGATGGAACGCTCAAGCGACTCCGCCCCGTCAGGCCCGCCGTTTCTCACTCTCCTGGATCATTCCAGTCAGGTCCGCAGCGGGTCGAATCTCGAACGGTCCGGCCTTCACCCCTGGATGCTTCGACATCAGCTCAATTGCGTGATTTAGGTCGCGCGCCTCCAGTACCAGAATGCCTCCCAACTGCTCCTTCGTTTCTGCATACGGACCGTCCGTAACCACTACCTTCCCGTTCTTCCACCGCAAGGTCGCGGCGGTGTTGGGACCCTGCAGCCCTTCGCCGGCCGCGAAGTGACCGTTCCTCCGCAGCAGGTCATCGTAGGTGAAGCACTCGTCCACCATCGCATTCCGTTCGGTTTCGGGCATCGATTCGAACTTATTCGCTTCGATGTAGCCCAGGCAAACGAATTTCATTAGTCGCTCCTATTAGGGACTGGACATCGCAGGCCGGCAGGGGAAGATCTGCCTCCTCCTCCCGACGGCTGCGCGTCTCGATTGGCCGTCAATAGGTCGTCGTTCGGCATCGCCCGAATTCGACACACGGCCGGCATTTCTTTGCCGAACTCTCAATCGGCGCCAGGCCCGTAATCCGGACCCGCGCCCGCCCGGCTACTTTGCCCGCTGGAGCAGCCCGATCGTGTTTCCGTCCGGGTCGGAGAACCAGGCGAACGTGCCCGTTGGGATCTTGATCGGTCCCACGATCATCTTGCCCCCCAACTCCGTGGCCTTGTCGAGCGCTGCCTGCACATCCTCGACGTCGACATAGAACATCGTGTAATTCAGCGGCTCGTGGCCCAACGACGTGATGTGGCCCGCGATGCCTTGTCCGCTGCCTGTATCGATGTTGTACGCCGGCCCGGCCGCTTGAATCTGCCAGCCGAACAGTTTGGAAAAGAACTCGCTGGTCTTCGCTTGATCGCGGCAACCAATCTCAAAATGAACGACAGGGCGTCCCATGGTCTTCTCTCCTTCGTGTCCAAATGACTGCGGCGCGGCGGCCGCCAACATCACGGCCGCGCGACGGGTAAGCATGCCTGCAAGTCGAACGTCGTCCATCCGATTTCCTCCAGCAATTTCACCGACCTCTCCATCGCCGACTGGTGCGCCGGTTCATGCCGGCGGGCCGACAGCCAGATCTTGTACAGATGGCGCCAGGTGCGCTGAATCATCTCCGGATCGTCAACACACCAAGTCACCAATGCACGGTGCGCTCACGGTGGCCTGGGCGCCGGAGAGCCGGCAGGTTCAATCCGCAATACGTTTCTGCGGAGACGTCTACATCAGTACGCTCGCCCTCTCTGGAATGGGGACCATCGTACCATGCCGCTGTCGGGCGGGAAGGGCAGGCGAATGGCCACGATTCTCCGGTGCCGAAGGCTGGGGCTGCTCCGTCGCTCCCCTGCTATCCGCGACCACTGCAGTCCTCAAGAGGACCATCCCCCCAGAGGCCCAGGCAGACGCCGAAGCACCAGCGCCAGCCCAAACCAACCCGTCAACAGCAGCTTCCATGACTACCGCTATGCCCGCTATGTGATGGCGGACGCGGGATTCACCATCGCCTGGCGCAGGCGCACCCCGCCCGACACCAGTCAGTGGAGGATCAGAAACGAGGTGGCGCTGATCACCGAACCCAGGGCAGCGCTGACGATACCCGAGTACCAGAACAGATGCTTCCGTGTCAGAATGGCCAGCGACGAAAAGACGATCGCCATCTCCAGGAAGATCTCCCCAATGTGAAGGCGTAGCGCTCGCCGGCCGGACAAGGCGCTGTCCTTGCTCAACTCCTCCGCCTTGTTCTTGATCTCCTCCCCCTCCTTCTCATATCTCGTCAGATTGGAGTCGTATTTGGCCGATTCCGCCAGTGCACGGTCGCCGGGCGTCGCCTTCAGAATGTCCCGAGCCACCTCCGACTGATAGCGGCGTAGCGATTTCGCCTGGAAGAACGCCCATTGGTCCGACGCCTTCTGTTGCGCCAGCAGTTCCTCGGTCGTCATCAAATGACCATAAACAGCCACCACAGCCAGCAGCGCGGCGATAATGGCCATCCCCGCGCCAGCCTTCCGGCTGAAATCGTCGTGGGCGTGCTCGGAATGCTCGCGAAGCTCTTCGTTGACAGACATAGCTCGTTGGACGCGCCCCAGCCGGCGCCGTTGCGGTGTTGCGGACCCCTCTTTCGCTATGTCTCGGTGGCTGGACGGACCTCACGGTGGACCAGGAGTCGCACTTGTTTTGAGGCCATAGGTACACATAATTTGCTGGATGGCTATCGCAAGGCGATGATTCGATCGGCAGCCCTTGCCGTCACCGTTGCGAAACCGTCAGCGACAAGGAGGTAGACCCTTCTGGCCATGGACCATGATTCGCTCTCAGCGTTCGGCGGCTGACCACAGGTGGTCAGATGACCACGGCCCGTCTAGCGCCATGGCCGTCCGGCGGACCGTCCCGAGTGAGCGCGGTCGGCGGTGGGTCTTCCCCTGCCTTGCGATAGCCAGGATTGTGGACGCCGGTAACGCCTATCGGTAATTGGCCCGGCGGGTGCACGAGAGAGAGGAGGTCGCCGGAACACCGGTCGGCCCAAGGAGCAACGACGACTATGATGGAAACGGATTCACCGCTCGGCGGGAAACTGCAGGACACGCTCGAGCAAGTAGGCTCGCTGCGCCGCGCGGCAGGCAGGAAGTTCTCCGAAGCCCGGCGCGAGACCGCGAACGTAATCAAGGACTCCGCATCGTCCGTCCGGGAAGCAGGCGAAGCCTTGGATCAACTGGCCGAGCGGGCGGCTACCCGGCTCGACCGCAGCGCCGCCTACGTGCGCAGCTACGATCTAAACGGCTTGGTCCCGAATTTGCGGCAGTCGATTCGCCGCCACCCTGCCGGCTTTGTGACCGGGGCCGTCGCCGCGGGGCTCCTCATCGGACTGGCGATCCGCGGGAAGGGGAGTATCTGCAGCGTCTGCGCCCAGCCCAAGGACGCGAGCCGGGCGATGGTCGATGATGTCGACGCGTAAGCAACACACGGAGCGCACTCCGTCGGCATAGTGACGCGATAGCCATAGGGGCAACTGGGCCGCCCTACGAACCGCGAATGGAGGCACACGCGCGCACGCCCCGTCATTGCCCTCGAACTCCGACCCATCTGCCTTCCAGCGGAAGGCGGAGCTCTCGGTTTGTGAGCAGTCCCCTGACCTCTCCGCCCGCCAGGCCGCCCCCGGTTGGCACGCGGCGTGTCAATTCAAACAATACTCAAACTAGAGCCGGAAGCGACGGTGCTATCGGTTTCAGGCGCGACTCGCGGCCGGGCAACACCATGTCTCCAATGTCATTCATGCGATGCTTCCGGCAAATGTACCGCCTGCCTGCCAAGGAGTTGGCGGTCCTCATCGAAGAGACCCTGCGCAACTGGCACGAAGATCGCGCCCCACGCATGGGTGCGGCGCTCGCCTACTACCTGGCCATCTCCCTGGCTCCAACCATCGTCATTGTCTTGGCCGTCGCTGGATGGGCGTTTGGATCGCAGGCCGCGGAAGGCCGCCTGATCTGGCAGACGCAGAACTTGGTGGGACTAGAAGGCGCCAAAGTCATACAGTCCATGATCGACGGAGCGCATCAGCCGCTCCGCGGCGCAACGGCCTCCGTGCTTGGGCTCATCACTCTCTTTTTCGGCGCCACAGCCGTCGTCAGCGAGTTGACGGACTCTCTCAATACGATCTGGAAGGTGCCTGACGAAAAGACCTTCAGCCCCAGCCACAGCCTGCTCGAGATGCTCAAAGAGCGGCTGGTCTCGTTCGTCATTGTGCTGGGCTCTGGACTCTTCCTGCTTGCCTCGCTAATTCTGAATGTCTGGATCTCTTTCGCCGGCGAGTATCTGCGTTCCGTTGCAGCGCCGCCCCCGGCCCTGATTCGAACCGTCGACTGGATTGTCACCTTTGTCGTCATCACCGCGCTGCTGGCGTTCATCTTCAAGGTGCTGCCAAACGTGCAACTGGAATGGTCCGATGTTGCCGTCGGAGCCGTGCTGACCTCCTTGCTGTTTGCAGCCGGCCGGCTTCTCTTGAGCGTCTACTTGACCGAAGCGGGTTTCAAGGATAGCTACGGAGCAGCCGGATCCCTGGTGGTCCTGCTGGTCTGGGTCTACTACTCCGCCCAGGTGCTCTATCTCGGCGCGGAGTTCACCCGAGCCTACACGCGGCGCTACGGGTCGATGGCGGTTGAGCGCTTCCGGGCCTGATCGGCAGGGGCGCCGGGCGAATTCCTCCGCGTTCTTCGCCGTCAGATGCCGCCCTTCCTGGGATATCATCACCCAATGCCGATCTCCCGCCGCCGCTTGCTTTCCTCTGCCGGCCTTCTCGCCCTCGCCTCTTCCAGTTCGGCGCAGACCCGCATTGGCACCGCCCGACGGCCGGCCGAGTGGCAGTTTTCATCCGGCAAACAGTACCCTGACCCCTTCTCCGTCACCGTCGACGTCGTGTTCGAGGGCCAGTCCGGCACAAAGCTCATAGTCCCTGCCTTCTGGGCCGGAGACCAGACCTGGCGCGTTCGTTTCGCCCCACCCAGCGAAGGTCGCTACTCCTGGCGCACCGTCTCCTCCGATACAGCCAACCAGGACTTGCATGGTGTTCGCGGCACCCTCGACGTCGAGCCTTATCGCGGCAGCAACGAACTGCTCAAACACGGCGCCATCAGCGTCGGCGCCGATCGCAGGCACTTTCAGCACGCAGACGGCACGCCGTTCTTCTGGCTCGGCGATACCTGGTGGATGGGGCTCACCAGGCGCCTTCGCTATCCCGAGGACTTTCAGGCTCTCGCGGCCGACCGCAGACAGAAGGGCTTCAATGTGGTCCAGATCGTGGCCGGTCTCTATCCCGACATGCCCAGCTTCGACCCCCGCGGCTTCAACGAAGCCGGCTCCGCCTGGGAGCCCGAGTTCCGTTCCATCCGCCCCGCTTACTTCGACATGGCCGACATCCGCATCCAGCATCTCGTCGACTCGGGCATCGTGCCCTGCATCGTTGCCTGCTGGGGCTACTTCCTGCCGCAGATGGGTATCCAAAGGATGAAGCAGCATTGGCGCTACCTGGTCGCCCGCTGGGGCGCGCTACCCGTGGTCTGGTGTCTCGCCGGCGAAGGGACCATGCCTTACTACCTATCGAAGACCCCCAAGGAGGACACCATCGCGCAGCGGGCTGGCTGGACCGATATCGCGCGCTACGTCCGCCAGATCGACCCCTACCACCGCATCATCACCATCCATCCCAGCTCCACCGCGCGCAACTCCGTCGACGACCCCGCCGTCCTCGATTTCGACATGCTGCAAACCGGCCACGGCGATCGCGACAGCATTCCCAATACCGTCGATAAGGTGACGGAGTCAGTGGCCCGCACGCCCCTCATGCCTGTCATCAATGGTGAGGTCTGCTATGAGGGGATCCTGGAAGCCAGTCGCCAGGAGATCCAGCGCTTTATGTTCTGGAGTTGCGTCCTCAGCGGCGCGGTTGGCCACACCTACGGCGCGAATGGCATCTGGCAGGTGAATACGCGCGAGACGCCCTACGGCCCCTCGCCGCACGGCCGTTCCTGGGGCGACACGCCCTGGGACGTCGCCGCTCAGCTCCCGGGTTCGCGTCAACTCGGTCTTGGCAAGCAGTTCCTGATGCAGTACCCATGGCATCGCCTGGAGCCGCATCAGGAGTGGGTGGAGCCGCACTCGGCCAAACCGAATTACATGCGGCCCTACGCGGCAGGCATCCCCGGCGAGCTGCGCATCGTCTTCATGCCGCCCATGTGGAATCCGCCGAAAGTGAAGCTGCTGGAGTCCGGCAAGGCCTACACCGCGCTCTTCTTCAATCCCAGTGACGGCCGCGTGCACAAGCTGGGCGAGGTGAAGCCCACGGCGGAAGGGGAATGGCCCGTGCCCAACCCGCCCACGTTTCAGGATTGGGTCCTTGTGCTTCAGGCGTCCTGATTGTTTGCGAACGCCTGCTCTTGTTCTCTCCCGCGTTCTCCATCGCCCGGAACTATCCGCCGCCAGCGCGCTCCCCGCCGGGCGTCCGACGCCGCAGTCCCTTCATCTCGGTGCATCGGGCTGCAGACCTTAAATGCTCACCACAGGACAAGGTGACTGGCGGATGATCGCGTAGGTATTTGTCCTAAGCCTGCCCATAAGGCCATCGGGCGTGCGTCCGATAACCAGCACGTCTGCGCCCGTCTCTCTGGTCGCGAGAGCCACCGCCTTGGCCGCTTCACCTGCGGTCAGTTTCAGCTCCGCGGTGACGCCGCTCTTCCGCACCAATTCGGATAGCTGCGCCCACAACACATCAGAGACGTGAGCGCGCCATTCTGGATCGTGCACGACGCCAATGACGGGCTCCAGTTGCGTGCTTGCATGAATCGCTATGAGTCTCGCATCATAACTGGCCGCGAGGTCAGAGGCCCAGCGGAGCAATCCAGGGCTGTGGGGCCCCAGATCGACGGCGCAGGCAACAGCTCGAATGCCGGTGGGGTTCTTCTGGATCTGCTTCTCGGCGTGCATGCAGGTCCACACCGGACGGTCCGTATCGTGCAGCACCTTGGCCGTTACGCTGCCCAGAAGAAACCGGCGCAGCACGCCGTATCCATGCGTGGGCATCATGATCAGATCAACACCGTGGCTCTGTGCGTACTCGACGATGCACCGGGCCGGGTCGCCCTCGGCGGCCGTGAACACCACCTTCAGCCCGCCTAGCAGATTGTTGATAGCGTCCACCACATCGTTCGCGGCGTCTCTCGGCGCGTCTTGGCCAATGACGTGGAGAACTGTAACTTCGGGATCGCACCGGGTGGCGAGCGCTCTCACATACCCTGCGGCGTCCAGGGATCGCGGAGAGTAGTCGATCGGCAACAAGAGGCTTTTGAGCAACAACATGGTTCACACCTCCCGCAGCCAACATAGGTCAATCTCGCTGCCAAAGACAGCGGGTCACTGAGAACCACTCACGGGGCTGCCTGGGAGAATGCCCGCGAGCAATCCACACGGCGCACGCCTTCATCCGCATCGACGACTTTGGCCGGCCCCAGGGCGGGGGCGGCCCGCCGACCGAATCAGCGACGGAACGGACTGGATCTGTCTGATGGCCAGGAGACGGATCCACTCTGAGACCCCTGTCTGCATCCGTTGAGCGAAGACTCGAGTTGCGCGAAGGATCGCTCAAGACGCCGAATGTGGGTGCCGTTTAGGTGTGGACCGAACAGGCGCCGCCCGTGCGGGGCGCCAGCTTCGGCCCGCTACCCCTTCCTCTCGGTGGCCTTAACGTGACATTTGCTGTTCGTGCAGTTGCCCTTGGTCTCGAAGGCAGTACCGCCCGCTCGATGACACGAGCCACAGGAGGCTTTGGCGTCCTCGTGCTTCTTGTGCGGCGGCTTGAACGCCACGGGGGCCTTGGCATCCTGTGTGAACAGTTTAGGGTGGCAAACAGGACAGGCGTTCTTTTCCCGCTTAGCGTGCGCGGCGTGGTCGTAGGTGACGTTGCCGGTCTTCGCCTTAAGCACCAGTTTCGCTGGCGGCGTTTTGTCCTGGCCCAATAGCGCAGCCGCGCCCAACAAAGAGAAGAGGGCAAAGCAATAAAAGGAGTGTCGCATCCCAATACCTTATTCTAGGAAACCTCCGAACGCACCCCTCGTTGAGACAGGAGCCGATCCGGCCAATGCCCCCGCGTTGCGAACCGTGGCAGGACGGGTGCCCGCCCCTATTGCGTTTTCGATGAAGCCCCCGCGTGGCCATTCGGACCACCAAACCCGTGGAGGCCGCTGGCCTGGCCCAGTCCTCGAGCGCCTCCGAGCCACCGTGAAGGGCCGGTCGAAGTGTGCTGCGCGGCTCACCACGTTGGCCACCGGCGGAGACCCGGGACAGGAGACGCGCACGGGCTTCACCGAATGCGGTTACTGCCGCTCCGATACAGCAGACGGTGGGAGGTTGTCCGATGTACTATCCGGGACGCAAGGCCTACTGGCGCTTCACGGTCTCGCAGATGCTCTTTAGGAATCTGCCGTAATAAGTACAGCATTGCGCCATAATGTTTCAATGGCCACCAACGCCGACTTCACCAACCTCGGGGCGCTGCCCTTCATGCAGAGCTACCCACTCATTCCCGAAGGCGGTGACACCACAGTGGCATCGGCGCACGGCGCCTACAACAAGGTGCCCAAAGCACAACGGGTCATGTATATGGACATCCAGCCGGGCAGTCACTACAGCCTCCATGGCTTGCCTCTTCTGGCGCCCACCGGGGGCATCCCCAACCGCGAAGGGGACCCGCAGAAAGCCATCTGCTACGCGGCCAACAATGCCGGCGGCACCCGCCTCCCGGTCTTCTGGCTTCCTTACCACCAGAACTCCGTCTACCGCATGACCCTCGCGCCAGGACCTGTTGCCCTCCCCGTGGGTGTCGCTGGCCCGGCACTGCTTGCCCCCCAGCCCAACTTCTTCCTCACCGACGCCGTCGACGGATGCTCCGTCTATGTCGAAGGCACCCGTGTCAAGCCCACCGTCCACCACGTTAACGCCGCTGGCACCAAGTTCACGCCCCTCGATGGCTCCGCCCCGTTCGGCACCACGGGGGACTTCCGCAAAGATACCCTCGCCTTTCACACCAAAGACGCCCACATGACCCAGGAGGTCAATAACACGCGCAAGCCCCAGGATGTCCTCAACGCGGTCGGGGGCCTCCAACCCGCCAAATACGTCAAGAACGACGACTACATGATCCGGGACCCGCGTCTCCTCAAACAGGAGGCCCGCCTGATAGACACCAACGCCCGCAGTGTCGTCACCAACCAGCGCGTGGACCGCGTCGAAGCCATGACCCAGGGCACCGTCTTCGGTACCCGCAACGCCGCTAATGGAGAATGGACCTTCTACTTCCAGCGCCGCCTCGTAGTGATCCTCTACCACAACAAGAACAAATGGAAGCCATTCGTAAAGACCGATGAGCAGGTCATTGGATACCGCATGTACCCCGTCCTGGTCCAGGAATTCTGGCCCGGAGGCCAGGGCCACCTGTTCGTCCGCCCATGACGTGCGGCAAAGGCCCCCGATCCCACCGCCCTGTCAAAGGACAAGGACAAACGGGGATAGTGGGGCGGGCCTCCAGGCTTGCGGGCCGGCTTTCGAGCCGGCCTTCTTCCAATCTCGCGGCCCCAATATCGTGCCAGCTCTACCGGAGGGTGCCGCATCAACGGCTTCTCCCGGGTCCTGACAGAGGCCCATCCCAATCTCACCGACCCCCGGCCATCCCAACGGCCGTCCCCAACCACCACGCCCGCCGGCCTTGCCGGAGGCCCTCCGCAACGCCAACGACCCCGAAGGCTCCCGCCAGCCTGCAGTCCTGAACCTGTCCTTCGCCCAAGGATGCGGCTGTCTACCGGAGCCGAAAGAAATCCCGGAAAGCCCGGAGCAATAGCTTTCCAGAGCTGGCGCGGGGCCACCATCCCTACGCATGGAAGCGGGGGCGCCGGGCCACTCGGAATCGCCCTAGCGTGCAGCGGACCAGCAGGGAAGCCGAGAACACACAGGTAAACAGCAGAAACGGCCGGATGCTGCTAGTTACAACGCCAGGCAACACGATCCCCGTCCCCGCTGCCATCCAGGCCGCGATGCAAACAGGACACTTCGGCAACAGCACAACCAGGACTCCCGGAACCGCACTGCCGGCCGCTTTCCACCACCGCTGCCCGGGACCGCCGCCAGCAGCGGTCCCACCTCCCGAACAGCACGCGGCCGTGTTCACGACCGCTCCGTCGCATGGCAGCACGACCCATCGGCTCGCGTGGTTTCCGACCGTTCGTACCGGTCATGATGCCGGACCCAGGCCATCCCAAACGGCAGTTGGTCTTCGTCCCGGCCCTTGGGCGTCATGTCCAGCAAATCGTAGGTACCCAGTAGCGATTCGACACCACGCGCGTAGGCAGAGTAAGTGTGAAATATCGAGCCGGCCGGATCCTTATAGAAGACGCTGACGCCTGGCGCTTCGTCCTGAGGAAACCGGTTCATGCCGAAGTTGTAGTACATCTCACCCTGGGCCATCTCGTCCTTCGTGAACGATACGTGGTAGTCCCAATTGAAGGTGTTGCGATACGACGAAACCCACTCGCTATTCCAGCCCATGCGCTTCCGGAACGCTTCGATCTTGCCGATTGGCGCGCGCGAAACCATCACCGGAGTTGTGTCGCGCTGCGCCAGATGCACCAGGGCTCCGTCGATGTTGTCGGCCACCAACGAACAACTCGGGCAGCCTTCCGCCCACTCCGGGCCAAACATGAAGTGGTATACCAGCAGTTGCGTCCGGCCGGCAAAGAGATTCGAGAGGCTGACAGGGCCTTGGGCTCCGTCGAACACGTACTCCTTCTCGACCTTCACCCACGGCAGCGCCCGCCGTTGGCGGCTGAGGTTGTCACGCTGCCGCGTCAGCGCCTTCTCCTGGGCCAGCAGCGCCTTGCGCGCCTCCAGCCATTCGTCAATGGAAACTACGTTCTGGACAGTCTGCGTTTCGGTCATCTTCTTTCTCCTTGAAATAGGGGTGGAATACGTCCGGACACACTGGTCCTGCGAGTGTCTGGAAGGAATGGATGTAGCCCTACTTTGAGGGATCTTGCGTCGCCGGAGCATCGCCGGTGGCCCGGCTCTCCGCGATCTCTTTGATTCGCAGCAGGTGGCTCGACCACAGCTCCTCAAATCGACCCACCCACCGCTCGTAAATCTGCCGGATCGGCACCACGTTCAGCGAGTTCACGCGCTGCCGGCCCTCGTCCCTCGTCTCGATCAACTCGGCTCCGCGAAGCACCTCGATATGCTTCATGACGCCGAAACGCGTCAGCCGCGGAAATGCATCCACAATTTCGGTAGTGGTCCGCGGGCCCTGGCGTAACAGATCCAGAATCGCTCTCCGCGTAGGATCGGAAAGCGCCTTCCAGACCAGGTCGAGGTCGTCTGCCTTCACGTCCGTGGTGCTGCTGTTTTGGTCGCGCAATGCTCGGCGATCGAGTCTAGCAAATGCTGCCAACCCGTGCCGACACCCTGCCGGTGGGCCTCGTCGATCAGGCCAATCGCCCGATGACGAAGCACGACGCGCGTGCCCCCCGCGATCTCTTCCAGTTTGACCTCCAGGTGGTTCATCGCGGGATACGACATGAACATCGGACCGCTCAGTTCCAGCAGCATCGGAGGCTTGATCACCTGAAGATGTCCCCAAAGGTGGCCGATGCCGTTACCGCGGTCCCGGAACCATCGTCCGCCCGGCCACTGCTCCAGAACCATCTGCAGTGATTCGCCCTTCGGATTGGTGTTGCCTTCGCCCAGCCGATAGAGGACGCTGCGGAACACGTCCCCAATCGCGGCCTTGATCTCGATGTGCTGGTTGACGTCGAGTGTCAGATCATCAAGTTTCATAGTCCCTCTGTCTTCTAAAGTGACTTTATAGTAACGTGACCATTTGGTAACGTCAAGACAAAAGTGCAAGCCCCAGAGAGAAACCGTGGGAGCCCTCAGTTTACTTAGCAATCCCCAGGCCCGCCACGAGTTCCCCATTCTCATTCAAGGATTTCCCCAAGCCGAAGGTTGGGGCGGCCCCGAACCCCAAGCTCACCTCACGTACGAAAGCACTGAACGTTAGCCACACCCTGGCACCGAGAGTCGGTGGTCGAGAGCCAGTAGCGGAGGGCTGACGGCGGACGTTCAGAAAACCACCGTTCCACCCTCGCCATCGCTGCTACCATATTCAATACACGTCGGGTCCAAGACCTCCGTCGGTCTCCAGCTTCCAAAGCCAATTCAAGTGTTGTGGTGCCGTGCGGCGGTCCCTCCCGTCACGGGCCCTGGGAGGATTCATTGAAACACGTTCAGCGAAAGCTCATGTTTGCAGGATTGACGGCATCCACACTCGGTCTCCTGTTCCACATCACCGCCTGGACCAGTCCGGCGCAGTCGAACGACGCCGATCTGGCCGCGAAAGCCAAACGCATCCACGACCGAGTCATAAAACTCGATACGCACAACGATATCGACGCCTCGAACTTCACCGCAGAATGCAACTACACCATGCGCCTTACCACGCAGGTGAACTTGCCCAAGATGGTCGAAGGCGACATGGACGTCTCGTTCATGATCGTCTACGTTGGCCAGGGGCCGCTGACGCCGGAGGGCTACGACAGCGCCTACCAGCAGGCCGTGGAGAAGTTCGAAGCTGTTCATCGGCTCACCGAAAAGATCGCCCCCGACAAGATCGGTCTGGCGCTGACCCCGGCCGACGTCGTTGCCCTCCACAAGAAGAACAAGCGGATCGCCGTCATCGCCGTGGAGAACGGATATCCCATCGGGACCGACATCAAGCGCGTGCAGGAGTTCTACGACCGCGGTGCGCGCTATATGTCTCTCGCCCACAACGGCAATAGCCAGCTCGCCGACTCGAACACCGGCGAAGTCCAGGGCTACCTTTACAACAACGGACTCTCGCCGCTGGGCCGTCAGGTGATTGCCGAGATGAACCGTGTGGGCATGATGGTGGACCTTTCACACCCCGCCAAGGGCGCCAATCTGGAGGCCATAAAGCTCTCCAAGGCCCCGGTCATCGCGTCCCACTCCGGCGTGCGTGCGCTGGCCGATGTTAGCCGCAACATGGACGATGAGCAGTTGCTGGCCCTCAAAAAGAACGGTGGAGTGATCCAGATCGTCGGGTTCGCCTCCTATCTCAAGGCCGAATCAAAGGAACGCACGGAAGCGCTCACTAAGCTGCGGGAGGACATCTTCGGCGCAATGGCCGGCGGACGGGGCGGCCGTCGAGGGGCGGCCGGTGGGGAACGCGCCGGCGCAGCGCCCTCGCGGGCTTGCCCCCTGGAGACCGAGAGCACCGCGGCCCCGGCTCGTCGAGGCGGAGGAGCACGCGGAGCCTTCCTGGCGATGCTGTCGCCCGAGAAGCGCGCCGAGTACGAGAAGCGAATGGCGGAGATCGACGCCAAGTATCCCCCTGCGCCCAGAGCCAACGTCAAGGACATGGTGAACCACATCGACTACGCGGTGAAGCTCATCGGCATCGACCACGTCGGCATCTCCTCGGACTTTGACGGTGGCGGCGGAATCGACGATTGGAACAGCGCTTCGGAAGCCTTCAACGTAACGTTGGAATTGGTCCGCCGCGGTTATACGGAAGAGCAGATCGGCAAACTCTGGAGCGGCAATCTGCTCCGGGTGTGGGGCGACGTCGAAAAGGTCGCAAAGAAGCTGCGGAAGAGCTGACTTGGGGCCCAGAGCGAAATAGCTGTCGGCCCTCTGTGGTCAGCAAGCAGCGAATGCCTGTTGTGCTGATAGCCGAGGGCTGACGGCTAATAGCTGATAGCTGGCGGTTGAGCGCCGATAGCCACTGTCCGGCTCCGCTCAGCTCTTCGCGGCTCCGCCCGCCGGCCCCTCCGAATGAATCGTCCCGCGCACCAGCAACAGGTAGGCTGCGGCGGCGGCCAGACTGATGGCCGCGCTCAGCATCAGGGCCTCTGAGAAGCTGCCCGTCCGCTGCACGATGAATCCCGTGACGGCCGGGGCGAGCGCGCCGCCCAGATAGCCTCCAAAATTCTGAATGGAGCCAAGCGAGGCCGTGAACTGTCCGGGCGCTGCCACCGGGACTGTGGCCCACGCGGCGCTGCTCGCAATGTAGATCAGGAAGAGTGAAACGGAAATAAGCGCGAGGGCGAGCGAGTCGGACTTTGCAAAGACAGTCCCAACGGTGCAGACAGAGATGCCGCAAAGGGCGCAGACCATCAGCAGTTTCCGGCCCGTCATCGGCGCCCATCCACGGCGTGTGAGGAAGTCGCAGAGCCAGCCCCCGACGACAGCGCCGACGCAGCCGAAGAAATAGGGGATGGCGGCCAGCACGCCCACCCGCGCCACGCTCATGTGGCGTTCATGTTCCAGGTAGAAGGGCAGCCAGCCAGTGTAGAGCCACAACGTATAGATGGTTCCGAAGAAACCGGCGATCATGCCCCAGGTGGTGCGGTGTGTAAAGAGGTGGCCCCATTGAGCGAGGGTGGGCGGGCCGGAACTCGTATTCTCGTCGCCCTCGGTGAGGTAGCGATGCTCTTCCGGGGTGAGCGCAACCTCGCTGGGGTCGCGGTACATCATCCACCACACGCCGGCGAGCAGAATGCCCGCGGCGCCGACCAGGATGAACATCCAGCGCCAGCTTAGCGAGAGCATCAGATACGTCAGCAGAGGCACCGCCACGAAGTTGCCAAGCGACGAGGCGGACTGGCAGAGGCCGGTCGCGAATCCTCGTTCGCGAATGCCAAACCAGTCGCGCACGACCCGCGCGCCGCCCGGGAAGAGCGGAGCTTCTCCGACACCTAGCGCGAAACGGGCGGAAATGAACGATCCGAAGCTGGTAACGAAACCGCCTGCGGCTTGGGCCAGCGACCAGCCGAAGAGTCCGAGTCCGAGCAGGCGGCGCGGGCCGAAGCGGTCGATGAGGCCGCCGATGGGCAGTTGCGAAAAAGCGTAGGCCCAAAGGAAAGCCGAGAGCAGCAGCCCCATTTTGGCGACAGGGATCCCGAGTTCGTCCTGGATCAACTTGTTGGCGACCGAGAGAGTGGCCCGGTCAACGTAGTTGAGGGCACCTCCGGCGACGAGCAGAACGATGGACCATCGCTGGATCGAGATGATTCGTGAGGACCGTGGCGGCGCGCTCCCTTCGGGAGTTTGCCTGTCGGATGATTTTGCTTGCACTGTCATTTTGCCTGCACTGCACCAGATACTATCAGGGTCAGGGGCAGCCTATTCCTGAGTGACGCATCAGGAATCGCGACCCGATGCCCTCTTCGGACCGCGGCCGTCCGGGTCCGCTATTTTTCGCATGTAAGAAACCCCCGCTGCTCCCGACTACCTTGAGTGTGGGAGGCAATTCGCCCATCTCGACCGGATCAGACCGTCAGGATGCCCTCTACAGGGATGTGGTGCACGAATTCGGATCGTCGCTCGAACGGCTCGCCAGGGCCTATGAAGCCGATCCGGAGAAGCGCCGCGACCTGAGCCAGGACATTCATTTCCAGTTGTGGCGGAGCTTTCGGTGCTACGACGGGCGCTGCTCGTTGCGGACGTGGGTCTACCGCGTTGCTCACCATGTGGCCGCCTCGCATGTGATCCGCGAGCGCCACATCTCTTCGAATCTGGCCACGCTGGAAGAGCTTGAGGCGATTCCGGACAAGGCGTCTGGACTCGATGCCGCCGGCCGCCGCGTCAGTCTGGACCGGCTCTCCGCCTTGGTTCAGCGGCTGAAACCGCTCGACCGGCAGGTGATGGTCTGTTACCTGGAGGACATGGACGCGGCGTCCATCGGAGAGATCACCGGACTTTCACCGGGCAATGTGGCCATCAGAATTCATCGAAGCAAGAACGTCCTGGCGAAGTGGTTCCATGAAGGGAAAAATCATGCCTGATGAGCTGCCCGATGACGACCTAAAGGCAATCTGGCACAACCAGCCAACGGAGACATCCACCATGACCTTGAAACTCATTCGAGCAAAGGCGCGGGACCTTCATGCAAAGACGCGTAGACAGCTGCTGGCGACGGCGGTCGGGCCTCTGGTGACCGCCTTCTTCTATACCTTCGCGATCAGGCAACTCCCCCAGATCGCAAACCTGCTCCACCCGCTGTTTCTTTTCGCGCTCGTCTGGAGTTTGGGCGGGCTGTACTTTCTCAACCGGGCAATGTGGTCCACCGTGATGCCGGGCGATGCCGGCCTTAGCACTGGTCTGGCGTTTTGCCGTGGAGAGCTGGAGCGCAGGCGCCTTCTGCTGCGGCGAATTCTGCTGTGGTCGTTCGGGCCGCTACTGATGACGCTGGCGACATTTATTCTTGCGCTGGCGATAGCCGGGGGCGGGGGCAGGAGGATCCTTTCGAATGGACGGCCGTTCCTGGTTCTCGTGGTCGTCTGGATCCTCGCGTACTTCGTCCTGAGAGCAAGGGACCAGCGCGAACTCCAGCGTGAGATTGACGAACTGGACGATATCGAGAAGTAGGTTGGCCGTTCTGCGGCCTTCCAGGTTGGCATGTAGGCCCTTATACTCCTCGCCAGGAAAATGTGCGAAAGTCACCCCAGTCGTGGCTCGGCCCATGGGCGGTACAACTTATTTTCCATGTGATATCAATGAGTTGCGGCGATCGCCAGAGCCATCCGACGAAAGGCAGGTTGATTGCACTGGCATGACAGAGGAATGTCGGTGTATGCTAAGCCAGCATTGATGCTGAAGGGTTCAGCGAGAGCCTTTCTCATCACCGCATAAAAATGCAGGGCGGAATGGAAACTCGCTTCCCTGGCTGAAGCGGTCACCACTCCCTTGCCTGCCGGAAGGGTTCTACCATGTCGTTATCATGCCTTCGGCTTCTGCGCAATGCTGCGCCACTCCTTCTACTGACCGGCCTTGCCGCCTTCGGTCAGGGCTTCGGAACCATCGTCGGTACAGTTACTGACCCCACCGGCGCCGTCGTACCCTCCGCCAAAATCCGCGTCACCGACGAGGCGACGGCTAACTCCCGCGAAACCACTACCAACGACCAGGGCTACTACGTCGTGCCTGCCCTTCGGCCCGCCCTCTATACCATCACCGTCGAGTCCTCCGGTTTCGCCACACTCACTCGCAAGGCCCTCCAACTCCAGGCTGACCAGAACCTCACCGTCAACCTGCCGCTCTCCGTGCAACAGGCTGTCGAAAGCGTCAATGTGAGCGCCGAGTCCATCCAGGTCGACACCACCAGCGCCACCGCCAACGCCGTCGTCGATCAGCGCCGCGTCGTCGACCTCCCTCTCAACGGCCGCAATGCCGCCTCTCTGCTCCTCGTCGTGCCTGGCGCCATTCCCGCGCCCGCCAACGATGTCGACCAGGGCAACACGAAGACCTTCCCCTCGGTCGTCACCGTCTCCACCAACGGCAGCCGCCAGAACCAGATCTCGTTCCGCCTCGACGGCTCCTACAACAACGACATCTACACCAATGTCAACCAGCCCTTCCCCTTCCCGGACGCCCTGCAGGAGTTCTCCGTCCAGACCTCGAACTACGCTGCCAAGTTCGGAGGCAACGCCGGCGGCGTCGTCAACGTCGTCACGAAGTCCGGAACCAATGAGTTCCACGGCAGCGGCTTCGAATTCGTCCGCAATGCCGAATTCAACGCCCGCAACTTCTTCGCCGCCAAGCGCGACCTGCTCAAGCGCAACCAGTTCGGCGGCACCATTGGCGGACCCGTCACGATCCCCGGCGTCTACGACGGCAAGAATCGGGACTTCTTCTTCTTCGGATACCAGGGCACGCTCATCCGAAACGTCGGCAACACCTCCAGTGCCTATGTGCCGCTCACTCAAAACACCACCGGAGATTTCTCCAATGTCCTGAGCGCCACCGATCCGTCCAATCCGTTCTCCAAGGCAACTACGGTCCTCGACCCCACCACCAGCACCCCGTTTGCCGGCAACATTATCCCCACCAGCCGCCTCGACCCCGCCGCCGTGAAGTTCATGAAGTACATCCCGGTCCAGAGTTCGGGCAACGGCCGGATCTTCTATTCCACACCGCTTGCGCAGAACTTCAACGAGTTCCTTACCCGCGGCGACCACACCTTCAACGAGAAGGATCGTCTCAGCGTTCGTTACTTCTACGACAAGTTCAGCAACAAGAGCTTCCTGGAGCAGGCGAACTATCTCGCCAATTCCAATTACTCCACCATCATCAGCCAGAACGCGCTGATCAGCGAGACGCACATGTTCTCGCCCTCGGTCATCAATGAGTTCCGCGCCTCCTTCTCGCGCGAGACCTCGGTCCGCGGACCATCACTCGACACCATCAACCTGGCCGATCTCGGCGTGAACATCTGGCAGCCCACCATCAAGGCGCTCAACGGCATCTCCGTTTCCGGCTTCTTCAGCCAGGGACAGACGGATCCCGCCTCCTTCATCCGCAACCAGTACAACCTCAGCAATGACGTCAGCTGGATTCGCGGTAAACACAACATCGCCTTCGGCGGCGCCGCCATCCGCGGCCAGGTCCTGCTGCGCAATCTCTTCCGCACCTCCGGCTCCTTTGGCTTCACGGCCGATAACACCAACGACGCTCTCGCGAGCTTTATGCTCGGCTACGTTCGCACCTTCTCCCAGGGCTACGGCGAGTACAAGGACAACCAGTTGTACTCCTACAGCCTCTATGTGCAGGACGACTACCACGCCAGTCAGCGCCTTACCATCAACATGGGCCTTCGTTGGGAACCCTTCTTCCCCTGGCACGAAATGCAGAACCGCATGGAACAGTTCTCGCCGGCCGACTACATCGCCAACAAGCATTCCTCCGTCTACACCAATGCCCCCGCCGGCCTCCTCTTCCCGGGTGATTCGGGCATGCCCTATTGGGGCCAGAAGTCCAACCTGAAGTACTTCTCCCCCCGCGCCGGCTTCGCCTATGCGCTCACGTCCGACAACAAGACCAGCCTCCGCGGCGGCGTCGGCATGTTCTACGATGCACTCCAGCCCGGCGTCTACAACAACCGCTTCGTCGACGTCACGCCCTTCAGCCCCCAGATCAGCCTGACTCAACCTCAAGGTACTTTCTCTAGTCCCTATAAGGGCATCACCAACCCGTATCCCGCCGCCTGGCCGCCCCCTAAGGACGTCGCTTTCCCCGGTCCTGTGTTGGTGATCTCCTACGATCCCGCCAATGGCGGCCAAGCCGTTGCGCCGGTCATCTACAACTGGAACCTCATCGTCGAACGCCAACTCGCGGATGCGTGGGTCGGCCGTGTCGCCTATGTCGGCTCCCACGGCTCTCACCTCGGTGAGGCCATCGAGATGAACCCCGCTGTCTACACCGCCGGCAGCAAGCTCTCCGCCGATGCCCGCCGCCTGTTCCAGCCCTACGGCTCGATCAGCCAGGCCTCGTTTGACGAGAACTCCAGCTTCAACTCGTTCCAGAGCACTCTGCAGAAACACTATTCGAAGGGCTTCACCACCATGGTGAATTACACCTGGTCTAAGTCCATCGACTCAACCCCCGCCAACATGGGCATCACGGGTGTCGCGCAGGGCAGCAACTCACCTGTCCCGTGGTACATGTCCGGCCGCCACCAGTTCGATCGCGGCCTCTCCGAGTTCGACCACCGTCACCGGTTTGTCGCCTCCTATGTCTACGACGTGCCCAAGTTCGCCGGTTCCAATATGTTCGTTCGCACCGCCCTGGGCGGCTGGCAGCTATCCGGCATCTTCACCGTTCAGACCGGCGGCCCATTGACTCTCCTCGCCGGCAAGGACCAGTCCCAGACCGGCATCGGCAGCGACCGCGCCAACTATCTCGGCGGCGACACCTACGGCTCCAACGCCTGCACCGGCTCCGGTACCTGCGTCTCTTACCTCAACCCCGCTGCCTTCGGCCTTCCCGTCACCGGCAACTGGGGCAACATGGGCAAGGGTGCACTCCACGGACCCAAACTCGTAAATTGGGACGCCGGCGTCTTCAAGGACTTCCCGCTCGGCAGTGAGCGCTACCACCTCCAGTTCCGGGCTGAGTTCTTCAACGTCTTCAATCACGCCAACTTCAACAACCCGAACGTGACCCAGAGCGCCGGCGGCTTCGGCACCATCACCAGCGCCCAGGATCCCCGCATCGGCCAGTTGGCCCTGAAGATCCTCTTCTAGGACCAGTTCGCTTGCCGTGTACCGGGCCGGCCGCGCTCATCAGCGAGCGCGGCCGGCCCTTCTTAATTCGACCGCAATTGAGTCCAACGGAAACGAGAACCTTCTCGTAAATTGCACACGAGCCGGCACCTACGAAGTCTTCGATGATCTGAAATTTCACGGCGGGCGAGAAGCCACACTGGAGATGCGGGTCTTCTGCAGGGACGATCTGATGACTCACCTCAGCCGGGCCGGCCTGAATGCCACCGTTGTCGACGAACCCTTCCCGGCCTTCGGGATCTTCTGGCCAGTTCCGTGGAGCCTCCCGCTGTTGGCGCGAAAGTCAAACCGCGTCCCCAACGGAGTCCCGCACGGCCCTGCGAGCCTCCGACGCGGATGAAGCCGCGCCCCGGTCCCCGAACATAGGTGAGGGGCTCCTCCCACGTCTCCAGGGAGCGGCCCGTCAACCTGCGAACCGAGACTGGGCAACGAGGTCCGTACAGCCCCGCGGCCCCAAGCCGGCACGGAGACCCACCCCGCTCGCGCCCTGGCCGTCGCTAAGCAGAACCTCGTCATCGCGACGTCTCCAACGGACATCGCCCCAGCCGTTCGACATCCCCACCGGCGATCCAGCCCGAACGGCCCTTTCCCCGCGCCCCCTTAGCTCGCGCCTTTCTTGATCCGCCACAAATCCCAGGTCAGCGGCCCCGCTTCGTCATTCGTCACGGGCTTGCCCGCCGCCTTCAGGGCCAGCTTGATCTGACCGTGATGGTAGCCCTCGTGGAAGATCAGGAGTTGGAGCAGCAGGATTGGATGATCATAGTTGAGGTCCATCGCCCGGCCGGTCTCCACCCTCCCCTGGATCGCCGCCCGCACCACCCGCGCGCTCTCGTTCAGCATCTTCGCGATACGCTCGGGGTCTGCCTCCGCCACCCACTCCTCCGCGGGCACGGTGCCGGCGAACTCAGGCGCCTCTTCGAGGACCGACACCATGCGCTCATGGTGCATGTGAGTGAACATCTCGGAGACAGACGGACTGCCCTCCATCGCTCGCGCCGCCAGTCCGCCCTCCGGGACGGCCCGCAGTAGGTTGACCAGGATGGTATTGCTCCGGTCCCAGGAATCCAGCAGAGCCCCCAGCAGACCCTGCTCTAGTGCGTTCGACATGGCGTTGTCCTCAATGGATGGGAAATCGGTGACAGCCTCTCTGTGCTAACACCGCCCTCGCCGCTTCGTCAAGGCGCGACTGCGGGAGGCGTCGCACGTTAACGCCAACCGCCGCGGCGCCGCCATCTCAGTCCTGGAAGGGCCGCCCGGGCGCTCAACGACCAAAGTCCGGGCAGTTGTCTTCCGTGGGGTAAGCCGCCAGGCTTGCGGGCCGACACTCCTGTCGGCCTTCTTCTCTTCTCTTTTGGCGTCCCTACTCCCCCTTCATCGACGCCAGCGCCGTCCGGCTCAAATAGTGCGCCAATCCACGATCATCCATCTTCAGAGCCGTTCCAAACTCCGTGCGCGCCTCCTCCTTCCGTCCCAGGCGCAGCAGGATCTCGCCCCGTCCGTAGGCAGCCAGCGCCCCTCCACCGGTTCGCTTCAGCCGCGCCTCCAGCACACTCGTCTCCACCGGACCCCCCAGCTTCTCCCGCGCCCTGGCCGCGTAAGCAAACTCGTAGTCCGGGCCCGTCGCCTTGTACTGAGCCGCCTTCTGCCAGTGCGCGCGGGCTTCTTCGGTCCGGCCCGCCTTCTCCGCCAACTCACCCAGCAGGAACTGGATCCGGGCGCCTGACAGGAACACGTCCAACCCGTCTCGCGTAAAGTCCAGCCCGGACACCGGCTGCCCAAGACTCCGGACGGCATCCACCGCCTCAGCCGTCTTGCCGCTACGCGCCAGACCCACCGCATGCTGCAGCGCGACTTCGAGAAACACCTGCCGGACGTTCGTCCCGTTCTCTTCCCGCGCAAAGAACCGTCCCGCAAAAAGCTGCCGCGCCTCGTCCGTCCGCCCGTCTTCCGTCAGCGCCAGAATCAGCCGGATCAGTAGGCTCTGCGGTATCCCCGGCCGGTCCGGGTAACGCTGCAACGCCTCGGCGCGCTCCGCCGCGGGACGGCCCAGCAGACTCAGAGCCTGGTCCAGCGCCTCGTACACCGCCGCATTCCGCGAATCCGCATCCACACCCTCCCGCAGCACCTTGGCCGCCTCCGCGGGCTGATTCTTCAGCCGCAATAGCGTCAAACCCAGGTTCCGGTGCAGGGTCGGCACCGGCCCGGCCAGCCGCCGCGCGGACTGCCATTCGCCCACCGCCTCATCCACCTGCCCGGCGGAGAGCAGCAGATCCCCTAGCAGCAACCGCGCACCGGCATTCGCCGGAACCACCGCGGCAGCCCGCTGCAGCACCGGCAGCGAGTACCGCCTGTTCGGGAAGATATAGTCGAGCGGCAGCCGCCCCGCTTCGTGATAAGCCGCTTGTGGCGTCCGCCCCATCTTCTCGAGGCAATACGCCCGGTAGTAGCTCACCAGCGCATGCCGCTGCGGCAGAACGCTACCGGGTTCCCGCCAGGTCTCATCCACCTGCGGGTACTGGCGCTCCAACAACTCCACAGCCTCCGGCCAGAAGCCGAGATCCATCAGGTCTTCGGCAATGCCCAACACCCGCTCGGGATCGGCGGCCAGCACCTGCAGGACCTCGGTATCGGTCCGGCGCAGATACTTCAGCGCGGCATTCGCCGGGTCCACCGCCAGCCAGCGTTCGATCGCCGCCTCGGCCTCCGCCTTGCGCCCCAATCTGGTCAGGATTGCCGCCTCCAGCACGCCGGCACGCAGTGCTTCCGGACCCGCGCGCCGCATCAGCGCCAGGGCTTCGGTCAAATGCCCCTGCCGCGCCTCCAGCAGGCCTAACTGCACGGCTGCTGCGCCCCTGTATGCCGGGAACAGCATCGCCAGTTCCCACTGCGTGCGGGCATCCCGCGCCCGGCCCTTCGCCGCGTGCGCCAAACCCAGCAGATAGTGGACCTCCGGATCGTTCGTGAGCTGCTGCCGCGCCGTCTCCAGCCTGCTGCCCGCTTCGTCATAGCGGAACAGGTCCAGAGCCAGGCGGCCCGCCGCCTTGTTCAACTCGCGGCTGGTGGGATACTGCCCCAGCGCCTCCTGGTACGTCTTCCACGCCCGCAGCCGGTCGCCATTCAGCTCCTGATTCCGGCCCTGTTCCAACAGCCGGACTTCCGCCGAGGCGGCTTCGGGCGCCGGAACAACCGGACCAAGCGGAATGGAGCCCGCCGCAGCCATGTCGTACTCGTCTTCCGTATGCGTCAGCAGCACCTTCCCGCTGGCATCGAATAACTCGACGGTAATCTTGCCGGACGCTGCTGGCAGCTTCGCCGTGAAGGTTCGCTCCGGCGCCAGATCCACCTTCTGGTCTGTCAGAACCCGCGCGCCCTCGCGCGCAACTACCCGCGCTCCCGCCACGACGCGCGTCACATTGCACAGCAGCGTGGCCTGATCGGGCCCGCGTTGCAGATTGATGATGGCTTCGAGATTCGCGCGGACAAATCCGCCGGTCTGCCGCACCGGCAGCCAGTACTCCGTGAACTGGAGTGTCTGCTGCGGCTCCAGAAACGCATACGTCTCCTGATTCCGGAACACCCCGCCCTGTACCTCCACATAGGCGGATTGGTCGTCGGACAGTGCCTTCCGCCAGTCCCGCCCATCGGCATCGACACCCCACGCCCAGATTTTCCGGTAGGGCGCCTCCGACGGCAGCGAGTAGTGAATCACCCCCGAATCGGTCTTCGGATGGTAGACCCCGGCAAAGGGTTCTCTGGATTCATGAACGAACTGCGAGACCGGGCCGGCCGTATGGTTGCCCACCACACTGAGATCGAGACCAGCATGATTCACGGGCCAGGAGTCGATCTCCTTGAATCCATGCGAAGCAGTGAACCGCTGCGGGTACAGAATCCGCGAGTCGTCCCAGACCCGCACGGCGGCGTTCGTCCACCAGTAGAAGCGGTGGCGCACCGGCCCGGGGTTGTAGAGGTAGTTGTGCTGCTCCAGGACGGTGGAGCCGGGCCGCAGCTTCAGCTCCACCCGCCACTGCATACCGTAGACGCGATCGATGTTCGACACCCACACCGACGCTGACCCATCCGCATGCTGCTGAATCGCATATGGCACGGGCGACAGCGAAACCCAATTGTGGGAAACCGGGAAGTTGAACTCGATGCCAAAGGCCGCCCAGGCGCCCCGGTAGCTGACATTGGCCTTCTTGATGCTGCGGTTGGCATAAAACAGCTCCGCACCGTTCACCTTGTCGGTGCAGCCGTACAGGTGGCCGCCCAGATCGGGCAGGATTGTACAACTCAGATACTGGTTCTCCAGGCGCACCGCTCGGTAGGTAACCGGCGTCATCCGGTTCGTGATCTCGTCCCGCAACGTGTAAGGGTAGTTGAACTTGGTACCCGCGAACTGGTCGAACGGCGGGTTCGGATCGGGCCGCGCCTCCTGGGACGACGGCAAAGTGAGAGACTGCTCGGAAACCTGAACTTGCGCGAATGACGCGCCGCCGAATAACAAACCCGCGATGATTACGGACAGCTTCATGGCGACCTCCGCCATATCGAGTTTAGGCCCTGCGGAACCGTTCCGGGGACCGCCCCGGGGGGCTTGTCCGATTACGCGCGGCAGCGTCCCACAAACGGAACAGGCCATTCCCGTTGAAGGGCATCAACCTCCAGATAACGCAGACCGAAGTCTGGTCCGCGGTGTGCTTGACAGTCCACTATGCACTCCCTGGGACAGGACCTGCGCTTCAGCATCCGGAGCCTCCTTAAGGATCGGGGCTTCTTCCTCGCCTGTGTCGCCGCCCTTGGACTTGGCATCGGATCCACTACGGCGATCTTCAGCGTCGTTGAGAACGTGCTGCTGAATCCTTTTCCTTATACCGACAGCGACCGCATCTACGGATTCCGGATCGTGGAAAGGGACAATGCAACAGCCGGCGGGAGGAACTATTTCTCCGTCCCGGAGTTTCGGGATTACCAACAAAAGAACCACATCTTTACGGACTCGATGGGCGTGTGGGAGACGACGACGTTGATGGGCTCCGGCGACGACCTCGTTCCGCTCGACACCGACACGGTGACAGACAACGCCTTTCAGTTTCTCGGAGTCGCACCTCTGCTGGGCCGCGGTATTGTCCCCGGCGACGCGAAACCTGGAGCGCCGCTGGTCTTTGTTCTCAGTCACAAGGTGTGGCTCAGCCGATTTGGAGGCGACCCGCATATCGTCGGACAGACGTTCCGCCTGAATGACAAGCCGGCCACGTTGGTGGGTATCATGCCCAGGCGTTTTGCCTTCTGGGGCGGCGAGATTTGGATGCCGGCCACTGTCGATCCCTCCGAACCCGGAGCTGCGGGGCGCAACTTCGTTCTCTATGGCCACCTGAGACCGGGTTTGAGTGTCCGGGCCGCGGAAGACGAGTTGACGGGTCTTGCAACCAGATTGTCCCCGGTCTATGCCCGAAGCTATCCTGAGCACTTCCTCATCCGCCTGGAGCAGCTCGCCGATATCGCTGTGGGCCGCTTCCGGAATGCCCTGTTCACGCTGGTGGGTGCGGTTGGACTGCTGCTCCTGATTGGCTGTGCGAACGTTGCGAACCTGCTGCTGGCCCGGGCGGCAGGTCGCCAGAAAGAACTGGCGCTTCGGATGACGCTGGGAGCGGGGCGGTGGAGAATCGTCCGGCAACTCATGACCGAGAGCATTCTGCTTGCCCTCGCCGGAGCGGTCGCGGGCTGTGTTTTTGCCTCGGTGGCGCTAAAAGGACTGATCGCGCTTGTGCCGCTCTACACCTTCCCTGACGAGGCCCTCATCGCCATTAACCGGCAGGTGCTACTGGCAACGGCAGGCGTCGCGATTGCGGCGGCATTCATCTTCGGACTAGCGCCCGCCTTATTGTCGTCCCGTGGTGACCTGATCGAACCGCTGCGCGGCGGCGCGCGCGGCAACACAGGCTTTCGCCGCAGCCGTCTCCGGAATGGATTGATTGCCGTTGAGATCACTCTCTCCATGCTGCTGCTGACAGCCTCCGGCCTCCTGATGCGCAGCTTCTTTCTGCAGCGGCAGGTGGATAACGGCATTCGCACGAGCCACATGCTGATGACCAGCCTGAGTCTTCCGGCCGCTCAGTACCGGACGACGGGGTTGCAGGCACGCTTCACCGGCGAGCTGTTGCGGCGCCTGGAGACGCTACCGGGCGTGGTCTCGGATGCCGCGGCCGTCGACGCTCCTCCCAGGGGTGGGCCAACCACGGAATTCGACATTCCTGGGATTGCGCACTCCGAGCGCTGGAAGGGCCACTTTCTGCCATGCACCCGCCAGTACTTCGACACAACCGGCCTCCGTCTGCTTGCCGGGCGGCTCACCACCGCCGACGATGAGCAGGGCAAGCGCAAGGTGGCATTGATCAATCAGAGCATGGTGCGGAAGTACTTCGGCAAGCAGGACCCTCTCGGGCGGCACCTGGTGATTCAGGCCCTCAGGAACGCGCCGGAGCCGATCGCCGATCCGCGGTTCGAGGTGGTCGGCGTGGTATCCGATATGAAGAACCAGGGCGTGCGCGAAGAGGTGGCGCCGCAGGCGTTCATCCCCTACACAGTGCAAGGATACGGCACGGCCGTGGTCCTTTTGCACACGGCCGGCGAGCCCACGGCGCAGATTCGAGCTCTCACGGCCGAGATACTGAAGTTGGACCGGAATGTCGTTCCTCAGCAGACCATGACCGTCGAGGATGCTCTGGAAATCACCGAGTACGCCCGCCCGCGTTTCGGCCTGGTGCTGTTCTCGGTATTTGCGGGCATCGGCCTGCTCCTGATGACGGTCGGCGTCTATAGCGTCGTGTCCTGGACGGTGACTCAACAGAGGCACGAGATCGGCATTCGCATGGCCCTGGGCGCGAGTGCGCGCGACGTGCATCGGATGGTGCTGACGGACACGCTGCGGCTCGTTCTCGTCGGAGTGGCGGCCGGCATGGCGTTGTCCTGGGTGGTTGGTCGTCTTTTGGCGAGCCAGCTCTGGGGCGTGCCCGGGTACGACTCGATCACGTTGTGCGTTGTCAGCGGGATCCTGATCGCCGTAGGTCTGGCCGCCGCCTATCTACCATCGGTACGCGCGACCCGCGTGGATCCGGCGGTCTGTCTGCGGTGGGAATAAGCGCGAACCGGGTCACTGCGGGCGGGGCGGTCGCCCATCCTTGGCCTGCCAAGAAGCCTGCGAAGACGGCAGCTCCATACTCGTTCACGCCTTGTGCACCACTGCGCGAAGCTTCGACAGCAACAAGAACGCGAGAAAATGGCGCTGATCGTCGGACAACTCCTCGCCAAAGCTGAAGTGCTTGCCGGCCTCGATGAAGATTGATTTCTGTTGACTACCCCTGCGCCCATACGTAGTCCGAAGACGGATCTCGGACAGGTCTTTCCACGTGGCATTGCGACTCAATCCCAAGGACCCTATCCCGGTGAACACGCATACACCTTCCGGCGAACCAGTGACGACATACTTACCCCAGGTTTGAAGAGCCGCTTTCAGGAAGAATACTGGGGTAAAAGCCGTAAGCCATACCTGCACAACAATCCCTGCGCCGTGGCCCGCAGCATCCACTGACCACAGGAAGGCGACGACAGTCGCCCAGAGGAGTCCCGTAAGGCCCTGCGGACCGCCAAAGCGGATGAACACGCTACGAACCCCAACCGTCAGGGAGGGGTCTCCCGCCCGCTGCGAACCGCGCACGTCAGTAAGCGGGCACCGGTTCGTGGCGCGTCCTCAACGGAGTCCCGCACGGCCCTCCGGGCCGCCAGTCGACAGAAACGTATCCGGACCGAGCCGTGACCGTCAGGGAGCGGAAGCCGGTCGTGCGCCGGCGTCTTCAACGGAGTCCCGCATGGCCCTGCGGGCCGCCAAAGTGGATGAAGACGCGCTGCGAACCGCGACTGGGAAGGAGTCAACCATGGCCCTGCGGGCCGCCAAAGCGGAGGAAGCCGTCCTACCTGGCCCAGTCCCGGAACGTAAGTGACGGGCTCCCAGCACGTCTTCAACGGAGCGGGCACCGGTTCCGGGAGCGTCTTCAATGGAGTCCCGCATGCCCCTGCGAGCCGCCAAAGTGGATGAAGCCGTGTTACGAACCCCAACCGTAAGGGAGGGGTCCCCGCTCGCTGCGAACCGCGCACGTCAGTAAGCGGGTACCAGTTCCGAACGCGTCTTCAACGGAGTGAGAAGACCCATGTCTCGATGGCCGGCACGCGGTGCGGGTAGGCGGTCGCGGACCACGCCTGTCCGTGATCTAGAAGTTGTGTCTGTCAAGTTCTGCAAAAGCACTGAGCTTCATGGAGCCTTCTGGTTGAGCGGGGGTGGAGGTGTGGAGGCGGGGGCAGCGAGTCCCCGCCTCCACTCAACCCTGTAGTCACCCCCGGCCGCCTTCAGGCGGCGGGCTGTATATCGCGCAGTAGCTGCTTCTTGTGCTCTTTCAGCTCCTCCATGTTCAGATAGCGCGTCGCTTCCACCCAGTCCTCGTGGATCTCCACCGCCAGCGCTCGCACCAGCCGCAGGCAGCTCGCCGCGTTCGGGAAGATCCTCACCACCAGGGTCCGGCGTTTGAGCTCCTCGTTCAGTCGCTCCAGCATGTTCGTCGACTTCAGATGCTTGTGGTGCGCCTGCGGCAGACGGTAAAACGTCAGCGTCTCCTCGATCTGCTCCTCCACCCACTGGCACAATCTGGCGTAGCGCGATTCCCACTTCTTCAGCCATGCCGCCAGATCCTGCCGCGCCTCGGCCAGGTTGCGGCGGTCGTAGATCCAGCGCAACTCGGTCAGACAATCGTCGTCGGCCTTGCGCGGCAGATGGTCCAGCGCATTGCGCAGGAAGTGCACGTAGCACCGTTGCCAGGCGGCCTCCGGCACGACCTCGGCAATCGCACGCTTCAGGCCCGCGTGATCGTCGCTGACAACCAGTTCCACTCCGCGCAGCCCCCGCTGCCGCAGCTTCACCAGAAACTCGCGCCAGCTCGACGCGCTCTCCCGGTTGGCCAGTTCCACGGCCAGGATGCAGCGCCGCCCGTCCCAGTTCACCCCGATCGCCACCTGCACCGCCCGGCTCCGGATCACGCCGTCCTCGCGCACCTTTTCGTAGCGCGCGTCCAGGATCAGAAACGGATAGTCCTCCTCCAGCGGCCGCGTCGCGAACTTCTCCAGTTCCTCGTCCATCGTCTGGTTGATCCGGCTGATCGTCGAGGCCGAAAACTCATGCCCACATAGTTCCTCGGTGATCGCCTTCACCTTGCGCGTCGACACGCCCTGCACGTACATCTCGGCCAGCGCCCCGACCAGCGCCTTTTCGCTGCGCTGATAGCGCTCAAAGACCTCGGTCCGGAAGCGCCCTTGCCGGTCCTGCGGCACGCGCAGCTCAATGCGGCCGACCCGCGTCACCAGCCCACGGACATAGGAGCCGCTGCGATAGCCGGTGCGCATCGGGGTGCGCTCCGACCGCGCCGCACAGAGCGTTTCCTCCATCTCGGCATCCAGTACCTGCTGCACGACGCTCTGCACCAGCGCCTTCATGAAATCGGAGTCTTCCGCCATCACCGCTTTCCAGTCCACCCGGTTCGCGGTATCCTTCTTTCGGGTCATTGGTCCTTTCCTTCCTTCCGCTGCGATACGGATCAGAAAGGCTTACCATGGCCCTCTTTGCTTTTGCAGAACTCTTAGAACATAACCGATCTAGAACAACAACGCGCCGCGGGACCCCGCTGGACTCAAAGCCCCACGCTCTGCCTGACGACAACATGGCAGCGACGCCGACAGCGACGCCCCGAGAAGCTCCACCACCCGGGCCGGGGACAGCCTTCACCCCGAACTACCCCCAATCAGCCCGTCCCGACCATTCGGAGCTCGACCGCTGGTGGCTGCTCATGCCTCGATCTACGCACGTCGCAGCCACCGCCCTTGGTGAACACACCCAGTGACAATCAGTAGCTCAACCGCAACCCGAACTGCATTCTCCGTGGCCCCACCAGGGTGCCGGTGATCTTGCCGAAATTCGCGCTGGTCACGCTTGTGTTGGCCGCCCCAAACTGCGTGTGGTTCCACGTGTTGAACGTCTCCCAGCGGAACTGAGTATTGAAGCGTTCTCCGATCCTCGTGTTCTTGAAGACACCCATGTCCCAATTGTTGAGCCCCGGCTGCTGGATGGTACGGCGGCCGGCATTGCCGGGAACGTGGATGCGATTGCCGGCGGCGTCCCTCGGATAGTCGAAGGCGGCCGGGTTGAGATAAGCGTCGGGCAGCGATCGCCCGGTGGCGATGTCACCGATGATGTTCGGCTGCGACGTGGTGAACGAACCCGCGTTCAGCCAGTCGACACCCAATCCGGCGTTGGAAAACTGCCCCTGCGCGAAGGTGGTTATGCCAGTCACCTGCCACCCGCCCAGGATCTTGTTCAGCAGGGAGTTCATGCCGCTCCCAAAGGCCTTGCCGCGCCCGAACGGCAGTTCATACACATAGCTGTAGACAAACCGCTGCGGCACGTCAAAGCTGCTCCGTCCGCGGTCCCATTTCTTGTACTCCGCCGAGATCATCGAGAACTCGTCGGTGGAGCCGAGATCCAGCGCCTTCGACCAGGTATACGACGCCAGCATGTAGAGCCCGCCGCCGAACCTCTTCTCCAGCCGCGTCGTCATCGCATGGTAGCTCGACCACCCGCCGTTGTAGGTCAGAAGAATGAACCCATAGGCCGGGAAGGGCACGCGTTGCACGATGGGCACGGTGCCAGTAGGGTCGATGTTGGCGATGTTGAGGTTGCGCCGCTCCGGCAGCTTCTGCCCCGTACTGCCGGTGTACTCCACCTCCAGAATGTAGTCGCGAAAGAAGGTCCTCTGTACGCCAAAGGACCACTGGCTGACGTACGGCGTGCGGTTGCGCCGGTCGAACGTGAAGGGATTTAGATTGGCCGATGCCGTATAGGACGGCATCATCTGGTCCATGAACAGTGTGGGCTTGGTGGGATCGCTCTGCAGCGTCTGCGATTGGTAGAACGGCGGTCCGATCACTTTGAACTGCTCTTCGTTGAAATTGTCAGTGGCGAAGTAGATGCCGGCGCCCCCGCGGATCACCGTGTTCTTGAGGAACGATGGCCGGTAGGCAAATCCGAAGCGTGGCGCGAAGTTGTTGTAGTCCGGATCGACGATGGACGGCCGGACACCCTGGTTGGCGTAGGCGATGGTGCCCAGGTCGGGCGCGAACACCAGCGCCTTGCCGCGCGTCTCCGCCGGAGCCGCGGCGTACTCATAGCGGATGCCGAAATTCAGCGTCAGGTTCGGTGTCACGCGCCAGTCGTCCTGAATGTACGGCGCGTAGAACGTGGTTCGCAGGCGCTGGCTGGAATCGCCCAGGGCGCCGGAGGCCGAGATCGGGTAGCCCAGCAGCATGTCGGCTAGGCCGAGACCCTGCATGCCCGTGAACCGCCCGTCAAAATTGAAGCTGGGATTGCCCGAGAAATCCGTGATCTGGTCGTAGAGTTGCCGGCTGACCGTGATGCCCGCACGCACGTTGTGGCGGCGCGTGTTCCAACTGAAGTTGTCGGTGAATTGAATGTTGGTGTCGGTGGCGCCAATCGCCTCCGACAACGACCCGACGCCGCCGAAGCCGCTGGGATTGAACCCCGGCACGCCGAAGTCGAACGGGTTGGGCGACGTATTCTTCAGCCCGAAGGTATCCTTCGCATAATCCTGGGTGTTGGAGGTCTCGGCGGTGCGATAGGTGAGGCTGCGGTTGTGCCCAAAGCGGAATTCGTTGATCATCGAGGGGCCGATGATCCGCGTATAGGTGGCCGTATAGAGACGGTCCGTCTGGGGGTAGACGTCACCGCCCAGCGGCCGGAGCACCGGGGCGAACAGGCTCTCATCCGCGTTCGAGAACGTCCCGTAGAGGACGTCCTTCGAGGTGATGTGATAGTCCAGCCGCGTGTTGTACTGGTCCCAGTCATTGATCCTCTTGGGGAATCCGATCGTGTTGAACGTTGGGAAGTCCGGACTGTTCGCGGCCACACCTACGTTGGGCTTGGGCTGATAGGGGAGTTGCCTCTGCACAATCGGATCCAGCCGGCTGGCGGGAATGAGATTGCCGGCAAAAGGCAACCCGCTGAGGGGATCGATCGCATCCTTGCACTTCCTGGAGGCCGGGTTGGCCTGGCAGATCGGAGAGCTTGTGGGGAAGATTCCGGTACCGGCACTGTCGTCCGCCAGGTTGCCGGCCATCTGCGCGGGCGACGGGTAGAGCCCCGTGGAGGTACCCGCCTGGCGCTGTCGCAGCCCTTCGTAGTTGAAGAACCAGAACAGCTTGTTCTTGCCGCTATAGCCCGGCAACACCACCGGCCCGCCCACCGCCGTGCCAAAATTGTTCTGCGTGAAGGCCGGCTTCCTGCTGCCCGCGCGGTTGGCGAAGAAGTCGTTCGCGTCCAGATTGCGATTGCGCAGGAACTCGAACACCGTCAGGTGCAGATCGTTCGTCCCCGACTTGATGGTGCTGTTGATGATCGCCGCGCTGCGGCCGAACTCCGCCCCAAACGTGGACCGCTGCACCTTGAACTCTTCAATCGCATCGGCCGACGGACGGATGCCGGCGTTGCCGAAGCGCGAGTTGCGGGTCTCGATACCGTTCACCAGAAAACTGTTGTTGGTCTCCCGCCCGCCCGCGATGGAAAGCGTCGAATCGCTGCGTCCCGTCCAGCTGGTGGCCGGCGACGTACCGATGCCAATAGGCACCGCGCCCGCCGAAATCTGCGCCAACTGGATGAAGTTGCGGCCGTTCAGCGGCAGTTCCACGATCGGCTCCGCCGTAATCACCTGTCCGACGTTCGCACTTTCGGCGTTCAGCAAAGTCTCCGCCGCAGCCGATACGTTCACTTCCTGCGTGATGGCGCCGAGCGCAAGCTTGGCGTCGACACGAGCGCGTTGTCCAATGCGGATCTCGATATCGGTGATATTCGACTTTTGAAACCCCTTGGCGGACACGTCGAGAACGTATCTGCCGGGCTTTAGCTGGCTGAACAGGACGTTTCCCAGCCTGTCCGTCTGCGTCGCGAATTTGACATTTGTTTCAACTTGCGTGAGTTCCAGAATGGCGTCGGCAACCACCGCGCCGCTGGAATCCGTAACGTTGACAGCCAGATCGCCCGTAATTGATTGTGCCGCCAAAGTGGCCGCGGCACTGAGCAGCAACGTCACGAGCACTACACCACGACTGCATCCCCTCATCGTAGGCCTCCTCAAGCCAACCCAGACATCTGAGAAGTTTTGTGCCGTCGATATTATCCTCGGCGGCGCACGGATGCAATCGTCTTTTGTGCTCTTTTCTTTCTTTTCGCCCGGGAGGCATTCCATCGAAAGGAGGCAAGTGCGCGGACGCCATTAGGCGCCAAACCAGTGCGCCAATCGGCGGAAGTGCTCGCCCCCCGCTGCCGCCCGGCTTCTTCTGATCGGCCTGAAGTGCCGCCACCGCGCCGGGCACGCCGCTCTTCTCCGCTGACGCCGCACATGCTCAGGCACCGCGCCAACGGGTTGCCAGACTGTGTTCCTCCCCCGTAGCACCGATCCGCCGTCTGTGGCCTCCCAATATCTAGCAGGAACAGCGTGGATCGGCGGAGCATTATAAGTCCCCTTTGGCGCCAATCGCAGGTTCGGGCTCAACAATGATTGCCTCGGGAAAGCTGATCTTTGGATAACGACACAGTTCACTGGTTGTCGCCCCATCCGCACTTACTCGCAACAAGCGGTTGACGATTGTGATGATTACGTCACCCGTGCCGGGATTCCGCACCAACCCGGTCATGCAGCAGCCTTGCTCACCGGGGTCCGCAAACTCTGAGACCGTCCCGCTGGCACTCAAGTGAAACACCTTCCGATCCTTCCGATCATCGGGATAAACGTTGAGGAACAAGTAGCTCCCTGATCCGTCTGGAATCAACCGGCGGCTGGAGGTAACGGTGACGCCGCTCACGGGAATGCGGGTCACCTCGCCATTGGCGGTGATTTGATGAAAAAGTGGGATTTTGGTCTTCGGGTCTTTGTTGCCAAATGCCCAGTTGCTGGTGTAGCCCAACAACAGGTAGCCATCGGATCCATCGCTCGCAAGCCCTGTGTGATTAAACCCCGGGTGTACTTGTGTTCGTGGAAACTCCACCCATTTAGCCACGGATTGCCCGTCCTCGGAGACACGCCACAGGATCGGCTTCCGCCCGTCAGCCACAATCAGGCTCCCCGACCGGTCCGCGATCACGGATTCCCATTCGGCCCCCGGCGGCGCCTTCGCGATTGTGCTCACCTCGCCCGCGCGCGTGACGCGCAAGAGTGCTGTCTTGGCGGCGACGACGTAGTTTCCGGCTCTATCTACCGTGAGATCGACGCCGCCCGCTCCGTGTGCGATGGTCGATACGGTCTTTCCATCCGCAGAGACGCGGATGAGACTATCCCTGTCGCTCTCTTGCAACACCACGTAGTTGACTGAACCGCCTGACAATGTGGCAATCGAGAGAAAGCAAGAAAAAAAGACAGACAAAGCCCGTTTCATGGTGAGCCTCCGTTACAGACGAAGTGGAGCACCGGACATTCTGCCATAAGGCTATTCAGCAAACGGCAGCGTTTCTACAATAAGGCGGTGAACAAATATTGTCAATAGTAATAAAAACTATCTCGTATAAATCTCGCGAGTATACATGAAAATGTACAGCTACATTGCCGTTTACTGTGGATGCTCAGTGCTGCCGAGGCAGTTGAAGCGCAGAGCTTGAACAAGCTGCGGAAGTGTTGCTGTGGGGCAACCCTCTGGATTGCCCCACAGCAACACCTAGCCCGCCGGTGCCTTGCGTGAGCGCTACGCAAACCCCATCTTGAAGGAGTCCTTCGCCTGCCCCACTGTGAAGTCATGCGCACGCGTGGACCCGAGGCATGGACGAAGTGGCGGGAGCTGGTCGCTGAGCAAGAGCGGAGCGGGCAAAGTGTGGCGGCGTTCTGTCGGGCACGTGGCCTTTCTCCATCTCACTTCTTTGCCTGGAAGAAACGTCTGATCCTGGCTGGCCCGCAACCCTTCGTCGAGGTCCACTTGGTGGACGCCGGCGGGGCGACTCAGGCGGCGGCTGGGCATGGATCGGCGATTGAGATTCGACTGCCCACCGGCCGGAGCCTGCTCGTCGAGCCAGGCTTCGATCCCAATCATCTGCGCGCTTTGTTGGCCGTGTTGGAGTCCCGCGTTTGACCGGTCTGCCGAGCCTGCGCACGCTCGACCGCGAGCAAAGCGCGCGCATCTGGCTCGCCGCCGAGGCGGCTGACATGCGCTGCGGTTTCGACCGCTTGGCCGAACGCGTGAAAGCTGTCATCGGACAGGACCCCTTGAGTGGCCACCTGTTTGTGTTTCGCTCGCGCCGCGGCGACCGGCTAAAAATTCTTGTGTGGGATCGCGACGGCTTTGTTCTTTGGTACAAGCGGCTCGAGGCAGGCACTTTCAAACTGCCCCGTGTGGAAGCCGGCTCATCTTCGGTGGAACTGAGAGCCAGTGAACTGGCCATGGTTCTGGATGGAATCGATGTGTCGCGACTGAGACGGGTCGCCCGCTATGAGCGCGGCGCGCGCGTCGTCTGAATCACAATAAAGCCAGTATTCGCGTAACCTTTATCCAGGAAATCGCATCTATTTATCCGTGGCCATTGGCAGCGGGAATTTGATCGACTTGCCCGAGGACAGCGCAGCGCTGAAGGCGATGGTGCTCACGCTGTTGGCCGAACGTGATTGCCACGCCCAGCTTGCCGACGAGCAAACCCGCCGTGCCGATGAACAGACTCGCCGCGCTGAAGAACTCCGCGTGGAAATGCTCCGCCTTCAACTGGAATTGGAGCGTTATAAGAAGTGGTATTACGGTCCCCGCGCCGACCGGCTGCAATCAACTGGCGATCTGGCGCAGATGCTGTTCGACTTCGCCGCATCGATGGGCCAGAAGCCGGTTCATCCGGATGACGTTCCTGCCGAGACGCCACAGGACTCGGAAGTGCGCCGCGTGCGGCGCCGCAAAGGCCGGCGCAATCTCGCTAACTTTGAGAATCTCCCGGCCACCACGCATGTCCACGAGCTGAGCGCGGAACAGCGAGCCTGCCCCTGCTGTGGAACCGAGCGCCAGGAGATCGGCGCCGACGAGAGCTGGCAGATCGAGTATCTGCCCGGTCACTTCGAACGCATCCACCACGTGCGCAAGAAGTACGCCTGTACGGCCTGCGAGAACAGCGGCGGCAAACCCAGTATCGAAACGGCGGCCAAGCCCGAGGCAGCAATTGACAAGGGGTTGGCCGGACCGGGCCTGCTGGCTTACATCGTGACCAGCAAGTTTTCCGATTACCTGCCGCTCTACCGGCTGGAAGACATCTTCGCGCGGCAGGGCTTCGAGATTTCGCGCGCCACCCAATCGGTATGGTGCGGCGATGTGGCAGACTTGGCCGAACCGCTGTACCAATTGATGGCGCAGCGAGTGCGGTCCTCGCATGTGGTAGCCACCGACGACACCATCATGCCGATGCTGAGCAAAGGCAAAACGGCGAACGCCCGGATGTGGATCTATGTGGGGGATGACAACCATGCCTACAACGTCTTCGACTTCACGCTGAACCGGGGCCGCGATGGGCCGAAACATTTTCTGAAAGATTACCGGCAGGTTTTGCTGGCCGATGCCTACGGCGGATACAACGGCGTGGTGGCGGGCAACGAGATCACGCGCGCGGGGTGCTGGGCGCATTTCCGTCGCAAGGTAGTGGAGGCGGAGAAGGCGGCGCCGGAGATCGCGCGGAGCGTGGTGGAGGTGGTGCGCGCGCTGTATTCAGTAGAACGTCAGGCGGCCGCACTTCCGGTGGCGGAGCGGCTGAAGCTGCGCCAGGAGAAGTCTGTGCCGGTGGTGACGGGGTTACGGGAGAAGCTGCTGGGTTGGAAAGAACAGTTGCTGCCGAAGCATCCGATGGCCGAGGCGCTGAACTACGCGCTGAGCCAGTGGGAGGAACTGACGGTGTTCTGCTCCGATGGAGCGGTGCCGCTGGACAACAACATCAGCGAAAGGGAAATGAAACGAGTGGTGCTGAACCGCAAGAACTCCCTCTTCGTGGGCAATGCGAGGGGTGGCCGGACCGCAGCGATTCTAGCGAGCCTGACGAGCACCTGCCGCCGTCACGACGTGGACCCACAACTGTACCTGACGCAGTTGCTAACCAACCTGCCGTCGGTGCGCCTCAGCGACTTGGCCGACTGGCTGCCGGATGCATGGAAGCGGCGTCAGGCAGCGCCGCCTGACGGCCCGATGAAGTAGAGGCTGTCGGGTCGGAGGACCTGGGGTTCGCGTAGCGCTCACGACATGACGGAGCAAATCCATTTGCGACTCCAAATCCCTCGCCTCCGGTGGATCAAAGCCATCCACAATCACCGGCAGCGGGCATCTGCGACGAGCGGATGCCGCGCCGCCTCTAGTCACGACGCATTTCTCCATACGTTTCCCCGCACGTTCCACGACTTGATGGTGCGAGGGCGTCTGCTGTTTTCTTACGAAGGATTGCTACAAAGCGAGCTTTGGCCTTAGCGTCCAAAGGCCGATTGTCATGCGCGTCGCCGTGAAGGTTCATGATGGTGCGCTCGACTTCAGGGCAGAACTCGACGTCGGACACTCCGCGGCGAAATGCCTTGTACATAATTAGCGGGATCGATCTTCAGACGCTGCTCGTACCAATGTTGCGGTTCGAAATTATTGCTCGGCTTAGGTTCGCCACGACAGGGTCCTCTCCGCGTGACATGCCACCCGAGGCCGATGAGGAATTGTGTGCAGGTTAGCGACGGTACGGAGGCCCCACCGCCGAAGGCACCGACCGGAGTTCCTTCCCAGGTGTGGGCGGAATATCTCTGCGCGCTTCTGCTATGATCGCTGCCGATAAGGCTGGTTGAAGAGGCAAGGATACAAACTAGAGTCGGGCGATGTTTGGCGGGCGCACGCCATTTTCGGACTATGGTAGCCTGTTTCCGATGACGATTCGGCGTCTGGTCTGTCTGGTTGGCATCTTGCTGCTCAACGGCGTAGTCGCGTGGTCCGCGACAATCTACTCGAACTTTGGCATCCCTGATCCTGACGGATCGGGTGGTGGATATTCGTTGGGGGTTGGTCACCCTCCAGGTCCATTCGGGGGATTTTACGGAGTCGCCGTGCCGTTCGTGCCGTCTACTACTTTCGTTCTGGATTCTATCCGCCTTCCCATGACCGCCTACACGAGCGCCCCGAACAATCAATTCACAGTAGAACTTCGTGACGGAGCGACCACGCCGGGTGCGGTCCTTGAGAGCTATTCGGTCACGCTCGCTGGCTTCTCGTTGGTGGACCTCACCTCCAGCCTGCATCCCGTTCTGAATGCGGGCACGGGTTACTGGGTTGCGGTCATTACGCCGAGCGCTGGTGGAGCGTGGGGGTGGGGTGGCGTCGACCGCCCTATTGGAACAGTGGATGTGATCGGGATCGAGGGTGGGGCTTGGAGTCCATTTATTGTGCCGCCCGTGTATGTTCCGGGTCTTGAGGTAAGCGGAACGGCTGTGCCCGAGCCAGCGACTTCCGGCGCCTTTTTTGCCCTGGTCGTCATCCTGTTCCTCAACCGTCGTGCGGCTCGAAACGATCCTGCATGATCGGATCGCATCAACGCCCAGGCTAAGTTGTCGTCTGGCGCCCTAGTCGCGGACATGCCCGGGTCGCCGCTCCGACTGGATCGTCGGAAGTTACCCCAAATTGGAGAGGGGAAGTCGGACAGCGTCTACCCATTCGTCTCCATCGCGGTCGCGAAGACAACTGGCGATGGGATGGACGGCATCTGCCTTGGGTCAGCAGTCCGTTGCCATGGACCGAATTCCGATGGAAGGGACTCCACGGCCGCCGGAGAAGGCCGATCCTGCGAGAAGAAACGGAAGTGGCGGTCGTCAACGCTTGCCGGTTCGGCATGCCATTGCGGCACGATAGCCGATGGCCCGAGTCGCAGCTTCAACCGAAAAGCAGGCATTCTCGAAGTACGGACCCCGGCCAAAACAACCAATCTCCCGTGATTTCTTCCACATACGGAAATTCCCTTGGGAGCCGGTGTCATCATCTTGACTGGGTGGGGATGCACGCACACCCGCCTTGGCGCATCGCGCGGCTCCGGCCCCCGATCCGCCGTGGTTCTTTGACATTTACATCTTCTATGCTCGGCTCTCTCCGTCCTTGCCCGTTCTCGCATATTCGGCCAGGCGGACTTCGGCCTTTCGGCCGATGCCCGCGCTGGCCAGGATCGGGAAAAGGTGAAATTACAAAGCGAACCGAAATGTTCTTTCCAATCAACAAAAGGGACACTTCGCCCGAACCCAGCCCGAACCCGGCAGATCCCAAGGGGACGCGAGCTTCGCCAAGTCTTGTCTCTCACGGCCACTCCCAAAGTAACTACGGGTGAGGGATCAAAGCCATTCACAACGGCAAATCCCTCGGCCATGACGGATCAAAGCCATTTGCGAATCCAAATCCCTCGCCTCCGGTGGATCAAAGCCATCCACAACCGCTGGAGGCGGCCACCTGCGGCAAGCGGATGCCGCGTCCCCTCCTGTCGACACGTGTTTGGTGTATTTCCCCTTGCGCTTCTACAGGAAATTGTTTAGTCTGTCCCTGTAGAAGAGCCAGGGGAGTCCGAATGGAGCGAGAACGCCTTGGTCTGTCTCAAGGCACCCCGCATTTTTTGATCGTCATCACCATATACGCTGGCGCCGGGGCGGGAGATGGACCGCTTGGGGTGTGTCGGACAAGAGCCACCGCGCCAAGCATTGCGAGTTGACGCGCACCGGTCGCAAGCAGCTCGAGAACGAGTCCGCGACTTGGCGAAAGCTGACGTTCGCCGTGGGTCAAGTTTTGGACATGAGTTGAGAAAGGAGCCTCATGCTCGCCGATGTCTGGTATCGCTTACGGGCCCTATTCCGGCGGACTTCGCTGGAAGAGGAGCTGAATGACGAACTTCGATTCCACCTTGAGCGTAGCGTGGAGAAACTGAAGCGAGCGGGGCTGGGCGAAGAGGAGGCCTTGCGGCGCGCCCGCCTGGAGCTCGGCGGGTTGGAACAGGTCAAGGAGGAGTGCCGCGACGCACGCGGCGTCGCTCTGGTGGAGACACTACTTCACGACTTCGGCTTCGCCCTGAGAGTGCTTCGCAAGAGTCCCGGGTTTACGCTGTCCGTCACGCTCACACTCGCCTTGGGTATTGGTGCGAATACGGCGATTTTCAGTCTGATGGACGCCGTGATGTGGCGGATGCTGCCTGTGGAGCGTCCGCAAGAGCTGCTATTGCTGACGCATGGTCAGGGCGCGGCTTCTGAAGGCGGATTCACTTACCAGCAGTACCAGGCCATGCGGCAGCAGAACCAGACAATGGAGGGTCTTGCCGCGTGGTCTCCTGCGCGTCTGAACGTCCGCCTGGATGGCAGGGTGGAACCCACTGCCCCGGGCCATCTCGTGTCAGGCAACTATTTCTCTCTGCTCGGCGTTCGGGCCGTCGCGGGAAGAGCGATTGGCCCCGACGACGACTTGGTTCCGAATGGCCACCCGGTCGCGATGATCAGCTATGACTACTGGCGGCGCCGCTTTGGAGCCGACCCCGCGACGATCGGCCGCGGCATCGAGCTCTCAGGGACTCCGTTCACCATTGTCGGAGTCACGCCGCCGGAGTTCTTCGGAATGGAGGTAGGTTCGGCGCCCGACATCTTTGTGCCGATGATGATGCAGCCCACAGTCGTGCCCTCCTCGGAGAATCTGCTGGTGAATCCAGGCCAGTACCTGACGTGGGTGCAGGTTTTCGGTCGGTTGAATCCGGGGCTGCGGCCGGCCCAGGCTGCGGCGCAACTGGAGGGGCCGTTTCGCCAGGAGATCCCGAAGGGCGGCAAGTTCTCGTCGATGGGGAAGGAGCGGCTGCGACTGGCGCCCGCGGCGGCCGGGCTGTCTGAACTCCGGGACCAGTTTTCAAAGCCGCTGTTTCTACTGATGGCGCTGGTGGGCATCGTACTGCTCATCGCCTGCGCGAACACTGCCAACCTGCTGCTAGCCCGGGCCGCGGCGCGTCAACCGGAGTTCGCCATGCGGGTTGCGCTGGGTGGGCCTCGCGGTCGGCTCATCAGCCAGTTGCTGGTGGAGAGCGTCGTGCTTTCCGCGATCGGAGGAGTGCTCGGTCTCATGCTGGCAAATTGGGCAACGCGGCTGCTGGTCGCTTATCTGTCATCCGGCCGGTCGCCGATTGTCCTTGATTTGAACCCGAACCTGCGAATTCTCGCGTTCACTGCTGGTGTCTCCATCCTCACCGCTATCCTCTTCGGACTGATGCCCGCGATCAGGGCCACCCGCGTTGCCAGCGGGCCCTCCCTGGGAACTCTCTCCGGCACCGCCAGGGGCAGTGTCGGCGGTCTGGGGTCCGGCAGAGTCCTGGCGGTGGTGCAGGTGGCGCTGTCGCTGGTGCTGCTGGCGGGTGCAGGGCTGTTTGTACGCAGCCTCCAGAACGTGAGCAGCCAGGATGGCGGGTTTGCCCGCGATTCCGTGCTTGTCGTGCGGGTGGAACCCAAGGGCAGCAACCAGAGGAACGCCGAGGGCGCACTGGCCCGGCTGGACCGCACCTATCGGGACCTCATCGGCCGCGTGGAGACAATTCCCGGAGTCAAAGCGGTGGGCATGGCGCAGTTTACCCCGACCACGCCCCGAGGGGCGAACGCTCAGTTTACGTTGCCGTCGGGGGAGGTACTGCGTGCGTTTGCGCCGATGGTCTACCCGAGCTTCTTTGCGGCCTCGGGTATCGCCATGGCGGCTGGCCGCGACTTCAACTCCGGCGATCTTAGGGAGAACTCAGCGCTGGTCGCGGTAGTGAACGAGACTTTTGCCCGCAAGGCTTTTCCCAAGGAGAATCCCGTTGGCAAGCGGATCGCACTGGACACCGAAGCATACGAGATCATCGGAGTCGTCAAGGATTCCCGGTACCTGAATCCACGCGGCGAGACCATGCCCACTGTCTATGAGCCCTTCCTTCAATTCGGCACCGGGCGTGGCCAGATGGCACTCTATGTCCGGGTGGAAGCCGGCGCACAAACCGTAGTGCCGCAATTGCGCGAGGCGATTCAGAACGTCGATCGGGAATTGCCGATGTTCGAGATCCAGACCCTGGCCGAGGAGATGGATGCAGTGCTGGTAAGGGAGCGGCTGATGGCTACTCTTTCCGGCCTTTTCAGCCTTTTGGCCACACTGCTCGCCGCGGTCGGTTTGTATGGGCTCTTCGCGTTCGCAGTAGCGCAGCGGACGCGGGAGATCGGGATTCGCATGGCGCTCGGAGCGCAGGGTGGCGATGTCGTGTGGGCGGTGATGCGGGAAGTGCTGGCCCTGGCCTTGGCGGGTGTGGCCATCGGGATCCCTGCCGCGCTGTTGTGTGCCCGGCTCGCATCCGCCCAGATCTCAGGGCTGTTGTTCGGCCTGCGGCCCTCCGATCCGTTGACAATTGCTGCGGCGACGCTGGGTCTCTTGTTCACGGCGGCGCTGGCGGGTTTCCTGCCGGCCATGAAGGCGGCCCGGGTCGACCCTCTGCGTGCTCTCCGCAGCGAATAACCAGTCAGGTTGTGGGGAATCAGGGCCGCTGCATGAGCTCACCGGGGTGCTTCAATCCGCCGATTTCGAATTCGTAGCGCTCGACGCCGATCACCGCCATCAGTTTACCCGCGCCTAACGGCCGCCCCTGTGTCTCGAAAAACAGGGCTCCATCGGTGGATTCACCGGCGCCGAGCTTCGTGGCAACCAGGACGATGGCCGAGGCGGCCGCGGCCGCCTTGATCTTCGAAGAGCCCACCTCGGCTAACGCGGCCTGGCGCCGCTGCTCGTAGCCGTTCGTCGACTGAAAGCGGCTGAGGCCATACAGCCCAACTTCATAGGTGCCTACCAGTTTGATCACGTCGTTGCGGCCGCCTCGTTGCAGAAACTGCATCACCACGTTGCGGGCCGGCGTGGCGGGGACCACCGTACCATCCGACCGTACAAAGCGGAAGTCGTCGGGCTTCACCGTTCGCGCCGAGGGCGACCCGTTCGAAATGGCGACCTGGAGGACGGCATATTCTTTGAGGTTGGCCGGCAGCGGCGCGAACATGACTGTGAGGCCTGAACGCGTCAGTGTCTGGTACTTCAAGCCGTTCGACTCAAACTCGATGGCTTGGCCAAACAAAGGGCAAACACTCCACGCCAGGGCGGCCAGTAGGGCGCTGCGAATGGCGTGGTGAAGCATATCTCCATGATAGACTGGCGACTGGAACGGGTCGTCTCGAGATCCACCGAAGATAGTGGATCCTCTTCATTCCAGGATCGAATTACTTATGAGCAATACCGGTGTCTGTCCTAGCAGTCATACGTTGGAATCTCTTGGATTAACACCCACCACTCAGTGGTGGAACTTGGGTACCGGCCGTCTGACAGAGATGGCCCTACAACGGCAGGAAGGCGTTCTTGCCGGAAACGGAGCGCTGGTGGTCCGCACCGGCCAGTTCACCGGGCGATCTCCGAAAGATAAGTTCATCGTCCGGGATAGCTATACCGAAGGCACCGTGGCCTGGGGCAGTGTCAATCAGCCGCTCTCGCCCGATCAATTCGACGGCATCTGGGCGCGTGTGCAGCAGTTCTTAAATGGGCGTGAGGTGTTCATTGCCGATCTGAAGGCAGGCGCCGACCCCACTTTCATGATGCCCATCCGCGTGATCACCCAGCGGGCATGGCACTCCATGTTTGCCCGGCAGTTGTTCATCAAGCCGGAGTTGCACGAATTGGCCGGACACGTGCCGGACTTCACCATCGTCTTTGCCCCCGAGTTCACCTGCGATCCGGAGACTGACGGCACGCGGTCCGAGACCGCAATCTGCGTCAACTTCACCCGGCGAATGGTGCTGATCTTGGGTACCTTCTATGCCGGCGAGATGAAGAAATCGGTGTTCACCATCCTCAACCACCTGCTGCCGGAAAAGAACGTATTGCCGATGCACTGTTCCGCCAACGTGGGCGGTCACAAGAAGGTAGCCCTGTTCTTCGGCCTGTCCGGCACCGGCAAGACCACGCTCTCGGCGGACAAGGAGCGCCGGCTGATTGGTGACGACGAGCATGGTTGGTCGGAGACGGGGGTTTTCAACTTCGAAGGCGGCTGCTATGCCAAGTGCATTCGGTTATCGCGCGAGGCCGAACCGCAGATCTTTGACGCCATCCGTTTCGGATGCGTGCTGGAGAACGTCGTGATTGATCCGGAGACTCGGATCCTGAACTATGATTCCGAGGAGTTCACCGAGAATACGCGAGCGGCTTACCGCGCCCAGTACATCAGCAACGCGCTGGTGCCTGGCTTGGGTGGCCATCCTTCCGATGTCGTCTTTCTGACGGCCGATGCCTTCGGTGTGCTTCCTCCAATCTCCAAGCTGACGCCACAGCAGGCCATGTACCACTTCCTCAGCGGCTACACGGCCCGCCTGGCGGGTACTGAGCGGGGTCTTGGCAAGGAGCCGCAGGCGACCTTCAGTTCCTGCTTTGGCGAGCCCTTCCTTCCTCGCAGCCCTCTGGAATATGCCCGCATGCTGGGCGAGAAGCTGGAGAAGCACAAAGCCCGGGTCTGGTTGGTGAACACCGGTTGGGTCGCCGGACCGGCCGGCGTGGGTCACCGCATGAAGCTCGCCCACACGCGGGCCATGGTCAACGCCGCGATTGAAGGGGAACTCAGCGACGTGCCGGTGGTGCCGCATCCCGTGTTCCAGGTGCAGGTACCCGCATTTTGCCCCGGCGTACCTAACGAAGTCTTGGATGCGCGTGCAATGTGGGCCGACAAGGCCGCATACGACGCGGCCGTCAAGGATCTGGCGGATCGCTTTCGTCGTAACTTCGCCGAGAAGTTCGGCTCGGTCGGTGCCGACATCGCCGCCGCGGGGCCACTGGCCGGCTAGCCGCCGCCGGTCGGCCTTGTCCGAATTGCTAAGATGCAGTGGGAGCCAATCTTGCCCGGTGGTAGGCACGGTCTTCAAAACCGCTGAACGGTTCTCTGGATCGTTGGTCGGTTCGACTCCGACTGGTTCCCGCCAAGGCCCATCGCTGACATGATTCCTTGGGAGACTCTCAACCCCGAGCAGCGTGAGGCCGTCGAGGCCTGGAATCTCGCTTTGCTCGTCATGGCGCCCGTGGGCACTGGCAAGACCAATGTCCTGGCTCTGCGCGCCGCGAATGCGGTGGAGCAGGGCGTTGCCCCGTCGTCGATCCTCTGCCTCTCGTTCACAAACAAGGCCGCCCGCGAGGTGAAAGACCGCCTCACCCGGCACCTGGGCCGGCGGGGCGGGGAAGTGACGGCCAAGACGTTCCACGGCCTGTGCGCGCAGATCCTGCGTGTCGAGGCGCCGGCCGTGGGCTGGGACCGCGATTTCCTCATCTATGACGAAGAGGATTGCCGCTCAATCCTCGGCGAGGTGGCGCGCCGCGCCAACATCAAGCCGCCGGACGACGAGCGCGACTCCTTTGAGTTCCTGCTCTTCGACGCGGCCGCCCGCGCCCGCCTCAGCGAATTCGACGATGAAGTCCCGCGGACTCCCCAGCAGGTCTTCGATTCCTGCCTGCGGGATAGCCGCGCATCGTTCCTGCAGTATCGTGGCGGGCTCATGTTCAAACCGCTGCTGACGGAGTATGTTCACGCCCTGCGCGACTGTCACGCCGTCGACTTTGCCGACCTGATAGCCGGTGTGAATCGCCTGTTCAAGGAGAATCCCGAGGCGCTGGAACGCTGGCAGAGCAAGTTCTCCTGGATCCAGGTGGATGAGATTCAGGACACGAACCGAGGAGAATACCGGCCCCTGGCGCTCCTCGCCGCTCGTCACCGCCGCCTCTCGCTCTTCGGTGACATTGACCAGACCATCTATCAGTGGCGTGGGTCGGTTCCGCTGCGGATCCTTGCCGAGTATAAATCGGCATTCGCGCCGGTCCACGAGATCCGGTTCACGCGGAACTACCGTTCCACCCGCCGCATTCTAGAGGCCTGCGAGCGCCTGATTCGGGCTTGTCCCGGGGCATTGACCAAGCACATCGTGCCGCAGCAGGCCGAGGAAGGCGAACCGCTGCGTGTCTATGAGGCGGACGATGCCCGCGACGAGGCCCGCTGGATCCGCAACCAGGTGCAGACCCTGGTGGAGGAGCAGGGCGTCCAACTTGGCCAGATAGCGGTGCTCACCCGCAGCAACTTCACTTCGCGCGAGGTGTCCCGAAACTTCACGGCGCTGGGACTGCCTCATCTTCAGGTGGACCAGTTCAAGTTCTTCCAGCGGGCGGAGATCAAGGAGGCATTGGCGCACCTGCGCCTGCTGTTGAATCCACACGATGCCAACAGTCTGATGCGCTATCTGAAAACGCCGCCCAAGGGCGTCGGCGAGGCCACCATCGAGGCTCTGGCCGGCGCGCCCCGGCAAGCCGGCTTAAAGCCCGCGGACCTGCTCTCTCCCTCGACGTTTGAATTCGGCGACCCGTTCCGGCCCTTGCTGGAAGCCGCACGCGCGGGACGCGTTGTGGTCTTCGACATCGAGACCACGGGGCTCGCCGTCGGCGATGACGAAATTGTGGAGATCGCGGCAGCACGCTGCGACGGGTCCTCCGTGCTGGCTGAGTTTCACGCGTATCTGAAGCCCTCACGGCCGGTGGGTGACTCGGAACCAATCCATCATCTCAGCGACGAGTTCCTGGCTCGCGAGGGCCGCGACCCGGGCCAGGTGCTGCGCGAGTTCGAGTTGTTCTGTGACGGCTGTGTTCTGGCTGGCCACAATGTGGCCTTGTTCGACGTGCCCATGGTGCGCAGCGTGTGTGCCCGGTTGGGTTTGCCCGCCTGGGGCGCCGTACAGGTGTTCGATACGCTCGACCTCACGCGCCGCTTCCACCGCCTGCCCCGGTACAAGCTAGGCGAGATCTGTAGCCGCCTGGGACTCAGGAGCATCCCGACTCATCGCGCCGACGCCGATGTCGCGGCCACCGTGGAATTGCTCCAAGTCCTCTTGCCGCGCCTGGAGGAGGGAGCCCTGGCGCGAGTGAGTGCCGTGAAGCAGTACGGCCCGAAGTTCAAGCCGTTGGCCGAGAAGATGGAGCAGTGGCGCCAGTTCCTGGCCGTGGAGCGGCCGCACGAACTGCTGGAGCGCATCCTGCACGAATCGGGTCTCATTAAGCACTACGAGCGGGACGCGTCCGACGCCCCACGCCGTGAGCATCTTGATGAACTACTCTCGTTGTTCCAGCGTTTTGACGACCTGTCGATGCAACCCATGGACGCCACAATCCATGTGCTCAGCGTGGCCTCGTTGGGCAAAGAGATCGATGGACAAGCGGTGGACGAAGACAAGGTTCTGCTGCTGACGGTCCATCAGGCCAAGGGTCTGGAATTCGACACCGTCTTCATAGCAGGTGCCGCCGATGGCGAGTTTCCCAATCGCCGCAGCGTGAAGGAAGGGCTCGAGGATGAGGAGCACCGGCTATTCTACGTCGCCGTTAGCCGGGCCAAACGGCGGCTCTACTTTACTTACCCCGTCATTGGAGGGTGGGGCCGGCAGCAGATGCCTAGCCGCTATCTGCGCATGGTGATGCCGGTCAAAGAGTGACGCGGCGGCGCCAGTACAGATAGAGCGGGATGCCTGAAGCGATCAGAGCCAGGCCTGCCAACGAACTGCCGGGTGTCGTGATGAAGCAGCTTAGGACGAACCCCACGGCAACGACGAGAAAAGCCAGCGGTGTCCAGGGATAGCCCCACACGCGATAAGGACGGACGTGCCCGGGTCTGCGCCTGCGCAGCAGCATGACCCCGGCCACGACGAGAGCATAGAAGATCCATGCGCCGAAGGTGCAGTACGAGATGAGCGTCTCGTACGTGCCCGTAAAGACCAATAGCGACGACCAGACTCCATGCGCCACCAGCGAGAAGGCCGGCGTTCTGAATCGTGGGTGCACTTGGCCGAAAGGCGAGAAGAACAGTCCATCGCGAGCCTGGGCGAAGTAGACGCGAGCCGCGCCCAGGATGCACGTGTTCGTGCAGCCCACCAGGGCAACCAGAATCGTCAGAGTCACCCAGATGGCGGCGCCGCCGCCCAAGACGGTTTGAACGGCCGTGGTTCCCGCCGCCGTCGTGGCGAGTATCCGCTCCACCGGCAGCGCCCGCATGGTGACCCAGAGCGAGGCACAGTAAACGACGATCACCGCTCCCAAGCCGATGCCCAGCGCTCGTGGCAGGCTCCTACGCGCGTCCAGCATTTCTCCGGCAACGCACGGCGCCATGTTCCAGCCTTCATAGGCCCATAGCGCCGGCACCAGGGCGGCGCTGAACTGCAGCGGGGTCCACTGCGTGGGCCACGACCAGTCAAGCGGGGCGGTCGACGGTCTCGTGGCTACAGCCGTGATCATCCACAGCAATCCAGTGAGCTTGACCAGGTTCATTGCATTTCCGAACCATGCGCCCTGCCGCACGCCCAACACGTTCAGGAACGTCAGGCTCATCAGGAGGCCGACGGCCACCAGCTTGCCCTCCCAGTGCGAGAGAGGCATCACTCCGCCCAACAGTGTGGAAAAGCCCACTGCCAGCGCCGCCAGGCCACCGCCTTGGATCACTGCGAAGAACGACCAGCCCAACAGGAACCCCGGCAGCGGACCCCACGACTCCCGCAGGTAAATGTACTCGCCGCCCGTGTCCGGAAACATGGCACCCATCTCGGCGTAGGCCAAGGCGCCAAACCAGGAAAGCAGGCCCGCGAAGACCATGACCAGCATGGCTGCCAGCGGTGACGGCTGGGGACGCAGCAATGTCGCTGGAATCAGAAAGATGGCGGAACCAATCACGGCGCTGACAACCAACGAGACTGCGTCCCACAGGCCCAGCCGTCGTTCCAGTTGCGGTGGCGATGATTCCAGGATCAGCCGATTATACTAGAGCCGTGCCTACATCTTTTTCCACGGCCGACTTGGCCTTGGCCCGGCGGATCGAGGCGGCCGAAGCGGCCAACGGGTTCGCTCTTGTCCGGAACGCCCGCTCCACCCTTGTGGAAGCTGTGCCCGCCGCGGGCGGCTGCGCTATTTTTGCCGGCGTTGGATCGCCGATGACGCATGCCCTCGGTATCGGCATGGATGGCCCTGTGTCGACTGAGGAGTTCGATGGCATGGAGGAGTTCTTCCAAAGCCGCGGCAGCGCCTCATTGATCGACCTCTGCCCGCTGGCCGACGCCACAGTCATCGAGCAGGTGATGAGTCGCGGCTATCGCGTCATTGAATTCAACAACCTCATGCTGCGGCACCTCGAAGCCGCGGACGCCACGTATAAAGCTCCGGAACCGCTGGGAGTCGCGCTCTCCGCTGACGACCGCTACGCGGAATGGTGCCGCCTGGTGATGCGCGGCTTCAGCGGCGTTGCGGACATGCCGGACGAGGCCGCGGAAGTTCTCATCAACCTGAACACCGTCGGTCAAAGTTTCTTCGGCGAAATCGCCGGGGAACCCAGGGGGGGAGCGGCCATGGCCATCCAGGGCCAGATTGCCCTGCTCTTCGGTGACTCCACCTTAGCCGAGGCGCGTGGACAAGGACTACAGACAGCCCTCATCCGGCACCGCGTCGCCCAGGCCGCGCGAGCTGGCTGTGAATGGGCAGTGGCCTGTGTGGTGCCCGGAACCGCCTCTCATCGCAACTACGAGCGCTGCGGGTTTCAGCTCTTCTACATGCGCGTCAATGTGCAGCGCGATGTGGAATGACTACTTGCGGCCCGGCACCATGGGCACAAACGCCACTCCGTAGCGGGTGTGTTGCTGCGTGCGTCCCTGCGCGTCCTTGTCTACGATGACCAGTACCTGCGTGCCTTCGCCGACCGGCGCAATCAGGCGTCCGCCGTTGCGCAACTGATTCACAAGAGCCTGCACCATGTTTGGAGGGGCGGCCGTGAGGATGATCCGGTCAAACGGCGCTTCCTCCGGCCAGCCGAGGTATCCGTCCCCCAACCGCACCGTCACATTCCGGTAGCCCAACTCACGCAGCGTACGTGCGCTCTGCTTCGCCAGCGCGTCCACGATCTCAATGCTAAAGACTTGCTGCGCCAGTTGCGAGAGGATCGCCGCCTGATATCCGCTGCCGGTGCCGATCTCCAATACCTTGTCCGTGGGCCGGACCTCCAACAGATCGGACATGGACCCAACAATATAGGGCTGCGATATCGTCTGGCCGTGGCCAATCGGCAGCGGACGGTCTTCGTAGGCGAAGCGCCGCACGTCCTCCGGGATGAAGAGGTGCCGCGGTGTCGCCCGCATCGCCTTCAAAACGGCCGGACTGCGGACATCCCGGCGCTCAATCTGAGCCCTCACCATGTTCTCGCGGAGGGCCGCCCAGTCCTGAGCTTCCATGGTGGCGGCCAGACAGATCGGGATGGCGGCGGGATGGCGGGGCCAGAGTCTCATTCCGCCTTCAGCATACGCCCCAACGCCGCGAACGTCGATGTCAAGGTAGCGGCTGAGGCCGGAGATCCGCCCTGGCGGTTCCGCGCGGCGCAACAGTGATTGTCGCCGCCTGGCCTCTATAGCCCGGTACCCACAACGGGTCCGACAACATGGCTGGATCGCTGGTCTTGTCGCGCACCAGAAACGCAAAGGAGTAGGCGTAGTAGTCGCCGGGAGGGACATTCGAGATTCGGAAGCCTCCGTTCGCTTGTGTCGGCTGCGTCAACAGCTCTGACCCTGCCAGCCTGGACATATCCGCCGGCACCAGCACGACGTAGTAGCCGCGAACCGGCTGAGCCGCCTGAGTATGAACCGTACCCTCAACGACGCCTGCATCGTCACCTACAACTACCTCCAGCCGCCTGGGCGCTTTTACCGTCCAATCAAGGAGTGTGCCTTCGACGAGCTTGCCGTCCGCCTGCGCCGATTTGAGGTACACGTTCGGTTCCGTACTACCCGCCGCCAGATGATAGCGTTCATGTAAAACGAAGTTGAACTGGAAGTTGCCATCCGCATCCGCGGGGCCATCGTCGTCGAGAGCGGCAAGCGGGGCGGAAGGTTTGAGTTTGAGCCAGACTCCGTGGACGGGGCGGGCTCCGCTGGTCAACGTGACGCGCCCCGGCACGGCGGAGGGCGGTTCCAGCGCAAGGTGTAGTCCGGTGGCGTCGCTGCCTTCCAGGTCCAACTGGAGCACGGCACTCCAGAGTCTGTCTGACTCCTCCGCGTAGGCAGTCAGTAGATAGCTGCCGGGCGGGACTTCGGACAGGGAGAAGGCTCCGCTTTCCGGCGAGTAGGTAGCTTCGTACTCCCGTGTGTCGATTGACTCCCGCGGTCTTGCGGACACCCGGCATTGCGCCGGCGGACCCTGGCCGTCGGCTCCGGTGACCCGGCCTTCCACGCGCAGCAGTTGGATCAACACAGGTCCGAAGTCGTAGCCGCCCATCTCTGCCGGTGCATTCACTTGGATCACCTTGGCCCTGGACGATTCATAGACGCCTGGATAGAAGGCTGGCGCGGCCACCTGCGCCACTCCACCAATGTCGCCATACCTTACCGTGACCGGAGCCGGTGGATGTACCCGCAAGGCGTATGTCCCCATCGGCAGCCGCGCGATGCGGTATCGGCCTTCCCCGTCCGACATAGCGCTGGCGATCTTGAGAAACTGCCAGCGCCCGTTCATCCATCGGCGGCGCATCGCGTCGACGGTCGTAATGCCTAATGGTTGCCCATCCTTGTCGAGGAGCCGGCCGGATATCACGGCGGCCGGTGCCATCAAGTACTCCAGACCTGTAACTGCGCATTTGCCGGCCAGCCGCACTTGCGCGCCGCCGTCGGGCGCCTGGCCCTGAGCCACTTCAACGAAGCCCGCCTTCTGGATGCTGATGGAGTAGTTCGCCGGATCCAGCCCGAAGGCTTCAAAGTGCCCCTGGTCGTCAGTGAAGTAGCCCAGTGTCATCGCGCCTGGGCGTGAAGCCTCACTGAACAGCAGGCGGGCGCGGGCCACCGGCAGGCCGGAGCCGTCCTGCACGACCACCCCCGACGCCGAGCACGGCCCATATTGCGCTACAGCCAAGGTTCCAAGCGCGACGGCCAAGGCCAATCCTCTCATCGAGCCTCCGACAATCGGAGTTGGACCGATTGGGAGCCACCCGGCTGAACCCGCACTTTTGTGGCGCGGCGTTCGAGATCCTCGGGGGTCTGCAGGACGCCAAGGGGACTCTGTTCTTCATCCGTGGTGGCGTAAAACAGGTATTCGGCCGGTGGTAAGTCGGCGAACTCGTACGACCCGTCGGTCCTGACGGCCGTGCTTCTGGATTCTCCGAATCCTCGCCTGCTCAACTCGGCGGGCACCGCGACAACACTGGTGCCCGCTGTGGCCGGGCGGCCGCCCGCGTCTTCCACGTGCCCGTTCACCTGGGCCGCGCCGGCCTTGAATATGAATCGAAGGGGGCCATTCAAACCCGCGGCCAAGTCCACTTCGGTGCCTAGCAGATTCTCGGTTCCAGCTCGGATCTCAGCAAGGTAGGTGCCTTGTGCCGGCTGGCCGGTGACCTTGAACCAGACAGGTCCTCTGTCCACAATGTCCAATGCGAACGCCCCATCCGCGCCGGGTTTCCCCTTGTCGTCGGAGGCCGGTCCGAGGGGATCGGACGACATCGGAGTTATCGCGACTCGCTGCCAGTCCGGCGCGCGGTCGTCCGTGCTCTCCAGTACCGCCATGCACGCAAGCCGGATGCCGGAAGACAGGCGGAGTTGCAGGTTGTCCGCATCGCCGCGGCCGACGACCAGCGGGGCTCTGGCGCTTTGCGGGCTGGCGCCCATGGTTACCGACCGCGCCAGCAGCGAGTACGAGCCCGGACGTAGTCCCTCGATCTCGAAACGGCCATTCATGAATGTCCTGTTCTGCAGCGGTGCCATCCCCACGCCGCTCCGAATGCCGATAACGAATCTCGGCACCGGCGCGCCGCTCTCGTCCAGTGCCACCCCGCGGACGCGGAATACCGGTTCGCGTCTCAACTGGATTTCGAGTCCGGTCTGCTCGGATCCCGGGGCGATGTCGAGCCATTGCGCCTGATCCGGATCCGACACACCCGGCAAAAATGTGGTGACGTAACCGCTCACACCACCGCCACGCAGCGGATAGACCACATTGCGCGATTCCATGTGGCTGGCCGCCAAAAGAAACCGGCCTGGCGCCGCACGGTGGATCAGGAACTCACCACGGTCGTCCGTGCTGGCTGAGCCGCCGGTCGAGATAAGGGATTGCCGGTTGAACCCGTTGAACTTCGCCATGAGTTCCACGGTGGCTCCGGATACGGGGTCGCCGTTTTCGTCAATCACCCGGCCGCTGAGGGTTGCCAGCGGCTGCATTTCGATGCGCACGCTCCGGATTGTCTGGGCCCGGTTCAATGGCGGCAGTTTCGGCGCCTGTCCGCGCGACAGGCTGTAGCCCGGCTTGTTGATCAGCCATCGGTACTGCCCCGGTTCCAGGTTCTCAATCCGGAATTTGCCGTTGCTATCCGTGTAGACGCCCACCGCCGATGCTCGCGAAGAGCCGCCTGTGGATTCGTCCACTACCCGCAGCGCCACCTGTACCTTGTCAATCCCTGCCTGCGTCAGTGCGTGAACGACCACGCCCTCCACCGAACATTTTTCCGCCTCCGGCGCGGCCTGGGTGCCTGCTGGCTGCGGGCTGCTGAGCAGCAGTGCCGAGTGGAGCGTCAGTCGAAGCAGCAGTGGCGTCACGGTCCGCTCAACGCTCCGCTACCACAATTGGCTCCAGCTGAACGGTGCCGCTTCCTCCGGCGGTCACTCGCACCTTGACGGCTTTGCTTTCGAACTCTTTTTCCTGCTCGACCTCCTCGGTCACGTTGTACTGCGCTCCACTGGCGGCCGCAACGTAGTATTCGCCCGGCCGTACGTTATCGAATGAGAACCCACCGTTCTGGTCCACCGGGTGAGCGCTGCGGCCCATGAACGAGTTCCGCAGTTCCGGGTCTGCCGGTATCAAGACGACAAGGGTGTTGCTTGGGGGCTTGTCCTCAGAGGGCAGTTCGATACTCCCAGTGATCCGTCCACCATCCCCTCGAAATATGATCTTGACCGGGCCCGCCGCCCCGGCGCTCAGGTCCACGGGCTTTCCAAGGTACTCCTGGTTCCCCACCCGGACGGAAGCGAGGTAGAGTGCTGTTGCTGACGAGCTGTACGCATTGAATAGATACCGGCCGGACGTATTCGACTTGATTGCGAACGAGCCGTCAGGTTGGACGCGCGACGGCTGATTCCCCATGGTGAACGAAGGCCCGTCGGGGACCAGTGAGACCATGAATGTCGACAGTATATTCTTCTGCTCTTCCGGCGCGGCTTCGATAAGCACATTCCCCTGGATTGTGGCGGGCGGTCGCACCCGTACTTCCACGCCGTCAACATCCTGCCCGTTCACTTCGACGACGGTCGAGGCGCTCTGCTGCTCAGTTGAGGACATGGGCCCGCCTCGGCCGGTCCCCACCTGGAGCACCCAGGAACCGCTGGGCACGTTCGCGATTTCGAAGCTGCCATCTTCTCTCCGCTGTATCATGCGTCCCGTGGCACCATAGGACAGTTGCTCCCGCGGCACCACAGCCGCGAAGAAGTCCTTGATCGGTTGCCCCTCCGCATTGAGTGCCCGGCCGCGGATTTTGAAGACCGGTACCTTCTTCAGTGAGATGTCGAAGCCGCTCGACTCCGACCCGGCCGTTGTTTCGACTGGGGTCGCCTGGGCGATGTCAGTGACGCCCGGATAATACGAAGTAACATAGCCCATCGCCGCCTGGCCGGGGCGGCCTTCCACTGCCGCGGGTGGCTGCCAAAGCTGAACGGTCAGGACGTACTTCCCGGCTGGTACGTTGGTCAACCGGAACTCACCCTTATCGTTGGTTTGCGCGCCTGGCCCGCTTGGCATCCACAGTCTCTTTCCGCGCACACTGCGCTGGATCATGCTCATCACATTGGCGTTCTGAACGGGTTCTCCCTCGTCGTCAAGAACCCGCCCGGAAATCACGGCCTGCGGAGTAAGGGCGTACTTCAGTCCTTTTAGCTCCTGTCCGGCCTTCAGCTGAAGATTCAATGCGGAACTCAGTGATCCGCCGCGTGGCGAGACAAAGCCGGTGCGGCGGATGGTGATCAGGTAAGAGCCCTCTTCCAGTTCCGTTACCCTGAATTTTCCTTCCGCGTCAGTCACAGCCGAGCCGGCCGGTCCTGCCCCCATCTGTTGGCCAGGTTTGCGTGCTATTACGGAAATCTCGGCGCGCCGGATGGGCTCTTTGGTGAGTGCATTGACGACAACTCCCTCCACACTGGCGGTTTTCGATTCTTCCTTCCCGGACTTCTGCGCCGGCTGAGCATCGGCGGCGCAAAGCAAAGACAGAAAACAAACGGCTAGTCTCAGTGTCATAGGAAAATACACCGCAATCTGAGACGTATTATGAAACAATTTGCGTTGCACAAAGTTGACCCTATACTTCACCTTGCCACGGGACGTCCTGTGGTGATAGCGTGCCCTGTGAGCTGAAACAGGACTCCGTCCACCGCCCACGTCCATGGAGGATTGAACTATGCTGCGACGCCGTGAATTCCTTGCGACGCTTTCCTGCGCTCCACTGGCTGCCGGAGCTTCCGGGTACGAGCCAGTCGTTGCCGCCCAAGCCTATGTCTTCAGCCAGGTGTATGCCCTGCACGACCAGAAGATTGAGGATCACTACTCCGAGGTCCTCGAAACCCTCAAGGGGGCTGGCTTCCACACGGTCGAGTTGGTGAGTCAGTTCTTCGCTCCGGACGTCGCCTCCAACAATGCCCAATCCCTCATGCTGTCGCGCCTCAAGTGCCCGATTGTCTACAACAGTGGTGTCCTCCACACCGCCGACGGCGCGAAGACCACCATGCAGGAAACACTGGCCTTGGTCAAGCGAGTAAAGGCCAGCGGTCCCCTTGATCTCCTCAATTTCAATGCCAATCCTAAGCCCAACAAGGAGCCCAAGACGGATGCTGAGTTGGCGCTTCAGGCTGAGAATCTGAACAAGCTGGCCAAGGACCTGAAGAAGATGGGCGTTCGGCTGATGCTGCACCAGCACGACGCGGAAATGGCGCAGGATGCGCGTGAGTGGCGCCAGATGTTGAAGACCACAGATCCCAAATTGGTTGAGATCTGTCTCGACGTCCATTGGGTGCTGCGCGGCGGCCAGGATCCCATGACCCTGCTGAAGGAAGCAGCCCCTCGTCTTGCCGCATTGCACCTGCGCAACTCAAAGAAAGGTGTATGGACGGAAGCGTTTGGTGAAGGCGACATCGACTACACGGCTGTCGCCGCGTTCCTGAAGCAAGGGGGCTTCAAGGGCTATCTGGTGGTCGAACTGGCCTACGACAAACAGACTGAGATGACCCTGAGTCTCGAAGCCAATCTGAGGAGCAGCCGCGAGTACGCCGAGAAGGTTTTCGACGTGAAGGCATAGCCGGGACTTGCCCGCCTTCCTCGGTCGAAACGCACCTATCCGTGGGCAGCGGACTAGGGTCGGCGCGCGGGAGCGCTGAATTCGCTGACCTCGGCCGTCCACTTCAGCGCCTGCAGGTAGGCGTCGCCGACAGCCTCAAGGGGGAGCTGTAGTTTTTCACACATCGGCAGAATGTCATGTGGCGAAGTGCGTTCGTACGCTTCGACAAGATGCACCAGGGTTCCGAAGTCGCTCTGGCCGCGATGGAGAAGTACGTCGGCCAGTTCGTCGCCGAGGCCTAACTGGGTCACGAGTTCAGGCATTGGCGCGCCCAGCAACGCATCCATCAGCGTGAACATTCCCGCCATGAACGCTTTCGACTGTGAGGTTCCTAACCCAGCCTTCTCAGCCAGCATCTCGCACATTCGGGCTCGCGCCAGAGCGGCATCGATTAACTCAGGGCTCTTTCCCGATGCCAGGGTCGGCAACAGCACAAATGCGATCCAGCGCCGTGTCTCATTTTCGCCAAGTCTCATCAGGCATTGCTGGAGACTGCTAATCTCGCGGCGAGCGCCAAACCGCGCTGAATTCGAGTACTGGATCAGCCGGTAACATAGCGCCACGTCGTGTGCGATGACCTTGGCCACTTCCTGGAGTGTGAAATCCGGGGAGCCCAACAGGACCAACAGCTTCAGTTTCGCGCCGTGGTGCGCGGTCAGCGACCGCCCGCCAACCAGACGCGGACGGTGCAGGAAGTACCCCTGAAAGTAGTCATAGCCGACTGCGAGTGCACCTTCCCGCTCTTCCTGCGTCTCCACTTTCTCGGCTAGCAGTTTGACCTTGCGGCGCTTGAGTTGACGGGCCAGATTTGCGGCACCCCCTTTAGGGATAGCTCGCAAGTCGACTTTCACCCAGTCGACGACGTCCAGTAGGGGTTCGGACTCCGGTTGGCCGATATAGTCATCCAAGACCAGCAGATACCCCAGGGCGCGTAACGCCCGGCAGGCTGCTAACACCTCCTCATCCGGCTCCACGTCCTCAAGAATCTCAATACCAATCACGTCGGCCGGCAACAGCCTGATACGCTCGTCCAGGAGCATGCTGCGCGGCACATTTACCAGTGCGCGCTTTCCCTTGAGCAGCGAGTCCAGGCCGATGTCGAGGAAGCCGGCGGAGAGAACCTGCCAGCTTGCCAGTTCGTCGTTGCGTGTAGACGAAGTGGCGTTCGGGAGGGCACGAAACAGCAGTTCATAGGCGACCACCTTGTTGGCGCGGTCGTAGACAGCTTGACGAGCGACATGTACTTCCACTGACATCGGTTTGGTACGCCTCGGTAATTGAGCGGGTACCTATGCTGGAAGCTCTTGATTCTGCAGGGCCCCCAGTTCCGCTCCTGCTATATAAGCATAGTCGTTCACATAGTACACATATCGGCAGTGGAGTGGGTGAACAGAAGAGGAATTGACGGGTCGACCAGGAGTCGTGATTTGACCCTGGAGTGCCGAGGCGGCTAAACTAAGAAAGTCGGCGGATGTGCTCCGCCGCATGCGTCCCTATCGTCTAGCCCGGCCTAGGACACCGCCCTTTCACGGCGATAACGCGGGTTCGAATCCCGCTGGGGACGCCATTTCATTTTCCTCCGCAACGTCAACAACCTCCCCAGAGCGATTGGAATCGCGTGGGCCCTCTGCACGGATGAGGCATGAGCCGGCAAATTCGCCTGCTACTCCCAGGGCTCCGGCTTCTTCTCCACTTTTGGCGGCGCACCTTTGAAGATTAGCAGTACGTCCACCGTCTGATTCTTGTCGTCGATGCTGGTCTCTGCCTTGGTGTCGCCAAGGTTGTCGAAGATCCCACGTTCCCGCACCCGTTCCAGGAATGCGTCCGGATACTTACTGCGGAAGGGATCGCCGGGCTTGAGGATCCACAACTTGCGCAAGACCGGCTCCGTCTCGATATCCAGGCCCTTGATCGTCAGGCGGCCAAACTTGTACTCGGGTCCGGGCTCCACGTTGATGAAGACGTCCACCGTCTTCTTCTCTTCGTTCAGTGCGCGCTCCGCCTTGTAGGTGGCGCGCATGTACCCGGTCTGCTTGATCTCGTCAAGGACGCGCTGCATGCCGGCTCCAATCGCGGAGTAACTGACGGTCTCGCCGGTTTTGAACTGGGCCAGATTCTGTACTTCGTCGGGCGACATGGGCACGCCGCGCACTTCGATTTTGCCCAATTTGTACACGGGTCCTTCGTCCACCTGCACCGTGACGACAACTCCCTTTGCGATTTTCGAGGGCTCAGCCGTGAACTTCGGAAAGGAGGCCTTGAGATGGCCCACCGCCTCGTACATTGGCCGGATCTGGTTCTCCAGGAACAGCCGGAAATTCGTTTCGACGAAGGGCATGCCGACGGCTACCTGCGACAGTGACTTCACCAGGTATCGCGAATCGAGAACCCGCGCCCCGGTGAACGCGACCTCGGTGATATTCGGCGGAGCTGAACTGGGGCCGAACAGGATGGTGACCTGATCCTGGCCCAGTAGCAGGACCCGGCCCTGGACGGTTTCCTTGATCCCCTTCTCGCTGAGCATCGCCTGCATGATGGCGGCCACCTTATCGATGAGGATGTCCGACGGGGGAATCTTCTTTCCGAACAACGGCAGCGTGCGGTGGACCCGCTCTTCGACGGCCGCGCGCTCCAGCGGCAACCGGTCGAGCGACCACTCCATGAAGTTGGTGGGTTCCGTCACTTCCAGCGTGGCGACCACGCCCTTCACATCCGGCAGCCCTTCGTATTTCCAGCCGAAACTCTCGAAGAAGCCGGCGGCCAGCACGCGGTCCCGCGCCCGTTCGAAGTTCTGCTTCGTGGCGAGATCGCCCAACCGGAGCCCCGACGTGGCGATCACCTGCTCGGCCGTGTAGAACTTGTTGCCCGTCACGCGGATCTCGCGGATGGGCCAGATTTCGTTGGGTGCGGACTGCGCGGCGGCAGGATTCCGCGCCGGTACAGGGCGGCGGGCGGGCGCCTGTCCCCACCCCAAACAGGCGGCGACGAGGACGATGACGGCGAGTCTCATTGCTTTCATTATGTGAAAATTTGCCAATGCTAGACTGAAAGTGATGTCCTACGATCTGATCGTGATCGGGAGCGGACCTGGGGGGTACTCCGCTGCGATTCGCGCAGGCCAGTACGGCCTCAAGACTGCGCTCATTGAAAAAAGCCCTCTCCTCGGTGGGACGTGCCTGCACGTTGGCTGCGTTCCCACAAAAGCCCTGCTCCACACTGCGGAAGTGTGGGACTACTTTCTGAACCCCGGACCTCAAGGGATTTCGTGCCAGGACCCCAGGCTCGACTATCTCAAAGTTCTGGAACGGAAGAACAAGATTGTCACCAGCCATGCCAAAGGCATCGAGTTTCTGATGAAGAAGCAGAAGGTCGAAGTCATTCGTGGCTACGGCCGGCTGAAGGGCCGCGGCCAGGTGGAAGTGCTCACCGACGGCGGCACTAAGACGCTGGAAGCAAAGAACATCATCATCGCCACGGGCTCCGAGGCGCGGATGATCCCAGGTCTGACCGCCGACGAAAAGACCATCGTCACGAATATCGAAATCCTGAGCCGCCCTCAGGTGCCGAAGAGCCTTCTCGTGATCGGCGCCGGCGCCGTTGGCGTCGAGTTTGCCTCGATCTTCAAGCGCTTTGGCAGCCAGGTGACCGTGTTCGAGATGCTGCCCCGGCTGGTTCCGGTGGAAGACGAAGACGTCAGCAAGGAATTGGAACGCCAGTTCAAGAAGCAGGGGATCAACCTGGAAACCGGCGCCAAGGTGCTGGAAGTGCAGCGCACCGCCGAAGGCGTCAGCTTGCAGGTGCAGCTCGCCAGCGGCAAGGTGCAGCAGTTCGACGGCGAGATGCTGCTGGTGGCCGTGGGCCGCAAGCCGCTCACGGAAAACTGCGGGATCGAAAACACCCGGGTTGAACTCGACCGCGGCTTCGTCAAGGTCAACCAGTACCAGCAGACCGCTGAGCCTGGCGTCTACGCCATCGGCGACGTGGTGGCCGGTACGCCCCAGCTCGCGCATGTCGCGACCATGGAAGGCATGGTGGCTGTCGCCCATATGGCCGGCAAGACCGCTACTCCTATCAACAAGAACCGCATTCCCGGCTGCACGTACACTGAGCCCGGCATCGGCAGCGTCGGCCTCACCGAGAAGCAGGCGCGCGACAAGGGTTACGACGTGAAGGTGGGCAAGTTCCCCTTCGCCGGCAATTCGAAAGCCTCCATCCTCGGCAACCACGGCGGCTTCGTCAAAGTGGTGGTCGATGCCAAGTACGGCGAGATTCTGGGCGTCCATATCATTGGACCGCATGCCTATGAGCTGATCGCGGAAGCGGTGACGGCCATGGAAGCGGAAGCGACCGTGGAGACCATGATGTCGACGATCCACGCCCATCCGACGCTCTACGAAGCTGTCGGCGAAGCGTTCAACAGTGTCTACGGCCTGGCGATCAACGCCTGATCCCGATGCGAAAACTGCAAGTGCGCGAGCTCGGCCGCCTGGCCTATGGCGAGGCATGGGATTTGCAGAAGTCCCTGGCCGAGCAGCGCAAGCAGGGCCTCATCCCCGATCAGCTCCTTTTGGTCGAGCATCCCCACGTGCTCACACTCGGGCGGAACGGTCATGAAGAGAATATCCTCTTAAGCCGCGACCGCTTGGCCGAACTCGGCATCGAATACTTTGAGATCAATCGCGGGGGCGACATCACTTATCATGGGCCGGGACAGATCGTCGGATACCCGATTCTTGATCTGAGAGAATGGAAGCGGGATGTCGTCGCCTATATCCGGGCCCTGGAAGAAGTGATCATTCGGACTTTGCGGCGCTATGGGATTGAGGGAGTTCGCGATCCGGGCGCGGCCGGCGTCTGGGTGAACGGAGCGAAGGTCTGCGCGGTCGGCGTGCATATCAGCCGCTGGGTAACGACGCATGGGTTCGCCTTGAATTGGACTACGGATTTGCAGTATTTCCAGTACATCGTGCCGTGCGGGCTGACGAAGCCCGTGACCTCGATGGAAGAGCTGGGAGTCAGAGTGGATCGCGCGGAGCTGCACCAGGCGATTCTGGACGAGTTCGCGCAGGTATACGAATACGAACCGGCGCTTGTGAGCGCCTGAGCCTGACAGACTGGAGAAAGTCGAAATGTCCGATGTCGTCATGCCCCAGATGGGCGAGAGCATTGTCGAAGGCACACTAACCAAGTGGCTCAAGAAGGTGGGCGATCGCGTGGAGCGCGACGAGCCACTCTTCGAGATCTCCACGGATAAAGTGGACACCGAGATTCCGTCGCCGACGGCCGGCACCCTCACCGAGATTCTGGTGCAGGAAGGCGCCGTGGTGGCCATCAATACGGTAGTGGCCCGCGTGGGTGACGGTGCGGCCGCACCGGCTCCTGCTCCGGCGCCCGCGCCCGCCCCGGCAGCCGAGGCACCCAAGCCGGCTCCGGCCCCCGTGGCTGCAGCCCCGGTTCCGGCACCTGCCCCGGAGCCCGCCCCCGTCCCGGTGGTGGAAGCCGTCCCGGTGTCTGCGGATGAGGAAGAGCCGGGCGGTCCCGTCAGCCCGCTGGTGCGCCGCATGGCGCGCGAGAATGACATCGACCTGAAGGCGGTCAAGGGCAGCGGCGCCGGTGGTCGCGTCACCAAGCAAGACGTGGAGAATTACCTGGCTAGCCGGCAGGCTCCTCCTCCGGTTGCAGCAGCGCCGTCCGCTCCTGCCGCTCCGCCTGCCTGGGCCGCCCCTGTGGCTCCCGCCGCCAGCACGCCTCTGCCGCGCGTCGAGCCGGCCAAGGTGCGCGTCGAGCCCATGTCCACGATGCGGCAGAAGATTGCCGAGCACATGGTGATGTCGAAGCAGACCTCCGCCCATGTCACCACGGTGCACCGCGTCGACATGACGAAGATCGCCAAGGTGCGCGCGAAGTCGAAGGATGAGTTCCAGCAGCGTTACGGCTTCGGATTGACGTTCCTACCGTTCATCCTGCGAGCCACGGCTGAGGCCCTGCGCGGCTTCCCCATCTTCAACGCTTCCATCGAGGGGACGAACATCCTCTACCACAATGAGATCAACATCGGCGTCGCCGTGGCCCTGGAAAATGGTCTGATTGTGCCTGTGGTCCATCAGGCGGACGAAAAGAACATCGTCGGGCTGCAACGCTCCATCGTCGACCTGGCCGCCCGCGCCCGTTCCAAGCAGTTGAAGCCGGCCGAGGTGCAGGGCGGCACGTTCTCCATCACCAACTTCGGGAGCTTCGGTTCGCTCTTCGCGACGCCGGTGATCAACCAGCCACAGGTGGCCATTCTCGGCGTCGGTGCGGTGGAAAAGATGCCTGTAGTGATTGATGATGCCATCGCCATCCGCTCCATGGCCCACCTTGCCCTGACGTTCGATCATCGCCTTATCGACGGCGCGCTGGCCGATCAGTTCTGCCAACGGGTGAAGTCGGTTCTCGAGAACTGGAACGATCAGGTCCTGTAACCACCATTCATTGACGAAAACACGCCGCTCATCGGATCCCCGGTGGGCGGCGTATTTCGTTGTGGCACACTCGATGCCGTGAAGACGCTGCTTGGATTGCTGACCTTGGCCGGGCTCACCGCTTCCGCGCAGCCCACGGCGAAGGATCGCCTGCTGGAGCGGATCGAAGCCATTGCTGTCTCGGAGCCGCCGGTGCTGGGCATCGACACGCAGATCCGGACGGCGGCCGTGCTTGAGTCGAAGGATCCTGATACGGCCGAGCGCTGGCTGCAGGCCGCGACTTCGCGGGTGCTCACCCTGGCGGACCTGCACACTCGCGGCGAGTTTCTCAACGCGATCGTCGACCAGTACCGGCATTTGGATGCAGAAGCGGCGGAGCAGGTCTGCAGTCTTCTGCCGAAGCGGGCCACGGGCGCCAAAGAGGACCCGCTTGCACGGTGTTTTCACAGTTTGTTCTCCGCTCGGCGTTCGTGGGAAGAGGAGAAGGCGCTGACGCGCAGGGCGTTGTCCGCCGGGGCGTTCCAGGCACCGGAGATTCGCAGTCACTTGGAACGTGCCATCAGGGACCACTCCGAGGAGTGCGCTGCCGAATTCGCCGTGATTGTGGAGGGCTTCCCTTCCGCCGACGCATCGCCGCAGGAGCGCAGGAATCTCCTCGAGATGGCCAATCTCATCCGGAAACTTGAACCGGAGTTGGCAGCGGCAGCGAGAAAAGTGGCGCAGAGTAAGCCGAAATCCGCCTTGGCCGGCGAGGATGAGCAGGAGCTCGAAAAGAAGCAAGTTCTGGGTGAAGAGAAGCCGCCGACGGAGGGCTTGGCAACGCCGGAACTGGTCACGTTGGCTCGCAAACAGTCAGCCGCCGTGCAGGTGGGCATGCTGCTGGAGATCATGGACGGCGACAAGGAACTCTCGCCGCCGCAGAGGATCGCCATCGCCTATGAGGCTCTGGAAGTGACGCCGAAGATCAAGGCGGGCGACGAACGGCTGGTCAGCCAGTCGATGCTTGCGCGCCGGCTGTACGACTTCGGCGACCGTGCTAAAGCCGCAGTGGCCGCGCAGATGCTGGCCGAGTCGTTCGAGAAGTTCTACAACTGCGAGACCGCCGCCTGCGTGGCGTTTGAAGGTGACTCCAGCCCCGGCGAGGTGATCAACGACTTCGCGGAATACCTGCGCGAGAACAAGATCCAGCCGGAGGATCTGGGGCTGCGTCACAAGTCGCTGGAAGCCCGACTGTTGATCCTAGATCTGCAGCGGAGCCTGGGCATCGAGAAGAAGCGATTCTCATTTTTCTGAGATATTCAGCTCTGATATTGACATTCTATAGGAGCAGGCGCATGATGGCCGTATAGGCAGTCTATACGACCCCATGCCGCCCACTACCAACCTCCTGCAAGGCACTCTCGACCTCCTGATCCTGCGTTCGCTGCTCACCACCGAACTGCATGGACTGGGCATCTCCCGGCGCATCGAGCAGATGACGGGGGGCACGTTCCAGGTGAAACCCGGATCGCTGTTCCCTGCGCTGCATCGAATGGAGGAGGCCGGCTGGCTGAAATCGTCGTGGGGCGAGTCGGAGTCAAAACGGCGCGCCCGCTACTACCAGATGACTGCCGCGGGCTGCCGCCATCTTCAGGCTGAGACAGAAGAGTGGCAGAGGATCTCGCTGGCCATGGCGCAGGCGTTGGCCACGTCCTGAGGTACCCCCGATGTCACTGCTAAGCCGGCTGTCCGCCTGGAAACGGAACCTCTTCCACAAGGGGGAGGTGGAGGAATCTCTCGACGAGGAACTGACCGCCTTTGTGGACCTGCTTTCCGAAGAGAAGCAGCGCGCGGGGATGAGTCCGCAGGAGGCACGGCGGGCTGCACTATTGGAGACGGGCGGCCTCGACCAACTGAAAGAAGAGTGCCGCGATGGCCGCGCGCTGCACTGGTTGGACGTGCTGCATCAGGATCTGCGCTACGGTCTGCGCCTGTTGCTGCGCAATCCGGGCTTTGCCGCCACGGTCGTCCTCACGCTCGGATTGGGCATCGGCGCCACCACGGCGATCTTCAGCGTGGTACACGCGACGCTGCTGCGGCCGCTGCCGTACAGTCACCCCGAGAGCCTTGTCTACGTCATGCACAATCTTGGGGGCTATGGTCCGATGCCGTTCTCCCGTCCACTGGAGTTCAATGCGTGGCGCGACCGCAATCATAGCCTCAGCCAGATCGCCGCTTATATTGACACCCGCGTCAACGTGGTCGGCGTGGGCGAGGCGCAGCGAATGAACTGCGGAATCGGCACGGCATCGTTCTTCCAACTGCTGGGCACGCGGCCGGAAGCTGGGCGGCTCTTCCTGCCGGAAGAGGACAAGCCGGGCGGAGCACCCGTGGCCCTGCTGAGTTACGCGCTCTGGCGAGGCCGGTTTGGTGGAGATCCCGCAGCCGTGGGTCGCACGCTCACTGTGGATGGCAAGCGATATATCGTCGCCGGCATCCTGCCCGCCTCTTTCCGAGTGCCCGACCGCTATGGATTCGAGTACGATCTCTGGCTGCCCTTTGCCACCACCATTCAGCCCGAAGGGGTGCCACCCTACCTGCTGCGCGTCGTCGGTAGGTTGGCGCCCGGAGTCACCGCATCGGCCGCCCAGGCAGAGTTGGATTCCATCCTGCAATCCACACTGCGGCGGCCACGCAAAATCAATGCCCTACTGGTTCCGTGGCAGCAGGAGATCGCCGGAGGAGTCCGCACCTCTCTGCTGGTCTTCCTGGGCGCTGTCGGATTCCTTTTGCTGATTGCGTGCGTGAATGTCGCCATCCTGTTGCTCTCCCGGGCGGCCGCGAGGGAACGTGAAGTAGCCGTTCGTCTCGCTCTTGGGGCTCCGCGCTCCCGCATCATCCGGCAATTGCTTACCGAGAGCCTGATGATGGCCCTCTCCGGCGCGGCCGTAGGTCTCGTGCTTGCCTATTGGGCCAAGGACCTGCTCGTCAACTTCCTTTCAAAGAACCTGCCGGCGATGGACCCGGTCCAGCTCGACTACCGGGTGCTCGCCTTCAATCTCGGTCTGGCCGTGCTCACGGGGCTCTTCTTCGGACTCGCGCCGGCGCTGGCGACGGCAACAATGCGCGACCGAGACGGGCTTCGCGAATCGGCCCGCGGCGCCAGTGAGAGCCGGGTGCACTACGGCTTTCGCAACGTGCTGATCGTCACTCAGGTCGCGACCGCGATTACCCTGACCATCGGTGCGGGCCTTCTGGTGAAGAGCTTTCTGCGGCTGCGTGGTTTGGATATGGGCTTCCGGTCCGATCGGGTTCTCACGCTGACCGTGAATCTCACGCCCGCCGACTACCCGGATTCCGCCCGTCAGATCCAGTTCTTTCAGCGGGCGCTTCAAAACATCCAAAGCTTGGGCGGAGTCGAATCGGCTGCCGCCAACTACTGCCTCCCGCTGGGCAATACACGATGGAGCGTCGGCAAGCTGAAGGTGGAGGGCCGGCCGGATCCGCTGGATTCCACGGACATGGAGGTAATCAGCACGGGCTACTTCCACACCATGCAGATCCCGTGGAAAGTGGGCCGCGACTTCACCGAGCAAGACAAGTCCGGCAGTCCATCGGTGGCCATTGTGAACGAGACCTTCGCTCGGCGCTTCTGTCCCGAGGGCCGCTGCCTGGGTCGCCGGATCGAACACTGGAAGGATTCGAGTCAGTGGATGACCATTGTCGGTGTCGCCGGCGATACACGTGCCTCGATGGAACGCCCGGTTGCGCCGGTGCTTTTTGTCCCCTATCTGCAGGGGGACGCAGCCTCGATGACGCTGGTCATTCGGACGTCCGGTGAGCCGATGAGCATAGCCGCCGCCGTAAGAGCCCAACTCGCAGCCATCGATCGCAGGCAGCCCCCAAGCGATGTGATGAGCCTGGATGATCTGCGCGGCGAGTGGATCGCCCACAGGCGGGCGAGCATGCTGCTGTTGTCGGCCTTCGCGTTGCTGGCGTTGGTACTCGGCTCCATCGGCATCTACGGAGTTGTGGCCTACAATGCAAACCGCCGCACCCACGAAATCGGTATCAGAATGGCATTGGGCGCCAGGGAACGTGACGTGTTGTCTCTCATCACGCGCCGGACTCTGGTGCTGATCGCGATGGGCGAATTGGCCGGACTCGGCGCCGCCTTGGCCCTGAACCGGGTGCTGAAGACGCTCGTGGTAGAGATTGCCACGACGGACACGGTCACCTATGCCGCGGCCTGCCTGCTCTGGACCATGGTTGCCCTGCTCGCCTGCTATCTGCCGGCGCGCCGAAGCGCGCGGATGGAGCCGATGCTGGCTCTCCATTGTGAATAGCCTTCCACGCTTCGCGATAAAATCGAAGCAGGAGGAATGCTGCCCGTGTCTGCGAGCGATCAGCTCTTCATCGAGTTTTCCGTCAAGAAGCTACGCCAGTTCCTCGGCCGTATTCATGTCTGCCTGGAAAAGCTGACCGACGAACAGATTTGGATCCGCACCGGCGATGCCTCCAACTCTACGGGCAATCTCTGCCTGCACCTGGCTGGGAACGTCCGCCAGTGGATTCTGCACGGCGTTGCAGGACAGGAAGACCACCGACAGCGGGACGCGGAGTTCGCCGCACGCGGCGGCGTCTCCAGGGAACAGCTCTGGCAGCGCCTGAATGACACCGTGCTGGAGGCCTGCTCCGTCATCGAGCAGATTCCGGCCGAACGTCTCACCGCTATCGTCACGCCCCAGAACTACGACGTTACTGTTCTGGAAGCCGTCTATCACGTCGTCGAACACTTCGCGCAGCATACCGGCCAGATCCTGTTCTCCACCAAAGCGGTGACAGGGGAGGATCTCGGCTTCTACCGGCACCTCACCGGAACCGTTCAACCACCGCCGCCGCCGGCGGGTCAGGAGACACCATAGCCATGGCGACCGTCGAGCAGGCTTTCCTCGTTTTCTCAACCACCAAACTACGCATGCTGATGGGCCAGATCGAGACTTGCATGGGCAAGTTGGAAGACGCCCAGGTCTGGGGCCGCACCGGCGACAATGCCAATTCCGCCGGCAATCTCTGCCTCCACCTGGAAGGCAATGTCAGGCAGTTCATCATCCACTCCATCGGCGGGCAGCCTGACGTGCGTGTGCGCGACGCCGAGTTCGGCTCGCGCGGCGGTCTCACCAAGCAGGAGTTGCTTTCGAAGCTCTCAGCCTGTGTGGAAGAGGCCTGCGCGGTGCTAGAGAAACTCGCACCGGAGCGTCTGCTGGAGACCGTCGCCCCGATGGGGCGCGCCATGCTCACCCTGGATGCCATCTACCAGGTGGTGCAGCATTTCGCACTCCATACTGGCCAGATCATCTTCCTCACCAAGGCCTTCACCGGCGAAGACCTGAACTTGCCGCGGCTTGCGACGAAATGATCTCCCTGCGCGAGTGGGAACCGGAGGACCAGCCCGCCACGCGGCGGTTGCTCATTCGCGCCTTCGGCCAGCCTGACGAAGCGAATCTGGTGGAGGCCCTCCGCTCCGAGGGTGCGGTCATTCTCGAACTTGTCGCGGAGGCCGGCCAGCAAGTGGCGGGCCACGTCCTTTACAGCGCATTGTCCGTGGAGCCGGCAGATGGCTCAGTGCGCGCGGCCGCGCTCGCGCCGCTGGCGGTCGATCCGGATTTCCAGCGTCGTGGGATCGGTGGAGCGCTCATCCACATGAGCCTGCCCATGCTCGCCCATACCGGGGTGGATGCGGTGATCGTCGTCGGCGATGCCGCCTACTACACCCGCTTCGGATTCTCGCCCGAACTCGCCGCCACCCTGCAGTCGCCATTCCCTCCTGGTGACCACTTCATGGCCCTGGAGCTTGCCCCCGGCTCCATCGAGGGCTGCCGCGGCAAGGTCTGTTATGCCCGCGCCTTTGGTCTCTAGCTTTTGCCGCTGATCCCCCGCCCACCGCCGTTCATCGTCCTTCGATAGGACTTGCAGGCTTTCCGCCCTAGCCTGAATCAGGAGGTTTGGAACGCCATGTTGCCACGGGAGCTCGAACGCCAGTCCGTCCTCATCGAAAAAATCGGTTCGTTTCCGGCCGGCGTGCCGGTGGAGTTCACTACAACTGCGCGCCGCAAGGTCCAAGGCGGGCTTGGACCCGTGACGGATGATGCCGTTCACCTCAATACCAGCAATGGGGAAACGGTTTGGATGTTCGACGAGATCCGATCCGTGCGACGACTGGACCGCCGTGGCTTCGGCGTCGTCCACAGGTTGCTGGCCCTGTTGCTGGCGACGGTGTGCGGACTGTCTGCCGCGGACCTGCGGTCAAAGGCTCTGGACATTCCGAATGGTGCGAAAGTCGAGATCCAGACCAACGCTCGCGAGAAGATAGCGGGATTGCTTCGTGGAGTTGCCGAGGAGGGCATCACCGTGGAGATCGCCGCCACCCACCCGGGCCCTCCGCGCCTGATCGCCTTTGAAGACATAAAGTCGCTGAAGTGGCGGCGAGGCGGCGTGCATCCCATCGTCGGCGTGGCTTTCGTGCTTGGCATTCTGATGGGGATCAGCGCCCTGATCGGAGGTTAGGGGACCCATGACGTACCGGTCGATTTCCATCGTGCTCTTCTTCACAATGCTGCTGCCGGCGGCGGACATCCGCTCGACCGCCCTGCAGTTGCCTCCGGGAACACCGCTCCGGGTCCAAACCCGGACGCGGACCATCGAACGGGCGCGACTGCAATCCGTGACGGACGACGGCATCTCGGTGCTGGTGGTGGACGGCGGTGCGCTAAAAGAGCAGCGCTACCGCTACGCGGAACTGCGCTATCTGGAGCGACGCTCCGAACGCATGTCCGCCGGGCAGGCCGCGCTCGCAACGATCGGCATCACCTGGGGCATCTCGCTCATTGTGAGCCTCGTCTTTGTTGCCGCGCACAGATAGCAGTCGTACCATCCTGATTGACGTGTATCGCACGATCTCAGTTCTGGTCTATACCTTCGGGCTCGCTGCTTTCATCGGGCTGTTCGCGCTCTGGACCCGCCAATTGCGCCTGGGCCGCACGGAACTGCGGAGTTGGCTCTACCCGGCCATCTTCACCGCGTCCGCCGGCTGGTTTGCGCTGAACATCCTGGTCCCCAGCCACTACTTCATCCTGTTGGCCGGTGCCTGCGTATTTCCAGCGCTGCTCGGCAAACTCTTCGGATCGCGAGGTATCCCTTTTGTCGCCTTGGCAAGTGTCGTCATCGCTGTGCTTTCGCTGCTCTACACGGTCCACGCCATTCAATTGGCCCACGCCCAGCGCGATCTCAGCATTGCCTTCTGCGCCGTCTTTGCCTGGACCTGTGCTACGGCCGCCCGGGCACCCGGCAGCGGACGGACCAGTGTCAGCTTACTGATCGCCATCATGATCCTGATCCCGGTGGCCATGTTCACGTTTGGAGACTGGCTCAGCCTGCTGATGCGTTCGCTCCCTCTGCCTGTGCTGATGGTTCACAGCTACTCGCGCCGCCGCTTCCTCTTTCTCGACCTCTTTGCCAAGTGGGGTTCGAATTTCGCCGTGGCCCTGGTTGCGCTCACCGTCTGGTTTAGCCTGCAGCCCGCTGACCTGGACCCCATCTACTCCGCTCTGCTGATGCTCCCTGTTCTGTGGGGCGTGTTCCGCCTCTGCCGCTCGCTTGGTGAACTCCTGGACCGCTGCGTACTGGGCCGTCCCTACTCTCCGGCCGAGGCCCAGCGAGTGTTTCTGGAACGCCTCCAGAACAGTGAGACCGAAGCCACTCTCCTGTGTGATGCCCACCAATTGGCCGAGCATATCTTCCACACTCGCGCGTCCATCACTGCCGATGGCGTTATCAGCCTGGAGGACCGCCTCGATGGGCGGCCTTTGTTCAGCGAGGATCTGAGCCTGGTCAAGACCCTTTCCGAGATGCTGCATTTCCTGCTCGAGAATCGCCGTCTGGAAGAGAAACGCCGGACGCTGCTGCTCGAGGCTGGCCGCTCCGAACTGAAGGCCTTGCGCGCGCAGATCAATCCGCACTTCCTGTTCAATGCCCTGAATACCGTTGCCGGGCTCATCCCCTCCAATCCGGAGTTGGCCGAAGAGACCGTCGAGAAGCTGGCCGAAGTCTTCCGTTACATTCTGCAGCGATCGGAGACCGAGATGGAGCCGCTCTCCCAGGAATTGGAGTTCATCCGTTCGTGGCTGGACGTCCAGCAGGCCCGGTTCGGCCAGCGGTTGCGCGTTGAGATCCACGCCGATAGCGACGCGCTGGCCGCTCGGGTGCCCGCCATGACTCTGCAGCCGCTGGTGGAGAACGCGCTCAAGCACGGTGTTGCGGTTTCCAGTGAACCTTGTCTCGTCTCGATCCGTGCGTGCCTGCGCGGCGACACGCTGGTGCTCACCGTAACGGATACCGGCCCTGGCCCTCGTGAATGCGGGCCCGACTCCGGCCACGGCTTGAAGAACGTCCGCGAGCGCCTTGCCGGCTACTACGGTGAGCGTGGCCGCCTCACGCTCAGCCGCGATGCCGACCTCCACGTCACCACGGCTACAATCGAGTTGCCGGTATGACCAAAGTGCTCATCGTGGATGATGAATTGCCCGCTCGCGAGCGTCTGCGGCGTCTGCTCGGTGGCCTGGAAGGTGTATCGGTCTGTGGGGAGGCGGACGACGGACTAACCGCAATCGCCCGGATCAGCGAGCTTCGGCCGGATATCGTTCTGCTCGACGTTGAGATGCCCGGATGCCGAGGTACAGAGGTGGCCGCCTCTCTGCCGGAGCCCCGGCCCCACATCATCTTTTGCACCGCCTATGACCGCTACGCCGTCGAGGCCTTCGAGCTGCGAGCCATCGACTACCTGCTCAAACCAGTCAGTCGCGCCCGTTTGGAACAGGCGCTGGCCAAAACGCGTGCCGCCGCCCCCAAGCTGCCCGCGCCCCAGCGATTCCTGGCTCGCGCCGGTGAACGCTACGTCGTCATCCCGGTCGCCGACATCATCGCGTTCCTTTCGGAGTCGAGCCTGACGAAGCTCTGCACGCGCGACCGTGAGTACTGGATGGATCCCACGCTCAACGACCTGGAGGAGCGACTGGGCGAGGCGCATTTCTTTCGCGTCTCGCGCTCCGCGTTGGTCCGGCTGGACGAGATCAAGGAAGTGGCCCCACTGCCCGGGGGCTCCGGCCAGTTGACGCTCAAGACCGGACGCCGCGAAGAGGTGTCGCGCCGGCGGTTCCGGGAGTTGCTCGACCGCCTGGCAATGTAGCCGTCTCCGTGCCGCGCGAGAGGACACCGAAGCACAACACGATCCAGACGCCCACGGCCAACGCCAGGTGTAGTATCTGCATCCACACCGGAGCCAGCAGCACGACATTCAATCCGCCCGCCGCCAGTTGCACCACGGTCAACCCCAGCAGCCAGGACTTGGTCCGGCCGGCGAACTTCAATAACGCGGCAAGAATGAGGAATGCACCAGATGCCGACGCAATCACTGGGTGCACGAGGCGCAGTTGCAGCAGCAGCGGAGCCTCCTTCGAGAACTCCTGGCGCATGCCCTCCCGCAGCGAAACCGCCGGCCAGATCGTGTCGCCGAGCGCTGCCACGACGCCGGTAATGCTGGCGCACAGAGCCACGCCCATGGCCGTCCATAGCAATGCCGGCACCCGGAGCCGGCTCCATCGATCATGTGTGGCCGACCATCCGCACCACGCGATCGCCCCCAGCAGCAGCAGAGTATTCGTCAGGTGCGCGCACAGATAGAGAGCACGCCCGGCTGAGGCATTCTTTTCGACATACGCCAGAAGCACCAGTCCCGCGCCCAGCAGCGCCTCGACAATGATGAAGATCAGTGAGGCCCAGGCCGCCTTGCGCGCCAGATGCCCCTTGGGGAATAGCTTGCGGCTCCACACCACCAGCGCGGCAACTCCAATCAGGGCCACGCCGCTGGTGAGCCGGTGTGTGAATTCGATGATCGTGCTCATGGTGGGCGACGGCGGCATCACCTCGCCGTTGCACAACGGCCAGTGGCTGCCGCAGCCGGCGCCGGACCCCGAGGCCCGCACAAACGCGCCCCATAGCACGACGAACACATTCCACCCCAGCATGGCCCACGCCAGCCGGACGAACGCCTGCACTCGATTGTTCATGACTTTCTACAATGAAACCGTATGCCTTCCACTTTACGGGATGCGTGGACCTCAAGAGTACAAGTGGAGGACTACGAAGCCCACATGGCCGCCATCGGCCAGGCTCAGGCCAACGCGGCCCATATGGCGGACTTCCTCTCGCGAGTCGGCGAGCCCGGAGCCCGCCTCCTCATCGCAGGAGCCGGCACGGGCCAGATGTTCGACTACCTCCCGCCGGGCGCCTTCGACAGCTATCGCGCTTTCTTCACGGATATCAATCCGCGCTTCCTCGCAGCACTGCGCCGGCGCAGCCCCGGTGCGCTCTGTGTCGCCGATGACCTGGAGTCCTCCGCGCTGAAGGGCCCGTTCCACGCTGCCGCCGCGGTCCTCGTCCTGGAGCACATTCAGTGGCGTCAGGGTCTCGACACCCTGGCCGCCCTAAATCCCCGCTATCTCTTCCTTGTGCTGCAGCGCAACCCCGAAGGCATGACGACGGCCGTCAGCCCCACGCGCGTCCTGCCCGCCAGCATGCAGAACCTCGGCGGCCAGCACCCCGAACTCGTCGACAAAAAGGAAGCGGCCACTCATCTTCAACGCCTTGGCTATGCGCTGATCGAGGAGTGGCCGCGGAATGTACCTGATTCGAAAGTGATGCTGGGACTGCTGTTCGAGCGCGTCCCTTAGCCGGCTCCGCCGCCGGCCGACTCTTCCCGGTACGTGGCCGATGCCTTGATGTAATCTCTGTGCATCCGCGCGATGTTCTCGATCTTGATGCCCTTCGGACACACGGCTTCGCACTCACCCGTGTTTGTGCAGTAGCCGAAGCCCTCGTCCGTCATTTTCAGAACCATGCGCATCGCCCGGCGATCACGCTCCGCCTGCCCCTGCGGCAACTGGCCGAGGTGCGAGATCTTCGCCGAGACGAACAAAGACGCCGATGCATTCGGGCACGAAGCCACGCACGCGCCGCAGCCGATGCAGGCCGCCGCGTCCATCGCCATGTCGGCGCACTTCTTGATCACGGGCAGCGCGTTTCCATCCGGAGCCGACCCGGTGTTCACCGAAATGAAGCCGCCCGACGCGATGATGCGGTCGAACGAACTGCGGTCCACCATCAGGTCTTTGATGACGGGGAAGGCCTTCGCCCGGAAAGGCTCCAGCCACAATTCGTCCCCATCGTGGAAATGGCGCATGTGCAATTGGCACACCGTGGTGCCACGCTGCGGCCCGTGCGGCACGCCGTCGATCATGAAACCGCAGCAGCCGCAGATGCCCTCCCGGCAGTCGTGTTCAAACGTGACGGGATCCTCACCCTTCCGGGTGAGCTCTTCGTTCAGGACATCGAGCATCTCGAGAAACGACATGTGCTCGTTGGCGTTGGGCACCTCATAGCGCACCATCTTGCCCGCGGATGTGGCGTTCTGCTGGCGCCAGATGTTTAGGGTGATCTTCATCTTCAGATGCCTCTACTTGTAATTCCGCGTCGCCAGGTGTACATGCTCGAACTCCAGCGGCTCGGTATTGCGCGCCGGAACCTTGTCGTCACCCTGGTACTCCCACACGGCCGCATGACAGAAGTTGGCGTCGTCACGCAACGCTTCGCCGTCCGGCGTCTGGTACTCTTCGCGGAAGTGACCGCCACAGCTTTCTTCTCTGATGCGTGCGTCGCGGCACAATAGCTCGCCTAGCTCCAGGAAGTCCGCCACGCGTCCGGCCCGCTCCAGGCTCTGGTTCAACTCCGCACCGCTGCCAGGCACGTTCACGTTCTCCCAGAACTCGGCCCGCAGTTCGGGAATGCGTGCAATGGCGTGATCGAGTCCTTTGGCGTTGCGAGCCATGCCGCAGTCCTCCCACATCACCTTGCCCAGTTCGCGGTGGAAGTCGTCCACCGTCTTCTTGCCCTTGATCGACAGGAACTTCTTCGTTCGCGCATCCACCGCCTCTTTTGCGGCCTTGAATTCCTGGTGTGTCGCATCCACGCCGCCCGGCTTCACGCCGGCCAGGTAGTTGCCCATGGTGTACGGGATCACGAAGTAGCCATCCGCCAGGCCCTGCATCAGCGCGCTGGCGCCCAGGCGATTGGCTCCATGGTCCGAGAAGTTCGCCTCGCCCAACACGAACAGGCCGGGGATCGTCGACTGCAGTTGATAGTCCACCCACAGACCGCCCATCGTGTAATGGACCGCCGGGTAGATGCGCATCGGCTTCTTGTAGGGATCTTCGCCCGTGATGCGCTCATAAATCTCGAACAGGTTGCCGTAGCGCTCGGCAATGACGTTCTGGCCCAGCCGATTGATCGATTCGCTGAAGTCCAGATACACACCGCGGCCGCCGGGGCCCACGCCATAGCCTTCGTCACAAGCGACCTTCGCCGCGCGCGACGCGATGTCGCGTGGGCAGAGGTTACCGAACGCCGGGTAGCGCCGCTCCAGATAGTAGTCGCGCTCCGTCTCGGGAATCGTGTTTGGATCGCGCGTATCCGCCTTCTTCGTTGGCACCCAGATGCGGCCGTCGTTGCGTAGCGACTCGCTCATCAGCGTCAGCTTCGACTGGTAGTCGCCGCTCTGCGGGATGCACGTCGGGTGGATCTGCGTGTAGCAGGGATTCGCGAAACCCGCGCCTTTCTTGTACGCGCGCCAGATCGCTGTCGCGTTCGAGCCCTTCGCGTTTGTCGAAAGATAGAACACGTTGCCATAGCCGCCGGTGCCCAGCACCACGGCGTCGGCCACATGGCTCTCAATCTCGCCGGTCACCATGTTCCGCGTGATAATGCCGCGTGCCCGGCCGTCGATGACGACCAGTTCCAACATCTCGTAGCGGTACAACATCGTCACTCGGCCGGCGTCCACTTGGCGCTCCAGCGCCTGGTAGCAGCCCAACAGAAGCTGTTGCCCCGTTTGTCCTCGGGCGTAGAACGTTCTCGATACCTGCGCCCCGCCAAAACTGCGATTCGCCAGCACGCCACCGTACTCACGCGCGAATGGCACACCCTGCGCCACGCACTGGTCGATGATATCCACGCTGACCTCGGCCAGCCGGTAGACATTCGCCTCACGGGCGCGGAAGTCGCCACCCTTCACGGTGTCGTAGAACAACCGGTAGACGCTATCGCCGTCGTTCTGGTAGTTCTTCGCCGCGTTGATGCCGCCTTGCGCTGCGATCGAGTGCGCGCGTCGCGGAGAATCCTGAAAGCAGAAGCATTTGACGTTGTAGCCCAGTTCCCCCAGGCTCGCCGCCGCCGCCCCGCCGCCCAGGCCGCTACCGACAACAATGATGTTGTACTTCCGCTTGTTGGCCGGGTTGACCAACTTCATCTCAAACTTGGCCTTCTGCCACTTCTGCTCAATCGGGCCGGAAGGGATCTTCGAATCCAGATTCAGTGCCATGTGTGTATGCCCTCCTTACTTCACGAGCCCGACCAGCACGGCCAGAGGCATGGAAACATTCCCGATCCCGACCACCCAGCCATAGACCTTCGCCAGCGTCTTCAGCTTCGGTGTGTATTTCGGGTGGTTCACGCCCAAACTCTGGAACATGCTCCAGACGCCGTGGTAGAGGTGGATCGCCAGCAGGATGTTGGCAATGATGTAGAAGAATGACGCCGCGGGGTTTTGGAAGCCCACGATGACGTTGTGGTAGACGTCACCTTTGATGAACTGGCTGCCCAAGGCCTGCCCGGTGGTGAAGTGAAGGATGTGATAGATCAGGAACGCGCCCACGATCGGACCGCTCCAGATCATCGTCTTGGCCGCATAGCTCGTCGCAATCGTTGCCTTCTTGACGTAGGCCTGCGGACGCGCATCGTTCTTCAGCCGCCACAACTGATATGCAGCCGTGATGTGTAGTACCGCCGCGGACAGCAGCACGAACCGCACGAACCACAGCAGTCCGCCCAGGCTTTGCAGCATCTCGGCGTAGTGGTTCAGCTTCTCGGGGCCCTGATAAACCTGCAGGTTCCCGATCATGTGGCCAAGCACGAAGCCGCTAAGAATAAAGCCCGTCACGGCCATGACCACTTTCTTGCCAATGACGGACTGATAGAAGGTTGCTGTTCTGTTTAGGCCGCTGTTGACAGCGATTGAGCTCATCGAGGCACTCCGTTTTCCCCGGGGACTTATGTGGGGTGTGAGGGGCCATCCCTCCCTGTTACTTGGGATGCCCGGAACCCACTATTGTATGCGAAATTTCGGAGTGCGGGGTACGTTGGCAAAGCGGGCCCGCTCAGGTGGCGGGCCCGCTCAGAGGAGGAGAAGTGGTCTTCCGTTCAGCTCAAACAGTGCTTACTTGCGGTTGAGCGCCAGCACCACGCGCTCGGCCGGAGTATCTTTCGCCATCAGCAGTTGGGCGTGAGTCGCCGGAATGCGCATCACCGAAGGCGAGCCAACGATCTGCGCCTGCGCCAGCCGATATGTGGAGCCCACGCGTTCGAACACAAGCTTTCCGTCGAAGCGCGACCTCGCTTCGCCGCCCGGAGCCACGATGATCGCATTCCTGCCTGACTCCTTGCCGGTCAGGAACAACACCGTGCCGCTGTCGGACGTCTCCAATAGGTAGTCGCCCGCCGGCAGCGAAACACTTGACGCCTCAAAGGCGAAGGGGATGCTCACCCGGGCCGTTGCGCCGAACGCCGGCATCGCCATCGTCAGGCTCATTGCCATCGCGATCACACCAAAAATCGTGAATTTCTTCCCAGTAGTCATGGTCCCGTCTCTCCGTTCTTCTATCCGTTACTTTTCTTGGCTGGGCCGCTTGCCCGGCGGCCCTGCCGCTAACATCAAGAACGCATCCGCTACCAATTCGTTCGCTCTCGCGAGTCGAATTTACACCCGCGTCATTTGTTTCACTTGGAACGCGGCACACCTGCGCGGATCTCTTTCAGATGGAAGGTGCCATCCTTCTTGGCGAACACCAGGTTCACCTTCTTCTGGTCCGACGGCGTAGCCATGGATCCAGGATTGTAATTCACCAGCGCCATTGCCGCTACGCCATTTACCGAGTGCAGCGTCACGACGGGCGAGGTGGGCTGATTGGCAAAGCTGTACTGGCCCGCCGGCAGCTTCTGGCCCGAAGCCACGAAGTCGAACGGGATGTTTACCCGCACATCCGGAGCGGCCGCTGAGGCCACCATTGAGGTCATCATCATGGCGGCCGTGGCCGCGTAAACACACATCGAGCGCAGCGATTTCATGGTCTGTTTCTCCAGTTCGTTCAGTGTGAGCCGGACGCTTGTTTCTGCTTCGCGTCCGCCTTCAATGCATTAAACGAACGAAACACACGAATAGTTCGCTACGCTCCAAATGTGTTCGAAGTGTAAAACTCCTTACGCCATGACCCGGGCGAAGGCTGTTTTGAATTTCTCCATCTCTTCCCTGGTGCCCACGGTCACGCGGACATGTGTCGGCCAGATGGGCCACGAACGGCCGATGTACACATTCTGCTTAGCCATGGCCGCGATCACTTCGCGCGCCGGACGCTTTACGTCCACCATGAACTTGTTACTCACGGAGGGCACAAAGGAGTATCCCTTTTGCGTCATCCACGAGAACACGCCTTCTCGCACATCGTGCGTATACTTCTTCCTCTGCGGCACCAGGTCCTTCACCGAAAGACTGACGGAAGCTCCCACCATGCCCGTAGACGGCGTATAACCCGTCCCGAAGCCCATCATCTTGCCCAACAGATCCGGCCTCCCAAACGCCGCACCAGCACGTAATCCGGCCATGCCATAGATCTTCGAAAACGTGCGCAGAACGATGACGTCCTTGCCCGCCGCCACCATATCCGTGCACGGCTTCGCATCGCTGAAGTGGATGTACGCTTCGTCCACCATCACGATGCTACCGGCCGGCTTGTTCTTCACCAGATACTCGATGTCCTCGCGCGCCGTCAGCGTGCCGGTCGGGTTGTTCGGATTGCAGAGATAGAAGACGCCCGCGTCGCTGCCGCCCGCGGCCAGCATGGCCTTCACGTCGTGCGCATAGCTCTTCGTCAACGGCACTCGATGTACCGGAGCGCCAAGGAACTGCGCCGCCCGCTCGCCCGCCTCGTAGCCCGGATTCGCCACCACGAAGCTCCGCGACGGCGAACAGAAAGCCAGCACCGTGCGATGGAGCGGATCGCTCGAACCCGCGAACGCCCGAGCGTAATCTTCAGGCAGTCCTTCCTGTTGCGCCAGCGTTCGCGACAGTTTGATCGTCTCGCCGAAGAGATACCGCCCACCGCGCTTCAGGATGCCGTTCATGGCCTCCAGCGCTTCGGGACATGGCCCCAGCGGATTCTCATTCGCGTTCAACATCACCGCGTCGGCCGCGGGTTCGCCCACGAAGCTCAACTGCGCCAGCGCGGATTCGGAAAGGATGGTCAGCGCGGAGGCAACGCCCCCGAACGCACGTCTTGATAGAGCCCAGCTTTGTCCCATTTTTCGATAATCCCTTTGACCAAGTCTGCCATCCGTTCTACCACCGCCTGGAAATAAACGGAAGCCTTGGCCTTATCGAACCGGACCGAGCCCTGCCCCGGCTGATACAGGATCACCGGAGTTGGGAATGGATACGCCGCCCATGTGCCCGCCGCCGGACGCGGAGTTTCCAGCTCTTTCGAGTACAGTTCCGGATGCACCAGCTTCTCGTCGATTGCCTGGATGAACGCAGTCTCGTTCCAGCCTGCGTGCCCGCCGTCTTCCCCGAATACCTTCAAGGTGACATCGCTGCAGATGGCCCACCAGTTCGTCACCAACATCCGAACACGCTGCTCGCGGCCGACCTTTTCCGCGATGTCGTTCAGAATCGCGGTCTGCGGCCCGCCGTGCCCGTTGATGACGATGATGTTGCGGAACCCGTTCCGTGCCAGGCCAGTGAAGATGTCAGTGACGAACGCCCGGTAGGCGGGCTCGGAGATCTGGAACGTCCCGGAGTACCCATCCAGACTGCCGGTCACGCCATAGTTCAACGGCGGCGCCACCAGTGCATTCAGCTTGGGTGCCATGGCTCTCGCCAGGGCGAGCGGCGCCGTATTGTCGGCCCCGTTATTGACCACCCCGTGAGCCTCCACCGTACCGGTGGGCAGCAGCACCGTCTGGATCTGCGCCGGAACCAACCGGCGGTACTCCATCCAGTTCAGATCGTTCAGTTCACGCGTGGACTGAGCCGGCAGGGTCAGCGCGGCCAGAAAAATGATCGCAGCGAGTCTGTGTACCATGGCAATTGCCTTCCATGGTACATGCCCGCCTTAGTCCTCAATCGAGAACGAAGGTGCCTTCCGCAGGGGCCGGGCGCTGCACCGCGCAATCACCTGCTTCGCAATTGCGTAGAACCCTTCCGCCTGCGGCTCCTGCTCGCCCATCAGCGCGATGGGCCGCCCCGTATCCCCGCCAATGCGCACCTGCGGATTCAACGGCAGTTCGCCCAGGAACGGAATATCCATGGCCTCCGCCGTGCGGCGCCCGCCGCCTTCGCCGAAGATGTCCACCTTCTGGCCGGTGCCCGGCACAATCAGGTAGCTCATGTTCTCCACCAGGCCCAGCAGTTCCACCTTCACCTGACGGAACATCAGGACGGCCTTCCGGCCATCCTCCAGAGCTACTTCAGAGGGAGTACTCACGACAATCGCGCCGGTAATTGGCGCGGTTTGGATCAGGCTCAACGCCACGTCGCCGGTGCCGGGCGGCAGGTCGATCAGCAGGAAGTCCAGCTCGCCCCAATCCACCTGGCGCATGAACTGCTGCATCACGCTGTGCAGCATCGGTCCGCGCCAGATCAGCGGCTTGTCGCCAGGATTCAGAAACCCCATCGACATCAGCTTCACGCCATGCTGCTCCAGTGGCTGGATCCGGTTCTCCACGGCATAGGGCGTGTCATGGATGCCCATCATGAGTGGCACATTCGGACCGTAGACATCGGCGTCCAATAGGCCCACCTTCTGGCCGAGCTGCGCCATCGCGATAGCCAGATTCACCGAAACCGTGGTTTTGCCCACGCCCCCTTTGCCGGAGCCGATTGTGATCAGATTCCTGACGCCGTCAATCGGCATCTTCGGGGGTTCGTTCTGCGGAGGCATGCCCATAAGCCTTTAGTGTACCGTCCTGGCTACTTCTGGACGAACGCCCACAACTCCGCCGCATGATCCACAACCCTCTGGCGGTCGCGCTCCAGCAGGAAGCGCGACTTCACCAACTTGTCCGCCTCCACGCCGACTTTCTTCAGATACTCGCCCCTGCTCCCGTACCGCTGGACGATCGCCGCCTTATCGAACGCAAAGAACGAACCCAGCGTCGGGGCCATCTCCCGTGGTGCCCCCACCGCCGCAGTCCGCATATTCCAGCCCGTGAACGTCCCCAGCGGCACGGCCACCTCCGGCATCCGGATCCCGCCCAACTCATTCCCGTCCGCATCCACCTGGGGCACCAGCACTGGGAACGGTTTGCCCACCTTCGGCGGCTCCATCGTGATCACGCCAGTCGTTTCCCAGTCCGGACCATACGAGATGTTGTAGGCGACTTTCGGATGTTCAGGCAACGCCGCCTTCATCGACTTCGGCCAGTTCACCTTGTCGGGCCTCACAAGTTGCCCTTCCGTAATCAGCGGATACTGCGAAGCCGGCGGCTCCTTGCCTTCTTTGATCCAGGCCTGCATCGCGTCTAACAAAGCCCGCTGCAAAGGACGGTGGTCGTTCGGATTTAGCGGATACTGCGCGCTCGGGAGCATGTTGGGCAGTCGCCCCGGACCATGCTGCGATCCCGACACCACATACAGTCGCGTATCCGGCGACATCGGCGCGTCCATCTTGCCGTCCACACTTACATGAATCAGGGCCGCGCACCGATTCCAGTACTCCCACGAGCCATTCGTGTAGAAAATCTTCGGCATTGTCGCCGGTTTCACCGCCATCAGCAAACCGTTCGGACTGCCAGTCTCCGGATCGTTCTGCGGCACATCCGTAAACGGAAAAACATCGGTCGGATACAGCGTATTGAAGTGCGCATACCCGTCCCGCGACGCCTGCCCGAACCGGAAGTTGAAGCTGCCGCGGCCCGCGCCGCCCACATCGGCCCAGACTCCGTCAAAGACCTTTCGTCCCTTCTCGTCCTCGTTGAACCCGGAGTACAAGAACGTCCGCAGAAAACGCCCGCTCTGCGATATGCCGAACCCGATAGACCGCTTGATGAACCGCCGCTGGTCCGCCAGCAGCGTCTCCGTCCCGCCGTACTTCATGAACGAGATGGCATCGCGCACCGCCGCCAGCCCTAACCCTTCCACGCGAGGATTCTCGGCCTGGTACACCACTTCGTAGATCTGCCCTGGCTGGAAACCGGACTCCATCTCGATCCCCGTCCGGTTGTCATTGAACTTCCACTGCGAGCTCACAATCGTTTTCCGCGCCGCCAAAACCGTGGGTCTCACTGTCAGTGTTGCCGTCGTGCTGATGGCCGCGTACGTCGTGTGCTTTCGGTCCGACAGCGCCATCATGTTGGTCCTGGTGTCCGGGATGAACTCCGCTCGCACCAACCCGCGAATCGGTTGTCCCGCCAGCGTGGCAATGGGACTATCCAGCCGCAGCAACTTGTCGCCCGGAGGCGTATCCCACTGCCATCCCAGCCACATCAGCGTGTACCCCTGCTCCAGCAGGTTCATGTCACCAAACTCGTCATCGGTCCGCGGATCCGCTGACCCTTTGGCGTAATTGAAGCGCGACAGCATGCCCTTGCCGCCCCGGTTCGACACCTCGAACAACACGGTGCCGTTGCCCTTCGCCGGATCGCGCGGCTTCAGAATGTAAAGGTCGGAAGTGAACTCGACCAGCCCGTGCTCGTTTCTCGTAGCCAGATCGAGATCGTGGACGGCTTTGTTTTGCGGAAGCGCCGGGTCCACCGCGAATTGGACCTTGGCGATGATCCGTTCGTACGGGCCCGCTGGACCGGTCGACCGTCCGCCCAGCACATCGCTCCTCTCCACCATGTTGACGCTGACTACACCCGCGCAAAGTGGCAGCGCGCAAAACAGGACAATTCCGGAAAGTCGCAAATGTCGGCTCCTCAGCTCACGATTCTATCCGACCCGGGCTATGCCGCCCCGGCAGTGGTCACGTCGGCCGGCAGAACCTTGGGCGAAACCCCTACCGTCCGCCGCTCAGTTTCTTCTCATCCGCCCGCAGCGACGCCAGAACCTCGGGCACAGTGGCCTTGTCCAGGGCAGCCACGGTCGAACCAATCCGGCCTTTCACCGCCGCCGCTAGGATCCCCTCCTGTTTGGCCCGGTTCGACCGCGTCGGCCCAGGGACTGACTCATCCCATTTCCGCAGTTCCGCGGCTGCGGTGGCGCCGGCTGCTCCACCGGTCTCGGCCTTTGACAGCCGCGCGATCAACTCCTTCACCGTCGTCAACACCTGCTTGCGGCGCTCCACCAGCACCGTGACCCTTTCCGTACCGGCCGTCGACCCGTCCGCGAATACGGCCGCCTGCATCTTCACATACTCCGGCGCCGCTCCCACTGTCATGTTAGTAATCGGAATACGGCGCTCTTCGCCCGGCTTGATCGGCTCGGCCGTTGTCTCATCCTGCCAGAACGCAAACCAGCTCCCCGGATAGTTCACCAGTTCGATCATGTACGACACCACCGGTTGCGATGAGGTATTGCGGATTCTGAGCACCGATCCAGCGTCCACCGCTTCCACCTTCAACTCCGGCAAATTCGATTGCGCCGCGCACACCGCCATCGAAACCAGCAGAGACGCGGCTAGTTGTTTGGGTGACATCGGTAGCTATTATCCACACAAACTGGCTGACATGCCAGTTGACAAGCGATACACTGTCTGGGGTTCAGCCTATGCGCTCTTCACTTCTCCTCGCTTTCACCGCGGCCACGTGGCTCTCCGCCCAGGTCCGCTTCGCCCCCGATGCCATATCCGTAACCGTCGACGGCAAGCCGTTCACCACGTTCCACTACGGCGACAACGACGGCAAGCCGTTCCTCGCGCCCATCTATTCCGCTTCCGGGAAAATCGTCACCCGTGGCTTTCCCATGTGGATGCTCCCCGGAGAGAGCCGCGACCACCTCCACCACCGCGGGCTTTGGTTCACCTATGACGACGTCAATGGTGTGAAGTTCTGGGAGAATGATCCGACGTACACCAAGGGCCGCATTGGCCGCGTCGTGGTCCGCGACGCCAAATGGAAGGATGGCGCGACGAAAGCCCCGGGCACCCTTTCGGCCGTGATGGAATGGCGCGATCCCGAGGGCAAGGTCCTCCTCGTCGAGAACCGCGACATGACCTTCCTCTCCGATCCCACTCTGCGCATCATTGACTTCAACATCACACTCACCGCAGCCACCGATGTGACGTTCGGCGACACGAAAGAGGGGGCCTTTGCCATTCGTCTCCGTGAGAACTTCACTGAACGCAAAGGCGGCAAGATGACGAACTCAAACGGCCAGACCGGCATGGTCAATGTCTGGGGCAAGCGCGCCGCCTGGGTTGACTACACCGCCGAGGTCGACGGTGAGCGCCTCGGGGTCGCCATCTTCGATCACCCGAAGAATCCCAATGCGCCCACTTACTGGCACGCCCGCGACTATGGTCTGTTTGCCCTCGACCCCTTCGGTCAGAACGCCTTCGATCCCAATGCCGAGGAACGCAAGACGAAGCTCGCCAAGGGGCAGAAGATCCAATTCCGCTGGCGCGTCGTCATCCATCCCGGCGACGCCGAAACCGGCCACGTCGCCGATCTGTTCAAGCAATTCGCCGCCCGGTAACCGAGGTCGGTCGCTTGACCCCTCCCCCGCGTTGGATGTAGTTTGTTGGTCGGCACGGGCCAGCATCCCGACAATCAGGAGTAGATATGAACTTGAGACTGATGGCATTAGGACTCTCCGCGGCGTTCGTCGCCCTGGTGTCGGTGAGCCCGGCGACCTATGCTCAACAGGCGGCGCCCGCAAACTGTCCGCCGGAAGGCTTCTGGGGTGGTTTCACCAAGGGCTGCCCACAGAGACAATCCGCGGTTCCGTCCGATATCGTCGCGATGATGGCCGCCTTACCGGAAAAGGCTTATGCCACGCCCAAGAGTGTCCGTCGCGTACTCGTCCTGGGCCGCGCCGCCGGCTGGGTCCACACCAGCATCCCGCTGGCGGCCAAGATGGTGGAGTACCTCGGCGACAAGACCGGAGCCTGGATGACAACCATCACCTACGATGCGGCCGACATCAATGCCGAGAATCTGAAGAAGTACGATGCGGTGTTCCTCGCCAGCACTACTGGCGAATTCCTGAACGACCCCAACGACAAGGCCGTCAGCGAAGCCCGCAAGAAGGCCCTGCTCGACTTCATCAAGAACGGCAAGGGCATCGCAGGCATCCACGCCGCCACAGACTGCTACCACGCCACCATCAAACCCAGTACGCCTGGCGGCGTGCCCACTCTCTCCGGTACCTGGCCCGAATTCAATGAGGCGATCGGCGGCTTCTTCAAGTTCCATTGGGTCTACCCAACGCTCATCCGCGTCAAGATTGACGATCCCACGAGCCCGCTGAACGCCATGTTCTCGCCCAAGGGCTATGACATCGTTGACGAGACCTACACGTTCGCCCAGGACTCCTTCACCCGTAAACGAGTCCATGTCCTGACGAGCGTCAACTACGACAAGATGAGCGCCGAAGACAAGGCCAAGGAGCCGGCCGCTACCAAGCGAACCGACGGCGACTACGCCATCAGCTACATCCAGCGTGTAGGCCAGGGTCGCGTATTCTACGAATCGCACGGCCACGACGAGAAGATCTACTTCTCGCGCCCCTTCATCGAGCACATGCTGGCCGGAATTCAATACGCCATCGGCGACCTCCCGGCCGACGACAGTCCAAGCGCGAAGTAGCGCGACGTCCGTCTCGAACAATCGGAACATCCGCCAGGCGAGAGTATTCATGCCTCGCCTGGCCCATCAGGCTGCTCAATGGCTCGCCCTCGCGCTGCGAACTCCGACTGCTCCCTGGAGTGGCGTGAGACGGGATGGTCAGCACGCTGTGGGCTTTACCCCCGGCCTGTCCACCGGGCCCGCCTGCTGAGGCGGCGAGCGCACGCCCCCCTCACGCCGGCCGCGTCCGCCCCTCCGCCTTGGCCTTCTCCAGGAGACCCGTAAGCCGCTCCACCACCTCCGCCTCTTTCAGGTACAAGTTGCCCGTCTCCGCCGGATCCCTGGTCATGTCATACAGCTCACCCGGTGCCTCACCCGGACCTGGCGTCACCGAGACTGGCTTCGTGAATCCCCCGGATCCTCGTCCGGCGATCAGTTTCCATTGACCCTCTCGAACCGAGAACATACCCTGCGCGGAATGATGGATCACCGACGTCCGCCGAGGGCCCCGGCCCGCGCGCCCCGCCATCATCGCAGGCAGCAGACTGAAACTATCCTCCGCCGCCGCCTTCGGCAACTCCACTCCACTCAAGTCCGCCGCCGTCGCGACAACGTCGGTCAGACAGCTCAGATCGCCGCACGTCCGCCCGGCCTTCACCCGCCCCGGCCATCGAGCCAGAAACGGAACCCGGTGGCCACCGTCGAAGATGTCCGCCTTCATCCCGCGCCAGCCGTTATTCGCCCGATGCCCATACCGCGCAATCTCGTCCGCAGTCCAGTACGCCCCGTTGTCACTCGCAAACAGCACCAGGGTATTCTTCCGGATCCCGCTTTCCTCGATCGCGGCCAGTACCTGACGGACCGAATCATCGATCTGAGCCACGAAGTCGCCATACTCACCCGCCGTCGACTTTCCTTGGAACGGTGCCCGCGGCATCCACGGCGTGTGCGGACCCGTCATCGGAAAGTACAGGAAGAACGGTGCCTTCTTCACTGCCCGCTCTTTCACAACGGAAACGGCCTTGCGCGTGATCGTGGGCATCACCTCTCCGATATCAAAGTGCGGCGCAATCGCTCCGGCCCGCCAGAACGCGCCTCGCGGATTCGTACCGCCACTGCCAGGAGTCCTCTCGGTCGCTCGCTCCACCACCCTGTCGTTCTCGAAGTACAGATACGGCGCCATATCGAGCGATGCCGGAATGCCAAAGTAGTAGTCGAACCCGTGTGCGCGCGGCCCCGGCGACAGAGGTTGATCGAAATCCGTATGCGGCCGATCTCCCAGTCCCAGGTGCCATTTGCCCACCCCGGCCGTGTAGTACCCCCGCTCCCGTAACAACGATGGCAGGGTCAATCGCGCCTCTTCAATCAGGTTCGGCGAATCGCCCTGCAGTACCCCTCGCTTCAGTCGCGAACGCCAGCAGTAGCGCCCCGTGAGCAGACCATATCGCGTCGGCGTGCACACCGAGCTGGGCGAGTGCATGTCCGTGAACCGCACACCCTCCTCCGCCAGCCTATCCAGGTTGCGCGTCGCAATCCCCGACCGTGGGTTGTAGCAGCTCAGGTCCCCGTTGCCGAGGTCATCCGCCAGAATCAGGACGATGTTGGGCCGCTCCACCGCGGCCTGGCTGACACCGGTGTGCGCACCGAGGGCCAGCGTGGAACAGAAGGATCGTCGGGTAAGTGTCATGTCACCAGGAATGAGAACGCAGGAATCAGGTGATTTCCCGGGGCGCGGCCATCGCGCGCCCCGGAACCAACTACCGCCATCAGGCTCAGAATGAATAACGCAAGCTCAGTTGAATGTTCCGCTCGCTCGACTTCGCGGTCACTTTGCTGAACGTCGCACTGCGCGGATTCGTTGTCACCGCGCCCCAGTTGGGATGGTTCAGGAAGTTGAACGACTCGGCCCGCAGCAGCACCCGGTGCTTCTCGAAGATTGGGAACTCCTTCGAGAGCGACAGGTTCCAGTTCTGGAACCCCGGGTTGTAGATGTACTGGTTGCGCCCTTGCGTTGTCGAAAACGTGCCCGCCGCCGGAGCCGTAAACAACGCTCCGCTTCCGTCCGTCGCACGGAACCAGAAGTTGGAGTCGGCGGCACCTTGTGAAAACGCGCGCTCACCCCGCGAAAGCATTGGGTTCCCCCTTACCTCCCAGGGCTGAGAGTCGGAGCTCCCGATCCCCGCCAAGTCGTCGCTCGTTCCAATCGTCACAGGCGTGCCCGTCTGGAACTGAATCGCGCTTGTTGCCATCCAGCCCCCCAATACACGCCCCGCCAGCCCCTTGTTGGTCTTCAGGAAGGGGATCTCGTAGATCACGTTCGTCACCGCCACATGGCGCGTGTCGAAGTCCGATGGGCCCCAGAAGTTCTTGTCGTCATATGCGTTGTACAGCCGTGCCCGGAAGTCCGAACCGTTATCCAGCGACTTCGAATACGTATACGCGAAGTTGAAGCTGAAGCCCTTTGCAAACCGCCGGTTCACGTCAAGCTGCATCCCCTGATACGCGCTCCGCGCCGCCGTCTCGCGGTACGCGATATTCGTGTACCCCTTATACGGCCGCAGCACATTCACGTTCACAGCCTTGTTCGCCGCCACGGTCAAAGTCCCGACGGGAAGCTGATTCAGATCTCGCTCCCGCTCCATGTGCAATCCAACACGTCCCACATACGCCACCGAGACCGTGGTATCAAAGCCCACGTTCCGCTCATACGTCGCGTTCCAGTTGTAGGCGCTCGGAATCTTGAACTCCGGCTCGATGGTCATGAAGTAGAACGGAAACGCGTTGTTCGATCCGCCGCCTGGATTGTCCACCTGTCCGCTGGCAATCGACGCCATCGGTTGGAACGGTGGGTTCCCACCCAGCAGGATATTGCCGCTCATGCTGGGCCGCGCAAAGAACCGGCCAAACCCGGCCCGCAGCACGTCCTTACCCGAGATCGAGTACGCCAACCCCACTCTGGGTTGAAAGTTCATCGTCTGCAACTGGGGATACGCCTTGCTGCCGCCCGTGAACAACCGGTCATATGCGCCGGAATCCACGCCCGACACCCGGCCCTTCGCCTCCGACGGGAACCCGTTGCCTGGAATCACCACGCCGTTATACCGGTCGCCGCTCAGAATGAACCCCGTCTTTGGATCCTGCACCACCGCCTTCGATGGGTCATACTGCCGTGGATCGAAGATCGCGATGTTCCGCCACAGGCTGTACCAAAACGGCGTCATCAGCGTGTGCCTGATCCCGAACTCCACGCGCAGCTTGGACGACGCCTTCCACGAATCCTGCGCGAACCATTCGAACTGCTGCCCGCGGTAGGGCGTGTACGAGCGTGGTCCAATCTCCGCATACGTGTCGAACAAACCCAGCGCCGCGTTCGCCACCGCCAGGCCCGACGTCGCCGCTCCGGCTCGCGAATCGGTAAACACAAACCGGCCATTCTGGTTGTTCGTCCCGCCCGGCACACCCTGCACGTTGATCTGGTCGAAGTCGTTCTGCCCCGAATACTCGTACGAGACGCCTGCCTTCAGCGTGTGACTCCCCATGATCTTCGTCAGGCTGTCCGCCAGCACATAAATCGGCCCCGCCGACTTCGACGGATAGGGGCTGCCGTCCACCGTGGCGAAGTTCGCGATCCCGATTGTCGGTACCTTGTCGGCGATCTCCTTCTGCTCGGGATAGATATACGGATAGTTGATGCCATACTGCCCGCGCGCGTACTTGCCGTTGTCCCGGTTCACGTCGATCCGCACCCGGTCCACACTCACCGATGCCTGCAGCTCATTAATCGTCGTCGGGCTCAACGTCCATGTCCAGTTCGTCGTCCACGTCTCGTTCGGCCGATCCCATCGTGGCGCGGCAATATCAAATCCCGTGTTGAACGCCTGATCCTGCTGGAACTGATAGTTGAGGTGGCGGAATCGCACCGCATGCCGTTCGCTCGGATTGAAGTCCACCGAGATCGTGTCCTTCCGCTGATCCGTCGGCTGCGGAGCCGTCGTGTAGTAGTTCGAAGCCCCCTGCAGGAACCCCGCCACCGGAGCCGGATACGCCTTCAGGAGCCCCAGCCCGTTGGCACTCACCCGCGACGCCGGAATCAGGTTGCCCGCGAAGGGTTGCCCCGTCAGCGGGTCATTGATCGTCCGCACCTTCCCAAAGAAGGAGTTGCTCGCCGATAGCAGTTCCGAGAAGTCGCCCTGCCGCATCGCCAGAGACGGCACAATCTGCGCGCTTGTCTGCTCCTGGCGGTATCGCACATACTCCTGCGCCCACAGGAAGAACAGCTTGTTTTTCTCCTGATTCCACTTGCCCGGCACGTACACGGGACCACTCACCACATATCCGAACTGGTTGAACTTGTTCGCCTGCCGCACATCGCCTGTCCGGTTGCGCGCCCACGTATTCGCATCCAGTTTTTCGTTCCGGAAGTACTCATACAGACTCCCGTGAAAGTCGCGTCCTCCGCTCTTCGTCACAATCCTCACCTGCCCGCCCGACGCCCGGCCATACTCGGCGTTGTAGTTCGCCGTCAGCACCTGGATTTCCTGCACGGTCTCCACGTCCACCGTCCCGACACTCGTGTTGTTCCCACGCGTCCGCACCGCCGGAGCCCCGTCATAGGTGATCATGTTATCCGTCGTTCGCGATCCGTTGATCGCAAACCCGCCGTTCGTCAGATCGAAGCTGAACGCCTGCAATGAGCCACCCCGCACACCCGGTTTCAGCAGAGCCAGGTAGAGCGGATTACGCCCGTTCAGCATCATGTTCTCGATCTGCTTCCCTTCAATCAGCTTCCCCACCGTGGCCGTTTCGCTCTGGACCGTGGCGGCCTCTGCCGTCACTTCGACGCTCTCTGAAAGCGACCCCAGCGTCAGCGTCGCATCGATCGTCGCCGCCATGTTGGGATCCAGCTTGTTCTGCGTCTTCACATACTTCTTGAATCCCGGTGCCTCCACCGACAGCGCATAGACGCCCGGCGGCAGGCTGGGAACCACGTAATACCCGCTTTCATTCGTCGTGGCGTGCCGTTCCAGCCCCGTCGTCTCGTTCCGCAAGTCCACACTCACGTTAGGAATCCCGGCGCCTGCCGGGTCCTTCACATACCCCGAAACCTGGGCGCTGTCAGACTGCGCCAAAACCGTCCCCACACATAGGAAGAAGAGCGCGAGCAACGGACGTAGTTGTTTCATGACCTGTATCCTCAAGACCTCGAATTCAGCCGCCGCAGCGACATCGCATACACACCGAAACCCGGTTTCCCCTCACCCGCCACACACCGCAGCCGCGCCGGCATCCGCCCCGCCGGCAGGCGTACCACCCCCACCCGCCGTTCTGCCCAGTTCATCACCGGAGCCTCCTTGCGCGGCACCACGTCGCGCATCACCACCGGGCCACCAGGGCTCTGCTGCTCCACCGCACACTCCACCGCCTCCACCGCGCCCACCTGCACGGACAGCCGCGTCCCTACGGCTTCCGGCGGACACAACACGGTCAGTTGGATCTCGTACTCGCCGGGCTTCACTACATCCAGATCCCAACTCATGCCGTCGCCAACCGCCGTCCACCCCGACGCCCAGTCATGGGCCCATCCCGCTCCCTGGAAATACCGGACCTGCCCCTCCAGCTTGGCCTGCGTCGCGGTCAGCACCGCCGGATTTTCCTCCGCGTAGCCCACGGGAATCGGAAAGTGTTCCAGTCCGTGCGGCCGCATCACGTCCGCAAACCACTTCTCGTACGCCGCCTTCAGCTCCGCCGCCTGCTCCGGATGCTCCGCCGCCACATTCTTCGACTCCCCCGGATCCGCGGCGACATCGTACAGCTCGCGCCCGTTCACCAGATTGAACCGCTGCGTCCGCACCGCCCCTGGATACTGCGCCCCCGGATTCTTCGCCGGCTCGCCGTGCGTGAACAGCATCCGTTCCGGCCAGGCCCGTCCGTCACCCTCCAGCAGCGGCCGCAGACTCACCCCGTCCAGCGTGGGACCCTTCGGCCGTTCCACGCCCGCCAGGTCCAGCAGCGTTGGAAACAGATCAATATGTGCCGCAATCCGGTCCACCTTCTTGCCCGCCGTCAGCCGGCCCGGCCACCGTACACACAACGCTGAGCGTGTTCCGCCCTCGTACACGCTCCCCTTCCGCCCGCGCAATCCACCCGTATACCGGTCCGTGTTCGGGCCGTTGTCGCCCAGGAAGATCACAATGGTGTCCTCGGCCAGCTTCCGTTCTTCCAGGTGTTGCAGCAGCCGGCCCACCTGGTCGTCCAGGCATGCCGTCAACGCATACGCGGCCGCCGTCTCCCGGGTCACGCCCGCCAGGTCGCGGAATCGCGCCCAATACCGCTCCGGAACCTGGAACGGCGAGTGGGGCACGTTGTATGCCATGTACAGGAAGAACGGCTCGCTCCGGTGCCCGTCGATGTACCGCATCGCCTCGCCGGTCAGCGCCTCCGTCACATACCCCTTCAGTTGGTGCGGCTTCCCGTTCCGTTCGAACTTCGGATCCCAGTAGTCGTACCAGTGCCCCGTCCGGAATCCGACGAACTCCTCAAACCCCCGTGCATGGGGAACATAGGGATAGTTCTCTCCCAGATGCCACTTCCCGAACAGCGCCGTCCGGTATCCGGCAGGGCGCAGCGCCTCGGCCAACGTCACCTCCCCGGCCCGCATCGTCTCTCGTCCACCCGTCACGCCATGCACCCCGCACCGCAGGTGGTATCGCCCCGTCAGCAGACTGGCCCGCGTCGGAGCGCAGACCGGCGAGACGTGGAACCGCATGAACTCCACCCCTTCCCCGGCCAATCGGTCCAGGTTTGGGGTCGCCAGTAGAGGGTTCCCATGCGCGGATAGATCGCCCCACCCCTGATCGTCGGAGAGAATCAGCAGGATGTTCGGACGAGTTCGCCCTGTCCGCCGCCCACCGGCCGCCAAAGGCGCCGCCGCGGTTTGCAGGAACTCCCGTCTACTGGTGGAAAATCGGTCGCTCATAGGCTCAGCGGCAGTATAATCGCCATTGCATGGCGCGCCCCCTGCCGGGCCGCCGGATTTCTCTGTGTTTTTCCCGTATGCTACAGGGACAAGTGAATGGTTCCAATAAGTTGGATGAGGGTGCGGTAACAGAGCGGCGAGCCCTGGTAACGCGCGTTCTCAACTCGCCTCAGTTCATACGCTCCTCCCGCCAGAGGGAGCTCCTGTCTTTTATCTGCGAGCGCGCCCTGGCCAGCGAGAACCCTGAACTCAACGAGGCCGATATCGGCCACCATGTCTTCGGCCGCCCGGAGTCCTACAATCCCGGCGACGACAACATCGTCCGCGTCGCCGCCCGGCAACTTCGCACCAAACTCGCGGAGTATTTCGCCACCGACGGCCGCCACGAACCACTCGTCGTCGAGATCCCCAAAGGCGCCTACCTCCCGGTCTTCCACCCGGCTGGATCGCCCCTCCACCCCGAGCCACCGGAACCGGCACCCCGCCCGCGAAAGCCGGCCCTGGGTCTGGCTGCGGCAGCTACTGTGGCCGCTGTGCTCTTCGCCGCGCTCGCCACCTGGGCCTTTCTCCAGAACCGCTCACTACGCACCGAAGTCGACGCCCTCCGCTCGCCACCCACCCCTCTCAGCGAACTACTCTTCGATTCCCAAAACCGCGTCAACATCGTCGTCACCGACGCCGGCTCGCAGGCTGTGCAGAACTTCGCCGGCCGCGTGGTTTCTGTCGAGGACTACGCCGCCCGCCGGCTTCCGCCATTGCCCGAGCACACGAGCGCGACTCGCTTCATCGAATCCCTCCCCCAAATGGCCAACACGGCCCTCGCCGACACCGTCATTGCGGCCACTATCGCCGAAGCCGCCGGGCGCCACCGCGACAGCATCCGAGTCCGCCACGCCCGCGAGGTTGCCCCGCGCGACTTCCATACCGAGAACTTCGTCCTCCTGGGCGGCGTCCGCGCCAATCCCTGGACCCGCCTCTTCGAGAACAACCTGAACTTTGCCTTCACCATCGACCCGGATTCCGGAGCGGCGTCCATCTCCAATCGCAAACCGCTGGCCGGAGAACTACCGCTTTATCCTCCTAGCCGCCCCTACCGTGCGGGCTACGGCCGCATCGCCGTGGTCCCGAATCTTTCCCAAACGGGCAAAGTCGTCCTGATCGCAGGCACCGGCATGGCGTCCACGGAAGGAGCCGGTGCCTTCATGCTCGACCCCGCGTCTCTGGCCCTCCTCCACACCACCCTCCACGCGGCAAACCTGAACACCCTGAAGTCCTTCGAACTGCTACTGGAAATGGAGACGGTCGAGGGCACACCAGTGAAAGCCCGCCTCCTCGCCAGCCGGGCGAATACGAAGTAGCCACAAGCAGGCAGCCACCAGGCGGCCCCCCGGCTCAGAAGGTCACTGGAAGGATTCCCTACGGGCCGGGCTAAGACCACAAAAGAGAGTCCCACACGCCTTGCGGGCCATCAAGCGGGAACGAGCTGCGCAACGAACCCCAACCGTCAGGGAGTGGTCCCACTCCGTTGCGAACCGCGACTGGGAAAGAGCGTGCACCCGTCGCGCGCGTCTTCAATGGAGTCCCCCATGGCCTGTCGGGCCGCCAAAGTGGATGATGCCGTATCCCAGTCCCAGTCCCCGAGTGAGGTTCCGCGGAAGGTGAACCGATCCAGATTGCTCACCTCGTGGCATCTTGCAACCGAATCGCGGCGAGAAAGCGGAGCACTTTAGGCCACCACTGCGCCTGAACTTTCGCGGTTGCCTCCGGTGTGCCGCCAATCTCGTCCGCCATGCGACCCCGCAAGCCTGCCGTCGGTAAATAGGTTAAGGGTAGCCAGTGGCCTGCACCTTGATACGACACGTGCTCATCCGCATAGGGGTGGCCGTTTCGGCGCAGCCTGTCCATCGCTCGTCCACACATTAACGTGGAAGGCCACTTTCGATCATTACTGCCAGAGCCGAGCAGAACGGGACCGCGGATTCGCTCCACCGCGATCTGCACATCGTCGCTTTCGGCCCGGCCCAGGCTGTCAATAAACATCGGCTCCAAGGAGAGCGAAGTGCGAGTGAGACTGGCCCAGACATAACGAGCCGCAAAGCCGGGGGCAATGTGGAATCGGACATAGGGCAACGGCTTGCCCTGATAGGTCCAGGCAGGCCCACCTGGAAATCCATTTGCTGTCGCGCCCTCCCATCTCACATGGCTGCCAGATACGCCCACAACGCCGTTCACCTCCGGATAGGTAGAGCCCGCGATCAGGGCGGCCTCGGCGCCTCGGGAGCCTCCAATGATCGTAACCGTCGTGCCTTGAACGCCCGGAAGCAACTGCATGCAGTGAATCGCCCTGCCCAGGTATTCGACTGGTATTCTTTGCATGCCGGCCGGCAGTCCGTCCGTTCCGAAGTACGCCAAGGCCAAAGTCACGAATCCTCGCGACGCCAGCATGGCGCCTTCCGGGGTAGGAAACCCGCCTTCTGAACCGCCGAGAAGAATCACTCCGGGATGCTTGTGATCGTCACTTGGGCGGTAGAGGATCCCTACAACGCCATTGTTTTTGAAAGGTGCCACACGAACGCCTGGCGCCGCGAGATGACGGACGACCTGCGCGGTTCCCAGCACCCGGGCGCCGGAAGCTGCTTCAACATGGGTCACGATTGGTTTGAACCAATCGACTAGGGAAAAGAACGCAGGCAAGGGCCGGCACGATCTGTCGGGCTCCATCGACCAGAACAGCCCCATACCGTCGATACCTGTATACGAGGCGGAGATTGGAGCCTGTGTGGAAAGGTCAATGGATCCATCTTGCCCGGTTCGGAAGACGGCGGAACTGCGCCACCAGCAGCTTCTCTGATCTTCCGACGAGGCACGCAGGGTGATGCTGCGATTTGGGGGCAATCCCGTCATCCTGATCGTGACACGCTCGTCCATGAGTGCTGGATTCGGAGAGATCAGGAAGGCGGCTTGCCATTCATTGTCTGCTGCCAGGGCGTGGCAGTTCGCGTGTATCAGCCATGCCACGGCTAACGCCCGCAGGCCACGAACGATGCTGCTCTGCATATCATCACTGTCAATGTTACGCACGCGGCGCTCGTCATGTTCGAATGAGAATCGAATTATCCATCGAAGCCCCGTTGGCCAGGATGGGCGCATCGAGAAAACGCAACGTCGGTCAACTCCGGGGCATCAGCGCTTGACGTCGGTTGCGCAGGCCGGTGAGCGTTCGCCACCTCGGGCCAGTGTTGCTTCCAGGGACTGCAGCTCAAGCATCGCTTTGCGAAGTATGTCGGCCTGCCGCTGCGGCCAAATGCCGCCATGCCCGGCGTTGTATTCCTTCGCGAACTGGGAGACCGCATCGACCAGCGTGTTGAATCGCGCCTCGAAATGCCGTCGTCGCATCTCTTCTCTGGTAGCGGCTTCTCGTTGGTTAGCGCGGATTCGTTCCTTCAGCGCCATCTCCGCGGCCTCCGCGGCTCGGGTCCTGTCTATGGGAGCGGCAACAAGCTGAAAGGCAAGGACGAATTGAACCACCATGGCTCACCTCGCGGCTAGACGGCTTTGGCGAAACCTTCGACGCGCTCCCTGATCTGATCGCGGATTCGTCGGAACGCGGCTCTCCTCACTTCTTCCGGTCCGTCCACAGCGGCCGGATCTTCAAAGCTCCAGTGAATGCGCTCCACCTTACCTGGCAGAATGGGGCAGCTCTCTTTCGCGTTGTCACAGACAGTGAAAACGTAACGGAATTCGTGGCTCAGAAATTCATCGACCGACTTCGATCGATGATTGGATATATCGATGCCCAGTTCCGCCATGACGGCGATGGCTTCGGGCCGGACCAGGCTTGGTCTCGTCCCGGCGCTGTGAACGTCAAAGCGGTCTCCAAGATAGTGGCGGAAAAGGCCCTCTCCCATCTGGCTGCGGGCCGAGTTGCCGGTGCAAAGCACGAGAATGCTGGGCTTCATGGCTTAGGGCTTCTTGATTTCCTTCTCGTAGTACTCCCGGAATCGCTTGTTGATGTCGTCCCGGACCGCGCGGAACACTGTCAGCTTCTCGGCATCCGTCCCGCTTGCCTTTGCGGGATCCGGGAATCCGATGTGTGTGCGCACTCCGACCTTGCCACGGAAGGCAGGGCAGGACTTGTCCGCGTCGTCGCATACCGTAATCACGTAGTCGAAGGACAGGTTGATGAATTGGCTGACACTCTTTGGAGTCCCGCCAGAGATGTCGATACCCACTTCGCGCATTGCCTGGATCGCAAAAGGATTGACCCGAGCAGCGGGCTTTGTGCCCGCGGAGAATACCTGCAGTCGGGGATCAAACGACTCCAGGAAGCCTGCTGCCATTTGGCTCCTGGCCGAATTGCCAGTGCACAGCACAAGAACACGAGCTTTGCCCGCGTCCGCCGCGGGCATCGTAGCTGCGAGCAGACACACCAATACCATCAGTTGCGCGATGCGCATTGTTGGAGCCCTCTCTACTTACAGAGTTGAACGATCTCTTCAGCCGTGATCATTTTGTTCCTCGCGCAGCATTCCACGCAAAGGAACGTAAGCAACTCACAAAAACATAGGTGTTAGCGCTGTAGCGCAGGTTATGATGCGGAGTCTGGGTTCGGTCCCAATGGCGGCGAGCATGTCCACGAAGCGGACTGTTTGGTCTTCCTGAACCATTAGCTCCTTCATTATTTCCAAGATAACAGAAATATGGAACATGTCAAGCGGATAGATTGGCTCGGGTGCTGCTGCACCAGGTCGCTGGGTTCAACTCGAGTCGGCAGTCCTCGCGAACCGCGCGATCATCCCAGCGGGCAAAGTGCCGACGGCTGAGGATCTGCGGATGAGGATCTTGCGATGCTCACTGGTCGAAGTGCTGGTCATGCTCACGGTCCGCGCGGCCTGCAATCGTACCTATCACTGGTTCGCGTTTGAGCCCGCGTTGGGACTATTGCCGTCTCGGCTGGATCCTGTGGCGGTAAACCTACATGGGAAACTGCTGTCAGCCTGCTCCGGTGCCAGCTCCAGCGGCGCTTCGGACGGTGAGTGTCCGAGGAGTACGTCGAACTCTCTAGCCAGAGGAGCTTCGAATTCTCTGAGGTGCCGGGTGGGGCCGGAAGTGAGAGCCCGCGGCTGCCCGCAGCTCTCATGAATGATCAAGCCAATCATAGAATACCAAGTTAAATTATTGAAAACAAGACTAGATTTTTGTCCCTCATTCGCTTAGCATCGACCTCACCAAGCACCATTCCTGGTTGTGAAGCATCGCCCTCCGGAGGGGTTACCTGCGGCACGGGGCTGTGGGAGAACCATGCCTGAGCGGAGAGCCGCAGCCGGAGAGACGGGCGCTTTTTCGACACGGCCTTTCCATTCAGATCCCAAGGGAGGACTTCATGATTCCGCAAGAGAAGTGCGAGGCAGTGACCCGCGGTCTGCGCGAGGCTTTCGGAGTATCAAAGTTCGAGGACATCTCGAAGCTCACCGGGGGGCATACCTCGTCCCTCGTCTTTCGCATCGTCGTGGGCGGCTCGCCATACGTGTTGAAGATCATCACGCGTACAGAGGATCCTACGCGCCACTACACCAGCATGAAGGCGGCGGCGGAAGCCGGTGTGGCGCCGCGTGTCTGGTACACCAGCATCGAGGACAGGATTTCGATCACGGATTTTGTCGAGGCCAAACCTCTTGCGATATCGGAGGCGCTGATCAAGTTGCCAGCTCTGCTGCGGACGCTGCATGCGCTGCCGCCCTTCGGTCGGGCTCCTTTCAACACCACATGTACGTTCCTGCTCAACAAAGGACCGGCCTTGGACGGGTTCCTCCAGAAGTTTCGAACTGACAATATCCTGCCCAAAGCCGAAAGCGAGGAGTTCTTCGCCCGGTATACGGAAGTGGCCGCAGTTTACCCGTATGACGACGGGGAGATGGTGTCGAGCCACAACGACGTATTCAAACCGGACAACGTGCTTTTCGATGGACAACGCGTGTGGCTGGTGGACTGGGAAGCTGCGTTCCTGAACGACCGGTATGCCGACCTGGCAGTGCTTGCGAATCACGTAGTCACGAATGACGACGAGGAGACGGTCTACCTTCAGGAATACTTTGGCGCGACGCCCGATCGTTACCAGCGAGCCCGATTCCATCTGATGCAGCAGCTCGCCCATTTGTTCTACTCCATGGTCTTCCTCTCTCTGGGTTCGGCGGGCCAGCCGGTCGATTGGAGTAGAGCCGTGCCCGGCTTCGACGACTATCATCGGCGCATGTGGGCTAGGGAAGTTGACCTGGCGGACAACGATGTGCGGCTTACCTACGGCCGGGTTCACTGGGAGCGGGTTGTACAAAACGTGCGGCAGGCACGATACAAAGAAGCCCTCAGAATTGTTTCTCAGCCGGAACCAACAGCGAAGGTCATCGCGCTCCGGTCTCTGTGAATTGTGCATAAGGACTCGCTTATGTAATGCTACATAAGCAATCTCTTATGCATCATTCGCCCAATACAGTCTTCAAGGCGGTTGCCCATCCCGCGCGCCGGAGAATCATCGACCTGCTGTCGCATTCGCCGTGTACGGTCAAGGAGCTGACGGCGTCTTTCACGATGTCTCAGCCAGCCGTCTCCCAGCATCTTCGCGAATTGCGCGACGCCGGGCTCGTTGCCTCCGAGACGTTCGGTCCTGAACACCGCTATCGGCTGATCGCAAATCCCCTGCAGCAGGTGTTCGAGTGGACGGCGCAGTACAAACACTTCTTCGATCCCTCCGGCCACGCATGGTCGTTTACGCCGGCTGCACCGGACCCCAAGCAGCCCATCGGCGGCAAAAGGAAAGGTGGTCCGCGCAATGGCAGTTGAAGGTTCGACGCCTGATCCCGGAGTGATCGTGCCTCATCTGGTAGTGCGCGACATGCCGGAGGCGCTTGATTTCTATACCAGCGCGTTCTCGGCCCGCGTTCTCTATCGCTCCGTCTCGCCGAGTGGTCAAGGGGAGCACGTCCACCTGCAAGTCTGGTCGTCGCTCATCCAACTCTCCACGGAGGAGCCTGACTACGAGCATCGCCGGATGGCCGGTGCGTTCCTGGCCTCGCCGGAGACCCTTCGAGGGACAAGTTGCGTCTTCCAGGTCGCTGTTCCGGACGTTGACGCAGCCTATCAACGGGCAGTCGATCACGGAGCACTTCCAGCCATGCCGCCGGTGGATATGTTTTGGGGTGATCGCTATGGCTGGGTGCGCCATCCCTTTGGCCACATGTGGGCGCTTTGTACCATTCAGGAAGTGCTGACGCCCGATGAAGTTGCCGCTAGGATGCGCGCATTCTCTTCTCAGATGAAAGGACATGAGGAATGATCAAGGAACTGATTTCGGCCGTGATGATCTGTGGTGCGCTCTGCGCGCAGCAGCGGCCTGCCCAAAGCTCATCGGCCGATTCATGGCAGGCGTTGCGGTTCCTCGTAGGTACGTGGGAGTCGAAGACGCACGGCGGATCGGCCAACGCCGAGAGCTCCGGAACCTACACCTTTCAATTGGAGTTGCGAGACCACGTCCTTGCCCGGCACGCCGCGCCGGTTGCCTGTAAAGGCCCTGCCGGGTTCGATTGCCAGCATGGGGATCTGCTTTACATCTACCAGGACGCTCCGGGGCAGCCGCGGAAGGCGATCTACTTCGACAATGAAGGGCACGTGATTCACTACACCGTCACCACCCCTGAGCCGAACATGGCTGTCCTCCTTTCCGATCCAGCACAACCCGGCCCCCAGTTCCGGCTCACCTACGGGCTGAAGGGCGGCGTGATGGAGGGAAAGTTCCAGATACGCGTGCCGGGGCAGGACGACTTCCGACCCTATTTGGAATGGGGCGGAGCGAAGAAATGATGTTCTGAGTGGAGGTCGCAAAGGGGCTGGCACGGCTGACTGGCCGCGGCGCGGGTCAGTGCCACCGACACGTAGTCGAAAGCTGCTCTGCGTCCGAGGTGAAACGCCGTCCGCCGCCGCGTCAGGTCGACAACAGCATTCAGGCCTCATCAGAAATCAGCGGTCCGCAACAAACTCCGCCGCGACAACTGCCGGATGCTTCGTGCGGGCGTTCCGAAGCGTCCGCATGATCGTGGCGTTGCGAAATCCCGCGGCGCGGAATTCGTCAAGGAATGCACCTGCATCCTTCGCGCCGGCAATTCACGAGAACCAGTTATCGTTGCCGGACCTTAGGTGCTCAGGCAAGGGGGCACTCAGCACCAGTTCCGCACCCGAAACATGGCCTCCTGGACGAACCACGCGGCCCAGCTCACGGAATATCTCTTCTCGAAATGGGTTGAGGTTGAAAATGCCATTGACCAGGGCGACATCGACCGACGAATCGGGGAATGGCAGTTGCTCGGCGGAGGCGCGCACAAACGACACCTGCGAAAGCCCGAGCCGCCTGGCGGAACGTCGTGCCCGGTCGAGCATGCCCTCACTAAAATCGATTCCGACCACGCGACCTCTTCGCCTCACTCGCTGCGCTGCGATGAGGCTGTCCAGACCGGCACCGCAACCCAAATCGATCACGTCCAGTCCGTCACGGAGGGGCGCCTGCAGAGAAACGCTCGACACACCGGCGAAGGCAGCGACGGCTTCATCCGGAAGTGCGCGCAACAGATCATCCGGGTATCCAAGGTCGCGAGCAAAGACGGCACCTACGGGAAACGGATGTCTCCCGTCAGGGGCGTCGGCCGCGGCCGAGTAGGCCCTGCGCACTGACTCCCGCAACTCGTGTGAGCTCGTCGTCACGTTCTGCCCGCCACTTCGACCGTATTTGAAGCGGACGTCATCTCGGCGCCTCGCCCACGGCCACAGGCAATCCATTGGCCCGCCAGTCGGGGACTCCATCTTCCAGCCGGACAGCCCGAAAACCCTGAGAGCGCAGTAGTCTTACAGCCTCGACCGCCAGGACGCAGTAGGGGCCCCGGCAATAGGCGACGACTTCCCGGTCACGCGGGAGCATCGTGAGCTGCGTTTCGAGTTCCTTGAGTGGAATGGACAGGGCACCGGGAATATGGCCCGCCCGATACTCTTCTCTCGGGCGAACGTCCAGCACGATCACTTCGGCCCGGCGTACGCGGTTCAGCAGTGCCTCTTTGTCGACCGGTTCCATCGACCCGCGATCGGTGTTGAACTGCCGGACAATCGCGTCGATTTCCGCGAGGCGGCTCTCGGCGAGCGTGCGCAGTCCCCGGTAGAAATCGCAGACCTGCTCGTCGGCGAGGCGATAGGTCACAAACACGCCTTCCTTCACCGTCTCGACCAATCGAGCCGAATGTAGGACTCGAAGATGCTGAGAGGCATTGGCGACGCTCAATCCGGCTTCGCGCGCAAGCGCCTCAACTGTTCGCGGCCCCTGGCACAAGAGGTCCAGCAGTTCCAGTCTGGGCGGACTACCAACCGCCCTGCCGATGCGGGCGAGTTGCTCATAGACGGCTTTTTTTAGCGACGTTCCAGCCATGCAACGCTCAGGATACTCTGAGTGTAGGTCACTATCATCAAATAATCAATTGAGTGATTGAATATAATACTTTGCATCTGCTATACCGGAGACTTCATGAGCCAACCTCCCATCCCATTGCTCGACCACCTGCTTGGGCAGCCCTCGGCTTTCACGCCCGAAGACCTGATCGCCGCGGTTCGAGCGGAGCGTGCCCTGCCAGACAAGCCGGTTCCACCGGTCTGTGTTCTCGATTTCGACGGCGATCTGACCGACTGGCTCGTGTCCGTGCGGGCGGTGCTGCCTTGCGCTGACTGGGGGTGCTTTCACACGAAGATGTACGTGCTCGATGTCGATGGCATGTCCTGCGGCATCATTCCCCGCACCATCGGGGGCCCATACGCCGTCCTGGTCGCCGAGCAACTGGCCTCCTCCGGCGCGCGAGTTGCTTTGGGATTAACGTCTGCCGGTCGGGTCAGCCGCTCGCTCCCGGTGCCCAGTTTGGTGATTGCGACTCAGGCCATACGTGATGAAGGCACGTCCTACCACTACTTGGCACCGCAGGACGAGGCCCTGTGCCGGCCGGACGTCACCGACGCCCTTCTGAGCGAATTGAGCTCACTCGACCTGCCAGTGTCATCCGGTCTGGTGTGGACCACCGATGCGCCGTATCGGGAGACGCTGCAGCAACTGGAGCAGCACAGCGATGCTGGAGCTTTGGCCGTGGAGATGCAGGCCGCCTCGCTATTCGCCTTCGGCGCGGCGCGTCAATTCCCTGTCGGGGTGGTGGCACACGTCACGAACGCCGTCGGCCACACGGAAGAGCAGTTTGACAAGGGTGAGGCTCAACTGAGCTTCGAGATTCTTAAGTCCATTTGCCGGGCTGGCCGCCGTATGTTGACGGGCTTGGAACGCGGCCGGAACATCGATTCACACACGGCGTGACGCCCCCTCCGGCGCCCCGAAGCCCCTCAGCCCTTTGCGGCAGCGCCTTCGTGTCTCGGTCGACGAGTTCACAACAGACCGGCCGCTTGCTCCCCCATCTCCGGCCAGGTCCACGTGGAAGCTACCGTGACTTTGCGACTCTCGCAAAATTCCGCTCAAAGAGCTCACGCGCCCGCTGCACGCCCTCCGGACTCAAAACCACCGATTTCGCTTTGCTCTTCGGGTCCGAAATGTACCCTTTGGTGTGCAGTCGGTCTAGGGCATCCCAGTCGTGCGACTTCCACGTGCGGGCGCCCCATTCATTCTCTTCGCAAATGGTCAGGCACAACAACGCCAGCACCATCTCATCGACTTTGTCTTGATCGTAGTCCATGCGTCACTCGCCTTCAGGCGCGATAATAACAAACCGGCGGGATGCCTTTGCCACGAACGCCGCTGTGATCCCACCGACCGGTTTGGTCCAAGGAAGTACCGTGTAACCCGCCGGGCTCTCAGCACGGAGGAAGTCGCCCCAGCCCGGCACGCTCTCGGTCTGGCCACCAACTATGAATCCCAGCCCCCTCAGCCAGTAAGGCGACCGCTCCGCCCCCACATGGATCGAGCGAAAGGTAGTGCACCGCGAAACTGATACACCGCATGGCCCGTGTCGGGTCATGACTAGACAAGCAGGGCGGCCACTGCCGCCTCGGCCACGGCGATGTCCTGCTCAACAGTCCCTGCGCTGGCGCCCACGGCCCCAATAATTGCCCCATCGGAAAGGATGGGAACGCCGCCGCCGAAGATGACCACCTTACCGGCATTGCTTTCCTGAATGCCATAGAGAGGTTGCCCCGGCTGGGCAAGCCCGGCCAGAACAGTAGTCGTCTTGTCGAAGATTCTCGCGGTCACCGCCTTGTTGATGGCGAGCTCGATGCTCCCGATGAGTGCACCGTCCTGGCGCAGGAACGCCACCAGGTGCCCGCCGGCATCAACCACCGCGATATTGTAGGCGATCCCCAGGCTCGTGGCCTTTGCTTCCGCGGCAGACAGCATTCGCTTTGCATCGTCGAGCGTGACGGTGGTGTATATCCGTGGCATGCCATCCTCGATCCTTTGGACGCCCTGCTGCACCTCCAGGAAGATGCAGCCAAGGGAAGCCGTTAGTTTTTGAACACAATCATCTTTTCAGCGGTCATCTCCCGCATGGTGTACGGAATGCCGCCAATCCCATAACCGGATTCGCGCCTTCCGCGGAATGGCATCCAATCCGTTCGAAACGCGGTATGGTCGTTCACCAGCACGGTCGACGCATCGAGGCGCTCAGCCGCGTAGAAAGCCGTGCGCAGGTCTTCCGTGAAGATGCTCGATTGAAAAGCGACCGGCAGGGAATTGGCAGCGGCTAGCGCCTCGTCGAGGTGCTGAAACGCGTACACACAGGTGATCGGCCCAAATGCCTCCAGAGTCGAAACCTTCGCATTCCGCGGCGGATGGACGAGAATGCCCGGCATCAGGGTGGTCTCACTGTGCCGCCCTCCGCCCATGAGGCGAGCGCCTCCGGCGACGGCTTCGTCAGTCCAGGCGGCCACCCTGGTTACCTCGCTGGGATGGATGAGAGGGCCAACTTCGGTTTCCGGCAAGAGTGGATCGCCTACCTTCAGGGCCGAGACGCGCGCCGAGAAGCGCTTCAGGAACTCTTCTTCCAAGGCCTCGTGGACATAGATGCGCTGAACGGAAACGCAAACCTGACCCGCGTGATAATACCCGCCCTTGACCAGCGGTTCGATGACACGGTCCAGATCGGCTTTGCGATCGACGATCACTGGCGCCACTCCGCCGTGCTCCAGCGCACAGCGAGCGCCGGGAGCCAGCTTGGAACGGAGCGACCAACCAACCTTTGCCGAACCGATGAAGCTGAGGAAGGCGATGCGCGGATCGGTCACCAGTGCCTCACTCAAACCGCGCTTCTCCGGCAGGAACGTCTGCACCCAGCCTTCCGGCAGGCCCGCCTCAGTGAGCAGGCCAACAAGTTCGAAGCAGCACAGCGGGGTTGCCGTGGCTGGCTTGACGATCACCGGGCATCCCACCGCAACCGCGGGGGCCACCTGGTGAACTATCAGGTTGAGCGGATGATTGAACGCGGAAACTGCGGCAACTACGCCGATCGGCTCATGAATCGTGAAGGCCCGCCGGCCGGCACTCGCGCGCGTCATCCCCATCGGGATCTCCGCGCCCGCCGACACCCGCAGCATGTCCGCTGCATTGCGAATGCCGTCAATGGCGCGATCCGTCTCGACCAACGCATCCGTGAGCGGCTTGCCCCCCTCCCGCGCGATCAGGTGTCCAAACGTCTCTCGCCGGCTCTCGACGAGATCGCCCAGTCTGTTCAGGATCTCGATCTTCTCGTACTTCTCCAGCCAGTGAGTCCGGTCAGCCAGAAGCCGCGCCGCCGTTGTCAGTTTGCGCTCCAGTGCCGCCTCGTCGTCGCCGGGCAAACTGGTTATGGGCTGCCGGTCAAATGCTTGAACGACTTCAATCATAAGAGCCTCGTTTCTCGGAAAATTCGTCTTCGCCCTGCGGAGGTTGCAGGCCGGTCTACTCTGCCTCAAACAGATCCCGGGACTGATGGGGCTGGCAACGCAGGTACTGATGCGGAGCGCGAACGGTGGCGCCCAGGCTGACGGCGGCATGCCATGGCCAGTGCGGATCGTAAAGCACGCCCCGCGCCAGGGTAACCGTGTCGGCGTCCCCCGTCGACACGATGGACTCCGCTTGTTCAAACCCCGAAATCAGTCCGACCGCAACCATGGGAATCTTCACCGCAGCCTTCACGGCGCTCGATATCCCAGCCGCCCGGCACCCAGTCTGTACCCGACACCCGCATGGAGACCGGCCGTTCGGCCGGGAATGCCTCGCGGACCGCATCGCCGAGTACTGGCACATCGGAGCAATGACGATTCGGTTGCGGAACTCGAGTTCCCGGATACGAAGCGGTCGGAACAGCGCGATCTGGGCCATGCTGCTTCCCTCGTGTCCTGCGGCTGGGCATCCGTGCCCTACGCGGCACTACTTCTACTGCGTCGAGCAGCCAATGAGGACGCCAACGCCTTCAGTCCATCTTCGTAGATGCCCTGGAGAAGTTTCGACGCCTCGTCTTCGCTTACACCCTGGGGACTGAACTTCCCGCTCCACTCCACGCGCGAGCCTTCGCCCTCGGTCGCTGCGTCAACGCGGATGGTGGACAGATAGCCGGTGACAGGAAAGGGGGACTGCAGAATCGAATAGGTGTAGCTGCGTGCTCGGTTGTCGAACGCCTCCAGTCGCTCCACAATGGTCTCGCCGGTCGGGTTGGCAAGACGGCGCACCCTGCCGCCCTCGCTCAACTCACTGTTGGGTATATACGGAAGCCAATCGGGCAACGAACCGAATCCGCCAATCAGGTGCCACACCTCATCGGGTGCATCGGGAAGTTGGATGCTAGCGTAGGCGTGCGCCATGGGCCACTCCTTCTGTTCGGTCGATGGGCAGCGGAGCCTCGGGCGAAACCAGCCCGCGTTTTCGCAACTCGGTCCAGAAGTCATCGGGGATCTGGGCCTTCAGTGCGTCCTGATCCTCCTGAATCCGGCTCGGTTTGCTCGCGCCCGGAATGATCGCGGCGACCGCAGGATGGGCCAATGAGAACTGCAGCGCCGCAGCCTTCATCGGAACACCGTAACGCTCCGCGACGCCCTTGATCCTCTCCACCTTCGCGAGGACCTCGGGCGCCGCCGCCGCGTACTCGAAGTTCTTGCCGCCCGCGAGCACGCCGGAACTGTACGGTCCGCCGACCACGATATCGACTCCCTTGGCGGCGGCCGCCGGCATGAGGCGCTGCAACGCCCGCTCATGATCCAGCAAAGTGTACCGCCCGGCCAGAAGCGTGCCGTCCGCGTTGGTTTCCGAAAGCCCCAGCATCAATTCCACCGGTTCAATCCGATTCACGCCCAGGCCCCAGCCTTTGATGATGCCCTCCTCCCGCAGCCGCGTGAGCGCCACGAATGCCCCTTTGCGGGCGGCCTCAAAGCGGGCTAGCCATTCATCCCCATGGAAGTCTTGCGCAATATCGTGAACCCAGACAAAGTCGATCCGGTCGACGCCCAAACGCTTCAGGCTGTCGTCGATGGAACGACGCGCGCCGTCGGCCGAGTAGTCGTAGATCATCCTGTTCGGGCGTCCATGCTCAAACAGCCCGGTCTTCTCTCCGAAGTCGCGCTTCGTCTCCACCTCGTCCAGGATGATTCGCCCGACTTTTGTACTCAGCACATACTCATCGCGCTTTCGCCCGGATAACGCCGCGCCGAGCCGGCTCTCGGCCAGGCCCGCGCCGTAGAAGGGCGCAGTGTCGAAATACCGGACGCCCTGCTGCCAGGCCGCTTCGACCGTCGCCGCCGCCTCTTCATCCGGAATACTCCGGAACATGTTGCCCAGCGGAGCCGTACCAAACCCAAGCGGTCCCGCCAGGAGATGCTTTCTGATGTTCATAGTTGCTCCATTTCCATGCGCGGTCTCCTTCGTGCGCCGTGAGGTTACTTGGCGGCTTCTCGAAGCACACGCATCCTCGTCGTTCTCACTCCGCCGTCGGCCAGTGCTGGCAGTTTCTCGAACCAGGCCTTCACGTAAGGCATGTTGTTGTGGGCTTCGAAGTCCTCCTGATTAGCCAACACCTCTCCGCGTAGAACTCAAACGCCCTATTCATGTTCTGGACGGTAATTCCGAAATGCTGGACGCCCCGGATTCGGCACCCGAGGGACCTGCCTGCTCCTGAGCTGGTTCCCGCAGGAGCGCTCGCGGAGCCGGTCTGACTGGCAGTTTGCGCCACGCCTGCCGTGCCGGCCAGGACGATCGCGGCCATGGATTGTACTGCCTGCCGGCGGTTTGGCGTCGCCGGCTTCTGCTTTTCATTGCAATTAGTCAGCATCAACAGGTCCCTCCTCAGTGGTTGAATCACGCCGGCTGTCTGGCCAGGCGGTGGCACGGTCTTCCCTTATATGGCGGCCGCACCGGACTATCGAGCCACCACTCCTTGCTCGCTCCTGCGCTGAGCCGGATCCGCGGCCTTGTCGACATTGAAGACAACCACCGCGCGGCCAATGATGTCCCCGGCGCGCAGCATCTCCAGATGATCGTTGATGTCCTCGAACCGGACTTTCTGCCCCGAGGAATGGATCTTCCCCTGCTGGGCTAGAGCCAGCACCTCCTGCAGGTCGGTGTGGTTTGCCCAGTATGAGCCGAAGTAGGAGAACTCGCCCGAAACCAGGGGGAACAGGGGAATCGCGATCTCCGTACCCACCAGACCCACCGATACGAATGCGCCTGCGGTGGCAAGCAGCCCGAATCCGGTCTGTATCGTCTCTTTGGCGCCTACACAGTCGATGACAGCATCCAGCTTGCGCTTGCCTGTCAGCCGCTGCAGCTCGGCCCGCAGATCATCCAGCGACTTGCCGCGGGTGTTGATGGCATAGTCCGCTCCATGCTGTTTCGCCAGCGCAAGCTTCTCTTCGTTTCGCGCGAAAACCACCACCGTGGCTCCGGACCCGAGCAGCTTCGCGTACTGCACCGCATAGCTACCCAGCCCGCTTGCGCCAAAGACCGCGATGACTCGATCCGGTCCAAGGACACCAGCCGCGCGCAGCTTCTTGATGCCCCGGTAGGGGGTCACTCCGGCATCCGTCAGCGGCGCCAGTTCCTCCCACTTCAACTTGGCATCCACACGGATGAGGTGACGATAGGGCACGGCGACGAACTCGGCGTACCCGCCGGGTGGCCCAAACCCCGGCCAGCCGCCGTGCTCACAAAGCTGTTCGTTACCGGCACGGCATTGTCTGCAGGTCCCATCGCCCCAGCCGGCGGCAACCACCACGGCATCGCCGATGGCGAGCTGAGCCGTCTCAGGCACTCGCTCGCCAATGGTTTCGACCAACCCCGCGATCTCATGCCCCGGTGTAATGGGGAATTTCAGATTGAGTGCACTGTGGAAATACCCGTCCACAAGTTGTACATCCGACCGGCACATCCCGGCGCCACCCACCCGCACCAGAACCTCGTCGGGCGATATTTCTGGGATCTTCACCTCTTCCAGTACGAGCGGCTGTTGGTAGCCGTGCATTCTCGCTGCAAGCATTTTCCATCCCTCCGTGTCTCAAATTTGTTTCGCTCCAACTCTTCTCCAACAATGTCCGGGCAACAGTCTGCCCAGCGGTGTGCCCCTCGTGCCATTTCGGGACCACCATGTTTTCTCTCAACCGCAACGGCTCGCCCGCTCGGGAGCCCTACAGCGCGTCAAACAGCCGTACGCATCGCTCCGCCGCACTGCGCGCACTCTGCGGATTGACGCCGGTAACCACCCGGCCGCAAGTGATCGAGTAGTCGTCGAAGGCATTCATGGGCGACGAGTAGTAAGCGCCCACCTTCGTCACGGCTTCGACAATCGGCAGCACGCCATCGGCCCGCAGCTTGTCCAGGATGGCGAAGATCATTTCGCCCTCGATCGTGAAACCGGTCACCGTTTTGCCTTCGATGATCGATTTGCCCGTCTTCGAGTCGAGGATGCCCGGCATGATGGCTGGGCCATGGCACACGGCGGCCACCACGCCGCCTCGATCCCAGATATCCGCTGCGGCCACCTGCAGGCCCGTCGCGGTCGGATAGTCGTAGAGTGCCGCGTGCCCCGCTGACGCGAAGAACACGCCGTACTCCTCCTTCTTCACGTCGGACGCTTTCTTGAGCTGGGAATTCAGCTTCACCTGGAACGGATGTTTGGGATTGTCATAGACCGCCTTGTCGCTCCCCGCCAGAAACGGCAGTTGCAGCGAGTTGTAGTCCAGGCCGCAGGTGCCGGTCTCGGAAGCCAGGTCCACTTCGAATCCTGCATCTGAGAGCACCTCGTAGGGGTGCAGGGCTTCGGTGTAGAAGAGACCCGTCTTGTGGCCTCCTGGATAAATCGCGCCATTGAAGCTGGAAATCGCAATCAGCGCTTTTCGAGTGAGTTTCTTGGGCATGTTCGTTCCCCTCGTTTCGGGATGGTAGGACTACTTCCGCTTTGCTGCGCCGGAAGGAACGTTCGTCGGTGAAAGACCTCCGGTCAACGGATGGCAACCTCAGGTCTTTGAAGAACGGCTCCTGCGGAACGTCCCCAGTGTGCTCTGTCCGTCTGTAATCTTTGAAGCCTCAATCGGGCTGCCGGGACGCCCCCATCGGGTGCCGGTCACCCACCCTATTGGGTCATTCAGAGTTGGAAAGCGAAATGCGCCGCCGTCCGAAGAGCCGCGCGTCGACTGACCAGGCGCCCGGACCCAGGACGGTCAGGCCTGCGCCAATTGCGGCTGCGAGGTAATGCGCCGCGGCGCCGTCACTTGTTCTCATCGCAAGCGAGAACTCCAACAACGCAGTCACAGCGCCTGAAATTGGGGTCCATAGTCCGGCGAGTAGGAAGACTCCCGCGAACGCGGCGACGGCCGGGAGCCAAGTGTCACCACTGGGGAAGGATGGGCTCGCAATACATCGCTCGAGCAGGAAGCAGGAGACCGCCAGTCGCAGCAGCAGCAGGCCGCGGCCGGGCCAGCCATTCGCGAAGTTGGAATAAAGACGCTGCAGAAGCCTTGGCTAAGACGATAGCGGGTCGCCGCCGGCGGGCGGAAGCCTGAAAAGGGTGGCCGCCGAAGCCCCTTTCGAGTGAAATCAGGGTACGAGGATGCCGCGCTTCACGGCGATCATCACGGCATGGGTGCGATCGTTGGCCTGCAGTTTCGCCAGAATGTTCTTCACGCGGCTCTTCACCGCCTCTTCCGTGATGGAAAGCCGGCCGGCGATCTCTTTATTCGCGTGCCCGTCCGCGATGAGATGCAGCACGTCCACTTCCCGGTCGGTCAGCGTTTCGTCCGTCAAGTGATCCGCCAGCACCGCTGCCACATCGGGCGAGACGGTCCGGCGGCCCGCGTGGACGCTTCGGATCGTGTCGAGCAGGTCCTTGTGCAGCAGGTTCTTCAGCAGATAAGCCTGTGCTCCGGCCTTCAGTGCACGCCTCACCTGAACGTCGCCGGAGTAAGTCGTCAGCACGATAATGGCGGCCTCCGGAGCCTGCTCGCGAATCGCGATAATCGCATCGATCCCGTGCATGCCCGGCATTTGCAGATCCATCAGCGTGATATCCGGCCTGTGCTTGCGGAACTGCTCCACGCCCTCTGATCCGCTGCAGGCCTCCGCCACCAACTCCAGATCCTTCTTGCCGGCAACCAGCGCGGCAATGCCCTCGCGAATCAGCGGGTGGTCGTCCACAACCAGGATGCGAATCGGTTGCGGTGTAGGAATCGGGCTGGCTAATCGGCTCGCTGGCGAACTCACGGATGCCCTCGTTGGTGTCAGTATAAACCGGCGTTCCCTGAGTCCTCAAATCGCGCATAGGCGATCATTCCGGGAATGGTAACTTCGATCTCCGTGCCGCGGCGCAGTTCACTCCAGATTTCGAACTGCCCACCAATGCTCGTCGCCCGTTCACGCATGCCCGGAAGCCCGTAGTGGCCTTTGCGGCGTCCGGAGGTCAGCACCTGCGGATCAATGCCGCTGCCGTCGTCGCGCACGCGCAGCCGCAAAGCCCCATCGTCATACCGGATGTCGAGTTCAATTTGCTTGGCTTGAGCGTGGCGAAACGCATTGCGCACCGCCTCGCGCGCAATCCGGTAGAGATCGTCACGAACGACAGGATGCAGTCGCCGCGGCGTACCCTCCACCAGGACGCGATAGCTGGTGTCGACGCCGGCCGGCTGGGTGCCCCGCATCTCGTCCCGGAACTCGCGGTCGACCGTAGCCAGGGACTCGCCGAGATCATCGCACTCCTCCTCGCCGCGCAGCGCCTGCACCGCGTCCCGTCCTTCCGTGATCGCCGCTGCCGCTTGATCGATAGCCGATCCCAAGGCCACGCCGGCCGCGTCCGGCTCCTCCGGCAGCATGTCCCGCACAGCCTGGAAACGCAGGATCAGCCCGTGAAAGCTCTGTAGCAGCGTGTCGTGCAGCTCGCGCGCAATTCGCGTTCGCTCATCCAGCCGCTCCTGGAATCGCAGGTTCCACTGCTGTTGGACGGCTCGCAATCTCAACTGGTACGCGGCGAACCCGATGGCGCAGATCGAGAGGGCCGCGGAAGTGCGGAACCACAGCGTCTGCCACAGCGTCGGTTCGACATACAATGCGATTCCAGCGGGCGCTTCATTCCAAAGCCCATCGATGTTGCTCGCCCGCACTTCGAAACGATAGGAGCCCGGAGCCAAATTCGTATACGTCGCCTCACGCCCCGCTGTCGGTTCACTCCAGTCGCGATCGAAGCCCGCCAGCCGATAGCGGAACCGCACGCGATCCGGCGCTGCCAGATTCAGCCCGGCAAAACGGATCACCGTTCGTTGGCTGCCCGCCGGGATGGAGACCCTCTCGCCAATCTGCAACTGGCGGTCGTCCGCTGAGACCTGTTGAAACTGAACATGCGTGGGCGGTGAGGGCTGCCTCAGCGCAGAGGGGTCGGCCATCACCAGCGTGTTGCCTAGCGACATCCAGATGCGGCCCCCTGCGTCCGTCGTGATGGAGCGGCTCGTTCGGCTCGGCGAGATAGCCGGCAGCCCATCATGGACACCGAACTGCCGGACAAATACGGAACCCGCGCCGTCATTCAACAGTGCGCCGCGCTCCACGCGCAGCACATGATTCGATGTGAGGATCCACAGAAAGTCATCCCGGTCCACCGCAATCCCGAAGATTGGTTCGTGGAGCAACGGCTGGTTGGCAGCCGCTAGATAAGCCTTCCCCTTTTCGATTCGCCCAAGGCCCTGATCCGCCCCCACCCACAGGACACCGGATCCATCGGCCAGGATGCAATTGATCCGGCCGGGCGGCACTCCGTCGCGGGCAGTGAAACTCCTCCACTCCCCGTTCGCCAGCGATGCGATGCCACTAGCGGTGGCGAACCACATGACACCGTCCTGAGTCTGCTCAATCGCGGTCACGGTATTCAGATGAAGGCCCGCCGCGTTCGAGTGCAGCACCGTGTGCCCGTTCGCAATCTCCGCGACCCCTGCGTTCTGCAGCCCCGCCCACAGAGCTCCTGCACCGCGCTGGAAGAGGGCGATGATCGGATGGTCGAGCCGTCCATCCTTCCTCGCCTGCGCATTGGCCGCGGCCACCTTGACATCCAGCAGCCCACCGTCCTTCTGCCCCAACCAGAGATTCTGTCCGCTGCCGGCCAGTGACGTGTAGTCGCCTGTGGCGAGGACGCGCTCGCTCCGGCCCCCGGCAATCCGCACAAGCCCGAGATTCGGCCGAGCGCACCACACCGCCCCACGCTCGTCTGCGAAAAGCGCTCCGCCGCTCCCGCCTGAGGCGGCATCGAGAGGATAAGTGGTCAGAATCCGTTGCCGCAGCCGCACAACTCCGTTGGAGGTACCCGCCCAGACATCGCCTTCCCGGTCTTCGTACAGAGACGTCACTGGGTCAGGAGAAGAAGCCGCCACACAGCGCGTGGCGTTCTCGGAGCCCATCCGGCAAAGGCCTAGCGTCGACCCCACCCAGAGATCACCCTGCCGGTCTTCCAGCATCGTCTGGATGTGCGTAGGGCCGAACAGTTGCCCCGGCGCGCTTGCCCCGTCCCATTGCAGTAACCCCTGGTTGGTCCCCACCCGGAAACCATGCGCCCCGAACGGAAGCAGGGCGTTGATCTTGACGTGACGCAGATCCTCCAACTGCGCAGGGAGCCGGCGATCTGGGTAGGCAAACAGGCCCTGCAAGGCGGTGCCCATCCAGAACGTGCCATCGCGAGCCCGGACAGCCGCTGTGATGTCGGGGCGCGTGCCCTGCAGCGAAGTGAAGCTCCTGCCGTCGTAAGCGACCAGTCCTCGCCGCACCGTCGCGATCAGGATCGTTCCATTGTGCTCCTGATAGATCGCGGATAGCGGATCCTCCGGTTGACCGGGCAAACGCGGCAGTTCCTCCAGTTCTTCACTACGGAGGCGCAGCCGCTGGAGCCCCTGGGTGCTGATCAGCAGATTCCCTTGTGAATCGCCCGCCAGAGCAAAGACGGAGTCAATCGGTGTGCGGTTGGGGCCGGTCTGCCGGAACACTCGAAACACCGATCCGTCGAATCGGACCAGGCCGCGGTCGGTGCCAATCCAGAGATATCCGTCGTGGGTTTGCGTGATGCCGTAAATGCGGCCGCCGGGGTACCCGCGCGACACGTCCCACTCATCGCGGATATATTGCGGCAACTCGTTTTGGCTTGAGTTGCCTCTGGCGGCGGGCAGTCCGAAACATAGAATCGAGAGACCGGCAAGCACGCCGTATCGCCGCGAGCCGGTCTCAGGGCGTATATTCGAACCGGTCAACGACAACCTCCCCTTCCGCCGGATGCTGGGATGCGCTGTTCGGCAAATATAGCGCGATGCGAGCCGACTCCACGCCCGGAGTGGGAATCCCGAGCGTGAACTTGTGTTGGGCCACGACACGCTTGCGGTTGCCTGCGCTCGAGGTGGCGAATTCGATCTGGCCCGCTTCCCAGCGGAACGAGTGCGCGAAGTCGCCAGGCTGCAGATGGAACTCGTATAAATTGCTCGCGACCTGGTAGGGCTGTACGACAAATCGCGCACTCTGAATCGGCGCCGAGGAACGTCGGCGGATCACCACGTCCATCTCGCGACTATTCTGATCGGCGCCCGAGTAATCCCACGTGAACATCTCCAGCGTGAGGTCGGGCGCCAGTTTGGAAAGGTCACGCACGGAAAATGAGTAGGTCCCATACCCCAGGCTTCGCGTCAGCGCGACCTCGGCGCATTCAAATCGCTCGCCTCGCTTGTTGATCCGAAGGTGGAGTGCCCCTCTGGCATCGGTCCAGGCGTTGGCCGCTGAATACGGATTGTTTCGCCCGCCGCGATTGCTGGCCGCGGTTCGAACCCGCCATTCATAGCCGCTGAACTGCAACATGGGCGATGGCGAAGCGGAAGCACCCTTGGCGACGCCCACCGCAGCCACAAGCCCGCCAACGGCGGGCAGGGTCTGGATGCTCCGCTCCGGGCGATACCCCGGATCGACCAGCAGCGCGGCATAGTCGCTGCCCAGATGCGTGGCATTGCGCCACTTGGCGTTGGGCTGGATCCTGGTGAATGGGGCTTCCAGCAGGGGTTGCAGCCACCACGCTCCGTTCTTGGCGTATAGGACGATCTGCTGTCCCTGGTGAGCGCCCGCTACCGCACCTTCAATAATGTCGTGTTTGTCGGAACCGTTGACGTCCGCCAGTGGAATGCGCGTGAATCGAATGGTTGCCCGCGGCCCGCTCGGGGTGGTGCGGCAACCCGCCCCCAGTGTGCCCGCCGCAACGATGAGCTGTCGACGTGTGATTTCAGCCCGCCCTGCCACGATCGATGACATCCCGTGGATCAATTATTGCAGGATTCAACCTGCCACCAAGGCTCGCGCAATAACAACTTCCCATCCGGAGCCCGGTGGGGCGGGGTTCAGTCTTGCCTCTTCGGAGCACCCGAAACCGCGCACCGATTATTGCGCCACCCCAAAGAGAGTCTCCTCCTCGGTAAGCCTCTCGCCACCAGCCTCAGGCAGCCTCTGAAACCAACGCCCCTTCACCCCATAACTTTCCCGTTTCGACACGTGAGATTTCCTTCGGTGGGTCGAGAATTATCTTCTGCCGGCAATCTCACTCCCCAGGTCCCATCCGCCGCTTCGGACTCCGCACCCGGATCGGCTCGCACGGGTCGCTCCAGCCTGACGCCCGTCGGCTATGGAGGCACGGCCATCGGCCCATGCTGCACCACGCACCTTTGGCGTGTGATCCACCCCGGCCCGGCGTCGTTTCGCAGACGCTGGGGTGATCCCCAGCAGGCCTCGGTCAGCCCCAGGTTGCGTCCAGGCTCAGGTACGCCAAGGCGTAGCGGCGCCCAAACTCGCGCAAGCCCGGAGTATTGAAGTGGACGGAGTCCCCTTTGTCCTTCAGACCCGCCGACGAGACGAAGGCCACCTTCCGGGCTCGCAAGGGCAATTGCGCCAGTTGCTCGTTCACCAGACCGGAGAATGGGCTCGCATCCGGCGTGGTCCGGAGAAACTCGCCTAACTGACCAACCACGACGGGCAATTCCGGAGCACCCAGTTCTCCGCGCAGCGCGTTCATCATTGGCACCCATCGGGCCGTGTACGAGCGAGCCAGTTCCTCCTTGCTGCTGTCCGCCTCGCCCTGGTGCCACAGGATGCCGCAAAACACCCCGGCCGGAGCCGCCGCTTTCGCCCGGCGCACTGCTTGGGTGAACAACGTCCCGCCCGGCTTCCACTCGTCCAGGCTCGAGCCGCCCATGGCCGCCGGCACCAGCCCGATCCTCTGTTGCGGCCCGAAGTTGAGCAGAGTCCGGGCGAAGGAGCGCCCCAGGCCGACCGCCGCAATCGGCTTGTCGTAGTGAATCGGATCCACCGCCGGCTTCCACTCCATCTCCTTGCTCAAGGCAAGGACGCCCGGGACCGGCACTTGATCTTCCGCCTCCACCACACCACGGCCCGCCATGTTCGACTGGCCGGCCAGCAGGAACAGTTTCAGATTCGTGGTTTGTGCCTGGAGGGCCAGGCTCGCCGATCCGGCCAGAAATACTCTTCTCTGCATGGCGTCCTCCCCTTCAATTCGCGCAGCGCATCGGCTCGAAAACTTCGGTCGTGAAATAGCGCTCCATGCGGTCCGGCAGCACGGTCACCACCTGGGCCGTCGGGCCAAGCCGCCGGGCCATCTCCGCCGCCGCGGCGTAGTTCAAGCCCGAACTCGCCCCTACCGGGAATCCATGTCTCATCAGGTTGCGTGTCGTGGCCAGAGCGTCCTTGTCCCGGACCTCAATCACCTGCAGCCCCGGCAGTTCTTCGGGCCGGAAGATCTGCGAAACACAGTCCAGCACGCCCGGGATCCGCGAACTAAAGCTGCAGCACTCCACCTCCGGCGTGCTGCCCAGATCGACCGGCCGCGCATGCACGGGAATCGGTTCACAACCACTTTCGCGAATGCCTTGGTACAGCCCAAGCAGCGTCCCACCCGTACCCACGCCGCTCACCACGGCATCCACTTGCCCACCCGGAATCTGGTCCAGCACTTCGCGCGCCGTGGCTTGCGCGTGTGCTGTGGCGTTCTCGGGATTCGAAAACTGGCAGGGCAGAAAGCCGTGGCATTCCGCCGCCAGCCTCTCGGTCTCCGCGATCGACCCGCGAATGCCCAACTCCTTCGGGGTGAGCCGGATCTCGCCACCCAACGCCCGGATCATCAGCACTCGCTCGTTGCTCACGCCCTCCGGCATCACCGCAATGAACCGCATGCCGAACTGGGCGGAAACCAGCGCCATCGCGATGCTCGTCGATCCGCTGGATGCCTCCAGCACGACACTGCCGGGACGGATGTGCCCCTCGCGCCAGGCCTTCGTCAGGATGTGGCGGGCAATCCGGTCTTTCGTCGAGCCGCTGGGATTCAGGAACTCCAGCTTGCACCAGACAACGGGGCCCTCGTCTTCTAGGCGGATCGGCGCCAAAGGAGTTGGCCCCAACAGGTGGAGATACGCATTCAGTTGTGGCAGCTTCATCTATTTCAGGCTACACACAAGCGGGCAATTGTGTATGAATGTCTTATGTTCTCTCCCACCCGTCGTGCGATCCTGGCGGCGCCCGCCGCTACCCTGTTGTCCACCGCCCAGGATGTAAGGCAGCCGGTAGAGTCCCGCCGGCTGCTGGCTTCGCAGCACGATGCCACTGGTTTCTCGACTGCGCTGCTGCCTCGGGAACAGTGGCGCCCCTATCCGCGGGCAGCGGACCGCGCCGCCTGGCAGTCGATACCGGCCGACCTGCGCTCTGCGTTCATCGAGGCAGCCGGCCGGCAGAAAGGCAAACCTTGGGACTCTCTGCCTGCCAGCGTCTTCCTCGACTTTCAGCGGAACGGCAACCGCTCTCGCTTCGAGAACCTCACGTTCGGGCGCCGCATTCGCCTCCGGCAGGCCGTGCTGGCCGAGTGCATGGAAGGCCAGGGTCGCTTCCTGGACGACATCCTCGATGGCCTCTGGCTGGTCTGCGAAGAGAGCTTCTGGGGTGTGCCGGCGCACATGGGTGCACAGAAAGCGGGCGTCGGCCTGCCCGACATCAGCGAGCCTATCGTAGACCTGTTCGCCGCCGAAACCGCCAACACCATTGCCTGGATCGACTACCTGCTCGGACCCGAACTGGAGCAGTTGTCTCCTCTCATTCGGCCAAGGTTGTCGACTGAGGTGCACCGGCGCATGCTCGACCCCTGCTCGTCCCGTAACAACTTCGGCTGGATGGGCCTCGACCCCGATCACCAGAGTCCACTCAATAACTGGACGCCCTGGATCGACTCCAACTGGTTGACCGCCAATCTCCTGATGGAGACCGACGCGTCCAAACGCGCCGCCACCGCCTACCGCATCCTGCAATCGGTCGACCGGTTCCTGGACTACTACCACCCCGATGGCGGCTGCGATGAAGGGCCAAGTTACTGGGGCCGGGCCGGCGCCTCGCTGTTCGACTGCCTGGAACTCCTCCACTCGGCTTCGAACGGACGTCTCGACTACTTCGGCGCCCCGCTCGTGCAGGCCATCGGCGCCTACATCTACAAGGCGCACATCGCCGGAGACTGGTATGTGAACTTCGCCGACGCGTCAGCCCGCGTAGTCCCCAACGGCAACTTGGTCTGGCGCTATGGCCAACGGATCAAGGACCCGCGGATGGCTTCGCACGGAGCCTGGATCGCCGCGTCTCACCCGAAGCCTAACCTCGAGCCGGACGCGCTGGGTCGCACCATCGACCAACTATTTCACGCCAAGGACCTGCGGGCCGCCGCCGCCGGCGCCAAGCCGGCCCTGCTCCGGGACGTCTTCCTGCCCGGTGTCCAGGTCTTCGCCGCACGTGGAAGTCAGGGCTCCACGGATGGGTTCTACCTCGCCGCCCAGGGCGGGCACAATGCGGAAAGCCACAACCACAACGACGTGGGCAACTTCATCGTCTTCCACAACGGCGAACCGGTACTGGTTGACGTGGGTGTCGAAACCTACACAGCCAAGACCTTCTCCAGCCGCCGCTATGAGATCTGGACCATGCAATCGGCCTGGCACAACTGCCCCACCATCAATGGCGTGATGCAGCAGGCGGGCCGGCGGTTCGAGGCCCGGTCCGTGGCCAGTTCAACCGACGACAAGGCTGCTGTCTTCGGCCTGGAGATGCAGCACGCTTATCCGCCGGAAGCGGGTGTCCAGTCGTGGCGGCGCCAGATGCGCCTCGATCGCGCCGCCAACTCGATCGCTATCGAGGATCAATTCCGGTTGAGCAGGAATCAGTCCCTGGAGCTCAGTCTCATCTCCATCCGGCTTCCCAGGGAGGTTGCGCCGGGCGAGGTCCACCTGGAAGGCGGCTTCATACTGAAGTACGATCCTGCGCTGCGCGCTGTGATCGATCAGCACTCCGCCGCCGATGCCAGGCTACGGCCCATCTGGGGATCAACCGTGCATCGTATCCGGCTCACAACGAACACGCCTCCGTTGGAAGGTCGATACACTGTGACAATCACCCTCACATGATTCGAACTGAAGACCAACTCGAAGACGAGCTGAGCACGCCCTCCCACGAGGACGTCGCATCGGTAAAAGACCTCCGCGGTCCCATCCTGATTCTGGGCGCTGCCGGCAAGATGGGGCCTTCTCTCGCGCACCGCCTGAAGCGTGCGCTGGAGGCTGGCGGCAACCCCGCGAAAGTCATGGCCGTCTCGCGATTCTCGTCGGAGGGGTCGAGGGCGCAGTTTGAGTCCTGGGGGATCTCCACCATTCCGTGCGACATGCTCGTGCCTGGTGCGCTCGTGCACTTGCCGGATGCCGAGAACATCATCTACATGGCGGCCCGCAAATTCGGTTCCAGCGGTAACCCGTCTCTCACCTGGGCGATCAACGCCTTCCTCCCTGGCTTGGTGATGTGCCGCTATCAGGGTGCCCGGATCGCTGCGTTCTCCTCCGGCAACGTCTATCCGCTGGTCCCGGTCGAATCGGGCGGAGCCACCGAACAGACGCCGCCGCTGCCCCTGGGCGAGTACGCCCAGTCGGTGCTGGCCCGGGAGCGGATCTTCGAACACTCCACTTTGGAGTGGGGCACCCGCGTGGCGCTGATCCGCCTGAACTACGCTGTGGAGCTGCGCTATGGAGTCCTGGTCGACATCGGCCGCAAGGTGCTGGCCGGGACGCCGATCGATGTCACCATGGGGCACGTCAACGTCGTCTGGCAGGGCGATGCCAATTCGGTCGCCATCCAGTTGCTGGCTCGCTGCGCCTCGCCCGCGTTTATTCTTAATGTCACCGGGCCCGAGACCCTGCGCGTTCGGGACATCGCCCAGGAGTTTGCCCGCCATCTGGGCCGCCCAGTCGAGTTCCAGGGCGCCGAGGCGCCCACCGCGCTGCTGAACAATGCGGCTCTCTGCCATTCGATGTTTGGACGGCCGCGTGTGAGCGTGTCGCAGATGATCGAGTGGATCGCCCACTGGATCCATCAGGATGGCCGGCAGCTGAACAAACCTACACATTTCGAGAATCGGGAGGGGCGCTTCTAGCCATGTCCTGGCGCGAAAGTCTGCAACAGGGGTTGGTGATTCCCGCTCACCCGCTGTGTCTTACCAGTGAGCGGAAGCTTGACGAGCAACGGCAGCGCGGGCTTACTCGCTACTACCTGGATTCGGGTGCCGGAGGAGTGGCCGTTGGCGTTCACACCACACAGTTCGAGATCCGGGATTGCGGCCTATTGCAGCCTGTGCTGGAGTTGGCGGCGCTGGAGGCGCATGGCTCTGACGCCATCCTCGTTGCCGGAGTCTGCGGCCCCACGAGCCAGGCCTTGCGCGAGGCGGCCTTGGCCAGGGACCTCGGCTACCAGACAGGTCTGCTCAGCCTGTCGGCGATGCGCGAAGCCAGCGTGCCCGAACTCATTGATCATGTTCGTGCCGTCGCCGAAGTGATCCCTGTGTTCGGCTTCTACCTGCAGCCGGCGGTTGGTGGCCGCGTGCTGCCCCACGAGTTCTGGCAGCGCATGTGTGAGATCGACAACGTCTGTGGCATCAAGGTGGCCCCGTTCCATCGGTACCAGACGCTCGAAGTAGTACGGGCGTTGGCCGAGTCGGGCCGAGCGCATGAGATTGCGCTCTACACGGGCAACGACGATAACATCGTGGCCGACCTGCTGACGCCGTTCACTTTCGGGGGAACAACGGTCCGCTTCTCTGGTGGACTCCTGGGCCAATGGGCCGTGGGCACAAAGAGCGCTGTACAGTTGCTGCGCCGCGTCCACGAGGGCACCAACCCTTCGTTACTTTTGGCCCTGGGCGCCCAATTAACCGACCTCAACTCGGCCCTGTTCGACGTCAGGAACCACTTCCACGGATGCATCGCCGGCATCCACGAGGTGCTGGTACGCCAGGGACGGATGGCAGGCCGCTGGTGCCTTAACCCCCACGAAGACCTTTCTCCCGGTCAGTTACACGAAATCGACCGGGTTCTGGCCGCCTATCCGCACCTCCTGGAGTAAGTCGTTTATTTTCAATCCGGTTACAAACGTTTCAATGCAACATTAACGCGGACCGCCAGGAGTGGCTTTACGCCTTGGTCAGGATGGTGATATATTCTCTCCAGTCGTAAAGTCCGCTTTCAGGGAGTCCCAAGTTGGACACACAAATTCATACCTCAGCGCAGCAAGCTGAACTCGAGGCAGTGATCGCCTCCGGTATCTTTGCCCGCGCACCGTCTCTCGCGCAATTCCTCTCCTATATCTGCAAGAAGCACTTCTCCGGCGAATCACACCTGATCAAAGAGACCAACATCGCCATCGAGGCGTTGGGCCGCACGGAAGGCTTCGATCCCAAGAAAGATTCCATCGTCCGAGTCGAGGCGCACCGTCTGCGTAAGCGGCTCAGGCAGTACTACGAAGGTGAGGGCTCGACGCACGAACTGCGCATTGAGGTCCCTCTGGGCGGATACGCCCCGGCATTCATTGAGCAGGTGCTCACGCGAACAAGCGAGCACCAGACGGAGGTGGTGCTGGAGAGCGCCGCCTTGCCCGAGGTTCTGCCGCCACCCGCGCCCGTCTGGAAGTTTCAGCCACGGTGGCTGATCGCGGCGGCCATTATGCTGATCTGCTGCGGCCTGGTGCTGTTCAGCAACAGCGCGCACGGAAACGAAACGGCCGCCACGGACGCGGTTGCCTCCGCGCTGCGCTAAGACCTGTCGGAGTGCGGCGTCACCCCTGCTCCCTTTCGAGTCGAGCCGCTACTATCAACCATCCTGATACAATGATGGTTTGGGAAGTACGATCAAAACTGGTAGGGGTGAATGCGCACTCTCTTTCTGAATCCTCCTTCGTTTGAAGGCTTCGACGGCGGGGCTAGTTCCCGCTGGCCGGCCACGCGCGAGATCGAATCCTATTGGTATCCTGTCTGGCTTTGTTATCCCGCCGGCTTGCTGCCCGATTCGAAGGTCGTCGACGCGCCGCCGCACAAGATCACCATCGAGCAGACCGTCGCCATGGCGAAGGACTTTGAACTGCTTGTGCTGTTCACGTCGACGCCAGGCTTCGATGTCGATGTAAAGATGGCGCGGATGATGAAGGACGTGAACTCGAAGCTGAAGGTCTGCTTCGTGGGACCGCCCGTCACCACCGAACCCGAGAAGGCGCTCCGCGAGTCCGCCATCGACTTTGTCGTCCGCCGCGAGTTCGATTACCAGATCGTCAACTATGCGAAGGGCACCCCGCTGTCGGAGTTGCCCGGCGTCAGCTACCGCAAGGACGGCGAGTTTATCCACAACCCCGAGGGCGGCTACATCGAGAACCTCGACGAACTCCCCTGGGTCACCAAGGTCTACAAACGCGACCTCGACTTCCGCCGCTATAACGTCCCGTTCCTGCTGAACCCCTTCATCTCTCTGTATACGTCACGCGGTTGCCCGGCCATGTGTACGTTCTGCCTGTGGCCGCAGACCCACTCGGGCCACCGCTGGCGTCTGCGCTCCACCGACGACGTGGTGAACGAGGTCCGCTGGGCGAAGGAAAACTTCCCTGGTTTGAAGGAGATCTTCTTCGACGACGATACTTTCAACTACAAGGGCAAGCGGACCATCGAGCTCTGCAAGAAACTTGCTCCGCTGGGTGTGACCTGGTCATGCACGTCGCGCGTCACGACCGACTACGACACACTGTCGGCCATGAAAGACGCGGGTGGCCGGCTGATGATTGTCGGCTACGAGTCCGGCGACCAGCAGATTCTGAAGAACATCAAGAAGGGCGCCACCATCGACATGGCGCGCCGGTTCACGAAGGATGCCCACAAGCTCGGCCTGACCATCCACGCCGACTTCATCGTGGGCTTGCCCGGAGAGAGCCGCGAGTCGCTGCGAAACACGATCAACTTCGCCAAGGAGATCGACTGCGAGACCATCCAGGTCTCCATCGCACATCCCTATCCGGGCACCGAGTTCTACGACTACGCACAGAAGAACGACCTGATCCAGATCGGCATGTCGATGACCGACGAGACCGGACACCAGTTGCCGAATATCGTCTATCCGGGTCTGAACCGGGGCGAGCTGGTCGAATGGGTGCAGCGCTTCTACGACGAGTATTACTACCGTCCAAAGGCCGCTTTCCGCGTGGTGAGCAAGGCCGTCATGAACGGCGACGTGAAGCGCCTCTACAAGGAAGCCCGCGAGTACCTCAACCTGCGGAGCAAGCGCAAGCAGTTCGTGGCCGACCAGCAGGAGAGCACTGCCGCAGCGGCCCGGATGGCCAACGGCGACTAGCGCCTCCCATGAAACCTGCCACCGTGCTCCTGACAGCGGCGGTGGTCGTGTTGAACGTCCTCGGCAATTTTGCGCTCGGCTGGGGCATGAAGCACGCCCCGGCCAGTGCCGGCCCCATTCTGTCGCTGCTGCAACCGTTCGTCATTTTGGGGATTGTGCTGTTGATTGCCTGGACTCTGCTCCGGATCAAGTTGCTGGGGCGTGCCGACCTCAGCTATGTGGTGCCGGTCACGGCCGTGGGCTACGTTCTCAGTGCGGTGATGGGCGCCGCGTTCTTGAATGAGCATGTCTCGCTGCAGCGCTGGAGTGGGACGCTGTTGATCTTTGCCGGTGCCGCCTTGACCGGACTTACCCCCGCGGCCACAGACCAGGAGCCAGAACGATGAACACCTGGCTGCTGGTGGGCGGCGTCGTACTCTCCACCGTCTGCGCCGACCTGCTGCAGTCGCACGGGATGAGACGCGGCGGGGCGCAGTGGAAGGTTTCGCTCTCCTTCGTCTTCCTGGCAACGTCGTTCTTCTCGTTCACACAACTGCTCCTGGTGGCCGATCTGAGCTTCGCCGTCCCGGCCACCGCGGCCAGCATCGTCATCGAGACGTTGATGGCCAAGCTCGTCCTCAAAGAGAACGTGGACGTCCGCCGCTGGGCCGGCGCCGCACTGGTGGCTGCCGGCGTGGCCCTGCTTTCGCATTGAGCTGTATCGACAAATGCTGCCCCTTGTCATTCTCGTTGCCGGCGCAGTCGCGGTGGCATACCAGGCCACGGCGCTGCTGGCCTCGCTGATTCACGCCGGCGTGGCGCGCCTGCGTTACCGCAAGCCGCCGTCGGCGCCCAAGCCGCCCATCTCGATCCTCAAACCCGTGAGAGGCCTGGACGAGGGCTTTGCCGGGGCGATCCGCAGTCACGCCGTGCAGGACTACCCCGAATACGAAATCCTGTTCGGTGTCCGCGATCTAGACGACCCGGCTGTGCCTGTCATCCGCGCACTCATCGCCGCGCACCCCACCCGATCGATCCGGCTCGTTCATTGTCCTGAGGATGCACCCAATGCCAAGGTGGCGATCCTGATCGAACTGGAGAAGCAGGCACAGCACGCCATTCTTCTGGTAAACGACGCCGACATCACGGTGCCTCGGGACTACCTGCAGCGCGTGGTGGCCCCGCTCGACGTCAGAGAGACCGGCGTCGTCACGTGCCTCTATCGAGCCACCGCATCTTCCGCGGCCGGGCAGTGGGAGGCGCTGGGCATCGCGACAGATTTCATTCCCTCCACATTGGTCGCTCCGTTGGTGGGTGTGAAGGAGTTCGGACTCGGCTCAACCCTGTGCTTCCGCGCCGAAGATCTGAAGGCGATCGGTGGTTTCGAAGCGCTGAAGGAGTACATCGCCGACGACTACCAACTGGCCAAGCGGATTACGGCGTTGGGCCGCCGTTCGTTCCTTTCCGAGGTCGTAGTCAGCACGACGCTCTCCGATCCCGGTTGGGTCGCGGTGTGGCGGCACCAGTTGCGCTGGGCCCGCACCATCCGCGTATCCCGGGGTGGCGGCTATCTTGGGTTGCCGGTGACACAGGCGGGGCTTTGGGCCGTCCTCAACTGCCTCGTGGGCAACTGGTCGACCGCCCTGGTCCTGCTGGTGGCCCGCATCTCGATGGGCGCGGTGGGCGGGTTTGTGGTGCTGCGGCATTGGCCAGCGCTGCTGGCCGCCCCGTTGATTCCGCTGTGGGACCTGTGGGCCTTCGTGGTCTGGTTGGCCGGCCTGATGGGCCGGAGCGTGTACTGGCGTAACAGGAAGACAGAACTTCTGCCCGACGGCCGGATGAAAGACCCGAACTGAGCGTCTATTCGCGGCAGATGCCGCGTTGGCTGCCGCGGACGAACTGGACGAGATGCAGCGTGTGCGGTGTAGGCACTTCGGTTTCGATCCGCGTGAGCGCGTCCTCCAGCTTGAGGTTCGACCGGAACAGCAGCTTGTAAGCCGTCTTGAGGGCCGACACGTCGGCCAGCTTGAAGCCCGCGCGTTTCAGGCCAACCAGATTGAGGCCTTTCGCCGCGATGTTGAAGTCGGAGTAGAGGAAGTAGGGCGGCACGTCGCTGTTCACCCTCACATTGCCTGCGATCATCGCCAGGCGGCCGATCTTCGAGAACTGATGGACGACCACGCCGCCGCTGATGAACGCCTGGTCCTCGACTTCCGCATAGCCGGCGATGAGCGAGCAACTGGCGATGACGATATTCGAGCCGACGATGCAGTTGTGGGCAATGTGGCCCGAGGTCATCACAAAGTTGTCGTCGCCAACGATGGTTTTGCTTTCGGGCGCCGTACCACGCGAGATGGTCCAGTGCTCCCGGATCTTGTTGCCGTTGCCGATGATGAGGTAGCTGCGCTCGCCCGTGAAGTTCTTGTCGAGCGGATCGGTGCCGAGGATGACGCCGGCGGAGAACTCGTTGCGGTCGCCGATGGTGGTCCAGCGCTTGACCAGGACGTAGGGTTCCAGCAGGCAGCCCGCCCCGATGACGACATCCTGCTCGACGGAAACAAATTCCCCTATTCTTGTTTGCGGCCCAATGACGGCATCCGGATGGACTCGGGCCGTCGGCGCCACATAGGCCGAAGGATCAACGGGCATAAACTATTAATGATACAGGTCCCTCCTGGGACAAGGAGACACCCGATTGCTGGTGCGTGAAATCGCGGAGCAGCTCAGCGCAACGTTTGAAGGCGACGGAGAGCGACCGATCGAAGGCGTGGCCCCGCTGGATTCAGCGGGCAGCCACCAGATCTCCTTTGTGGGGAGCCGGCGCGCCGTCCGGGACGCCCAGGCCTCCGCCGCCGGGTGTTTGATTGTCGGTCTGGATTTCGCCAACACCGGCGGACGCACGGTGATCCGGTCAAAGGACCCACGCGCGGCCTTCGCGAAGGTCATCCCCAGACTGCAGAAGCTTGAGGTGCCGGAGCCCGGCATCCATCCGACGGCCGTCATCGGCAAGGACTGCCACATTGGCGAGGGCTGCACGATCGGGCCCTATTGCGTCCTGGGCGACCGTGTGGAATTGGGCGCAAACAGCCGGCTGTACGCCCATGTAACGATCTACTCCGACGTCACCGTTGGGGCGCGTGCCCTGATCCATGCTGGAGCGGTGCTGGGCGCCGACGGCTTCGGGTTCGTTTTCGAGAACGGACACTATTCAAAGTTCCCGCAGATCGGCCGAGTAGTGATCGGCGACGATGTCGAGATCGGCGTGGGGAGTGCGGTGGACCGTGCCGCCCTGGGCGTCACCAGCATCGGCGACGGGACGAAGCTCGACAACATGGTTCACATCGGCCACAACTGCCGCGTGGGCCGGCATGTGGTGATTGTGGCGCAGACGGGGATGGCGGGCGGCACCGTGATTGAAGACTATGCGGTGATCGGCGGCCAGGTGGGGTTGGGCGACAATGTCACCATCAAGTCTGGCGCGGTGCTGGGCTCGGGCTCCGGGGTGCTCTCTTCCAAGATTGTTCGCGGTGGAGGCGAGGTCTATTGGGGCACGCCGGCGCGGCCGTTGAAGGAGTATCTCGAAGCGTTGGCGAACGTGGCGCGAATCCCGCAGCTCAGGCGCGAGATCGCGGAGTTGCAGGAGCGGCTGAAGGCCCTGGAGAAGAAAGAGGAGTGAGAATCATCGTCGGCGGTCTGGGGCGCAAGACCGGCAAGACCACACTCGTTTGCCGGATCATCGCGCTGTCGCCGGAACGCGCGTGGACCGCCGTCAAGATCTCGCACCACGCTCCGTTGGAAGGTACCGCGTACACGTTGCAGTCCGATGCTTCGGAAGGCGACACGAAGCGGTTCCTGGCGTCGGGCGCCGCACGCGCCTACTGGCTGCGGGGCGACCTGATAGCGGCGTTGCCGGAACTGCGGGCCGTCCTCGCCCAATCGTCCAACTGGATAGTGGAATCCGGGCAGGCCATCCGGCACCTGGAACACGATTTTGCCCTGCTGGCCGTGGATCCGGCGAACATCGACGACGAGAAGGTACTGGGGCTACTCGACCGCGGGGAAGTGGATGGATAACGCCAGAGACTGGCCTTCGCCTCGGGCTTGCAGCCGGCCGGAGCAATGAGTGACAAAGCGCCGGACACCGCTGCCGGGCGCGGGCGGATCGATGGCGCGCAGCAGGTCTTCCATCTCGGCCCGCACCTCTGACTGGATATCGAGCCTGACGAACGACGTTTCGTTCTCCAGATTGATGCGAATGGGATCGCGAGCCTGGGCGACGCCCCGGAAGAAAGCGATGAGGTGATGGCAAAGCGGTTGCGCAAGCTGGGCGGGCAGCAGAGCGCGGGTGAGTGAATCCGAGAGGCAGATCTCGATGTTGCGTTCCTCGTGCAGAGCCAACTCGGTGCCAATGCTGATGAAGTGATCATGCAGGGCCACGGGTACCAACTCGGCGGCGTTCAGACGGAGAGCCAGGGCCGCGTCCTCGATGAGCCAATGGGCATGCTGGACCATCCGCCGGAGCCGCTCGCATTGCGTCTGAATTTCCGGAGATTCCTCCGCCAGCACCATATCGAGGTAGTAGGCGATCGACTCGATCCCGCTGAGTGGCTGGCGCAGTTCATGAGCGAGATGACGGAGCAAAAGCTCCTGGTCTGCCTGCACGAGATAGGACCTGTCGATTCCGGACGCCATATTTCGGAACTCCCAAAGAATAGCACCTCAACGCCGGCCGGGGTGGCGGTCTTCGTGATCTTCCTTTCCTTCCAAATGCGTGAGGATCTCCACGGGCCGATCGAGGCACTTTTCCAACTCGGCCTCCAACCGCGTGGCGATGGCATGGGCTTCGCCGATGGGCAACAGATCAGGAAATAAAAGGTGCAACTCGACCAGGACACGGCCGCCGGTTTCGCGCAGACGGAACTGGTGATATTCGACGCCCGCCTCAGCGGCGAGCGTGTCCAGGCGCGCGCGGAGGAGTTGTTCCGTCTCCGGATCGGCGTAGTCGAGCAGGCCGCGGGCGCTGGTCCACATGAGCATGCCGCCGGACCACAGGATGTTCAGCGCCATGATGATGGCGCAGATGGGGTCGAAGGGCTTCCAGCCCGTCACCATTACTAGCACCAGGCCGACGATCACGCCGAGACTGGTCCAGCAATCAGTGAAAACATGCTTGCCGTTGGCGACGAGGATGAGTGAATTGTTTTTGCGTCCGGTATGGATGAGATACCAACCCAAAGCGCCATTCAGCAGGCCGGCGGCGAGCGTGATGAGAGTGCCCAGGCCCAGCGATTCCAACTGCAGGCCCTGCATCCATTTGTAGACTGCCGTCACGATGATGGCCACGGCCGCGGCGGCAATCAAGGCGCCTTCGAAGCCGGCGGAGAAGAACGTGATGCGTTCGTAGCCATAGTGGAACCGGTCGGTGGCAGGCCGGCGGCTAAGCCAGAGACTGAAGGAGGCGAAGGCCACTGCGGCGAGGTGGATGATGGATTCCAGAGCGTCGGAAAAGATGGCCGACGATCCGGTGAGAAACCATGCGCCCGTCTTGGCGATCAGCATGGCCACGCCGGTCCAGAGTGAAAGCCGCATGGCGATCACTGGAGCATCGGAGCCGTTACTCTGGGGCACGGACTGATTGTACTAGACGCATTCCCGCATTGCGCCCCGTAGAGGGCGAAGACGCTCAGCCGAGGCGGCTGGCCCGCTCGGCTACAACGGTTACCTGCATGTCACTGGCGAGGCGGACCACCTTCATCACGAAGTCGCGCAGCACCACCAGCCCCACCAGCCGCTTGGGCGGTTTGGACAGAAAGATCTGGGTGACGCCGTTGCGACGCGCAAACTCGACCAGTGCGGCCGCCTGGTCTTCGCCTTCCAGGACTCGGGTCTCCACACGCAGCTTGCGGGCGAACTCCAGGTGCTGCTCCAGCGCCAGACGCGCCGGCGCGGGCAGTTGGGACAGGTCCGCCACGGGCAGAATGCACACGGCAAAGCAGTCCGCCTGAAGGTAGTCCGCCACGCGGCGCCCGCGCCGGATCAACCCCGCTGTCGTGGGCGATTCGGAGATATGGATGAGGATCTTCTCCCTGAGGGTCTCCCTATTGCCGTTGGTGGCCGTGTGTTCCGAATGAACGATTGGTTCGGTCTCAGTGTGGCGAACATCCACTTCGTGCGCTGCCTGACGCATGGCTAACTCCCGCAGAGCCGCCAGGGCCGGCTCCTTGAAAAAATTCTGTATGGCGCGTTGCGCCTTGTCCGGCGCGTAGACCACTCCGCGTTGCAGCCGGTTGAGCAACGCGGTGGGCGGCACATCGACGAGAACGAGTTCCGCGGCCTGCTTCACCACCCAGTCCGGAATCGTCTCGCGAACCTGAATGCCGGTAATCTCCCGCATCTGGTCGTTCAGGCTCTCCAGATGCTGGATGTTCATGGTGGTGTACACGTCGATGCCCGCGTCGAGGAGAGCCATGACATCTTCCCAGCGTTTCCCTCGCTCCACTCCGGGCACGTTGGTGTGGGGGAACTCGTCCACCAGGCAGGTCTCGGGCTGGCGGGCGAGAATCGCCGGCGTGTCCATCTCCTCGAAGGTTCGTCCCCGGTAGTCGATTGTGCGCCGTGGGATCAGTTCGAGACCCTCTATCTTGGCGATGGTGTCCTGCCGGCCATGCGGCTCAAAGTAACCCACGACGACGTCGTGGCCGTCGCGTTGCAGTTGCTGGCCCTCCTCCAGCATTTTGAAGGTCTTGCCGACGCCGGCCGCGTATCCGAGGATGATCTTCAGCCGCCCCGCTGGGTGGGGCCCCGGCTCAGTCACATTGCTCCTCCAGAGTGAGGGAAGATTCTGACGTCAATGCCTTCGGATTCCAGGACGAGCCGCTCCACGGGGTTGGGCCGCCAACTGTTCCACCAGCGAGTACGCTGGCTGTGACCCACGAAGATCTGGGTAACGCCGTGTTCACCGGCAAATTTGACGATGGCGCCCACTGGATCCTCGCCATGCAGGACGTGAACCTGCGCGTGCGCCTCCTCAGAAAGTCGTAAGTTCATGTCCAGCGTCTTGCGGTCTTCCTCGCCCAGATCGCTCTGCTCCACATAGACGGCGTAGAGCTCACCATGGAAGCGCTCGGCCTGCCGGCGGGCCCGGCGGATCATCAACGCCGCGTTGGATCGAGGAGTCAAGCAGACCAGAATCCTCTCGTTCGCCCCATAGTGCTGCTCCAGGCCGTTCCTGTGCAAGTACTCTTCCAACTGATGATCCACCACTTCCGCGGCGAGCAAAAGGGCGATCTCGCGCAGTTCCGAGAGCTGTCTGGCGAACTCCTCAGGGGCTAACGGTACGCCGGGCTTACTGTTGGCGCGATCGACGCAGTACTCGGGTGGAGCGTCGACGATCTCAATCTCGTCCGCCGTCAGCAGGAACGAGACCGGCACAGACTCCTTCGCCACCCGGCCGCGAATGGCCTCCACCTGCTGCTGCCGCTCCTGCACATACTGCAGATTGATGGAGGTAATGACGGAAATACCGCTGAGCAGGAGTTCCTCGACATCCTGCCAGCGGTACTGGTTCCTTGAGCCGGGCGGATTGTTGTAGGCCAGCCCGTCGATGAGACACACCGAGGGATGGCGTTTTTTGATGGTGGGGACGTCCACCGCGGGTGCCCCCATGTCCATGCGTGGCGGGATGACCTCAAAATGCCCAATGAGCTCCGTCACATCATCGGACACCGCATGTTGCGCCGCGGCGACCACCACGTCCTGGCCGCGCTGTTTTCGGCGCCTACCCTCGTCCAGCATCCGGAACGATTTGCCCACTCCGGAGGCATAGCCGAGGAAGATCTTCAGCTTTCCGCGTCGCGCATGGCGCTCTTCCATCTCGGCCTGCCGGAGGAACTTCTCCGGACTTGGCCTGCGATCCACTTCAGTCATAAACCGCTCCACTTCACTTGGCTGGTGGGAACTTCTGATCCATAGCCATATTCAGGGCCAACACATTCACGCGCGGCTCGCCCAATATGCCCAGGTCGCGGCCTTCCGTGGTCTGGTCGATCAGGGCGTTGACCTGCTCCACGCCGACACCCCGCGCCGATGCCACGCGGGCCGCCTGGGCCAGGGCCGCGGCCGGAGTGATGTGAGGATCCAGCCCGCTACCGCTGGCGGTGAGGATGTCGGCCGGGATTGGTTCGGTGTAGCCGGGGTTCTCCTTGTGGAACTGGTCAGCCGAGGCTTTCACGCGGTCCACCAGTTTCTGGCTCGTTGCGCCGAGATTTGATCCGCTGGACGCCGCGGCGTCATAGCCGTCGGAGCCGGCGGCCGACGGGCGCGGATGAAAATAGCCCGGCTTACTGAAGTTCTGTCCGATCAGGCTCGATCCCACGACGCGGCCGTTGATCGAGAGCAGACTGCCGTTCGCCTGACGGGGGAACAGCACCTGGCAGAGCGGCGTGACGATGCCGGGGTAGGCGAGACCGGTAAGCGCAGTCAGTACCAAGGTCAATCGCAATCCGGGTAGAAGTTGTTTCCACATATAGGCCTCCTTACGCAAGCCTCAACACATGCACCAGTTGATCGATCAGCCAGATGCCGGGGAACGGAGCAATGATGCCGCCCAGGCCGTAGATCAGCAGGTTGCGGCGCAGCAGACTGGCCGCCGAGACCGGACGGTACTTCACACCGCGCAGGGCCAGCGGCACCAGCACGATGATGATGAGGGCGTTGAAGATTACGGCCGAGAGCACAGCGCTTTGCGGGTTGTGCAGGCCCATGATGTTCAACGCGCCGAGCGCCGGATAGGTGGCCATGAACATCGCCGGAATGATGGCGAAGTACTTGGCCACGTCGTTCGCGATGGAGAACGTGGTGAGCGCGCCGCGGGTAATGAGTAGCTGTTTGCCGATGGCCACCACTTCGATGAGCTTCGTGGGGTTGGAATCGAGGTCCACCATATTGCCGGCTTCCTTGGCGGCCATGGTGCCTGTGTTCATGGCGAGGCCCACATCGGCCTGAGCCAGGGCGGGGGCATCATTGGTTCCGTCGCCGGTCATCGCCACCAGCCGCCCGTCGCTCTGTTCCTTGCGGATGTAGGCGAGCTTGTCGGCGGGCGAAGCCTGCGCCAGGAAGTCGTCGACACCCGCCTCGGCGGCGATGGCGGCGGCGGTGAGCGGGTTGTCGCCGGTGATCATGACGCTGCGGATGCCCATGGCCCGCAACTGCCCCAGGCGCTCCTTCATGCCGCCCTTGACGATGTCTTTCAGGTAGATCACGCCCAGGGCACGAGCGCCGTCGGCCACGGCGAGCGGCGTGCCGCCCATGCGCGAAATGCGTTCGGAGATGGCGGTGAGCTCGTCGGGGACACGGCCGCCTTGTTCCTTCACAAACTGACAGATCGAATCAGTGGCCCCTTTGCGCAGGCGGCGCTGGTCGATGTCGACGCCGCTCATACGGGTGTAGGCGGAGAAGGGAATGAACTGTGCTTCGTGGTGGGCCACCTGCCGGCCGCGCAAGCCGTACTTCTGCTTGGCGAGCACGACGACTGAGCGGCCTTCGGGTGTCTCGTCGGCCAGACTCGAGAGCTGGGCCGCGTCGGCGAGTTCGCTATCGGAGACGCCGGAAACAGGGATGAACTCCACGGCTTCGCGATTGCCGATGGTGATCGTGCCGGTCTTGTCGAGCAGAAGAGTGTTCACGTCGCCGGAGGCTTCCACGGCGCGGCCGCTCATGGCCAGCACGTTGTGCTGCATGACGCGGTCCATGCCGGCGATCCCAATGGCGGACAACAAGCCGCCAATGGTGGTGGGAATCAGACACACCAGCAGGGAGACCAGCACTGCCACGGACGGAACGGAGCCGGTGCCGGACGCGCCGGCACTGTACTGCGCGAAGGGCTGCAGCGTGACGACGGCGAGCAGGAAGATCAGCGTGAGGCCCGCGATGAGGATGTTTAGCGCGATCTCGTTGGGCGTCTTCTGGCGCTCAGCGCCTTCGACCAGCGCGATCATGCGGTCGAGGAAGGTCTCGCCAGGGTTCGACGTGATCTTGATGCGGACTTCGTCCGACAGGATCTTCGTGCCGCCGGTGACGGCGCTGCGGTCTCCCCCGGATTCACGGATGACCGGCGCGCTCTCGCCCGTGATGACGGACTCATCCACGGTGGCGATGCCTTCGATCACCTCGCCATCACCGGGGATGATGTCACCAGCGACGCAGATGACGACGTCGCCGGCCCGCAGCATGGAGGCCGGAACGGACTCCGTGGCTCCGCCGGACTTGACCCGTTTCGCCACGGCGTCGGTCTTCGTTTTGCGCAGGGCGTCGGCCTGGGCTTTGCCGCGAGCTTCCGCCATTGCTTCGGCGAAGTTGGCGAAGAGGACGGTGAACCACAGCCAGAGGGAGATCTGCGCCGTGAAGCCGACTCCACTGGCCCCGGTGGCCAGATCGCGGGCCATGAACACGGTGGTGATCAGGGCGCCCACTTCGACCACGAAGATTACGGGATTCTTTAGCAGGATCTTCGGATTCAGTTTGACGAACGATTCGACAATCGCGCGCCGGAGGATCTGCGGGTCGAACAGCGGCCGCGCGTGCGCCAGTTTCTTTGGCAGCAGATCGGTGCCGTCCACGGGCGGATGCGGTGTCTCGGCCGGAACGTCTTTGATAGCTTGCGGCATGACTAGAAGAGCCTCCCCTGTTGCATCAGGAAGTGTTCGACGATGGGTGTCAACGACAACGCCGGGAAGAAAGTGAGTGCGCCGACAATGACGACGGTGCCCGCCAAAAGGCCCACAAAGAGGGGGCCATGAGTGGGGAATGTGCCGCTGGTGACGGGCACGCGCTTCTTGGCGGCCAGACTGCCGGCGGCCGCCAGCAGCGGGATGATCATCAGGAACCGGCCCACCAGCATTGCCAGCCCGATGGTGAGGTTATACCAGGGGGTGTTCGCGCTGATGCCGGCGAAGGCGCTGCCATTGTTCGCGGCGCCGCTGGAGTAGGCGTAGAGAATCTCCGCCAGTCCATGCGGTCCGCTGTTGTTCAGGTTTCCGGTGCCTGCCCCGTAAGAGCCGTTCCAGTATGCGTCTTTCGGGAACTGGATCACGGCCGTGATGCCCGAGAACAGCAGGATGGCGGCCGAGGTGGCGAGCATCGCCAGCATGGCCATCTTTACTTCCTTGCTCTCGATCTTTTTGCCCAGATATTCCGGCGTGCGGCCCACCATTAGTCCGGCGATGAACACGGCGACGATGGCGAACAGGAGCATGCCGTAGAGCCCGGCGCCTACACCACCGAAGATGACTTCGCCCAGGTGCAGGTTGAAGAGCGGGACCAGGCCCCCCAGCGGTGTGAAGCTGTCGTGCATGCCGTTGACGGCGCCGCAACTGGCGTCGGTGGTGGCGGTGGCAAAAAGAGCGGTGGCGGCGATGCCGAAGCGTACTTCCTTGCCCTCCATGTTGCCGCCGGGTTGGTTGGCGGTGGCCGCGGTCTGCAGGCCCATCTTAGCGAGGATCGGATTGCCGGCCTGCTCGGATGCATAGAGCGCAAAGACTCCGGCAAAGAAGAGCAAACTCATCGCGGCGAAGAGAGCCCAGCCTTGCCGGGTGTCGCCGACCATGCGTCCGAACGTGTAGGTCAGCCCTGCTGGGATGAGGAAGATCATCAGCATTTCAACGAAGTTCGATAGCGGTGTGGGGTTCTCGAACGGATGGGCCGAGTTCGCGTTGAAGAAGCCGCCGCCGTTGGTGCCGATCATCTTGATGGCCTCTTGCGATGCCACCGGGCCTTGGGCGAGGGTCTGCGTCTTGCCTTCGACGGTCGCGGCCTGCGTATAGGGCTTCAGGTTTTGAATGACGCCCTGCGAGCAGAGGAAGAGCGCGCCGACCAACGACATGGGCAACAGCAGGTAGAGTGTGCCGCGCACGAGGTCAGTCCAGAAGTTACCGATGGACGAAGCCTGCTGACGGGCGAAGCCGCGAATCACGGCAACTGCAATGGCAATGCCGGCGGCGGCCGAGGCGAAGTTCTGCACGGTGAGTCCGGCCATCTGGACCAGATAACTCATCGTGGTCTCGCCCACGTAGCTCTGCCAGTTGGTGTTCGTCACAAACGAGACAGCCGTGTTGAAGGCCAGGTCCGGTGTCATCGCCGTAGCGCCGCTGGGCGCATGCGCGCCGCCAAAACCCTGTGGATTGGCGGGCAGCAGGCCCTGGAGGCGCTGTAGCAGAAACAGCACGATGAAGCTGAACAGACTGAAGGACAGCAGGCTGGCCGTGTATTTGGTCCAGCGCTGCTCTTCCTTTTCGTCCACGCCGCCGAGGGCGTAGATCAGTTTCTCCACCGGCCGCAAGACCGGATGCAGAAAGGTCCTCTCGCCGGCAAACAGGCGCGTCATGAAGGCGCCCAGCGGTTTGGTCGCGGCGAGGATGACCGCGAAGAACACAAGAATTTGAAGCACACCCAGTGTCGTCATAACAGATCCCTCAGAAGCGCTCCGGCTTCAGCAACGCATAAACCAGGTACACGAACAGCAGGGCCCCAGCGATGCCTGCAATCAGATAATCCATGTCGGCTTTCCTTTCTCCCAGTCCGTCTGGCGCGAGCGTGGCGGATAGGCGTCACAGTTTTTCGCACGCCCTGGTGAACCACCAGCAAGCGATAAAGAAGGCCACAGCGATGGCCATGTAGAAGAGATCGAGCATTCTGCACCTCACTCCGGACTGGAGAAGATCACCTGATGACCGTCGGCGCGCAGGCGTGCGGCGATGCGGTACTTCTTCGAGGGCCACCACCCGCGAGGGCCGCCGATGACGAGCACCGACCGGGGCCGCAGGGCGTTGTGAATTGTCTGCCATTGGTCGCGGCAGCGGCGCACGTCGATCCGCGTTTCCAACTGGCTGTCTTCCAGCACTAGTTGGAACTCCCGAATCAAGTGACCCGAGGGCACCGGCGGTTCGTCGAGGGGCAGGGGATACGGCACCACCTGGGGTACCAGCAACCGGATGCCTGTGGCCACACCCTGCGCCAGACGCCCTGCCGCCTGTAGAGCGGAGAGTGTCTCACGGACAGTGGTGAACAGCACAACAATCTCGAAAGAGTGCGGCGCCGCTTGGGCGGGACCGCATTCAGCGGCTCCGGCCTGCCTTGTGTCTTCCTGGTGAAACGCCCGCCGCGTGGTCATGTCCTATCTCCGATTCCGAGAATACGGAGCAGGCCATAAGGAAGTCATAAGGGCGGGCTAAGGATTCCATTGTGTTCCTTCCGCACCAGGAAAATGCTTTATTTTGAGGGAATTGCGAAGCGGTAGCCGACCCAGGGTTCGGTCAGCAGATAGCGCGGATGAGACGGATCGAGCTCAATTTTCTTGCGCAGTTGATTGATGAAGACCCGCAGGTACTCCACCTGGTCGCCGTAGTCCGGTCCCCAGACGGCCTGCAGTAGTTTGCCGTGAGGGATGGGGATGTTCGGGTTTGCGACGAGATAGCGCAACAGGTCGAACTCCTTGGGTGTCAAGCGGGTCTCCTGACCCTTGGCGATGACGCGCCGCGTGGCGAGGTTGATCTCCAGACCGTCGAAGCGCAGGGACTCGGCGGAGCTTTCCTCGGTGACCGGCAGCCGCCGCAGCGCCGCCCGGATGCGCGCCAACAGTTCCGGCGTGCTGAACGGCTTTGTGATGTAGTCGTCAGCGCCGGCGTCCAGCGCGGCCACCTTGTCCATTTCCGTGCTGCGCACGGTCAGCATGATGATGGCGACTTCCGAGGTGGCGCGGATCTCGCGGCAAGCTTCCAGGCCACCCATGCCCGGCATGTTCATGTCGAGCAGCACGAGATCGAAACGCGATTCGCGCAGGCGCAGCATGGCTTCCTCGCCGCTGCGGGCGTCCTGCACCTCATAGCCGTGTGTCGTCAACGTGACACGCAACACTCGGCGGATCTGGGGCTCGTCGTCGACGATGAGGATTTTTCCGGAGTTCACGAGCGTGCCGCCTCCCGCGGCGGAAGGCGGTCGAGAGGCAGGCGGAGACAGAACTCCGCGCCCGATCCTGCCGAGCCTTCGACATGAAGGGAGCCTCCGTGGGCCCTGAGAATCTCGCGCGCGATGTGGAGACCCAGCCCGGTGCCGGGCACCTTCCCCTTGGAGGCATCGCGCCGGTAGTAGACCTGAAACACCTTCTCCCGTTCCTTCTCCGGAATCCCTTTTCCCTTGTCGATCACACGAATCTCGAGGGCATTGTCGACCAGCGCCGCCGTCAGACGGAGGGGCGTCTCAGGCGGCGAATATTTCAAGGCGTTATCGATGAGCTGGCGTAGGGCCAAGGCGATGAGGTCGGGGTCGAAGAAGGCGGGTGGGAGGTCGTTGTCGGCATCGACGGTCGCGATTCGACCCTCCAGTCTGGACTGGAAGGTGGAAAGAACGTGCGCCAGGAACGACGGCACGTGCTGCTCCTGTTTTTCCACCAGCACCTTGCCCGCCTCGATCTGGGACATCCGCACGGCCTCGTTCACCAGGAGAGTCAGGCGGTCTGTCTCCTCGTCGATGATCTCGGTGAACTCACGGATGTCGGGCGCCACGCGTTCCGGCTCGCTGAGGATCGACGTCGAGGCCGCCTTGATGGAGGTCAGCGGCGTTTTGAACTCATGGGCGATCGCGTCGAGCAGGGTGGACTTGAACTCCTCGCTCTGGCGGGCCGCTTCCGCCTTGCTGGCGATCTCGGCGGAGCGGGCACGCTCGAGAGCGATGGCCACCAGGTTGACCAGCGCCTCCATCGCACCGTCCGAGCAGCATAGACCCAGCAACGCGACGCTGCCGATGGGCCGGCCCCCGAGGGTGATGGGCAGCACCATCAGTAGACGCGTGGTGTCGGCACTGCGCACACCGTCCATGGCGACCCGCTTCAACTGCTCGTCGATGCCAGGCAGATCGCCGGCCCCACCACGGTAGATCTCTCCCTCCGTCGCATCGTAAAGCGCGACAGCGGGGCAGTCGAAGGTCTGAGCGATGTAGCGCGCGGCTTGTTGTCCGACAGGCTGCGTATTGTCGGTGAGCAGAATGGAGCGGCTGAACGAGTAGAGCCGCTCTGTCTCCTGTTGATGTTCGCGGGCCTCCACGGCCTGCATTTTGGCACGGTTCGAGAGATGACTGGCGACGAGCGCCGTCGCCAGGAACGCGCATAGAGCCACCCAGTTCTGCGGATCGGCGATGGTGAAGCGGCCCACGGGTGGCAGGAAGAAGAAGTTGAAGCAAAGCATCGCCGTCACCGAGGCGGCGATGGCTTCGCGCAGACCCCAGGCCGTGGCGATGCCGAGCACGACGATGAGAAACGCAAAGCCAACCGTGGTGGCATTGACGCCCAGGCCCCAGCGCGCCACGGCCATGACCAGCAGGATGAGGCCGATACCGGCCGCCGCCCGGATCGCGGTGCCCAGTGGTCCCAGCCGTTGCGCCCACATCGTCATCGACCGGCCTCGCTCATCATGCGGTCTCCCGACTTCTCTTTTTGATGATTGCACGCAGGCACGGTTTACGCGCCCGTCGACCGGTCGATGTCCTTCAGGATGTCGTCACGATCCTTGGCATGCAACTCCGTCTTCAGGCGGCGCAAGGCGATGCCCACCACATCGCGGTGACGCAGCCGATGGCCCAAGCCGGAGGAGGAGAGGTCGAGCCAGAGCTCGTGTAGCAACTCGATGTCTTCCGGCCATAGCCGCGGCGGGTGCGGGCCGAGGTTCACGAAACTGGGCCGCTCCGACGGGTCGTCCGGGACGACTTCCAGGGAGATGGCGGGTCTGGGCTCAGGCAGGCGCTCCCATTGGATGCCGATGGCGTGGCCCTGTTGAGCGGTCGTCAGTTTCGGCGAGGTGCCGATGACGATGCGGGACGACTGCAGGCGCGCGGCTGTTTCCACCAGGGCGCCATTGGGATCGTCACCCGGCACGGTGAGCAACTTCACGGTCTTGCCTTCCTTTTCCGCGAGGGTCACCACCTTGGTGAACAGCTCGGACTCGCGGGCTGTGAAGGGTGCTTCCTCGTCGGAGATGGAGACCGCTACGATGTCGAGCTTGCGCACGTCGGTCTTTTGCAGGACTCGGTGGAGGTGGTTCAGGCGGTTGGGATTGCGTACTGCCACCAGGACGTTGCCCGGCCGCACGTCGAGGATTTCCGTTGACACGCCTTCAGCGTCTTCCAGCCGGAACTGTTCGTGCCCGGCATCCACCTCCAGCGCGCGGCGCCGGTTCAGCTTTTCGGAAACGGTGAAGAGGATGAAGAATGCCAGCGTGAAGATGACGCCTGAGATTGTGGCGATCTTCTTCGTCAGGACGTTCGTGATAGCCAGCGTGAAGAGCGACAGCGCGATGAGGCCCAGGCCCAGCGGGATTTCGACGTTCCCGAGCTGCAGATTCAGCGGGACCTTCCACTCTCTGGGCCGCTTGTCCTTGAAGCGCAAGACCAGCACCGAGGTGGCGTTGAAGGCGAAGCTCCAAACGACGCCGAAGGCATAGGCTTCACCCAGCAGATAGACGTCGCCGCGGCTCAGGATGATCGTCACGATCTGGAGGCCGACGATCATGTTGACGATGCGGTGCGTCGTGCCGTACTTCTTGTGGGGATTGCGGAACCAGTTGGGCAGAACGTTGTCTTCGGCGACGCGGTTCAGCACGCCGTTCGACCCGATGATGGCCGTGTTCACGGCACCGGACAGGATGAGTGCGCCCACAAACACCACGAAGGCGTGGAACAACAGGCGGAGCGGCAGCGGACCGTCGAGGTGCATCGCCAGACCGCTGATGAGGTTGTCGAGGAACAGCTTGCGGTCGCCATCAGGGATGATCATGACGGCGAAGAACGATACCAGCGAAGTAAAGACCAGCGAGTAGATGAAGATGACCAGGCCGGCGCGCTCGAGGTTCTTGAGCTTGGGGTGGGCGATTTCGCGATTCACCTGCGCGAGCGATTCCTCGCCGGACATGGCCAGCAGGGAGTGTCCCAGGCCGACAAGGATCGCGACGGCCGGGATCATCTGGACCCACGCGCCGGGCAGCCAGCCCAGAGACTCCTCACTCAGCTTGATATTGCCCAGCACCGGCATGGGCACTGCCTGGAAGTGACCGCGAAAGATGGTGTAGAGGCACCAGGCGATCAGGATCACCACCATCAGAGTGGTGACCTGCATGATTCGCAGAGCCTTTTGGCTGGACTCGTGAATGCCGATGATGTTCTTGCGCCAGAAGTAGGCGGTGACCACCAGGGCGAACGCCACGGCAAAGCCGGCGTCATTGACCAGATGTTGCCGGTGGAAGAAGTGCTCGGCGGTCTCATTGATGAGACCTGCCAGGTACAGTCCGGCCGAGACTCCGCTGATGGGTCCGGTGAGCACGTAGTCGAACATCAGGGCCGAGACGGCCAGTTTGGCCATTCTGGACCCAAGTGCCTCGTGAACTACCCGGTAGACGCCGCCGCGCACGTACATGGCGCAACCCTCGATGTACACGGCGCGCACCGCGTACGAGAAAAGCATGATGGCGAGGATGAACCAGGGGGCGGACTTGCCGATGGCTTTTTCGGTGATGCCTCCGACGTAGTAGGCCGAGGAGGCGAGGTCGGAGAGGACAATGGCGGCTGCCCGCCAGAAGGATATGAACGAGAGGGCAATGGTTGAGGCGATGACAACCCGATTCGGGGTCATCGCCACTCGCTGTGACGCTTCCACAAACAGCTCCTTGCGCGCGCCCCACCGGCGGGCCGCGGCTTTTCAATTCGTCTGCGAGGTTAGCTGACGGGCTCGGGCTGAAAAGTACCCTACGGCCAAACAGTGCCGATGCGCCCCGGGACTTGGGTCCCCCGCCTCCCCGCCGAAGCAGAGAGCTAGACGTCTTCAGGTTAACACCTCGCTCAAGCGAGCGAGAACGAGCGCCTTGAAGTCGCTCGGCGGGAGGAGCTTGCCCTTCACGGGTCGAAGCGCAGTGGGTTCGATTTCGCTCCTGGCAGACATCTCCTGAGGACACACGGAGGGGACCACTTCCTGACGGTCGTGGTTCGTTGAGCGGGCGGGGCGCCGGGGGCCCGCTTACTGACGTGCGCGGTTCGCAACTCGGCTTCCTCTGCTGCAGGGCCATGCGGGCCTCCGCAGAAGGCGGATCCGCGACAGGAAGGACGTCACCGCCGGCCGGAGAGCTCCGCTGCCACGTGTTCAGAAAGGAACGGTTCAATTTTCAATGAGCCTTGGGCGCAGGGGCCCGGACGAATGGGTTCGTTTGACTGGACGACATGGACTGAGTCAGGCGGAAGGCACAGGCGGACTGTGAGCCGTTTCCGATGGCGGGGGGACTCCGGTTTGACGAGTGGGTTCGATTGGCGGGGTGATGCCGGGATGGGCGTCTCGTACCTGCACCGGCGGGCGGAGGCTGCTTTCGGAAGTAGAGGCCGCAGCTTGGCTTCGTTCCGAAGGACTGGGGGCTGGGCGGGCTGCGGGCCGGCTCGGGTGGCTGTCATTTGAAGACGGGTTTGGCTGGGATTGAGTTAGCGCTGGCTCGGGCGTTGCCGTCGTTGGGATGGGCCCCCGGCGATGCCGTGGGTAATGGTGGTGGGGCAGTTCGGGTTGTTGCGGCGGGCCGGAGGGGTGGGTGTCATTTGAAGACGGGTTTGGCTGGGATTGAGTTCGCGTTGGCTCGGGCGTTGCCGTTGTTGGGATGGGCCCCCGGCGATGCCGGGGGGAATGGTGGTGGGGCGGTTCTGGTTGTTGTGGCGGGCCGGAGGGGTGGGTGTCATTTGAAGACAGGTTTGGCTGGGATTGAGTTAGCGCTGAGTCGGGCGTTGCCGTTGTTGGGACGGGCTCCAGGCGATGCCGGGGGGAATGGTGGTGGGGCCGTTCGGGTTGTTGCGGCGGGCCGGAGGGGTGGCTGTCATTTGAAGACAGGTTTGGCTGGGATTGAGTTGGTGCTGGCTCGGGCGTTGCCGTTGTTGGGACGGGCCCCCGGCGATGCCGGGGGGAATGGTGGTGGGGCGGTTCTGGTTGTTGCGGCGGGCCGGAGGGGTGGGTGTCATTTGAAGACGGGTTTGGCTGGGATTGAGTTCGCGTTGGCTCGGGCGTTGCCGTCGTTGGGATGGGCCCCCGGCGATGCCGGGGGGAATGGTGGTGGGGCAGTTCGGGTTGTTGTGGCGGGCCGGAGGGGTGGCTGTCGTTTGAAGACAGGTTTGGCTGGGATTGAGTTAGCGTTGGCTCGGGCGTTGCCGTTGTTGGGATGGGCTCCCGGCGATGCCGGGGGGACTGGTGGTGGGGCCGTTCGGGTTGTTGCGGCGGGCCGGAGGGGTGGGCGCTTCTGGGAACTGCTCCGAGAATACTGCTGCCGGGGGCGACCGCCTCTTCATCCCTGAGGGCTAGCGGCTGGCGCGCGTGGCTCTCCTGATTTTCGGAAGGGCGTGGTTGGGCGGCCGGTGGCGCGGCCTGTGACGAGCCGAGGGGATGGCTTCGTTCATTGCAGCGGGCCTCGACTGGCGGATGCGGGGCCGTGGCTTCGTTTGGCGGTTGCGGTGCCGCGGGGCAGCGGAGATAGAGGCGGTAGCGGCCTCGGATCGGTCCTATTGTTGGTGGTTTGGGCGGCTGCGGTGGACGCGGGGGCTGGGGCGCTCCGACGCGGATCGCAAACGCTCCGGAGAGAGGGCCGTAACTCCAGCCGCTGTCGTTGTAGCTGATCGGAATCACGCTGTCCGGACCGAGATCGGACGGAGCCAGCCGGGGCAGCGTGGGGCATTCGCTCGCTCCGCCCGCTCCGGCGGCCATGGTCTTGGGTGCTTCTTCGATATGGGCGGACTGCGCGGCGAGTGTGGCCAGGCTCCGCTCCACCTGATTGATGTGACGGCCGATCCAGCGATGGTAGGCCAGGAGTCCTTTGGCGGCGGCGGTCTGCTGGGCGAGCCAGAGCGCTGCCCGGTCGGTGCTGCCATCGGTTTCGGCGCAGGCGGTATCAAAGAGGGTGCGTTCGAGAGCATGCCAGCGGAGTTCGTGGGCCTGGAGCATGCAGCGGTTGATAAGGAGCAGGCGGGCCCTGCCGTCGGCGCAGGCGGCAGTGCGGCGGAGGGCGTCGTGCAACCACTGATCGGCGAAGTGCGTGGGCAACTGGAACGTAAACGGACAGGGCGGAGTCTTGCGGGCGTTCTGACAGGAGACGCGCTTGCCGGCTTCGGTGCGGGGTCCGGTGGACTTCCGGGCGTTGGCGCGGTTGGCGGCCAGGCGGCGAGCGGACTGGGCGACTTGGGTGGCGTTGGTTGACATGGCTAACGGCCCTGGTTCGCGGCTCTTGTCGCCGCCGCGCTTGAGGCGGTGAGGATCTGCTCGTGGAGCGACAGAGTTCGGAACTCCTCGAGGAAGGCTTGGTGCCGGTTGTGGAATGGGGCGGAGTCCTCGTGGGAGGCGACTCCGACCGCGGCGGCCGCGTGAAGGTTCCAGTTGGCGTCCGTATGCTGGATGCCACGAGCGAGGGCGGCAGCGGCCATCGCGTCGTACGTCGTAGTGTGTTTCCTCATCAATTAAGCTCCGGAACGATGATAGCGGCGGCCGAGCAAGAATCCATCTGTGAGCTATGCCGCAACCCATTGAAAATAATGGAATTCACTATTATTTTGAGTTGTTGTGACCGCTTTTTATTCGCCCCAGGTAAATGGGCCTGAACTGAGGAAGAGGTTAAGGAGTAGCAAGCATGAAGGGGGCGGCTCAGCCCTCTGCGTTCGCGCAGGTGACCCGCCCTGGCGGCCGTTCTGCCTCATGGAATGCGTACTCCCGGGCATGGGTTGAGTCGTCGCCAGAGGGGCGGCAGAGCGAGCAAGATATTGATTCGCAGTTGGTTACGAACGAAGGATGAGGCGAGACGAGGCTCGACGTCAATCGTCGTCACACGCTCATCCGAGAAGAGGTGCGGCGCATAAAGGTATTAATTGCAGTTGCTTACGGGTTGCGATGGGCCAGCCTGACCCGGTTCCACGGTTCCTGCCCCACATCATCTTTCACACAGCAGTCACCGCGAAACCATTCTGCGCCTGGAGCCGTCAAACGAAGCCGACATGGCTATTTTCCCGCGCATTTACTTATTCCTTGCATGCTTTATTCCTTGGGCAGCGGGACAAACCAAGGCGCTCGACCTAGTATTCGCTGTGGATGTCAGTGAAAGTATGGCGGAACCAGGCAGATTCATTCGGGAGGGCGCGCGCCTTGCCGCCTATGAACTTGCGCCCCAGGATAGGGTTGCGGTTATTGGCTTTTCGTCGTCTGCCAAGCTGCATGCTGGCTTTACCAGCGATCCGAAGGCCATTGACATCGCCTTCAGGAGGGCCACTGCTCCGCTGGTTCGCAAGTCGGGCCAGTTGCGCCTGTATGATGGCGTGTTCGCTGCCATCGAGCAGTTTCCCGCGTATGGCGACGCAGATCGCACGCGCTCCGTTGCCGTCATAACGAACGACCTAGACGGCGGTTCCTCCCACGAGCAGGTGGAACTCATCCGGCGGGCACGCTCAAAGGGGGTTGGGATCTGGGTGTTCCTCATTGGCAATCCCGATCGCGGCCTACCTCAGCCGAACGGTGGACATCCCCAAGTGCCCTATCTTGACACTCGCTTCGCCGCCGACCATCTTCGCCCACTCTCGGATGAAACAGGCGGCAAGGTCATGACCCTGGATGGAAATGGGTATGTCTTGCGGCGGATCATCGCCGCATGCAAAGGAGCGGGAAAATGAAACCCATCACTCTGTTGGCTCTTGTGTTTACCCTTCTGCCCGCACAGGAACGACCTCGGTTTTCTACAAATGTCCAGCTCGTCATGGTGGATGCTCAGGTCACCGAAAAGAATACAGGGAAGATTTTGGAGTTGCTCAGCCCGAATGATTTTGAAGTCTATGAAGACGGCCGGCGTTGCGAGATTCGTGAATTCCAGTTCGAAACTACCCCGCTGGATGTCGTATTTCTCACTTACGCCAAAAGCGGTTGGGGGCCGGCCAAGGACATTAACGACTTCCGTAGGGGCCTGAACCTTGCACCGGCGGAGCTACGCGCAACGGACCGGGGGGCAGTGCTCCGAACAGACTCCGCATCGAAGGTTGATCTTCAGATGACAGACGACCTCGAGAAAGTCAGGCATGCGCTGGTCTTCGGTACCCCGCACATCCCGACGGGACATGACCACCTTTACGATGCTACGAGAGTCGCAACCACTCTCTTTCCGCGTCCGAAAGACCGCACCCGGCGACGTTCAATTCTGGCTATCACGGACGACATCGAGCGCGGGTCCAAGTGCACTTTGGCTCAGCTGATCACCGAACTGCTTGAAGCAGATGCCACGCTCCATGTGGTTAACGTTGTGCTGGGCAAACAGGGGGCGCGCGAGATTGGGATCGGGGGCGGGCGTATTCCCAGAATCGGCCGCGAGATCGGCCGGGCCCGCACCGGCGGGACTTTGCGCGATGCGGTAGAGGCAACTGGCGGAGAAGCAATCCCCGGCGATTTGTTTCAGGAGCGCCTTCCAGAGCTCATTCGCCGAATGCGCCTCCGCTATCTCTTTGGCTTCTATGCCAGTCCGACCAGGCAGAGAGAATACCGCACGATTGATGTCCGCCTGAGCCCAGAGGCAAGGAAACGCTATCCAAATGCTCTCGTCAGAGCCCGGCGCGGTTACTACGCCGCTCCTGCTGGGTCAGGTGTGGATTGAGAGAGCTTGGCGCCCGAAGGGAAGGCCTCACATGGGGAAGGGGACTGGAGGATGTGACTTCTTGGCCTGTCATTCGGTCGTTTTCGCGAGTATTCCAGAGCTTCGCTCTCCAGTCTCCTCCGTCCATCACTGATTCAACTTCAGAAGCCGGGACGCCACTCCGTCGTCGATGGTGCGCGATCGATCTGTCATAATTCGATCTGAAGGGAGGGCGCCAATGCCGGGTGAAGAAGGAACCTACGAGCTCTACATCGACGCTTTTCGCCCCGACACGATCCCCATGTATCGGCTCGCCGAGTACATGGCGGGCTTCGCCGAACTGCTCGGCAACGGCGAGCACGTTCGCTTGGACAAGGTGAGAGCCGGCAGTCTTGCCCTGGCCGCGCGCGTGAATGATGTGGCTGTCCGGAAGGTCGACAAACGCATCGACGAAGTCCGCTACGGGGTGGCACCGCAGGCCGCACTGAAGGCGTTCCGCGACATTGACGACATGCTCGCAGAGGATCACGCCATCGGTCAGGTTCGCCGCGGCAAGACGAAGTTGATCGAGTTCCCTGGGCGCACGCGCCCGGTCGAAGAGCGGATCGGCCCGGTTCAGCAAACCTCCATGATCGACGGCGAAGTGATCCAGATCGGCGGACGCGACGAGACGATCAACGTCCACATCAAGAGTGGCGATCAAATCGTCACTTGCGTCACGAACAAGGAGATGGCGCGGCGTCTGGCCCCACACCTTTTCGCGGGTACCGTGCGGGTCCACGGGCAGGGCACCTGGGCACGCCTTGGTTCTGGCGCGTGGGAACTAAAGAAGTTCACCATCTCGGAATTCTCGCAGCTCGACGAGACGCCGCTCTCCAAGCTCTTTCAGGGGCTTCGGGCGCGCTTGGTTCCACCGGAAGGTGGACGCGAGAATCCGGTTCAACTCATGGGGCAACTGCGGTCACAGGAGTAGCCCCCAATGGTCGCCTTCGACAATACAATCCTGTCCCTGCTGCTGTTTCCGGACGCCGAGTTGCAGGACGGCCCGGCCGGACAAAATGTTGAACATGCGAGAGAGCGCGTCCTAGGCCTGATCGAGTCCCTCGAGGCTGGCCGAGAACAGGTCGCGATTCCGTCTCCGGCGCTGGCTGAGGTCCTCGTGACCGAAGGAGCGGACGTTCAGGACATCCTGACCACGCTGCGCGGCTCGGCCTTTATCCGCATCGAGAGCTTCGACGAGCGAGCCGCCGTGGAACTCGCGGTGCGCTTGCGGGAAGCGCGCAAGGCCGGCAACCAGCGCGAGAGCCAGCCCATCACCAAGAGTGCGATGAAGTTCGACCGCCAGATCGTGGCGATCGCATTGGTTAGTGGGGCCAGCGTCCTGTACTCCGACGACGTGGCCGTGGCGAAGTTCGCCGCAGGGTGCGGACTTGTGGTGAAGCGGGTTGTGGATCTGCCTATCCCGATGAAACAGGGGGCGCTCGAGTTCACGGAGGCTGAGGCGTCATCGCCGGGTACGACCGACGGTGGCAACAATGAGTTGACCGGCGAGGAGTCCCAGCCGCACGCTGATTAGTGTTGCATTGGCGCGGTTCCCAGCACTTCTACAGCAGCGCAGACGGCAACTGCTCGCGGGTCAGGTTCTGCTGCTCGCCGGTGGCCATGTTCTTGAGCGCATAGACCCCGGCCTCGATCTCGTTGTCACCTAGGATGAGGGCGTAACGCGCCTTCAATTTATTCGCCGTCTCCATGGCACGTTTCAGCTTGTGGTCGGTGGAGACTTCCACTACGTATCCGCCGCGGCGCAGGTCGCGGGCTAGCAGGGCCGCATGCCGCAAGGCCGCATCGCCCATGGGCACCAGGAAGACATCCAGCTTCGCCAGGTCCTCCGCGTTGGTTTGCTCCTCGATGGCCATCACCAGTCGGTCTTCTCCTATGGAGAAGCCGATGCCCGGCGCCGCCACCTTCGAGCCCAGCGATTCGGCCAAGCCGTCGTAACGGCCGCCACCCAGAATCGAGTTCTGTGCGCCCAATGCGCCGTGCGTCACCTCGAAGGTCGTGCGCATGTAGTAGTCCAGCCCACGCACCAGGCGCGGGCGGATCTCGTAGGTCAGCTCGCGGGCCGTTAGCAGGGACTTCACGGTCTCGAAGTGCGCGGAGCACTCCGGGTCCAGGTAGTCGAGGATCGACGGCAGCGCGTCGATGATGGGCTGATCCTCAGGTACTTTGCAGTCCAGCACGCGCAGAGGATTCGTATCGGCGCGGCGCTGGCAGTCGGTACACATCGTGCTCTTCACGGACTGCAGCCGCTCGCGCAGCGCTTCCACAAACACGGGGCGGCACTTCTTACAGCCCACGGAGTTCAGCAGAAGAGTGGGATTCTGCGCGCCGCAGCGCGTGAGAATCTCCATCGCCAGTTCGATTACCTCGGCGTCGACAGCGGCCGACTCCGTGCCGATGCACTCCGCGCCGATCTGCGAAAACTGCCGGTAACGGCCCTTCTGCGGGCGCTCGCGGCGGAACATCGGGCCGATGTAGTAGAGCTTGGTCAGGCCCGGAATCTGGTCCAGACGGTGCTCGATGTAGGCCCGGATGACGGACGCCGTGTTTTCCGGTCTCAAGGTGATGGACGAACCGTCGCGGTCGTCCCAGGTGTACATTTCCTTGGAGACGATGTCGGTCTCTTCGCCCACGCCGCGCGCGAACAGGGCGGTCTCCTCGAAGATGGGCGTTCGGATCTCGTGGTAGTGGAACGAGCGAAACACCTCGCGCGTAATGGCTTCCACGTGATTCCACACGGCCGACGAAGGCGGCAGAATGTCTCGGGTCCCTCGGACTGCTTTGATCATTTTGAGTTTGTTTAGTGCGCCGCTTCGTCGCGGTAGTCCTGGCGATAGCGGATATAGCGCTGGGCGTTCTCTTTGAAGCGCGCTTTCTCTTCCTCGGTGACCTGGCGGCGGACTTTGGCCGGCACGCCCATCACCATTGACTCGGGCGGGATTTCCATCTCTTCGGGCACCAGGGCGCCGGCGGCAATCACCGATCCTCGCCCGACCTTCGCGCCATTCAGGACGATGGCACCAATCCCGACCAGAACGTCATCTTCCACGACGCAGCCGTGCAGGCAGACCATGTGCCCGACGGTCACGCGGTTGCCGAGGATCACCGGATACTTATCCAGTTCTCCATGCAGCACGGAGCCGTCCTGGATGTTGGTCTCCTCGCCGATCACAATCTTGTTCACGTCGCCACGCAGCACGGCGCTGGGCCACACGGACGAGCGCTCTCCCATGGTGACGTCGCCGATGACAGTGGAAGCCTGATCGACGTAAGCGGTCTGGGCAATCCTTGGGTAGATGCCCCGGTATGGACGAATCATAGATGTTCCTGCAAGAAACTACCATCGTATCATCGAGAGTATGAAGCTCTGTTTGCTGTTCACGGCGGTGCTGCTGCTGGCGAACGTAGCCGCCCATGCGCAAAAGGCGCCCTTCACCGCCGCGGAGATGCTGAAGTTGAAGCGTATCTCCGAGCCCAATGTGGCTCCAGATGGACACGCCGTTGTCTTTACCGTGGGCGTTGTGGATGTCGAGAAGAACGGCCAGGACCGCCAAGTATGGATTGTTTCCCCGAATGGAACCGGCCTGCGCCAACTCACCCGGGAGGGCAACAATACAGGCGCCCGCTTCTCGCCGGATTCGAAATCGATCGCGTTCATTTCCACGCGTGGCGGGTCGTCCCAGATCTGGACCATGGACGCCGACGGCAGCAAGCCCAAGCAGTTGACCAAGCTCGCCAGCGAAGCCGATGGCGTCATCTGGTCTCCGGACGGGAAGGCTGTGGTGTTCACCAGCGAGGTCTATCCGGAGTGCAACGCGGACGATGCCTGCAACGCGAAGCTGATCGAGGCGGAAAGCAAGAGCAAGGTGAAGGCGCGCACCTACACGTCGCTGCTGTACCGTCACTGGACGGCCTGGCGCGGCAAGCGGGTGAAGCACCTGATGGTGGCGCAGCTTGAGGATGGCGTGGTGAAGGACCTTACTCCGGGCTTCAAGTTCGACGTTCCGCCGTTTTCGCTCGGCGGCGGCGGTGACTACGCCATCTCGCCCGACAGCAAGGAGGTCTGCTACGCCGCCAACCTGGATGAGGACCAGGCCACCAGCACCAATTGGGAACTCTACACCGTCCCTATCGAGGGCGGGGAGGCCAAGAAGATCTCGACGAGCCCCGGCGCCGATGCCAGCCCGCAATACTCTCCGGACGGCAAGTGGATCGCGTGGCGGATGCAGGTTCGTGCGGGGTATGAGAGCGATCGCTGGCGGCTGGTGGTGATGGACCGGGAGTCGGGCCACATCAACGTATTGACCGAGAATCTTGACCGGCATGTGACCGGCTTCACCTGGCATCCCGATTCGCGCCGCCTGGCCTTTACCGTGGAGGACCGCGGCCGCCAGCAGGCGCAACTGATCTCAGTGACGGGCGGCGGCGTCCGAGCCATGACACAGGGCGCGACGCACGTCGACGATCTCCAGTTCACCTCCGACGGCAAGACCCTCATCTATACCGAAGTGACGGGCGCGAGCCCCACCGAGATCTACAAGGCTTCCAGCTCCGGCGGCGCGCCGGAGCCGCTCACGCGCCTCAATGAGTCGTTTCTGGCCAACCACGATCTGCGCAAGCTGGAGGAGTTCACGGTGACCGGCGCCGAGGGCGCTCAGGTCCACTCCTACCTGCTGAAGCCGCCGAACTTCGACGGTTCCAAGAAGTACCCGGTTCTGTTCCTCATCCATGGAGGACCGCAGGGTGCGTGGGGCGAGAGCTTCAGCTACCGCTGGAATCAACAGGTATTCGCGACGGCCGGCTTTGTGGTCATCATGCCCAATCCGCGCGGCTCCACGGGCTATGGCACCAAGTTCACCGATGAGATCAACGGCGACTGGGGCGGCAAGGCGTATGAGGACATCATGTCCGTCGCCGATTACGTGGCCAAACTGCCGTACGTCGATGCCGACCGCATGGCGGCCTCGGGCGGCAGCTATGGCGGATACATGGTGGACTGGATTGCCGGCCACACCAACCGCTTCAAGGCTCTGGTTTCGCACGCCGGTGTCTACGATCTGGCCAGCATGGGGGGCGAGACCGAGGAGCTGTGGTTCTCCTCCTGGGAGTTTAAGGGATTCCCCTGGCAGAACCAGGAGATGTACGACCGCTGGTCGCCGTCGCGTAGTGCCGCCAACTTCAAGACGCCGACTCTGGTCATCCATGGGGAACTCGACTACCGCGTGCCCTACGGCCAGGGTCTTCAGCTCTTTACGGCGCTGCAGGCCCAGAAGGTCCCGTCCAAGCTGCTGGTCTTCCCCGACGAGGGACACTGGGTGTTGAAACCGCAGAATTCCCTGCTGTGGTATTCCACCTTCCTCGACTGGGTGGAGGAGTGGACGAAGAAACCCTGACCGGCGCAGGTTCCGTCACCGGTCTGAATCGCATTCGTCATTGAACGGCAATACTCTTTCGATACAGTCAGATGCTGATCGCAGACTGGCGTGAAGAGTATTGCTTTCTGACATGGAAGATCCGACGTGATGGCCGTGGGTGATCCGGGCCGGGGAAAACTGTTGTTTGTTCCGGGACCGGTCAGCACCAGTCCGCGTGTGAAGGCCGCGATGCTGCGGGATCTCAGCGCGCGGGATGGGGAATTTGTCGAGATCGTCCGGTCGATCCAGCGGGCGTTGGGCGGGCTGGCGGGGCCGGAGTACGAAGTGGTGTTGTTGCCCGGCTCCGGCGCGGCGGCGGTGGAGTGCGTGATTGGTTCGGCGCTGCCGCGTCACGGCAAGTTGCTGGTGGCGATCAACGGCGAGTATGGCCGCCGGATCGCGCGGGTGGGCGCCGCGCTTGGAGTGGACACGCGCCGCATGGAATGGCCCGCGCAGGCGCCGGTGGAGCCGGACCAGATTGCGCTCATGCTGGAACGCGACCCGGCCATTACGCACGTCGCGGCGGTTCACTGCGAGTCTTCCACCGGGCTGCTGAACCCGATCGAGGAGATTGGGCATGCCGTCCACGACGCGGGGCGGATCTTCCTTGTGGACGCCATCAGTACCTTTGGCGGCACGACGATCGACCTGCCCGGTGCCCACATCCAGTTCCTGATCACCTCGGCCAGTAAGTGCCTGCAGAGTGTGCCGGGTGTCGCCCTGGCAGTGGTCCAGCGAGCCGCACTGGAGCGGTGCGTGGGCCAGGCGCGCGGCGTCTGTCTGGATCTGGCGGCGCAATGGCTGGCGCTGCTGCATGGCGGACAGTTCCGGTCCACGCCGCCGACGCATGCGCTGCTGGCGCTTCACCAGGCATTGATCGAGTTGAGTGAAGAGGGCGGTCCGCGCGGCCGGGGTGCTCGCTATGCGGCCAATGCGCGCACGCTGTTGGCTGGCATGAGTTCGCTTGGCTTTGAGCCGCTGCTGCCGCCGGAGTTGCGCAGCCGCATGGTGACGGCGTTCCGCTATCCGGGCCACTCTCACTTCCAGTTCGACGTGTTTCACGCGCTGCTGCACAAGCGGGGCTTCGTGCTGGACACGAGCCAAGGTGGTCCGGGCGACTACTTCCGTGTCGCTACGATGGGTGCTCTCTACCCCGAGGACTTCGAGCGTTTCACCCACGCCGTTCATGAAGTCCTGACCATGATGGACGTGGATTGGGCCCGCCCAGCGGCCACGGCTGTGGCGAGCGACACTATGGTGAGGGGGTGAGTATGGATTTCGTCTATCGCCGCAGTTACCGGGGCCGTGTTCGGGCTGTCATCTTCGACCTGGCTGGGACCACGGTCGATTTTGGCTGCCGCGCGCCAGTGGCGGCGCTGGTTGAGCTGTTCCAGCGGCACGGGGCCGAGATTTCCGTCGAGGAAGTGCGGCAGTCCATGGGGATGCACAAGAAAGACCACCTGCGGACGATCCTGCAGTCGAGGACGGTCGCGGACCAGTGGCGGGCGTCGCGCGGGGCAACGCCGGATGAAGCCGACGTGGAGCGGCTGTTCACTGAGTTCGTTCCCATTCAGACGGCCGCTATCTCGCGGCACTCCGACGTGATTCCCGGCGTGAGCGAGACGGTCAGTCAACTGCGGAAGCGCGGCATCCGGATTGGGGCTACGACCGGTTACAGCCGCGAGATGATCAGGGGCCTGCTGCGCGATGTAGCCGCGAGCGGGTTTCAGCCCGACCACCTGGTTTGCGCGGATGACGTTCCGGCCGGGCGGCCGGCCCCGTGGATGGCCGTCACTTCGGCCATGAAGCTGGGGATCTATCCGCTGGAGGCCTGCGTCAAGGTGGGCGATACGGTGGCCGATATCGAGGAAGGTCTCAACGCCGGAATGTGGACCGTAGGTGTCACCTGGGCCGGCAATGAGGTGGGGCTATCGGAACGGGAGTGCGAGTCGCTGGGTCCGGATGAGCTGACGCGCCGCGTCACGCGTGCCACTGAACGCCTGGGTGCGGCTGGCGCTCACTTCGTGATCGAGAGTGTGCAGGATCTGGTGTCGGTGATTGAGACCATCGATTCCAGGATGGCCGCCGGGGCCAAACCGTAAATCAGGCGGCGCGGGCCAATCGTGTTCTGAGGCCGTTCCACTTCAGGCCCGGAAACAGCCGGCGCCACGCCAGTTCCAGAAGGTTGAACAGGATGGCCGCGGCCAACAGGCCCGGCCACAGCCTCATAGAGGCGGGCAAGCCGGGGCCAGAGGCATCGAAAATGCGCTTGGCGGGCGGATTGAAACGCCCCCCGGTATAGGCCGCCAACTGCTGCAGGAGCAGCGGGTTGTTGCCGTAGGTGGTGACTTCGGGCTCCGGCAGATACAGGCCCACTTCGGGGAAGGCACGGGATTCCACCAGCGGCCGAACGCGGAACAGGCCTTTCCGGGCGCCGACGGCCACCTTGCCTCGGAAATGGTCGGCTGACAGCCGCTCCAACGCCACGGGGGCCTGGAATCCATCGGGGCCGATCGCGAACAACTCGGGCAGCTTTTCGGGCGCCGGCACTGACGGCGACAACCGGTACTCCGCCGTCAGGTAACCGTTGGCGGAGTCGTTGGTGAGGGTGGAGAGGGCCGGCTGCGAGTGAGGCAGGAGATCCCGCAGGACGTTGCCCCAGAACTTGTCGTAACCCGGCCACGAGACCCAGGCCGCCGCCCAACGCGACTTCGCATCGGAAGTGAAGACCGAAACCCGGCCCAGGCCGTACTGCCAGCGGGTGAGCAGGGGATCGTCTTTCTCCCCGGAGACCGATGAGGTGATGGACAGAATCGTCTCGGCCGTCGGCTTGGCCTGGAAGCGTACATAGCCTTTCAGCGCCGGTGTCTTGTCCATGGGCAAGCCTTCGAGGATCTCCGCCTGGTGTGTCACCTTGGGCTGGATGGTCTTCTCCACCGTAGTGGAGCCGGTGTGCTCCATGACATCCTTCAACAGGATCTGTTCGAGGCCGGAGGGATCGGTGAGGAAGTAGGCCTTTCCCTTAGCCGTGAGCGCGACCTTCTCCAGATAGGCCCGATTCACATCCTGCCCCAGGCCCACCGTGGAGATGGTGATGCGGTTGTTGGCGGCATCCCGCGATACGGTCATGGAATCGCCCTCTTCCGAGATGCCGTCGGTGAGCAGCACGATGTGCTTGTAGGCGCCCGTCGCGGTGAGCATTCGCTTGTAGCTCTCGGTCAAGGCGGGGGCGATCTGCGTGCCGCCGTCCGGGGTGATGCCGGCGATGAGCCGCTTGATGAGCGTGCGGTCTTCGGCGCGCCGCAGGGGCACGGCCCACTGGAAGGAGTTGTCGAAGATCAGCACGCCCACCTGATCGATGGGGCGGAGGTTTTCCACGACGCCGATGGCCGCCAGCCGGGCGAGTTCCATCTTGCGTCCTTCCATGGAAGAGGACTTGTCGACGATGAGAATGACCGCCGCGCCTTCCGGGCTGCGGGGGGGCGCGATGAGGGCCGGCAATGTGCGGTCGAGGGCATCCAGCGGCTGGTTTTTCTTGTCGACGTAGATGTTGTGCTCGCCGCCGATCACCATCAGGCCGCCGCCTTGTTGGACAAAGCGCTCCAATTCCGCCTTGCGGGCCGGCGGGATTGCTTCCATGTCCCAGTTGTTGAACAGCACCACCTGGTAGTCGTCGAACCGGGCGCTGGCGAAAACGACGTTCGTCACGACGTCGAATTGCGCGGCGGTGAGGGTCGCGAACAGGTGCGACTCCATGCCGGAGGCGTCCTGAGATAGGTACAGCAGGCGCGGACGGCGTAGCGAAACCGCTTGCTCCACCCGCAACTCGCCCAGGTTGGGTGTCTTCAAGGTCACCAGGAAATCAATGGCGCCAGGCGTCGCCACGGCGGCGCTCACGTGGAGATGGTTCACGCCGGGCTCCAGGGTCACTGGGGTGGAGCCGAGTTGCTTACCTTCCGCAAACAGCTCCAGGACACCGGCCGCGGCGGAGGGGCTCTCGACGGTCAGCTCGATGGGGAAGCGCTCGCCGGTGAAGGCGACGGAGGGCAGGCTGGCGGACTCGAGCTTCAACTTGGGTTCTGGCTGCCCCGGTAGGGCGTAGGTGTCGATGGGGATGCCAAGCTGCTTCGCCTGCCAGGCTGCGCGAGCCACGGAGCCTGAGTTCTCCTTGCCGTCGGAGATCAGTACGATACGCGGGATCAGGCCCGCCGGCAAAGTCGCCGAGGCCTCGCGGATGGCGCTCTCCAGGCTCGTTTCCCGGCCCATCTCTCCACCGGTGCCGCGCAGCTTCCAGCCGGAGGCGTATTCCTGGGGCTGGGCCATGCGGATGGACCGGGCGAAGGGCAGCACCCGGACAATGTGCCGGCCGCGCGCATCGTCGATGCTGGTAACGAGTTTGGACTCCGTGGCCAGATCGGCGCCGGAGATACTGGCCGACGTGTCGGCCAGGACAGCCACGCCCAGCTTTGTCTCATGCACAGGCAGGCCCGGCTGGAATAGCGAGAGGGCAACGGCCGCCAGACTGGCCACTTTCAAGGCGATGGCCAACGGTGCGACTGGCTTGCCACGGTAGAGGAACCACTCCAGACCGATGAGGAGCGCGCCGAGGATGGCAAGGATCTGCCACATCTCCTTGGGGAGCGGGGTGGTGGCCACCGGCGCAGCCAGACCGCGCGCCGCGCCGGCCGGGATCTGCCACGCCGTGGAGCCCAGGCCGGGCAGGGACAAGGCGAACATCAATTCGGAGTTGGGCGCGAGGACCCGCACCGTCGACGGCGAGGCCGTGAAGAAACGGACCGTGCGTCCATCCACTGTGAAGGGCAGCGAAGCGCCTTCCGCATCCAGTACCCGGATCTGGCCGGGCGGCGCGATCTCGTTCAAGTCGACGCTGATGGAGCCCGGGGTGGCCGCCAGGACCTCCTGGTGGAGGAACGTTTCCGGCGAGAACCACTGCATCAGGTTGGCGAAGAGCAGCGGGGTTGTCAGCTCGTAGCGGAGATCGGCATGGAGCGGGTGGAAGCCGAGCGTGACCCGTTTGGGTTGCCCTTGGACGGCACTGGCCAGAATCAGGGGGCCCTGTGCCGACTCGGCCACGACGACGTCTCCGCTGCCGGGCGTCAGCACGCGCGCGCCCTTGAGCTTCATGTCTTTGGAGTGAATGCCGGTGGCGATGGGCTGGGCCGCGTTCCAGCGGGTGATGGCCGCGTCGTTCGTGCCCGGGCGGATGAGCAGGCTGGCCTTATCGGGCATCGCGGCCGGCGAAAACGAATCGAGAATCACCAGATCGGCGTTCACGTTCGAGGCGTACTGAGACGGCGGGTAATAGGCGGCTTCGACGCGCGCGTCGGAGCTCAACAGGGGCCGCAGCAGGTCTGGCTCGCTAGAGTAGACAGCCACGCGGAGCCGCCGCGGCGCGGGGATCTCCAGCAGGGCGCGGTCGTCGGCCGGAAGACCGTCGCGGGCATTCAGCCGCGCTTCCAGCCAGCCGGCGGCTGTCGAGCGGAACGAGAAGTTCGACACGGTGTCGCCGTGCGGCGGCAGGCTGACGAGTTGGTTCGACACCAGCGCCCCGCCCAGGCCGACGGTGAGCGGTACGTTGTAGGGCGTCGAGGAGTAGTTGCGGGCGGTCACCGAGGCGTTGAAGAGCGTGGCGTCATTGGCGTCGCGGCGGACTGTGACGCGGGTCAGGCCCAGATTCGCGGGGACGTCCTTTGTGCTGAGTACCCGCAGGTTCTTCGGCGGGTTCAACGACGAGTTCGGCTCAATCTTGCCGGGCCCGACATAGAGGACCTCGCCAGCGCTGCGCGCCTCCAGCCGCATCGCCTGCTGGGCCAGGTCGAATGCCGGCTGCAGGTCGAGGGCGGAGGAGGACGGTTGAGATGCTTTGATCGCCGCTTCGACCGCGGCGTGATTGGACTCAAAGCGGGTAACGGGCGTGGCCAGGGAGTCGGCTCGCACGACCATGACGCGATCCTGCGAAGGGACGCGTTTCAGCCAGGCCAAGGCGAGGCGTTGCGAGTCGGCGCGCAACACCTGGTTTTGCAGCCAGGCGGAGTTGTCCAGCAGCAGGACGTGATCGAGGCCGGAAGTGTCGGGCCGCCCGAGGCGGGGTTGGGCGATGGCCAGCAGCAGACAGGCGATGGCGAGCAACTGCAGCAGTAGAGACCACGGTTGGTCGACCCGCTTGCGGCGCTTCTGCTGGACGTCCTGCCGGGCGCTCTGCCAGAACCGCAGGGTGGCCACGGTATATTGGCGCCTGGCACGGATGAGCAGGTACAGCGCCACGGTGGCGGCGGATGCCGCGGCAAAGAGGGCCAGGAACTCAAGCGCGCTCAGATTGGCAAAAAACAAAGGCTATGCACTCCGCGGGGCGCGTTGCAGTTCCGCGCCGGCTTGATTCAAGGCCGTGAAAATGGCCTCTTCCAATGGGACGGATGTCGAGAAGCCGGCGTAACGTCCGCCCGAGCGCAGCGCGAGATTTTCTATGGCGCCTGCATACCGATCGAACTCTTCCGTATAAGTTTTACAGGTCTCCGCGTCCAGGGAGATCTCCAAGGACCCGCCCGATTCGGCGTCGGTCAACATCACGTCTCCCTTCAGATCGGGCGACCGGTCGGAATCGGTCCACACCTGGACCAGCATCAGCTCGTGGCCGAAGTCGGCCAGGTACTGTAGTGGCTTCAATACTTCGGCGTCGTCGAGGAAATCGGAGATGACGATGAGCAGCCCGGGTTTTGAGTAGGCCGAGATGAACTGCCGCACCATCTCAAAGTAAGACGTGCGGCCGCCTGGTTCGAGAGCGGATAAAAAGTCGCTGACCGGCCCGAAGCGGTGGCGGCCGCCGGAGGCGAGGTGAGAATCGTCCAGCTTCTCGTGGAACGGCTGAATCAGAATGGAGTCGTGGCGGACGAGTCCGACATAGGTCAGCGCGGCGGCCAAACGCCGGGCATAGTCGAACTTGGTGCCGGCGCCGGGCTCCGGGGAGGCCGTCATGGAGTAAGAGGAGTCCAGCAGCAGCCGGATGGGCGTGCGGGGCTCCACCTGGAACATTTTCAGGAAGAGTTTCTCCAGCCGCATGAAGGCGCGCCAGTTGACGGCCCGCAGGTCGTCGCCCTGGTGGAAGTTGCGGTGATCGAGGAACTCCTGGCCCGGACCGGAGTAGCGCGAGATGTTGTGGCCGCCCACCAGGCCGCGAAACGACCTTTGCCAGCGAATGGTCAGCCGCTCAAGTCGTTCCAGTAGTTGACGGTCCAGCAGGGGAGAGGCCATGGCGTTCCGATCTCAGTTTGTCGAACGGCCGCCGGCTCAGGTGCGCGCCGGGGTGGCCCGCGCCGTGGCGGCCTCAATGATTTCTTTCAGCAGGGTCTCGGGGGTCTGATCGTCGGCGTGGGCGTCAAAGTTTAGGATGATGCGGTGCCGCAGGACGGCCGGCGCGATGGTCTTGATGTCATCGATGGAGAGATGCGCGTGCCCGTGCATGAAGGCGTAGACGCGGCCGCATTCCACCAGCGACTGCGCCCCGCGCGGCGATGAGCCATAGCGGATGTACTTGTTGGCCAGTTCGTGAGCGTACTCGGTGCCTGGTTGCGTCGACATCACCAGACTGACCGCGTAGTCCTGTACGTGCGGAGCAACCAACACTTCGCGACAGGCGCGGCGGATCGACAAAATCGTATCTCGATCCATGACTTGGCTGAGTTCCGGCTCTTCCCGGGCGATGGTCCGCTCGATGATGGTGTTCAGGTCCTCGCGCGTCGGGTAGAGCACCAGGATCTTCATGAGGAAGCGGTCCAACTGCGCCTCGGGCAGGGGATAGGTGCCTTCCATCTCGATGGGGTTCTGGGTGGCCATGACCAGAAACGGAGTTTCCAGATGGTGAGTGACGGCGCCGGAGGTAACCGTGCGTTCCTGCATGGCTTCGAGCAGGGCGGATTGGGTCTTGGGCGTGGCGCGATTGATTTCGTCCGCCAGGACGAGGTTCGAGAAGACGGGGCCGGGCTGGAACTTCAGCGCCTTGCCACCCATGTCGTTGGATTCCATGATCATGCTGCCGACGATATCGGCGGGCATGAGATCGGGTGTGAACTGGATGCGGGAGTACTTCAGGTGGAGCACTCGGGCGAGGGTGCGTAGCAGGGTCGTCTTCCCCAGACCAGGCACTCCTTCCAGCAGCACATGGCCGCCGGCGAGGAGGCAGATGAGGACGCCATCCACGACGTCCTGCTGACCGACGATGACTTTGCCGATCTCTTTGCGAACGAGATCGAGCCGCGAAACGGCTTCCGGAAAGGGCGAAGAGTGAGCCACATGAACATTGTATGGCAAGCCGCGGCAAAGCCGTTTCGGGAGGCCCGTGGCTGCGATGCGAATGTTACGCCTGCGGCCGGTTTGGAATATGATGTGCCTGACTTCACCTTCGGGAGGATTCCGTCATGACCCGTCGCGACATTCTGCTCAGCAGCCTGGCCGCGGTGCCCGCTCCCTCCGGCCGTAAGGTCCGCTTGGGCGGACCGGTTTTCCAGAAGCCCGAGGACCCTCGCGAGCTGGCCCGCGAGCACCGCAAGTTGGGGTACGGCGCTGCTTACTGCCCGGTGGTCAAATCCGGAGACACGGCCCGGCTCCGCGCCATCGAGGCCGGCTTCGCGGCGGAGGATGTGGTCCTGGCGGAGGTGGGTGTCTGGGTGAATCTGTTGGAGGCCGACGCCGCCAAGCGCAAGGTGAACATCCAGAAGGTCACGGATGGGCTGGTGGTGGCTGACGAAACCGGTACGCGCTGCTGCGTCGATATCGTGGGGTCGTACAATCCGAAATACTGGGACGGTCCGGACCCGCGCAATGTGACACAGGCGTGTTTTGACGCGGCCGTCGAAAATGCCCGCGCCATCATCGACGCGGTGAAGCCGAAGCGGGCCAAGTTCTCCTACGAAATGATGGGCTGGACCGTGCCGGACTCGCCCGACTCCTACCTCAAGCTCATCCGCGCCGTCGACCGCAAGGGGTTTGGGGTCCACATTGATGTCTGCAATATCATCAGCTCCCCGGCCCGCTTCTACAACAACGCGGCCGTCATCCGGGAGTGCTTCCAGAAGCTGGGCCAGTGGATTCTGTCGTGTCATGCCAAAGATCTGGAATGGGTGAAGGAGATGAACCTGCATTTCCTGGAGGTGGTGCCCGGCCGTGGCGGCATCGACTACCGTGCCTACCTCGAAGCGGTGGCCGGTCTGCCTCAGGGCGCTCCTCTCATGTTGGAGCATCTGAAGACGGCGGAGGAGTATGCGGAGGGAGCGGCTTACATACGAAAGACCGGCGCGGCGGCCGGCCTGTCATTTGCTTAGGTCCGAGAGCGGTGAGGTTTAGGACTCGGCGCTGAGCACGCCGGCCGAGCCGGCGGCGTTGGCGAGACAGCCCACGATGGAGGCGATCTCCGCCACGGCGAGGCGCGAGGGGCCACCCAGGCAGCGACGGGATACGGCATCCCACAGGCTCATCATGCGGAAGTCGATGCGCAGCATAAGGCGTTCGACGGTGGACAGGTGTTCTTCCACCATTGGAGCCATGCTGAGCAAATGGTTGACGATGCGGTAGTCGATATCGAGCGCCTGCCGGAACGCAGACAGGTCCAGATCGTCCGTTGAGCCTTCCAGCAGGCGCTGGATCTCCAATACCGCCAAACTCGACGCCTTGGCGACGTGCATGGCGTAATCCACCGACGTCCTGGTGCGCAGGATCAGAATACAGCTGTATCTGAACCAGTACGCAAAGAGGGCTACCGAGAAAACGATGATGACTATGCTGGCGACCATCTAAATTCGAGGCTCCGTCGGGGCCGTCCTATAGGATCGACCTCCATCCTATAGGCAGCGTAACATCTCAGTCCTGAGCGGTCAATGCGTACTGTACGTACTAAGTACGAATCTCAGTGTATCTAGGTGGTTTTCCGGCACCTGACTTCAAGGGTGGCGAGCAATCCCCGCTAATGGGTCATGGAATAGATAACGTAGTTGACGCCCAACCGGATTGCTTCGGAGGAGTAACGCTCAGGATAGTCCGGGTCGTCGGCGAACTCCCAGCCATCGCCGACGTCCATATTGAAGCAGATGGCAATCTGCATGCGTCCCTGCGCGTCGCGGATGGTGCGCCAATGCGGCTCAATGCCGCCGCGCTCGATCATGTCACCATGCACGACATTGGCGCCGGGCACCCGAACGCGATTCTTCAGGTCGAAGACCGTGCGGAACGCCGGATCACCATCCTCGAGTTCTTCCGCTCGCGCGTCGGGGTTGATCTGGTGGATGCCGGCCATGAAGTTCGCCCACTCCCGCTCGTTGTGGAAGTCGTCGACCATCAGGAAGCCGCCGCGATCGAAGTACTTACGCAACCGCTCCGCCTCGGAGGGCGACAGTTCCCAATCCCCCACCGATCCAGCGAAGACCCAGGGCAGATTGAAGATCTCGTCGCTGCCGATATCGATGATTGTCTCGATGGGCTGGATTTCAATGCGCGTGAGGCGTTGAAGAAGGGAAACAAAGATGCGATCGCCCTTATTCACGTCAATGCCCCAACGAGCATAGCGGCGGCGTCCGCGGTCCATGGGCGACCGGTACCGAAGACGACCTAGCTTGAATTCGGCCTTGCGCAGGGCATCCGGCGGATCATCCACGGGGTCCTGCATCTCCGCCTCGTAGCGGGACCAGACACGGTCGCGCATCTGCGCCAGCGCCAGCAGCGCGCCCAGCAGCAGGAGTCCCAGAAGGGCACCGGTGCGTGATCGGAGACCACACAAAGCCCGCATGTCTAGAGACTACCTCAGAGCCAGTCAATCTTCACCAATGAATCTTGTCAAATAACAGCCGCAGCCGCTGTCCCTTCGCCGGGTGAATTGACTCGACGAAGGCGACGCGGCCGTTGAGATGGGCCCGGAAGTCGTTGACGCCGCTGAGGTTCTGGTTGGCCGGTCCGTTTCGGACACAGTTGGTGAGGATGGCCTTCAGGCGATCGAACTCGACGCGCGGCACGTTCAGGCGGACGTTGGCCACCAGCCCGGCCAGTTGCTGCCGGGTGCTGCGGGGCAGGATGCGAGTCTTGCGGTGATTGACGGCAAAGCCTTCTTCCAGCAGGATGGCGGCGGCGTACAGGGAGAACCGGCGTACATTCACCTCGTCGTCGAAGGAGAACGCCAGATCGTCGGCATACCGTGTATAGACCGCGCCAAAATTCCGCGCGAGCCCGGTAAGCCGGCAATCGGCGCGATACATGCAGAGATTCGCCAACGCCGGCGAGGTTGGGGCGCCTTGCGGCAGATGCGGACCGTCGTGCAAGGCACGGGCCTCGGCTAGGCTGGGCGCAGCAGGCATCTGGCCCTCGGTCCGCCACACACTGCTCGGAGTGCGGTTGGTACAGAGGCCGGCCAGCAGGTCGGCGACCGTCTCGGGATAACCGAGGGTCCGGAAGGCGGCCTGGATGCGCGCCGCCGGCAGGGAAGGGAAGAAAGCCTGCAAGTCCATGCGCAGCAACACGCGCCGCCCCACGTGCGGCTCGGCGAACGTCCGAATGCAGCGCTGCCTGCAGAAACCATGCGCGGCGGCGTGGACCGGAACCAGGTTGAGGATCCCGGTGAGGATCTGGCGCTGAATCTTCTTCAGCCGGGGCTTGGGCGCCTCGATGAGCCGGAGTCCGCCGTGTTTCTTGACGAGGACTTTGTAGACATAGTGCCCGAGTTGCGGAGTGCGAGTTCGCGGGTTCAATCCTTTGAGATCGGCGAACCAGTCCAGTTCGTCCGTACGGATACCGAGCCATTCCGCGAGGTCCCCGGCCGTGACGATCTCCGGCAGACCCCATTGAAGGGCCGCCTTCGCGGGCAGCATGCGCTGCGGTTCGGTGAGCCAGTGCGCCACGGCCAGCTTGTGCGCGCGGCTGCGGAAGGCGTCATCGCCGAGCAGAAACCGAATGACCTCGCGCCGTCGGGGCCGGGTGCGGCCGGCGTGCAATCTCAGATAGCGGCGGGCGAGCGGACGCAACCAGAACCAGGGCCGCCCCAGGACGACCGCGGCGCGCCCGGCGATGGCGTCCGCCGTGGGTTCGCCGCTGGCAAAACAACGCGCCAATGCGGAAAGGAGTGTTGTATTCGCCATGGCCGGGCCGTCCGGATGCTCCAACGAGTCTCACCTGGCGTGGGCAGAACTGCGCGATAGCGCAGCGGAGCACACGCGACGAATGCCTGGCTTTTCCCGATGCCCTGGGGTAACCCCAGAGAGGCCGAACCGAACTCGGAAAGACCGGTCCGCGCCGAGCTTGGAGCATCCGGCCGCCGTTCGTAATATAACAAGACATCTGTCCGGGCCCAAGGCTCTGCGCGGCCGCCATTCGGTCCTATGGGCAGATAGGGTACCGTGGCCTAGTTCAACTTGTCGGCGAACTTCGGTACGATTGCGCGATTCGCCACGGATACGAAATCCGCAAGGGCGCAATCGAAAGTGTCATTGCGCGTACTGCAGCCAGGGATGAATATCGGTGCGCTGGCCGGCGGCGTGGTGAGCGACAGGGGCGTGCGGTTGCGCAACTGGTCGAGTGTCTGGGCGATGTAGGAAGCGCGGACGAAGTATTCGCCGGTGCGCTGGGACTGGCGGAGCTGGAAGACCAGGGCGCCGCCGGGCGGACAGAAGTCGGGCTGATAGGTAGGCAGCATCCAATCGAGGTTCAGGAGTCCGGCGAGCCCAGTGATGTTGACGTCCGAGCCGACCAGCATGACCACCTTGGTGGAGGGATCGCCGAGCGCGCCCGTAGTGGGGGTTCCGGTGGCCGCCTGGAGCAGCGAGCGCACCACGTGGGAAGCCATGTTGGAGCTTTGCACACCGGCCAGATAAGGCGTGCGGAAACTGAGGTCGATGGCGAGCATGTAGAGACGGGCGGTCTGGCCGATGCCGTCAACGGTCAACTGGCCCCAGGCCACGTCAGAAAGAGGCAGCCCATCGGCGTACTGCATGATGAACGGGTCGACGGCACCAGAGATGGGGGAGAGACCTCCGATATTGACGGGCGCTCCGGCTGTGATTTCGATGGGTAGCGCCGTGACATCGATGACGCCCTTGGGCGCCGCGGGCGGCGGAGTCTGGCTGAGGGGATAGCCGAGCAGGACCGAGCGGGCGAGTGCGAGTTCCGGCGCGTAAGCGGAGGTTACAAGCTGGCCATCGCCGCCGAGGCGGCCTTTCACGGCCTGGACCGCTTTCTTCTGATCGAGGCGGGCGACTCCGGCTCCGATGGGGTCGAAGAGCGGGTCGCTCTGGGAATCGGGGTAGGTGTTGACGGTCACGGCCGCGGCGGGGAGCAGCCCGGTAGCGAAGGACTGCGCGGTGACGCGGGTGCGTTCCAATGTGTTGGCACGGAAGTAGACGAAGGCAGCATCCGCTTCATCGTTGCCGGTGAGCAGTCCTTCCTTGGTGAGCCAAAGGCGGTAGTAGGTGCCAAGGAGGCTCTCCAGTTTCGCGCCGTTGGCCGTGAGGATGCCCGTGCCCACGCTTGGGATGGGGAAGGGCCTCGCGGCGAAGGTGTCGATCAAGGAGTTGGGCGCGACCGGAGCGCGCACGCTGTGACGGCCAAAAATGATGACTTGCCGGAGCTTCGTGTCATCAGCGTGTTGGGCGGCGGCGAACGGAACGCAGAGGAGTGTCAGCGCGACGAGGCGCAGGAAAGTAGTTTTCATATTTCACCGGGAGGACTTTCTGGCGTTGGACGGTTGCCGGCACAGGTGGACTGGGTGCGACGGTGTGGCCCGCGCGCGGCACGACGGCCACGCGCGGGCCCCGCAGCTCTCCAGAGAATGGGGAGACGGCTATTTCATGGACTGGCGGTAACGCTCGAGCAGTTCCTTGCGGTTCTGGCGGAGGTCCCGACCGGAGGTCGAGGCGGGGTAGGGCTTGTTGCCCTTGAGCCCCTTCCAAAGGATGCGGTTGAAGTCCTGAGGATCGACACGGTCCTCGGCTTCAAAGTCCATGCCCTTCATGGCACGCACCCAATAGGAGGCTTTGTGGGCCGGCTTCGGGATGACCAGGCCGGCGGGCTTGGGCGGCAGGGGCAGCTTCGTGTTGTAGAGCATTGGCGCCGGGGCGGCGGCGAAACTCCACGGACTGGGTTTGGTGTTGAAGATGTCGGCCATCGGTTTGGCGAGGGCATCGTTCAGGTTCATCGGCGGCAGGCCGAGAACTTCCTCGATGGTGCGGAGGAAGTCGATGGTGTTGTACGGGGTGGAGACCAGAGCGCCCTGCTTCACATAAGCGCCGGCCACATAAGCGGTGCTGCGGTGAGAGTCGACGTGGTCACCGCCATCCTGGGCGTCGTCTTCGATGACGAAGATGAGCGTGTCGTCGGCATAGATGCTCCTGGAGATCTTCTCGATGAGAAGGCCGACCGCATAGTCGTTATCGGCGACCTGGGTCTCGGGCGTGTTCACCCCTTCGATGGCGGTGTCGTAGTTCCCGGTGTGGTCGTGCATGAAGCGGACCAGGCTGAGAGAAGGCAGACCGCCCTTGGCGTAAGTGGTGTCGAAGTCGCGCTCCCATTCCTTGAAACGGTAGTAGTCGGGGAAGGCGTTGTCGAAGCCGCGGAAGAAGAGATCCGTGTACGGGGCGAGAGACACGCTGGAGGGGTAAGCCACGCGAGTGCCGCTCCAGAACGGATCGGTGGTGAGCGGGATGGTGTAGTTCTGGGTGTTGTAGCGGGTGGTGTCGATGAAGAAGCCGTAGTTGCGTACCGTCAGGTTGGCACGAAATGCGGAGTCCCACAGATACCCGGTGTTCACTTCGTTGTCCGGTCCGTCCGGCGCGGCGGTATTGGTCTGGCCGGGCAGGATGTCGGGGTCGTTGGGGGTGAATGGATTGGCGGCCCGGCGCTCGGCCAGCGTCGGGATCGAGACGTTCACACTGCGATTGACGCCCTCGGAGTCGAGGCTGAGACCGCGGTAGCCGTAGGCGATGGGATACTGGCGCTGCACGACGTCCGGGGCCTGGCCCGACGTGGTCCAGAGCCAGCCGTCATAGCTGACTTCGGCGGTGTCGAGGAAGTTGTCAAGAGTGACGAACTTGCGGGCTAGGTTGTGCTGGTTCGGTGTGACCTGCTCGCCGAACTCGGTGAGGTCCGGATCGCCATTGCCGATTTCGAGATCGCCCAGGATCTGATCGTAGGTGCGGTTCTCCTTGATGATGAAGATGACGTGTTTGGTGCCTTTGCGGACGGCCTCCATGATCGCGGCGTCTTCGGGGCTGCTGGTGGCGGAGAAGCGGTTGTTTTCGGCTACCTGTTTGGTAAGGGTCTCGAGTGCCGCCTGGGTGGGCAGCGGGAAGCTCTGGAAGCCGGCCTTGGTGAGTTGAGGATTGTACTCATTCGAGTCCAGGCAGGTGGGCCAGCCGGGCGGCCCGTAGCCGCCATAGCACCAGGCCGGATTCGGCCCGGTGGGCGATTTGCCGTTCACGGCATAGACGGTCTCTCCATCGCCGCTGAGGCTGACTGAGTTCGGATACCAACCGGTGGGGATGAGCCCAATGACATGGTCGCCGCTATTGTTTCCGCCCAGGTCTATGACGGCGATGCAGTTGAGATTGCCGTTGGTGACGTAGAGCCGCGTTTCGTCGGGCGAAAGCGTGACGCTGTTGGGGTTCGCACCTTTGTACTGAGCCAGAGCGGCGGGCACGCTGGAGGCGATAACGGGGATGGATTCAACGACGGTGTTGGTGGCTGTGTCGATGACGTCCACGATATCGGCCTGGTCTTCGGCGACGTAAAGGAATGTCTGGGCGGCGTTCAACGTCATCTTGTTGGGTTGGCCCTTTACCGGGATGCGGGTGATGATGGAGGGCCGGCCAGTGGGGTTGAACAGTTCGGGAGTGCCGGAGAGCTTCACCACCACGATCTCGCGATCGCGAATGCTGGAAACATAGGCGATTGCGTCAGCTCCGGTGCCCTTCACGGCGACCCAGAAGGGGTACTCGCCGCCCGGTACGCCGGCCTGTGAAAGATCGTTCCGGCCGGGGCGCAGATCCAGTTCACGCCAAAGAGCCCATTTGCCCAGGCCGCCGGTGAAGATGCTGATGGAGTCGTTGTAGTAGTTCGCCACGACGAGCGTCTGGCCATCCTTCGAAATCGCGACACCGGCGGCGCAGGGAACTACCGAGACGCGTTCGTTGATGGCGGCGGGCGGAGCGCCGGGCGGCACGGCAAGTCCGTTGCCAACACCCTTGTGGCCCAGCGGCAGCGGCGTGAACTTGTTCGACCAGGTTCCGTCGCTGTTGCGGTTTGCCACGAAGACGTAGTCACTTGGGCCACCGGAGATGTAGAAGGCGTTGCCGGAGGGGTCGAAGACCAGCCCGTTATAGGTATAGGGAACCAGTAGCACCTGTTTCTTGAAGGGCTTCGGGGTGGAGATGTCGTAGACGAAGATGTACTCCATCGAGTAGTTGGCCATCCAGGTGGGGGTGGCTGGCGTGGGTGGCGTCGTGACTGGGGGCGGCTCGGGTACAAGGTGCGTATTGGAGACCCGGTTGTAGCCGCTGGTCATGATCAGCAGTGTCTTGTGATCGGGACTGACGGCCGTTGTGACGGCGTGACTGACGAGCCAGCCCTGTCCGGGTGGGAATGCGGGATCGTAGGGGAAGTCGGGGTTCAGGGGCTCGAAACGCGCGCCATGAGGCGCCAGTGGCGTGATCTGCTGCCCCATGTTGGGCACGGCCTGAGGTCTGGGCTGCGCGAAGACGGGCGCGCCGAAGAAGACCAAAGCGAGCGTCATGCCGGCTGTAGAAGCCGGAAAAGCCGCGCGGATAGCGCTTTGCATAGGTTACGATTCCTTTGAAGCAGGACGGGCTCGGGCCGTGGTTTCTGCCTGGTATCGATATCGGCTAAAAGTACTCTTAACTGCCGATTAATGTCAATTTATTAATCTTTCTCCTATCTTGACTGGAATCAACAGTTTCCCGGCCTTCGCAGATCATAGCGGCAGTTTGACGCCTTCACGGCCCGCGGCTCCAGAGCCATGCCGCCCTAGCGTAGAGGTGCGACGATGAGCCGGGGCGACTGCCGGAAGTGGATGAAGCCGGTGCGCAACGCACTAAGATGATTGAATGAGCGTCGCTTTTTTGGACGAATGCCTGTGTGTTCTGACACGTACGCCGGGTACGTTGGATGCGTTGTTGAGGGACTTGCCGAAAGCGTGGACGACGGCCACGGAGGGTCCGGGGACTTGGAGCCCTTACGTGGTGATGGGCCATCTGATTCACTGCGAGAAGGCGGATTGGATGCCGAGGGTGGCGATGATTCTGGAGCACGGTCCGGCGCGTGCGTTTGACCCGTTGGACCGGGAGGCGCAACTCAGCGCAGGCCAGGACAGGCCGCTGGTCGAACTGCTGGACGAGTTCAGTGCGCTGCGACGGGCGAATCTGGCGCGTCTGCGGGCGCTGGAATTACAGCCTGAGCAGTTGGCCCTGCACGGGGCGCATCCTGCGCTCGGCCCGGTGACGCTGCGACAGTTGCTGGCCACGTGGACGGCTCACGATCTGGCGCACCTCGTGCAGGTGACCCGTGTGATGGCCAAGCGGTACAAGCAGGAAGTGGGTCCGTGGGCAGAGTACCTGTCGGTGATGAAGTAGCCGGGGGCTGCCCATCCCCGGGCTTCCTTCAACGGTAGACAGCGCAGCCGCGCGCTTCGAGTCCGGCCAGCCACGCAGGCGGTTCCAGAGTGGTCACCCACCGCAGGTCGAGCTTGTCCAAGCGTGGCAGGGCCGCGAGCGACTCCGGCAGTCCGGTCAGCGGATTGCCCCGGAGGTCGATCTGCCGCAGCTCCGACAACGCCCCAATCGACTCCGGCAAGGTGAACAGGTTGTTGTTCCTCAGGTGAAGCTCACGCAACCGCGACAGGCCGCCAAGCGACTCCGGTAGCGACGTCAGCCGGTTGTCCGAGGCCCTCAACTCGATCAGCCGGACCATGCCGCAGACACACGCCGGTAAGGTTTCCAACGCATTCTCGCCGATGTTCAGGTAGCGCAGTTTCGTGAGCCTCTCCAACGAGGAAGGCAGCGAACTCAAGCAGTTGTCGTGGAGATAGAGGAAATCGCGGAGGTCCGTCAAGTTGCCCAGTTCGGCGGGCACCTCGGCCAGTTTGTTGTGGCCGAGGTCGAGCATCCGCAGGCTCCGCATGCGGCCGATCCGCGGCGAGACTTCAGTCAGATTGTTGTCGGCGAGGACCAGGGTTTCCAGTTCGGTTTGTTCCCATACCCAATCCGGCACTTGGCCAAGCCCCTTCTTCCACAGGTTCAGGTCTCTTCGGGATGCATCCGGCATGAAGACGATCGTAACGCCGCGGCGGGAGCGCGCAGGTGCCCGGCACGGCGTGGCCTCGGGGGGTCGGAAACAGAGGTCAGTATCCGAAACCTCGTATACTCAAGTGAAACGAAAAACCCTATGACTCGTGCGCGAATCCTTCGTGCGGCCGTGGTCGTCGTTCTGGCCGCCGCCGGGCTGGGTTGGATGAACTCCCTGGGCCGCCTTCAATGGCCCTCCGTGCTGGTCTATTCCGGATTGGTGACTCTGCTGTGCGGCATCCTGTCCACTCTGCTGCCGCCGGCCTGGCTTGGATTCTCCAGGCGCTCCCATGGATTGCTCGCCGCAATAGTGGGTGGCGGCGCTTTCTTTGCCGCCGGTTGGTTCTGGCCAGTGAGCTTCTACAGCACACCCGCGCCGGCCAGCCGGCTGGATGCCTACCTGCCCGTATACCAGTTCCATGAGCGCCACGAACTCATCGTTCAGGCGCCGGCCGAGCGAGTGCGAGAGGCCCTGGATCACGTCTCGTTTGCTGAGATCGAAGCCATTCAGGTGCTGGGCCAGATCCGCGGGTTCGTCATGAGTGGCCACTGGCAGCGAATCAATGTGCAACACAGGGTAGCGGCCACACCGGTGCTCGACATGGTGAAGCAACCCCGGTCGGGTTTCTTCCCGCTCGATGATACGCCCAGGGAATTTGTCTTCGGTCTGGCCGGGCAGCCCTGGAACAACAAGCCCGTCCGGTTGAGCGCGGAGGAGTTCCGGACCTGGGCCCTGCCGGGACAAGTGAAGATCGCGGCCAACTTCCTTATCCAGGATGCCGGCCCGGGCCGTTCGCGCCTGATCACTGAGACGCGCATTGCCGCGACCGACGAATCCGCCATGCGTACCATGGCCCGATACTGGGCCCTCGTCTATCCCGGCAGCGGGATGACCCGCTGGGGCCTGCTCAACGCGATTCGAGCACGCGCCGAGCGGCTCTGAGCCTGTGTCTGGACTGCGGCTAACCCTGCCACGGATCGGCCGGTGTCGACGACGATGGCCGTGATCCAGGTCTTTAGGAAGGATCGTCCACTTGGGCCGTCACCAAGCCTCTATCGTCCCGGCAAGGCCGCACGGGTAGAGGTTGCTCTTGTCCGGCCACGAGTTCCGTGTCGTTGGAGTACGGCCAGTTCTTCCCGTTCGGCTTCCTACTCGGGCGGCTTCTGGCTCTTCTTGGGCACCGGGCGCTGCTGGGCGTCTGGCGCCTTGGGTGGCGGCTTGTTTGCCTGGGGCGGTGGCGCTGCCTTCTGCTGCCTTTGGGCTTGCGCTTCCTGCTGCTGTTTCCGCTGCCGCTCCTGGGCCTCCTGCTGCTGCTTCTGCTGTGACTGGCGCTGAGCTTCCTGCTGCTGATCTCGCTGCTGGCGCTCTCGAGCATCCTGCTGCTGCTTCTGCTGTAACTGCCGCTGGGCTTCCTGCTGTTGATCCCGCTGTTGGCGCTCCCGAGCGTCCTGCTGCTGCTTCTGCTGTAGCTGCCGCTGGGCTTCCTGCTGTTGGTCTCGCTGCTGCCGCTCCCGAGCATCCTGCTGCTGCTTCTGCTGTAGCTGCCGCTGGGCTTCCTGCTGTTGGTCTCGCTGCTGGCGCTCTCGAGCATCCTGCTGTTGCTTCTGCTGTAGCTGGCGCCGAGCTTCTTGCTGTTGATCTTGCTGCTGCCGCTCCCGAGCATCCTGCTGCTGCTTCTGCTGTAACTGCCGTTGGGCCTCCTGCTGTTGATCTCGTTGCTGCTTCCCCCGAAGATCCTGCTGCTGCTTCAGTTGCAACTGGCGCTGAGCTTCCTGCTGTTGATCTTGCTGCTGCCGCTCCCGAGCATCCTGCTGTTGCTTCTGCTGCAACTGGCGCTGGGCGTCCTGTTCTTGCTGCCGCTGCTGCCCTCGTGGGTCCCGCGGCTGTCCTTGCTGCTGTCCCGGAGGGACATTCTGCCGCTCACTGACCGGCGACGGTGGCGCGCCGGGTTGTAGTCCGGGACGGGGCTCCGCGTGCATCGCCGGTTGCACCCGCTTGACCCGGCTCATATCCACGACGCGAACGGGCGCAGCGGGGGCCGGGATGTTCTGGCGAAGCTGGCGGGCCTCCGTCGCCTGGAGAGGACGGCCGGGATTCCGGGCCAGCGCGGCCTGCTGCCGGTCGAATGGCACTGGAGGGGGCGGTGGCGCGGTTCTCGCCACAACTCGGCGGCTGAGCGCGGCGGCAGGCGGCCGAGCTACCACACGGGCGTTGGACTCCGGCTGCGCGCCCAGGACGCTTGTTCGCTGAGGAACGATGAATGGTCCCGGCGCCACGTGGATCGCCGAGACCTGGGCAGCCGTCACTGGACGGGCGTACTGATTCACACGGCGACCACTGGCAAAGGCGCTCTCGGGCACCGCAGTTACGCCATTCTGCACTCTCTGATTCACGTAGACAGCCGTGGAATTGCGGGTATTCCGCGAGTTGTAGTAGTTGTTGATGGTGACGTTATTGATCACCGTGTTGGTGGTGTTCACCCGGGTGAAGTAGCGCTGGCTGACAGGGTAGGACGGATAGTAGGGCTCGCGCGGAGCCAAGGGGAACCAGCCGATGGCCGGGGCTGACCCGCTGGAAAAGGTCATGCTGAAGCCAGACCCCCCGCGCCCGCCACCCACCCAGGCCACCATGGCGGGCGCGTAAGTTGGCGCAACACGGTAGGGCCCGGGAATCCAGCCCCAGCGGCCTCCAAACGACGCCCAACGCCCGTAGTGATAGGGAGCGAAGCCCCAAGGTGCGTCGTCGACCCAAGTCCAGCCCCACGGGGCGATCCAGGCCCAGTGCCCGTCCTGATAGGGCGCCCAACCCACCGCCACCGAGGCCGGCATCCAGACTTGGCCATAACCGGACTGGTTCGCCCAAGTGCCGTACTGATCCAGGTCGTCATAGCCGGGCACTTCGCGCGAGACAAAGCGAGCGGATTGGGATTGATCCTCGCGGAGGTCGCGCGAAGAGCACCATTGGTCGAACTCGTCGGCGCCACCGGCGGACGTGAGGTTGTATTCCAGCTGATCGGCACCCCGCACGGCGATCCGCTGCCGGGCGTAGATCGGGAACGACTGCCCATCGCCGGTCACTTCACCCTCTCCATCGCGGACCGTGACGAAGGTGGTCTGGGAATCGGGGTTCGCGTCAATGCGGTATACGCCGGGCTGCCTTGCGGTGAAGGCCAGGTTCGGCGTGTCGATCTCGACCATCTGATCCGGTCCCAGATTGCGCAGGCGGAGCGTGAGGCTTCCTTCCGACAGACGGATCTGCACAGTCTGATCGTCAAGATTCAGGAACTCGAAATCAGAGTGCTCGCCGAGGCGCAACGCCATCGAACCGATGTGAAACTCGGCTCGGCCACGATCGCCCACCCAGATCTTGTCTCCGGTGGTCAGTGGCCGGTTGATGCCGGCCTCCACCCAATCGTCAACCCCGTTCGGCTGGAACGACACAGGACCATCGCGGTAGTTGAGGCGGCCCACCCGGCCCGGAGGATCCTGGGCTGCCAGGAACCCCACTGAGGTTGCCATGAATAGCGCAACCATCGTTATCCGCCGCATGTACCGCATTCGCTTCTCCTTCGCTCGCGCCGAGCCTGGCGGCTCGTCCGCCAACACTGTCAAGGCACGTCTGCTTCCATTCTGGTGGCAGAGCGGAGTCTTCGCGTTTTCTCACGAGGGTGCTATTTGCGCTTGCGGGATGACCTGCATCCACCTGGCCATCCCGCAACTCCGTGGACTTTCCGGCCAGCGGTGCCTTGCCGGATGCTATTGAAGGGCGGCGATTCCCGACGTGGCGCTGCCCGGTCATATGACCGCATTGGGTCACGGAGGCGTGAGGGAGAGCGAAGAGACATTCAGCGGCTTGACGCCAACGTTCTCGAAGCGATGCGCCAAGCCCGCCGCTTCTGGACAGAGGGAGGATGAGTTGCTGCTTTAGTCGGCGCATGACGGGCTGCAAACTTTACCCAGCGGGTTCCGGTGCCGCGCGGGCAAAATGCCCGAGTGACCTTGTGACGTGCGCCGCACCACCAGAGCAAACGAGCTCCCGTCTTCCGTTCATCTGCCAAAATCAGAAGTTATGGCCGTAGTGCAGATCTTCGGAGTCAAAGGCTCGCAAGCCACCCGCGCGGCGGAGCGTTTCTTCAAGGAACGACGCATCGACATCCAGCTCATCGATTTGAAAGTGAAGCCGATGGCCGCCGGCGAGATCCGGCGCTTCATCCAGCGCTTTGGTCTCACAGGGCTTCTGGATACCGAGAGCAAGGCCTATGTGGATGCCGGTCTCAAGTATATCCAGCAGTCCGAAACACAACTGCTGGCCAGGATTGAGAAGGAGCCTAAGCTGCTGCGCCTGCCCCTGGTGCGATGCGGCCAGACGGTTTGCATCGGCCAGGACGACGCCGGATGGAAGGCCATCGCCTCCGGCGCGTGACCGCGTGGGCGCTACACTGCATAGAAGCTCATGCGCACTATTCTCGTAGCTCTCCTCCTGGCGGCCAGCGCCGTGGCTCAGGACCCCTCGGAACTCAACTTCCTTTCCAATCACACCGACTTCCGCAATCTGCGGTCGATGCTGCCCGACTACGAGAAGCAGCGCGCCTTCGATTTCCTCGACAAGCGCCGCAGCGCGTCGGCCAACTGGTCGGCCGCCGAGATCCAGGGCCGCAAGCAATACCTGCGCGAACACATGCTGCGCGCCATCGGCGGATTGCCCGAGCGCACGCCGCTGAACGCGCGCGTCACCGGCGTCATCGATCGGGAGGACTACCGCATCGAGAAGATCATTTTCGAGAGCCGGCCGCACTTCTATGTGACGGCCAATCTCTACCTGCCCAAGCGCGGGCAGGGGCCGTACCCCGCCGTACTCTACCCACTGGGGCACGAGGATGGCGCTAAGGCTCACTTCGCCTGGCAGCAGATGCTGGTGACGCTGGCCCGCAATGGATATGTCGGTTTGGCCTGGGATGGGCCGGGGCAGGGAGAGCGGGTCCAACTCTACGATCCCGACTTCAACGCCTCCAAACTCGTCAGTTCCACGCTCGAGCACACCATCCTCGGCATCCAGACTCTGCTGGTGGGCGACGCCATGGCGCAGTACTACATCTGGGACGGCATGCGCGCGCTCGACTACCTGCTGTCGCGACCCGAGGTCGACCCCAAGCGCGTGGCCTGCAGCGGTAACTCCGGAGGCGGCACGCTCACCGCCTATCTTTCCGCGTTGGACGATCGCATCCAGGTTGCCGCGCCTTCCTGCTACATCACATCCTGGCGGCGCCTGCTGGAGACCATCGGTCCGCAGGACGCTGAGCAATGCATCCCGAACTGGATCTCCGACGGTCTCGATCACGAGGATTTCCTGCTCGCCTTTGCCCCCAAGCCTTACCTCCAGCTCTCGGCGATGCGTGACTTCTTCTCCATCACCGGCGCCCGCGAAACCAACGCCTCAGCCACGCGGGCGTATGACCGCCTGGGGGCGGCCGACAAGATGAGCTTCTTCCAGGCCGATGACGGGCACGGCTATTCGAAACCGCGGCGTCTGGCCGCCTATGCGTGGTTTGACCGCTGGCTGAAGAATACGGAATTTGCCGGCACCGAAGCCGAAGTGCTGCCGCTGCGCGAGGAGGAACTCTACTGCACCCCGACGGGCCAGGTGGCCACCTCGCTGGGCGGCGAGACCGTCACCTCGATTACGCAGCAGCGTGCCCGGCACTTCAAGCGCGGTACGGCCACGAAAGAGGAGATCGCCCGGCTCATCGACTATCACCAGTCCGCTGGTCCATTGGCCGTGCGGCCCTTCGGCACGCTGCGGCGGGATGGCTATCGCATCGAGAAGCTGGTGTATGAGACGGAGCCTGGCATCGTCGTACCGGCGCTGCTGTTTCTGCCGGAGAGCGCCGGCAAGCATCCCGGAGTGCTCTACGTGGACGGCACCGGCAAATCGGCCCGGCTCACGGACCTGGAATCGCTGGTGCGCGCAGGCCATGTCGTGCTCTCCATTGATGCCCGGGGCCTTGGTGAGACTCGGATCGCCAGCAACCAGAACGGCTCCGACTGGTTCCGCTACTTCGGAGACTGGACCAGCGGCATGACTGCCATCATGACCGGCTCCACGCTGACGGGCCAGCGCGCCGCCGACATCTCGCGGGGGCTGGATGTGCTGGCCGCGCGTGCCGAAGTAGATGCCGAGCGGCTCTACGGAGTCGGCGTGGAGGCCGGCGGAGTCCCGCTGCTGCATGCCGCGATCCTGGATCCGCGCTTCCGCAAGATCGCTTTGGACCGTTCACTGCTCTCCTACCAAGCTGTTATCGACGGACGCATCCACCGAGGCGTGTTTGAACAGGTGGTGCCCGGCGCGCTGAAACTCTACGATCTGCCTGATCTTGTCCGCATGTTGGGCTCGCGCGCGGCAGCCGTGGTCGACGCTGTGAATCCACTGGGACAACCCGCGCCGCTGGAGCAGGCCCGCCGCCTGTACCCGTCAGCCGTGCGTCGGGCTGCGTCTGATAGCGCGGCCACCCTCTATGGGTTCTAGACCCGTACGCCTGTGATATCGTGAGTTTGCTTTCATCCGCCCGCATGGCGGCCGTTGCGCGCCTGCGCTGCCGCCGCGGGCCGCAGGCCCAAACTATGAAGTTCCTCCTCGTCTCGCCATTCCTCCTATCGGTTCTCACGTTTTCGCCGCTGCCGGCCCAGACGGCCGCGCAGGCTCCTACGACGGCCGTGAAGAACCGGGCTCCTCTCGCCCCGAACGCGTTCAATCCGCTTCCGCTCACGGCCGTGAAGCCTTCCGGCTGGCTGCGGCGTCAACTGGAGATCCAGGCCGGCGGGCAGAGCGGCCATCTGGACGAGTTCTGGCCTTCTGTGGACAAGGCCAGTGGCTGGCTGGGTGGTACGGGCGAAAGTTGGGAACGCGGTCCTTACTACCTGGACGGATTGGTTCCCCTGGCCTACCTGCTGGACAGCCCCACCTTGAAGGCCAAGGTGAAGCCGTGGATCGAGTGGACGCTCAACAGCCAGCGGCCCGACGGCAACTTCGGTCCGGTGAAGAACACTGACTGGTGGCCGAACTTCGTCATGCTCAAGGTCCTTACGCAGTATCAGGAGGCCACCGGCGACCCACGCGTCGTCCCCTTCATGACGAAGTACTTCGCTTACATGAGCAACAAGATCGACTCCGTTCCCCTCAAGGAATGGGCCATCTACCGCTGGGGCGATCAGGAACTGACGATCGCATGGCTCTATAACCGGACCGGTAACCTGGAGCTGTTGGATCTGGCGAAGAAGGTGAGCAAGCAGGGCTATGACTGGAAGCAGCACTTCGCGAAGTTCCAGTACCCTGACCGCGTCGCCAAGCAGCAGACCAACCTCAGCACCCACGGCGTGAACAACGCCATGGCCATCAAGACCTCCGGCGTCTGGTCGTGGTTTTCCAATGACAAGTCCGACCGCGAATCCATCCAGCAGCTCTTCAAAGTGATGGACGAGCATCACCTCTTGCCCAACGGTGTCCATAGCTGCGACGAGCACTACGCCGGGCTGAGCCCCGTGCAGGGCAGCGAAGTCTGTTCTGTCGTCGAAGGCATGTTTTCGCTGGAGCTGATGACCGCCGTTCTGGGTGATGCCGCCTTTGGAGACCGTCTGGAAAAGATGGCCTTCAATCCGCTGCCGGGCACCTTCGACAAGACCATGTGGGCGCATCAGTACGACCAGCAGCCCAATCAGGTGCTGGTCGATATCCAGCCCCGCAACTGGGCCACGAATGGCCCCGAGTCGAACCTCTTTGGACTCGAGCCGAACTTCGGCTGCTGCACCGCCAACTTCCATCAAGGCTGGCCCAAGTTCGCGGCCAACCTGTGGATGGCCACGCAGGACGATGGCCTTGCCGCCGTAGCCTACGCGCCCAGCGTTGTCACCGCCGTCGCGGGCGGTGCGTCGGTCACCATCGACGAGACTACCGACTACCCCTTCCGCGACACCATCCGGCTGAAGGTTTCCGCGGACAAGCCCGCCGCGTTCCCGCTGGTGTTGCGCGTGCCGGGCTGGGCCACCGGCGCTTCTATCGAGGTGAATGGCCGGCCCGAGCGGGGCGTTCAGCCAGGCGCCTATCACCGGATCGCCAGAACCTGGAAAACCGGCGATCGCGTGGAACTACGCTTCCCCATGCAACCGCGCGTCTCGCGCTGGTACAACCAATCGGTCGCGATCGATCGCGGGCCGCTGGTGTTCTCGCTCAAGATCGGCGAAGAGTGGAAGAAACTGCGGGACAAGGGGCCCACGGCCGACTGGGCCGTCAGACCGACCACCGCCTGGAACTATGGGCTGCTGCTCGACCCCAACAATCCCGCGGCTACGCTCAAGGTGAAGGAAACACCCGTGGGCGAGAACCCGTTCTCGCTGGAGACACCGAGCGTAGTGATTCAGGTGAAGGGGCGAAAGATCCCGTCGTGGACGCTTGTGAACGGATCGGCCGCACCGCCGCCGGTCAGCCCCGTTGCCTCCTCGGAACCGGTGGAACCGCTGGAACTGATCCCCTACGGATCGGCCAAGCTGCGGATCACGGCGTTCCCGGTCGTGAGCCGATAGCCGCCGGCAGGAACGCGGCGGATGCCACCTGCCGGCCATTGTTCACTCGGCGCTCTTGCCCGTTCTCGCGGACTTCAGTTTCGTCTTTGCCTTGCTTTTCCGTCGATTAAATTCACCCTATCCATAGATTGGCCTCGACGGCGGATTCTCGAACAGAAGCCATCTTTTCGTCGTATCCTCGGGCATGCGTTTCATATCTCGTTTGCTGCAACTCTCGGTTGTCTTTCTCATTGCCGTCGCTTTGGCCTTCGGGCAGGGCGGACGTTGGGACGGCACTCTCCAGGCAGGCGGCCAGGAGCTTCAGATCGGGTTGGATCTCGTCAAGGATGAAAAAGGCATTTGGGCCGGGACGTTCTCCCAGAATCCGCCCGGCATCCGCGATGTGCCGGTCGTTGACTTGAAAGTGGAAGAGACGGCCGTCACGTTCCACATGGTTTCGTCGAGCGGGCCGGAGTTCGTGTGTAAGCTGGGCAGCGCCGATGCCATGACCTGCACGCTGACGGCTCCGGGCCGCACGATCAATTTCGATCTGAAGCGCACCGGAGAAGGAAAAGTCGTGGCGCAAAAGGCCAGCCCCGCGGTTTCCAAGGAATTGGAAGGGGACTGGGAGGGCAACCTCGAAACGCCCGGCGGGACACTCAAGATCGTGATGCACTTCAAGAACCAGGCTGATGGCACGGTGAAAGCCACTCTGGACAGCCCGGTGCAGGGCGCCAACGGCATGTCCATGACGGACATCGCCCAAATGGGTCCAGCGGTCGAGTGCAAGGTGCCGGTAGTAAACGGCTCGTACAAGGGAACTTTCAATAAGGAAAGCACCGAGATCAGCGGGGAGTGGAGCCAGGGTGGTGCCGCGTTGGCGCTGGTGATGCGGAAGCCGGCCGCCGCTCCCGGTCCCGGCAAGTAGTCGGATGAGCGAAGGTCAGCGCCGCGACGCGCGGGCCTTTGCCTCCCCTTTCAGCCGGGCTCGCCAGAACGTCCGGTTTCCCGGCGGCGTCAGGGCATCCTCGAAAAATGGAGCCGCATCCCAGGCCCGCACCTGGTCGAAGCCCGCCGCGGCAAAGGCCGCCCGGATCTCCACCGCCGACCAGCACACCTCCTCGATGTGCTCGTGATGGCGGACCCACTTCTCCCCCGAACGGATGAACCATTCGGTATCCGACCAGGCACGGTCCGACCCGCGCCTGTGCCCGCCATGCATGATCAGCGCCACCGGATCCTTCTCCAGAAACCACGTGTTCGACCAGACCCGCTCAAACGCACGCCGGTTGTTCACGTCAAAGGCGAAATGCCCGCCCGGCCGCAGGGCCCGGGCGACGCTACGCAACACCCGGCCCAGATCGCGCTTCCGCGGCACATGATTCAGAGCGTCGAACTCGCACGTGACCAGGTCTACCTGCTTCGGCAGCGTGAACGAGCGCATGTCGGCCTCCAGTACGTGCACCGGCAGGCCCGTGCCCCTCACCTTCTTTCGAGCAAGCCTGCACATGTCAGGTGACAGATCGACGGCGAACATCTCGATGCCCAGGGACGCCAGTTCCAGCGCCAGCGTCCCGGTGCCACAGCATAGGTCGCAGGCCGTCTTCACTTCGGGCAGCAGCGGGCCGATGACCGACTCCCTCGCCGTATCGAACTGACGGCGGAACTCAAACAGGTGATCGTAGTAGCGGGCCAGCCAGCGGTAAGTGTCGGACGCCATGCTCTCTCCGGATTCTGCTATCCGAAGTATGCATCATGGCCCGGCCCTATTTGACGATGCCCTTGCCTTCCACCACGGTGATGTACTGGTCCAATGGAACATCGGTGAGCCGCTCCACGCGCGTGCTCGGTCCGGGCCAGTGGATCTCCACCCAGTCCAGTTTGGGTGCAGTGCCGATGCCCAGCACTTCTCGCGGATCGTGCGACGAGAGGTAACTGCCGCCGCTGTTCTTCCTGCGGGTCCGCTTCACTCCGCCGGCCGACCAGGCGATGCGCGCGCCAATCGCATCACGGTTGCACGTGATGCCCTGTAGTTTCAGGCCCACCCAGTGGTTTCCTTCGCCGGCCGTATTCTTCAGCAGCAGCGGAGCCTCGCCGTTGTTGCCCACCAGCACCGAAAGGCGGCCGTTGTTCAGATAGTCGCCGACCGCCAGGCCGCGAGCCGGGTAAGACTTCGTGAAGGCCGGGCCGGCCGACGCACTGACGTTCCGCATCTTCGCGCCATCGTTGTGGAAGAGCAGCAGCGGCTCTTTGTACTTCACCTGCTGCGAATACTGCTCGATCATGTCATCCGGGTGGCCGTTGGAAAGGATCAGATCAGTCAGCCCGTCGTTGTCGTAGTCAAAGAACTTCAGGCCCCATCCGCTCAGCAGGCGCGTACTCTGCGCCACGCCATGCTGATGCGCCGTATCGGTGAACGACTCGTCCTTGTTGTTCTGATAGAGCGAGAACATCTCCTGGTCGACGTTGGCCACGAAGAGGTCTTCCCAGCCGTCGCCATTGACGTCGGCCGCATCCACACCCATGCCCGACCGCGCCTGTCCGTTGGAGCTGAATCCCACCTCCGCCGCCAGCGCCGTCTCTTCCCACTTGCCGCCCCCGCGATTCATGAATAGGAAGTTCTGCACCGTGTCGTTGGCCTGGAACAGGTCCATCCGGCCGTCGTTGTTCACATCCGTGGCCACCACGCCCAGTCCCTTGCCCAGGGCCTTCTCGATGTCTGTACCCGTGCTCACCAGCTTGAACGTGCCGTCGCCGTTGTTGTGATACAGATAGCTGGCCGTGGGCTTGAACACGCGCGGGATGCAGTAATACTTGCGCCCCAGCTTGTTGTCGCCACAGCCGAAGCGTTCTTTCACGCTGTAGTCGACGAAGCTGCAAAGGAACAGGTCGAGTTTGCCGTCGTTGTCGTAGTCAAACCACACGGCACTGGTGGTCCACTCCGGAGCCGTGAGTCCGGCCTTCTCCGTGATATCCGTGAATGTCCCGTTGCCGTTGTTGTGATAGAGCGCGGGCCGCCCATAGGCGGTCACCAGCAGATCGGCGAAACCGTCGTTGTTGTAATCTCCCACAGCCACGCCCATCCCGAACGAGTGGCCGCCCAGCAGGCCCGCCTTCCCGGTCACATCGGTGAACGTGCCGTCGCGATTGTTGTGATACAGCGCGTTGCACACCGGCTTGCTGGGTTTGTAGAAGTTGCACTCGCCAGTGTTCACCAGGAAGATGTCCATCCACCCGTCGTTGTCGTAGTCGAGAAACGCCACCCCGGGTGGCAGTGTTTCCGGAAGATAACGCTCCGGCGACATCGCATTAACGTGGACCCAATGGATGCCACTCTGGGCAGCCGGCACCTCTTCGAACAGCGGCCCGGCCACGGCCGGAGGCGTAGCCAGCCCGCGATTCAGGAGCATCGGCGCGCCACCCAGACACGCCAGGAAGGTTCTTCTGCTATACGGCATTCAGCGATTACCGGCCCCGGTCGTTACTCAATGTTCAAGTAGATGCTCTTCTGTGCCCCGAAGTTGCCTTGGACTAGCGTCGCACGAAACTGGTACTGTGCGGCCGCCACCGAATCCAGCGGAATGTTGGCCACGTAAGGAATCGAACCATCCGGCCCGGCTGGCGGCAGCGCGGGTGAGGTTCGCGACACCACCTGCCCGTCCCTCAGCAAATCCAACACCACCTTGGGCGGATCCTGCGAGGTTTCATCTGGATACAGCGTGAAGAATAGCGACAGCAGTTTCCCAGAGCCGCCAGGCACCGAGTCGATTAGTGTGGGGACGATCCGCCCCACCGGCACCTGCAGGGCATCCTGCGGATCTCGCTCTTCGGCCGGCTTGTCGATCCGCCGCACCAGCGTAATGTCGCTGACACTGGCCTCGCCGGTATGGCGCATCACCACCAGGACCGACTTCTTGGCCGACACACGCTGCCCTTCCTGATCGGCTGCCACGCTTTCCACCGTATAGCGTCCAGGAGCGAGATTGATCGCCCTCGTCACGATGAACCGCCCCTGCTGGAATCCCTCCAGCCGGTCCATCGGTTCGTTCAACGGCACATCCCGAGACAGCTTCGAGACCACACGGCCGTCGGCGTCCTTTACCAGCGCCAGCACCGTGATGTGGGTACGGTACTTGCCCACCTTCTCGTCCTTTGCGAAGGCCACGTTCTTCAATGGCAGATCAAACACCAGGGCCGCCTGCTGCAAGCCCATCCGTTGCCGGAACTGCACCACCCCGGCGCGGAACTCCAGCTCCCGCGGCAGCGGATTCCGCGACAGTACGCGCAGCAGCGGGGCCTCATACGAGAACACCGTCTGCCCCTCCATGACGGGCAACGCGAAGTAGCCGTCGCGCGCTTGCACCACCGCGTCTTTCCGGCTGGTCACCGACACCGCAATGGCCCGGAACCGCCCGTCATACACCTGGTTCTTGGGATGGTAGGTGATCTCGTAGTAGGTGTTGAACTCCTCGCTCAGCTTCTCGAGATTCGGCCGCAGATCGTTCGTATTCGCGATGAGGAAGCCGCCAGTACTCTCGGCCAGTTCCAGCATTTCGTTCTGCTGGTTGGCGCGCAGGCTGTCCGCGGCGCGGTCGAACGTCCGGAACTCCTGCTTGTTCCCCGCCGCCGTCTCGTTCTGCGTGTTGCGCGCGTAGCGGCTCCACTGCGCGGCCTCGCTTAACTTGGCGTTGGCCGCGCCCTGGTCACTGACGGTGGTCAGTCCGCGGGCATCAATCGCGTACACCGTCACATTGGCCCGGTTCGCTTCGCTGAGCATCGACTTGAACTGCTCCACCATGCTGTTCGGCATCTGCAGTCCTTCGGCGAAGTACAGCACCGTCTTGCGCCCGGGCAGCTTGCGCAATTCCTTCACGATGGCCCACAGCGAGAAGACCGACATCCGGCCCAAGTCCTCTCGCTCCAGCACCTCTGAGAAGTCGAGCATCTCTTTCGCCATCTGGCCGGCCTGCGCGGCCGACATCGCTGCGCCGTCCACGGTGCCCTGCGACGGCGTGGGCGACTCCGCTCCGTCCGCATTCCCCGCCGCGTTGGCTGTCCGAGACATGTTTGCCAGATCGCTCTGGAAGTCGCTACGTTCACCGCTGGTCGCCGCCTCAACTGCTTTCTTTAGCCGCGCCATGTCGTCGGTGTAGGGTTGCACCACCTTGAATCCACGGTCGATGGTGAAGACCGCGTAGTAGACGTTCGGCCCCAGGTCCTTCTTCAGGAAGTCCAGCGACGCCTGCCTGCCCAGCCGCCGGCCATCGGGACCCAGCCGGTCGTACACCAGCGACACCAGTCTCTTCTGCGTGGAGACCTGCACCCGTTCCTGCCGCACGGCTGCAACTCGCGACTGCTCGGCCTCGGCCGGACGGGCAGTCGCCGCCCCCGGACTAGCGCTCACGGCCCGGAACGACGTGATCGTCTGCTCCTCTCCGTCTTCCTTCACGACGAGGTCGCTCCGCGTCAAGCCGCGAATCAGCCGTCCGTGCTTGTCGCGTACGACCACGTCCACCAGCACGTCCGTCGACTCGGACCGGAATGCCGGAGCCTGCGCGCGCAACGACGGCGCCAGGGCTGCCGAGATTAGCACGACCGCCCAGAGACGCTGTTTCATCGCGCCGCAATCTGCACTTGCGTCATTCCATCCGCCATGGAATTCCCTTGCTTCACAGTGACGTGAATCAGATAAGTGGCCGGAGGCATGGTCTCCGCCGGTGACGACAACACGTAGGGGATTCGCCCCTGCGCGTCCGCCGCCGGCAGAGGCAGTTCGCTCTTGGCGATCACCTTGCCATCGACGCTGAACTCCACCAGCGCCACCGGCTTCTCGGCGATGGCCGGATCCGGATACACCACGAAGAACGTGGACAACTGCGCGCCTTTCACCGCGAAGACCTGGCCGCTCAGCGTCGCCGTGATCTTCCCGCCCTGATACTGCAGCGGCTCATTGGGATCCATGTTCTTCGCATTGGCCTGGAAATTCCTCACCAGATAGAGGCTCGACATCGCCACACCTTGCGCCTTCGGCGTCACCACGTAGGAACTCTTGCGCGTCCCCACCTTGCCTGCCTCGTGATCCATCACAGCCGTTTCCAGCGTGTAGCGGCCCGGCGGCAGATCCAGCTTCTCCGTATAGATATAGTTACCGGCGCGCGCCTGCGGCAGCACTGCCAGCGGCCCGTTGCGCGGCAGGTCGCTGGTGACCTTGGCCACCACCGCGCCCTTCGTATCCTTGACCAGCACCAGCAGCGACACTCGCGAGGTGAAGGTCCTGTTGTCGAGATGCTCGCTGAAGTGGATGCCGCTCATGGGCACCTCCACAATCACCAGTCCCTTTGCTTCACTCGTGCCCGGCCGCACGACCATGGCCGCCGACCGGAATTCCACGTCTTTCGGCATCGGGTTCAATTCCAGCGCCTTTGCCAAGGCATACTCATAGGGCAGCAGCACCGGCCCGCGCACGTTCATCGCCATCGCGAAGTAGCCGGCCCGCGCATGCACCACCGTGTCCTTGCGCGCCACCTCCACCTGCGTCTTGCGGAACCGGCCGTCGTAGCTGGCGATGCCCGGGTGGTACTGCACTTCGTAGTAGGTCGAGATCTCCTCGCTCACCTGCCGCATCGGCTTCGACAGATCGTTGGAATCGCTGATCAGAAACGCGCCGGTCGACTCCGCCAGGGTCTGCAGCGGCAGTTGTACGTTCATCCGCATGCTGCTCTCCGCCAGGTCGCTGGCTCGCAACTCGTCCTTTGTTACAGCTCCTTCGGCCGACGGCGTGGAAGCGGTTGTCGACTCCGCCGGGTTCGTCACATTCTCCGCGCCCGCGGTTTGAGTGGACATCGTGGCAACGCCGGTTAACCGCGCCGCCTTCGCCAGATCCTTCGTGCCCGCATTCTGGCTGGACGTCTGCACTCCTCGCGCGTCCACGGTGTAGATCGCCACGTTGTAGCGGTTCGCCACGCTCGGGATGCTGCGAAACGGCTCGTCCAGGTGCGTCGGCACTTCGAGGCCTTCCGAGAAGTACACGAGGCTCTTGCGCCCTGGCATGGAGTACTGTCCCCGCACCAGCGACAGCGTCGAGAAGATCGTCATCCGCGTCGACTCTTCCCGCCCGAAGCTGGAGTTGAATTCCAGCATGTCCAGCAGTACCTGTGCAGTCTTCTTTGGAACCGGAGCGGTGTCCGCACTGCCGGCCGCCGCCCGCAGGCTCTTCTTGATCCGCTCGGAATCCTCCGCGTACGTCGCATACTGCCCGCTCGTCGCCTTCTCGATCGCCTTCTTCAAGGCCGCTTTGTCCGTCGTGAACTCCTGCAGCACGAACAACTGCGAGTCGATCGCCACCACGGCGAAATAGACGTTCTGCGCCTGCTCGCCCTTCACCAGGCTCTCGGCCGCATCCTTTGCGACCCGCCGAGCCGAATTCCCCAGCCTCTCGAACACCAGTGTCACCAGCCGGATCGCCTTCATGGGATCCAGTGGAGCCCGCACTCCGTTCTCCATCACCTCCTGCCCGTCCACCAACCGGAGCCCCGTCACCTTCTGTGACGCCCCATCGTCGCTGACCTTCACTTCGTCCAGCTTCAGATCCTTGAGCGGCCGCCCCCGCTTGTCCCGCACAATCACGTCCTGCACCACCTCTTCCGCCGCCGAACTCAGCACCGGCTCGGAAATCTGCCCTTGTACAATCACCTGCGCGGGGCTCGGCTGTTGACCACGCGCGGGCGCCGCACCGAACGGCCCACCCAGCGCGGCAAGAATCATGAGGTTAGTCAGGATAGGTTTCATTGGGCCTCGCAATACGGATGAAGTGATCGGCAAACCGGAAGTGCGAGCCGGGCAGTTCGTACTTCGGCATGTGGCAACTCGCGCACTGCTTCGTGCCTACTTTGCAGACCGCGACCGGCTTCCCGTCGCTCGTCTGGCCGCCGTGGCAGTTCCGGCAGGCGGCATCATAGTTCACCACCGCCGCTTCTGGGCGGTTGTGCGGATCGTGGCAGGCCGTGCATCCGATGCGCCGGTCCAACGCGTCGTAGCACTTGCTCAGGACGATCCGATACGGTTGAAACCGGACATTGGCGACGCCGCGCGGCCCATTCAACTGGACGTGCGACCACGTCCTGTGGCACGCTCCACAAACATCCGACAACTCCTCGGTGCTGCTCTCTCTCAGCTTGGGGAGCCGAGCCGACTTCGCGTCGCCGGCGCCGCGTGCCGCAGCGTGCTTCCACGCGCCCTTGTGGCAGTTCTCGCACTGCACACCCGGCACCAGCGCCTTTGTCCACGCCAGAGTTCCTTTCGGAGGCGCCGCACCCGTCGACGGACCGTCCGCCGCGTGGCACTGGAAGCACTCCGTCACGCTCAGCGCCGGCATCTCGCGCCCGAACGCCTCCTCCAGATTCTTCGGCGGCCCCGGCGGCGACCCCAGAGTCGCGTCCAGCCCCTTAATGTCGTTGTAGAAGCTTACCCTGCTCTCATAGAGCTTTCCGCCGCGCTCCAGCACATACGTCTGGCCCGCCGCGCCCTGGCCCATGGCCCACGCGATCACGCCTTCCATCGACGACACGCCATCGCTGACGACGTAACGGCTCTGCGCGCCGGCCCTGTAAATCCGGTAGTCGAAGG